>CAYLLN010000055.1:0-47081 GCA_964384375.1 uncultured Pirellulaceae bacterium
ACTCGCCTCCCCAAATGACCAGCGTGTCGTCGAGCATCCCCAGCCGCGACAGGTCCGTCAGCAGCGCCGCAATCGGCTGATCGATCTCGGCAGCGAGCTTCTTGTGATTTGCTTCGATGTTGTCGTGGTTGTCCCAGGGCTGGCCGGCGCCGTGCCACAATTGCACGTAGCGTACTCCGCGCTCCAAGAGCCGCCGGGCGATGAGCGTTTGCCGCCCATGCACGCCGCTGCCGTAGAGGTCGCGGACCTCTTGCGTCTCGCGCGACAGGTCGAACGCCTCGGCCGCCTCGGTTTGCATCCGAAACGCCAGCTCGAACGCCGCGATCCGCGCCTCCAGCCGATCGTCGGTCCGCGTCGCTTTGTGCTCGGCATTCAGTTTGGCCAGCAGGTCGAGCTGCCGCCGCTGCATGGCCGTCGTCGCGTGCGGGTGCGCGATGTTCTCGATCAGCTTGCCCGGCTCCTCGTGCTTGCTGTCGATGAACGTCCCCTGAAACGCCCCTGGCAGGAACGCCGATTGCCAATTCTCCGAGTCCTTGATCGGCATGCCGCCGGGAACCATCGCGATGAAGCCCGGCAGGTTCTGATTCTCGGCCCCCAGGCCGTACAGCACCCAGGCCCCCATGCTCGGCCGGGCCTGCACCGAATCGCCGCAGTTCATCAGCATCAGCGACGGCTCGTGGTTCGGCACGTGGGCATACATCGAGCGGATAACCGCGAGCTTGTCGGCATGTGCGGCGGTCTTGGCAAACACCTCGCTGATTTCCAGGCCGCTCTCGCCGTGCTTCTCGAACTTGAACGGCGAGGGGAACGCCGCCCCCGTCTTTCGCTCGGTGAGCAGCGTCGCGGGGAGCGGCTGGCCGGCATACTTGGCCAGGGCGGGCTTGGGGTCGAACGTATCGACGTGCGACGGCCCGCCGTTGCAGAAGAAATGAATCACCCGCTTGGCCCGCCCCGCAAAGTGCGGCCGCTTGGGCGCGAGCGGACCCGCACCTTCCGGCGCCGCCTGCAGATTCCCCTCGGCAAATAGTGACGAAAGACCAAGCAACCCCAGGCCCGTTCCCGCCCGGCACAGCATGTCACGACGACTAAGAAACATGATTACCTCCCAATTCCGACGCCATTGTATTTTACTCGGAGGAATGGTTTGCCGGGTGTCGTTTGACTGCCAAGTTACTTCGGCAGCCGGGGATGGATCGCGCCGGGCTGGGCCAAAAGCTGCTCGTCACGCAGTGCCGTCAGCCACTCGCGCACGAGGTCCACGCCCTGCCGATCGACGACGCGCGAGGCGACGTGCGGCATGCGCCCCAGGCCTGTCAGTTCCATCCGGTGCAGCACGAGCGAGCGAGCCGGATCGCCGGGAACGAGCACCTTCGGATCGGACAGGTTGAACGTCCCTTGGCCGGCCGGCGTGTTCACAACGCCGAGCGTCGAGAGCGGCGAACTGGCATGCAATTCAAACTCCGCATTGCCGCCTCCCCACTTGCGATGGCAATGGGCACAGTTGGCATGCAGGTACGACCGGGCACGCAGGTGCAGGTCTTGCTTCGGGTCGTGATAGTCGGCCAGTCGTGGCAGCTCCTCCGGTCGCTTGGGAAGCGGCGCGGTAAAGACACCCAGGTGTTCGAGCGTTGTGAGTTGGTTCGCGATGACTTCTTCGCCGCTGGCACCGTGATACAGATGGTCCTTGTTGAGTTGTAGCGTCGTGACACCCAGGGCGTACTTCGCAGCCATCGTGTGGCAGAGCGCACACTCGCTCCGGCTGGGAAACCGCCAATTCACCGTTCGTTTCCCTTCCGGCAGCGACTTGTCGGCAATGGCGAACTCGCGGTCGAGCCCCGTCGGTCCGAGCAACTCCGCGTCGGTCTGCTCGTCGTTCCAGACATACGTGTAACCAAACCAGAACTGCGCTCCGTACTCATCGTCGTTGCCTGGCATCTTACGGTATTGCAGCACGCGCGTTTCCAGCCGCCGCCGGCTGGCGGGATCGCCCGCCTTCAGGTCGAGCGAAAATGTCTTGACGAGGGCCGTACCGTCGGGGAACCGCCAGCCAGGATCGGGATATTCGGGTCCGTGCGGATAGAAGACGTCGTCGAGCTCGATCTGTGAATCGCCGGGCAGGGCCAGGAACCGTTCCTTCTCGGCCCCGTCGGACCAAAGCTGTGCGTTTACCGAATAGGGAATCAGCCCCTTGGCGGGCGTGTGGTCCTTCGTCGAAGAAAACAAGCCCGTCTGACTGAGCTTCTGCGGGAAGGGCTTCGTCGGGTCAGCTGACGGTGCGGGCACGAGCTTGTGAAAGCCACCGCCGACGAAGTCCACCACGTACACTTCGCCCGCCGGATCTTGCGCGAACTCAACAACGCGAAGCTGCGTGTCTGCCAGTTCGCGATGCTCGGTCACGCGTCCGCCGCGTCCGTCGGCTGGTCCGTCGTAGCGCAGCATCCAAAGCTTGCCGCTGTCGTAGTCGCCGTAGATGTACGCCCCTGCGAGCTCCGGCCGCTGGCTGCCGCGATAGACGTAGCCGCCGGTGATCGACCGGAAGTCGCTGTGCGGCTGCTCGGCGATCGGCTCCTCGATCGGGGCGGGGCCGGTCGGCCGCTGCGGGCGGAACGGATGTCGCCCTTCGCGGACGCTCCAGCCGTAGTTGCCGCCACGGCGGATCAGATAGACCATCTCCCACAGGTCCTGTCCCACCTCGCAGGCCCAAAGCTGCTTCGTTGGCTGGTCGAAGGCGAACTTCCAGACTTGGCGATGGCCGAACGACCAGATTTCGCCGCGCGCTCCCTCGTGCGTCACAAACGGGTTGTCGGCGGGAATCGCATAAGCCCGACCATCATCTTCCCGATCCACGTCGATTCGCAGGATCGAGCCGAGCACGTCGTCGATCTTCTGTCCCGTTTCGAGGCCGTCGGCAATGCCGCTGCCGTCGCCGGTCGCCAGGTAAAGCATGCCGTCGGATCCGAAGCGGATGCAGCCGCCGTTGTGACCGCCGAAGGGCCACTCGAAAATCACCTTCTCGCTTGCCCGGTCGCAGGTGAGCTTCCCCGCGTCGTTCCTGCGGACGGTGAATCGCGAAACGCGACTCCCCTTCTCGCCGAGCGGCGGGTCGATGTACGTGACAAACAGGTAACCGTTCTCGGCGAACTTCGGATGGAACGCGATGCCGTACGTCGATTTCTCAATGTCGAGCAAGAGATCGGCGGCTGCGACGTCGGGGCGAATCTCGAACGTGTAGATCTTGCCGGGCCGCGTACCGACGCCAAAGCGATTCGTCCCCGGCACCACGCCGACCGAGAGGGGCTCGACGAAGCGGACCTTGGGAAACGCGTTTTCCGTTTGGTAGGGGCTGGGAGGCTCCGGCGTGCCGTGCAGATTGCCGGTGGTCCAGAGCTCGCGCTTGTCGATCCCGGTTGCTTTGCGCGCGGGTTCCGCCGCGGTTGCCGCCATTACCAGCACGCCGGCCCACAGGCCAACCAAAATTCGGACTGCCGCCCCGCTATCAATCGCTCGCATGTCGTCGCCCTCCGGAGCGTATTCGACCTGCGGGATTGGGGCAGTGTCAAGCTGCGGCTATTTCTCAGCCGGCAGCTCCAAGAGCGACATCACCAGTGCCTGCTCCAGCTCCGGCACTTTGAAGCCGAACGGGCCGCGGCCGCTTTGATACGCCACCTTGCCATCCGTGCCGATGAGATAGAGCCGGGCGGGCATCGCGCTATAGGCGTGGCCGACCGCATCGTTCACGTCATCGACGGCCACCGGCATCGTCGGTTTCAACCGCTCGCAGAACTGCGTGCAGACGGCCGTCCGCTCGGAGAGCGACTTGGGCTGGTTGGCGGAGACGCCGGCCCGTGTGTTCGACTCCATCTTCCAGCCGTCGAGCGGATGGGCCTCGCGGACATAAACCATTTGGAAGTTGGCGTGTTCCTTGTACCGCTCGAACAGGTCGTTCGCTTCGGGAAAGAATCCTCGGAACGGGCCGCACGTGAAATTGCCGAACACCAGCACGACGGGCTTGTTCCCGATGAGCTTGGAAAGTTGGTGCGTCTTCGTGCCGTCGGGCGATTGCAGCGTGAAGTCCGGCGCCGGCGTACCGGGGCGGGCCCCTTCGTGCATCGAGCCGACTTCGCCCGAGACAAAGCCCCGAATGAGCACCTCGCGCGAGGGTGCGTCTGCGGGAGCGCCGCTCCCGACGAGCAGGGCCGAGCGGAGATCGGCCAGCGTCAGATGGTCCTTGCCGCCGGACGCCCGATCGAAAAACGTGTCGAGCTCCGACCGCTTCAGCCGGCCATCCCCTGGTGCGTTGATCCGCCGGAACAACCGGCCGACGATGTTCGCCTGCTGCACCCACGGATTGCCGCTCGACCAATCGAGATCGTCGGGAGTGATCGTCCCGCTGCCGTCGCGGTCGAGCACCTTCCACTGCGCCTCCGAACCCTTGAACAGCTCCTTGGGAATCTCCTGGGCGTCCGCGCCCAGCTCGTGTCGCTGGGCCAGCCACTCCCACGTGTAGCGCGATTGGGCCGGCCCGAACCAACCCGCTTGTGGGCCGATGTCCGCATGGCGCAGCATGTCGAGCAGCATTTTCACCGCTTCGGGGCGGTTCTCCGCGGGGTACGCCTTTTCGAGCTCGTCCGCCGTTTTGTTCGCGGAGGCATCGTCGGCGTATTGGGCGGGCGTGAGCGTTAGCATCTTGATCAGCTCGTCATCGACGGCCTGGGCAGCGAGCGGAATCGCCAAACAAATGGCAATCGCGACTGCTATCGAATTTCTGGACACGGCGTCACCTGTTTGTAGTCGAACTCGCCAGAGTTCGGGCTGTTGTACTTAAGAGGAACCCTGAAGCCTGGCGACTTCAGCGACCGATTCGATGTGCGTCAGGATTCGACGCCAGGCACAGGCTCCGTCCGCCAGCGGCTGCCATACCCTTTGGAGGCAATCCGGGCCCCAATTTGGTCATAAACCTTCGGGTCCTTGGGCGTCAATGTGGCCAGACCATCGACGTACCGATTGAACATACAGAACATGGCCGCGATCAGCACCGTGTCGTGAATCGCCTGGTCGTCGGCGCCGAGGTCGCGTGCGAGCTCCACGTCCGATTCGCTCACCTGCCGTGGGTCCTTACGGACCTTGTCGGCGATCGTGAGCAGCGCCCGCATCTTGCGGCTGACTTCGGCCGTGCCCAGGTCGCGCATGATGTCGTCGATCAGTTTCCGCTCGTCGCCAAGCAAGTGCCGGGCGGCGGCGGCGTGCGAATTCGTGCAGAAATAGCACTTGTTGCCGTACGACACGAAGGTCGCAATCATCTCGCGTTCGGCCCGCGTCAGCGACGACGGACCGACCATGAGCACGTTCGCCAGATCATCGAGCGGCTTTTCGGTCGCACGATATGCGGAGAGCGGACCGATGATGCCCGGCTCTCCTTCGGGGAGTTTGATGTGTGCCATCGTAATTGTCCTCGCAAAAAGTCCGATTACATGGTCGTCGTTTGCATGTAATCGCGGTCGCGAAAAACCCAGAGCGGATCCTGGCCGACGACGTAGTATTCGGTTTCGATCGGAGCGGCCGCTCCGGTGAGTGTCAGTCGAACGGTGAACCGCCGCGGTCCGGAATCCCGCGGCATTTCGCCGGTAATTTCGAACTTCTCCAGTTTTTTTCCCGCCATCCAGTCGCTATCGACAGCTTGAATTGCCGGCCCACCATCCGCCGGTTCGAGCCGTCCCGCTGCTCCGCCGGCCTGCCACGTCGTTAGCACTCGTTCGACGCTCGATCGGGCGTGGTCGCTGGTCGGCACGAACGACTCGTTGGTCTTGGCGCCACATCCGGACGCAGCCAACAGTGCCGCGCCGATCAGGCACAGGCTAAACCAGTACGTGTTTTTAAGCCGCTCAAGCCGCGGCCGACAATCCAGACTCATGCTCGATTTGCTCCCTTGTCCGCAGCGCCAACAGACGGCGGCGGCGAACCCAATAAAACATTACCGGCAAAAACAGATCGATGACCTCATCGGCCACGAGAATGCCCCCCAGCACGGGAACCGCCATCGGACGAATCACTTCAGCGCCGACACCGGTTGCCCACAGCATCGGTGCAAGGCCCACGATGGTGGTCAGCTCAGTAAGCAGTTTCGGCCGCAGCCGCTGCACCGCACCGGTCAGCACCGCCTGCCGCAATTCGTCCAGGCTCAAATGCTCGAAGTCTCCCGCCTGCGCCACCGCCTCCCGCAAATACACGAGCATAATGACGCCCGTTGCCGTCGCCATGCCGAAGCAGGCGAGATATCCGACGAGTACGGTGATCGAAAGCGTTTCACCCAGCAGCCACTGCAAAAGCACGCCGCCGGCAATGGCCCCGGGCACGGCGAGCAGCATGAGCAGCGCGTCCCCCAGGTCGCGATAGGTCCAGTACAAGAGCACTAGAATGAGGGCGATGGTGGCGGGGACGATCAGCGCGAGTCGGGCCATCGTGCGCTCGTGCTGCGCGAATTGTCCAGTCCACTCCAGTCGCACTCCGGGCGGCAGCTTTACTTCGTGCGAGACGATCTGCTGAGCCTCTGCAACGAACGCAGCGGCATTCGGACCGCGCACATTCAGCCGCACATAGTTTCGTAGCTCCCCTTTCTCTCCTTTGATCGTGGCTGGTCCTTCGACCAGATCGAGCGACGCCACCTGGCCAAGATTGGCAAAACTGCCAGATTCCTTGGCAGCAGTGGTGGCGGCGACCGGCACTCGGCCGAGCGCGTCCCGGTCGTCGCGCCAGATCCGCGGAAACCGCAATCGCACGGGGAGCTTGCCCGCGGGAGAGTCGATATGAGTCGCGACGTGGCCCCCGAGCGCCGCGGCAATGGAAATTCCGGCCTCATCCACATCGACGCCGAGTTTCGCAGCTCGGGCGGGGTCGAGCCGGACGTCGAGGTACTGCTTGCCGCGAATCGGATCGGCAACCACTCCGCTGGCGCCCGGCAGTGTTTTCACGACGGCGGCGATCCGTTCGCTCGTTTCGACGACCGTATCCAGATCCGGTCCCAGCACGCAGATGCCGACGTCGGTGTTCACACCGGTCGCCAGCATATCGACGCGATTCTGAATCGGCATCGTCCAGACGTTCGCCCAGCCGGGCATTTGCAGGGCACGATCGAGTTCGCCACCCGGAGCGGTGATTTCGACGCGGTCTTTCTTTCGCAGCACGATGCGGCCGCTAAAGTCACGGGATAGCTCGGCTTGAATCTCGGCCAGGCCCGGAACGGGCTCCACATCGGGCAAGGGAGCGGCAGCCACTCCGTGATGCGGCACAACCGCCTCGCCGGGCAGACCAGGATTCTGCGGACTGGAATTCTCTGGACTGGGATTCTCTGGACTGGGATTCTGCGGACCAGGATTCTTGCGCAAGCGGCGCACCTCGCGCAGCGCATCGGCCGCCTCGACATTCGGCATCGTGCCGGCCGCCAGCAACTCCTCAAGCACGAGTCGCGTATAGAGCTGTGCTCCGCGTTCGGCGAGTTCGCCGTCGAGCTGAGCGACATGTTCGGCCCACCGGGTGCGAAAGTGCGAGGCCAGCTCGGCGTGCAGACGATCGACCAGCACCGCGTTGATTGGTAACGTCTGAGAAACGCCAACCTGCGTAAGCTCGCGGCCGACGCGATCGACCATCCCGGCGACTTCGCCGATCGAGAGCGCGCCCATCAGCAGCGGCGGCAGTTGCTCATCGAGGGCTGCCGAAAGGGTCGTTCGCTCGGCTGGCAGGAGCGGGCGACTGGAGGGAGCCATGGCGAGCGTCCGTTCAATCGCTAACTCAAGGAGCTCCGGTCGCAGCTCACGCAGTGCTTCGCGCTGCCGCTGATAGGCAAATTCCCGCAGTTGGAGATCGAAATCCTCGATCGACTTCGCGGTTGCCTGGTTGATTTGCGATTGCCGAGCGGTGGCATCCTTGGCCGGCGTCAGCAGTCCCGCCGTCACGAGCGCCCGATAGGCGGCGTCGGCTTGCCTTTCCGCGGCTTGGCGGTCGAGACTCCGCCGCGGCCAAACCTCGCGCGGTCGAAAGCCGATCATCGTTTCGATCATGTCGATCGGGGCCGGATCGGTCGCCGTAAGTGCTCTGCCTGCCTTACCCATCACCATTTCCACTTCGGGAAAGCGGCACAGGACCATATCGCGGGCCTTGAGGTCGTCGGCCGCGTCCAGATTGGTGGTTCGCGGAACGGTGATCGGCATGTCCATGATGGTTTGCTCGTCGAGCGGGGCCAGAAACGCCCGCGGCAGCGGCTGAAAGAGCTGCTGTGCGACGAGCCCGACCAGCATCAGGCTGCCGATCGAGACGACTTGCAGCTTCCAGCCGCGGACGACGATTGCCATGCCAACGAGCACTACCAACAGCGCCAGCCGCCACAGCCAGTCGATTCCCAGTGGTGCAAGTCCGCAGAGGAGCGTGGCCCCCATGATCCAGACGACGAGTCCCGGCCGGTCGAGCAGGCTGTCGAGCACCGGCTGATAAACGCCGGCGACGCTGCGCATGATCCAGCTCGAGCTTTCGCTGCGGACTCGGCCGCGCACGAGCACGGCGCACAGGGCCGGCACGAGTGTGATCGCCAGGATCGCCGCGGCAAGCATCGCCAGAGTCTTCGTCGCGGCCAGCGGACGGAACATTTTGCCCGCCAAGCCGTCGAGAGCGAACACGGGCAAAAAGGAAAGCAACATGATCGCGACCGAGAAGAAGATCGGTCGTCCCACCGTCTGACAGGCTTCGCGCACGATATCGCTCACGTCACCTGTTACCGGTCGCTCACCGAACCGCAGCCGCAACTGGTGCAGGACGTTCTCAGTCATCACGATCGACGAATCGACGAGCACGCCGATCGAGATCGCCAGGCCAGCAAGCGACATGATGTTCGTTTCGAGGCCCAGCCAGCCGAAGTGCCGCAGCGACCACATCCCCGCGAAGGCCGCGAGCACGGCGATGGGGAGCGTCGTGGCAATCACGAGCGAACTGCGGACGTGCCGCAAGATGACGAGCACGGCCAGGCACGCGACGAACGTCGCTTCGAGCAGCGTTCGCCACACGGTGCCGATCGCTCCGCGAATGAGGGGCGTGCGGTCGTATCCCGTGACGATGCGGACGCCAGCGGGCAATTCGGGCTGCAGCGAAATGATCGTGTCGTGTATGCGGCGCGTCACCGCGAGCGGGTTTTCCCCTCGCCGCATCAGCACCACGCCGCCGACCGCCTCGCTGCCGTTCTTCTCCAGCACGCCGTAGCGCACCGCGGGCACTTCACTCACGGTGGCTAGTTTCCCGAGCGATATGCTCTCACCGCTGCTCGTCTCCACGAATATGGCCGCGACCGATTCAGCCGTCTCTGCCGTGGTTGCAGCCTTTGTAGGCAGCGCGGCCAG
Organism: uncultured Pirellulaceae bacterium; assembly: GCA_964384375.1. Lineage (GTDB taxonomy): Bacteria > Planctomycetota > Planctomycetia > Pirellulales > Pirellulaceae > CAYLLN01. The sequence continues at coordinate 9,381 of CAYLLN010000055.1, forward strand.
TGATTTTTCCAGCGGCGCCAGCGAGATGCCTCGCGCGACCAGTTCGCGCGGATCGACTTCGACCCCAACTTCGGTGGTGAATCCGCCGACCGGCGCAACCTCGACGACTCCCTCGACGTCGGCCAGCCGTGGACCGACGAGCGAATCTTGCAGCGCTCTCCGCTCCGCCAGATTCAGATCGCCCCCTTCGAGCGTGTACCAGAAGATTTGACCTGTGGCGGCTGCGTCGGGAGTCAGTCGCGGCCTTGCACCCGCCGGAAGTTCGCCCTCGACACCGACAAGCCGCTCGGCAACAGCGCCTCGGGCGGCGCCTTGGTCCGTCAGGTCGTCGAAGATGACATGGATGCTGGAGAATCCCACGTCGCTCGAGGTGCGAACGGTCCGAGTGCCTGGAATGTCACGGAGGCGACCGGCGATCGCCAGCGTCACCCGCTCGTTGATCTCGGCCGGACCGTGCCCCGGCCAATCGGTGAACACGATTACCTGATTTTCCGACAGGTCGGGAATCGCGTCGATCGGCAGACGCAATGCCGACCAGACGCCCCACGCGCCGAGTGCGATCGCCGCGGCAATGACGAGCCAGCGATGGCGGATCGAAATGGCGATGATGCGCTCGATCACGGATTTCGTCGCTGTGTCAGGATTGGCGTCGTCAGGGTTGGCGTTTGTCCGGTGCAGCCGCGCCGAAATAGGCCGTCGAGGCTTGTCCCGAAAGTCGCGTTTCGGCATCGAGCAGCATCGCGCCGGCGGCGACCACGCGATCGCCCGCCTTGAGGCCCGAAAGCACCGGATAGTAGGATCCGGCACGCAAGCCAAGCTGCACCGGCCACGCTTCGAGCATTCCGGGGGCCACTTCGACGTACACCAGTTGCTGCCGACCGGTGTTGATGACCGCGCCGGCCGGCACGGCCAGCACGTGGCCGGGGCGGGCAAACGAGACGATGCGGGGCAAGAGCTTCATGCCGTTGCACTTCGCGCACTCGTGGCCATCCTCGGGCGAGAAGACCTCCGGGTGCATCGGGCACCAGTAGTCCAGCCGTTGGTTGTCCTCCAGTGGCGTCGCCACCAGTTGGCTGCCGTCGAGCGGGCAGCGACCCGTCTTGGTGCGGATGATCTCCGGATGTTCCCGGCTGATGTAGGCGGTGCGCGGTTCGCCCTTGCGGAGCGGCGGCGGCTCGCGCGCGAGCGAACGGTACGGCTCGAACTCGGCCAGGGGGACGTGGAAGAGAGCGGTCACCAATGCGCCCGGTTGCCAGGCAGTCCCTGGTTCGTCGATGGCGACCTCCGCTTGCATCGAACCTGCCGACGGATCGCTCGTGTCCACCTTGACCAGTTTGCCGCGAACGAACGATGCCTCCGCGCTGGACAATCGGACTTCGGCCGCCTGGCCAACCACAAGGAACGGAGAATCTTCGCGTGCGACAGTGACGGCGGCTATTCGCGACGTATCTGCATCGCTGGCCTTGAGAACCTTCCCCAGCGCCACGATCTCGTGATGCAGCGGCCGGTAATCGACGGCTGCCGTTTTCACGCCTGCCAGTTGAAGTCGCTGGGGCGAAACCTGCATCCGGGCGACGACACCCTCCGGCAAAACGACAGCTTCCCCTTTCTTGCGGCGCACCAGGGCCATGTGGCAGATGGGGCATTCGTCCTCCCACGGAGAGATTACGCCAGGATCCATCGGGCAGAAAAACTCCGTGTCGGGCGACACGGCCGAGCGCCGCTCCGACGCTAGTCCTACGCGCCGCAGGATCGCGCTCCAGCCGGCGGATAGGTCGTCCCAATAGCCGACGAGAAGACCGATGGCGACAAGCACCAGCACCAGCCGAGCGCGCACCTGGACGAGCGTCAGCGCTTGCCACAGCCACGAGCGCGCCGGTAGCGGGGCGGAAACCGCTCGTTCGTCCAGCGGGCGAATTGTGTCAGGTTCGGACATGGTTCGCTTTCGGAGTCTTGACCGATCCAGAAGTGGCTGCCGGCTCTGACGGCGCGGGATCGTCTCCCTTCACTTCACCTTCGTCGGCCGGACCGATCGGTTCCATCGGATGCTCCCAGTGCGCCAGGCGATCGTAATCGTCCTTATGAAAAACCCAGATCGGGTCGATGCCGACGACGACGTAGCGGACTCGGACCTCAGCGGGCGGATTCTCCAGCGATAGGCGCACGACGAACGTCCGCCCTTGGGCTCCCGTTGGTTGTTCGCTCAGGATGCTGAACGCCCGCAGTTGCCGGTCGGGCTGGCGCGAAGTATCGACGAGTTGGATCGCCGGGCTACCAGGAATCGAGTCAGCAGCCTTGCCGTCGCGCCAGGCCGTAAGCGCCGTCGTCAGGCTCGCCCGGGCGAGCGCCGGTTCCGGCGTATAGCGCTCGGCACGCTTCGCGCACCCCGATGCCAGACCCAGCGCGAGGGCCGCTGTGAACATCGCGATTCGCGAGGCGTGCATCGGCGTCTCTACGGCAGTTGCTCCGCTTCGCCGCCAGCCCGCGTGCCGACGGCGCGCCAGACCTGAAGCGTCACGGTGTTCGGGCAAAACCGGATGCTGCCGTCTCCCATCGCGACGTTCACGCCGCCGGGATGATAGCTCGACGCCGAAACCTGCATCGACATGTTGGTCATACTTCCCGGAAACGGGAAGCCGGCGCAACTGACCGTGTTGGGAGTCGAAACGTGGTTGTAGAGCGTGCAGCAGTTCTCGCCCATCACCCAGCTAAATCCCCACTTGCTGGTCAGCGGCGTGGCCGTGGCCGTGTTGAGCGTGGTGCATGTCTGATACGTCGAGTCGAGCGAAGTCTGATTCGGGATCACGAACAAGTCGGTCCGTGCCTTGGGTGTCCCATTGCCACGCAGCTTTTCGCTGAACAAGACGGTGTTGCTCAGGCCGTCGAGCACGTCGGCCATGCGAACCTTGCTCAAGAAGTACAGCATTCCCGGCTGCGTTTCGCCGGGCGATACGTCGGTCGCGGCGGCGGGAGAGTCGCTCCGATCGCAGAGCCAACTCCCCTGGTTCCCCACGTAGTTGTTCTGGCCGGGCCAATCGCCAGCGGGAGAGATATCGGACGGGCACAGAAAGCCCGGAATGCGGCTGCGCGATGGGACGGAATTGACGCGTCCGGGCGTTTGATATGCGGGCATGAAGTTGATCACTCCCTCCATGCCGGGCGTTTCAGGCGGGAAATTGAAGTTGATCGTCCCTTGCAAATTCGACTGTTCAATAAATGGCAGAATCAGCGCGTGAGCCGACCACCGCGCATAGACCGGCGAACCGGCATAGCTGGCCCCTTTGCCAAAGGGGAGCACCTGATGCACGTCGTGATAGTTGTGCAGGGCGAGGCCGATTTGCTTGAGGTTATTGACGCATTGCGTGCGGCGGGCGGCCTCGCGGGCGGCCTGCACGGCGGGCAACAAGAGGGCGACGAGCACGCCGATGATCGCAATGACCACCAGCAGCTCGACGAGCGTGAACGCAGATCGGCGACTAGTCATGATCGACACCTTGCGAATGAGAACGAGCCGGAAGCCAAAAACTGGTTTCCAGCGATATGCACTGTATTCTAGCCGCAGCTTTAAACTACGGCTCGATCTGCAAACCGGCCGCCTCGGTGATGCGGTCGAACGAGGCTCGGTTGGTCGTGTAGCTGACCATCTGCACCACGTCGCGCGGACCAGCGAGCTTCAGCGCATCGGCCACTTCAGCGTCGGTCAGCACGACCGGGCAGGCGGCTAGCTTTTTGGCCACGACGAGCAGCGAGCGGTCCTTCGCGGGCAGAGCGTCCCACGAGCCGTCGAGCGCGAAGATCTGCTCGTCGGTCTGACCGAGCTCCTTCAGCCGGCGATAGGACTGACCCAGGGCGTACCACGCGCGATCCTGGCGGGCGATAACCCAGGCAGCTTGCGCCTTCACGAGCGGCGAAAGGTCACCTTTCTCGTCGGCAAATCGCGTGCTGGCCACGCTCCGCTTGCCGGCCTGCGGAAAGTTCGCCAACAGCCGCATCCATTGCGGCAGCGACCCTTCCGGGGCGTCCTCGCTCAGGATTTCGCGGGCCTTCGCTTCGTCCACCAGCGGCAAGCGGGGCGTGCGCTTGCGGGCCTCGGCCAGAGCGGCTTCGGCCTCGCTCCGCGATTCAATCGCAGGTCGCGTGAAGAGCGTGGGGGCGGTCTTTCCCTTCACGTTGCCCGAAAACGGAGCGACTTTCGTCACACTCGTCTTGAATGCTTCGGAAGTCGGAGTGAGATAGCTATGCGGCTCGGCTGGGGTCGTGATCGCAGCCGTGTTCCCCCCACGCCCAAAGCTGCCAAACGACTTGGCTTGCGGAACGCCGACCCCTTCCTTCCAGCGATTAATCGAGTTGTTTCCCGCCATCGACATGATCATCTCGAGGATCTGCAGGTCGGTGAAGTGCTTCTTCAGCTCCGTAATGTCGGCATCCGAGAGCTTGTTCGGCTCAAGCGTGAACTTCCGGCCGAATGCCCAGGCGACTTGCTCCTTCTCGTTGAACTTCGACCAGTCGCTGTCGAGGGCGGCAATCTCGTCTTCGGTCATGCCGGCATTGAGGAGCTTCGATTCCTGATGCCCAAGGCAGTACTGGCAGTTATTGGTCCGCGAGACGATCCAGAAGAGCGAAACCTTAAAGCGGTTGTCGAGCGTCATCCCCGGTTCGTTCTGGGACCCGCCAAAACCGCCGCCCGGGCGAGTACCTTCGGTACGCGGAGTCGTGCCGGCTGCGCCAGGCTGTGTCCCTTGGGTGTTGCGGCCGCCGCTGAAGCTGAACCGCTCGTTACCTTGCGGCATGTAATGCGTGCGGAGGCGGCCTTCATACGCCCGGCTGGCATCGTCGCCATAGCGTTCCTTTTCTTCCGCGGTCATTTCGGGGAGCGGAATGCGCGGGGTCCGCTGCTTCATGTCTTCCAGAAACTGTTTCATTTCGGGCCGCGTCAGCGGAATGGGACGCGGCTCGGTCGCCGGTTCGGCGGCGACGAGCGAGCCCGCGACAACGGCGGAGAACGCTAGCGAGGCAAGTGCGATACGCATGAACGAGACTCCTTCAGAACTGCGAGGGGATGAGAGAATGGAGAACGATACGTTGCGATCCAGATTGAAAAAATGAACCTGTCATTCGTTGCGAAACACGGTAATCACGGGGCTGGTCCCGACGACATATTCCACCGACGTCGTCGATTGGTTGTTACCCATCGCCACGACTAGCTCAGCGGTGATGTGCGAGTTCGTGCCGTCGTCGGTTTCGGCGCCGAGGGTGTACTTCACAAGCTTCTTGCCGTTGTCCCAGTCGGTATCGCGGCCGACGATCGCGGGAGAAAGGGATTTCAGGGAGTCCGGCTCACCACCGTTCTTCCAGCAATCGAGAAATGCCGTGAGCGACTGGCGCGCCGAATCCTTGTCGAGTGCCAAGTCCTGGGCCGATGGCGCACCACAACCCGCTAGCACAACGACAAACATTAATCCTAGCGCACCCCACCAATGTTGGTGCGCTCGGGACAATACACACATAGTAAGACTCCTGACAGTTACCTAATCGCGATTAGTAGTCGCCTGGGATGGTTTCCTTCGAATCGCGAGTACCGAGCGCTCGCCAGGTCGCGATATTGATGGTTTGCGGAACGAAGCGGACGGAACCGTCGCACAAGGCCATCATGACGCCACCTGGATGACGGCTGCCAGCTGCGGTGGCGATTCGTAAGGACGGATACATACACGACCGAGAGTTCGGAGGGAGAACGTGCCAATACTGGGTCACCGAGTGCGAGGTTGACATCCAGGGAGCGCCGACGTTGGAATTCCCCTGTTTACTTAAATCCTTAACATCGATCGCCAGACAATCCGCCATCGCCCCATCGGCCGTGTCGGGATACGTGCCGGGGCGAAACGTGTCCGCTTCCGGCGTGCTGAGGCCGTTGGTGCCGTCGCTTTTGTTCTTTTCAGAGAACAAGGCGGTGCTGCTCGTCCCATCCAGAATGTCGCGGAAGCCTGTCGTGATTTGGTCGGCCGAGGCGGAAACCCACGCTCCGTTGAACGGTGGTTTGCCGAAGTTCGGATGGGTGGTGTCCGTCGTGCTATACATGATGTTCGTGCCCATGTTGGCGTAATAGTTGTTTCGGCCCCCCAAGGTGAGAGGCAGCTTGTCGGGGTCGGATGGGCAAAGAAATGTAGCGACCTTGGTATTGCGCGGAACATCGTTCAGCGCGTTGGTGGGGCTAACCGTGAAGTTGACCAAGTCGTACACATTCTTCTGCTCGATGTACGGCAAGATACGAGTGTGCTGTGAATGTGACGATGAACTGCCGGGCGGAAAGATGCCGTGCGTATCGTGATAGTTGTGGACTGCAACAGCCATTTGCTTGAGATTGTTGTTGCATGAAATGCGGCGGGCGGCCTCGCGGGCGGCCTGCACAGCGGGCAATAACAGGGCGACGAGCACGCCGATGATCGCGATGACCACCAGGAGCTCTACGAGCGTGAATCCTTGTCGGCGATGAGACATATTTTACGACCTTAGTAAGGAAGGAAAACAAACCAGCAGCTGAATTAGCTTTCAGCGATACTTACGAAACTAATGCGAATTACCATGCACCGCTTGATATGCAAAACCGAAGATGGCGAGCAAGCAGCCATCAAACTTACTTAGCCTTTTATCAATGCCCAGTTCGCGATTAGTAGTCGCCCGGAATGGTTTCTTTGGAATCGCGAGTGCCGAGCGCTCGCCAAGTCGCAATATTGATGGTTTGCGGGACGAAGCGGACGGAACCGTCGCACAACGCCATCATGACGCCACCCGGATGACGGCTGCCGGCGGTCGTGGCGATGCGCGCGGATGGATACATGCAGGATCGGGAATTGGGAGGGAGGACATGCCAATACTGCGTTACCGAGTGCGACGTGGACATCCAGGGAGCGCCGACGTTGGAGTTGCCCTGCATGCTGAGATTCGTCACGTCAATGGCCAGGCAATCGGCCATTGCCCCATCCGCCGTATCCGGATAGGTGCCGGGGCGGAAAGTGTCCGCTTCCGGCGTGCTGAGGCCATTTGTGCCATCGCTCTTGTTCTTTTCCGAGAACAAAGCAGTGCTGCTCGTTCCGTCGAGGATATCGCGGAAACCCGTCGTGATGTGATTGTCGGTAAAGGCGCCATTGAGGCCGGGCTTACCGAAATTGGGGTGACTGGTGTTCGTTTGGTAATACATGATGTTCGTGCCCATGTTGGCGTAATAGTTGTTCCGCCCACCCAACGAGATGGGCAATTTGTCGGGATCCGATGGGCAAAGAAACGTAGCGATCTTGGTATTGCGAGGTACATCGTTGAGCGCATTGGTATGGCTCACCGTGAAGTTGACCAAGTCGAAGACATTCTTCTGCTCGATATACGGCAACAAACGAACATGTTGTGAAAAGGTGATACCCTGAAATCCGCCGCCATGTGGAAAGATGCCGTAAGTGTCGTGATAGTTGTGGACCGCAATCGCCATCTGCTTGAGATTGTTGTTGCACGAGGAGCGGCGGGCGGCCTCGCGGGCGGCCTGCACAGCGGGCAATAACAGGGCGACGAGCACGCCGATGATCGCGATGACCACCAGGAGCTCTACGAGCGTGAAACCGGTTCTGCGTGTGGACATAGGACAACTCCGAAACGGAGGAACAAAAACGTGCCGGCTCTGGCCGAGGCAACTTTGCCCCGGACCAATGCCGGCAGAGAAAAGGTTGTGTGAAGTGCGGCGAGCGGCTCGCGCTGCACGCGTACGCGCCGCTACGGCGTGTGTCATTCGGTCGCGGCACTCGGGCTGGGGCCGAAAGACAAAATTCGTGGACTTTGCGAGGAACGAGGTCATCGGTTCGTCGTCGATGGTGGGGAGGAAACTGCGAATCAGGACTTGCTGGTATCGGACGGGACGGAATCGCCCGCGCCCGCTGCCGGCTGAGAAATCGTGAGAAGTTGATCGGCCTTGGGCGAAGCGACTTCCTGCTTCGTTCCGTCAGGCCAGAGAACTTCGAGCTTGTCGATCTTGTCGCTGTGACCGAGGCCAAACGTGGCGATCAGTTCCGACTGCGACAGGTAACCGTGTGTAGGCGAGACAACCCGCTCCTGAACGACGCCGCCCGCGTGCAGGCGGAGGGTCGCTCCTTGGGCTTCGGGATTGCTGCCGTGGCCGACAAGCTTCACGCGCAGCCAGTGATGGCCGAGCTTTTGATCGTTGCGAAGGAGCCTTGGCGGCCCGCCCACTTGCGTAAGGATCACGTCCAGATCGCCATCGCCGTCGAAGTCGGCATAGGCGGCACCGCGTCCGACGATCGGCGTCGAAAAGCCCTCGCCCACCTTGTCCTTCGGGACGCGAACAAACTCGGTCTTCTGGTCCGCGCCGGCGTTCCAGAAGAGTTGCGGCGGCTGCTTGTAGTGCTGACTCGGGACGACTTTGTTGATCTCCTCTTCGAGATGTCCGTTGGCGGCGAGAACGTCGAGGCGGCCGTCGAGGTCGTAATCGAAAAAGAAGACGCCGAACTTCAGTTCCAATCGGGTCTGCGGTCCCAGGCCATTGCTGATCGACTCGTCGGAGAATAGAAGCTTGCCGGGATCTCCCTGCGAAACAAAGAAACTCGTTGGTTCATTGGCAAAGTTGCCGATGACGACGGCCACAGCAGGCGTGTTGCGCGGGCGGGCAATGTCGATCCCCATTGCGCCGCGGGCCGAACCGTCGCTGCCGAAGGCAATGCCCGCTTCGCTGCCGATTTCCTTGAAACCCTTGCCTCCTTGGTTGTGGAAGACGAAGTTCTGCACCGTGTCGTTGGCGACGACGATGTCGAGCCAGCCGTCCCCGTCAAGGTCGAAGGTGACGATGCCGAGCGATTTGCCGGCAGGGATTTTCTTTTCGGGCTGTTGGCTGTTGAAGACCTGAATGCCGGCAGCTTCGGAAACGTCAGTGAATTTTCCCTCGCCGTCGTTCTGGTAGAGGCGGCAAAGGGTTCCCTCGAAGCTGAGCGGAGGCCCGTAGGCTCGTTCGTTGCCGGTCAGCGTGAAGCCTTGGGCCACGTCGATCTCGCGCGACCACTTCACGTAGTTGCAGACGAACAGATCGAGCTTGCCGTCCCGGTTGTAATCGAGCCACGTGCTGCCCGTGCTCCAGTCGTCGTCGGCTCCCGCCACGCCGGCATCGGCGGTTGCATCGAAAAACTTCCCCTTTTCGTTCTTCAGCAGTTTGTTCGGGCCGACGGCGGTGATGTAAACGTCGCTCCAGCCATCGCCGTCGTAGTCGCCGACCGCCACGCCCATGCCATAGAGCGAGATCGCGAGGCCCACGTCTTTCGTCACGTCGGTGAACTTGCCTTTGCCGTCGTTGGCATAGAGGGCGAGCGTCGGGGCGGACGCCGGATCGACTGCTTCGGCTGGTGTGCCGTCCGGTTTCCAGGGCCAGTTTTTCGAGTTGACAAAAAGAATGTCGCTGTCGCCGTCGTTGTCGAAATCGAATGCCGCCACGCCGCCCCCCATCGTTTCGGGGAGCAGTTTTTCGCCCGCGGCACCACTGGTGTGCGTGAACTTGATGCCCGACTCGGCGGTCACGTCGGTCAGCGGAACGTCGGGCACATTGGCCACTTCCACCTCGCGTTTGCCTGTTTCAGCGGCCTTCGACGGCGGCGGAAGCGCGACGGGTCGGTTGTTGTAGAAGTAGATGCCGTAAACCACCACCGTTACGGCGGCGAGCGCGGCGAACACACCGAGCGACGTTTTCAGGGCAGAGCCGATGACGGCGTCATCCTGCTCCCTGGGTTCTTCCGAGTTTTGAGGCGAAGTTTTCATGCGATCACGTGAAAAAAGGGCGAGCCAGCCTGCGGTCGGCGCGCGCCGACCGCGATGAATTTGTGAAATGGCGCGTAGTGCTGCCGCCAAATGCCAACTCGCAGGTGCGTGAGAAAACCAGAATTTCAGCCCACGCAAGCGGGCACGATGCCGGCGAGATCGAAAGCGAGCGCGCGAAATCGCATCTGGGTGCGAAAAGAGCGCGCAGCGCTGCCGCGCCTTTAGAGAGCCAGTGTCGGCGGGCGATGGAGCCGGACGGGATAGCCGCTCAGCGGGCGGCAAGAGAGTTCGGCGGCCAGCCAGTTGCCCGACAGGCCGATGACAAAGTCGCTCGTTGCGAGCGAAGTGATGTCCTTGGGAGCTGGAATCTTCAGCGGCGAAGCGGGCACAAATGGAGTGCTGTCTGCGGGTGCTCGATGGCACTCAGGTCCACTGCAGCCGCAGGGCGCAGGGGACGACTGGTGCGCGGCTTCTTCGGCAGCGACTTGCTCCGCGGCAGCTTTTCCCGGCACAAATCCCGGACCAAGGCGCTTCACATAGTGGCCGCACGAAGACGCTTCCGCTGTCCCACTGCTAAGCAAGGCGATTGCCCCCACCACGAGCGCAGTGCCTAGAGCCCAGCGAAAACTGGGAGCGCAGGGCATCTGAGGTGGAGAGGATGGGAACATACTGAATGTGCAAGATACGCAGCCGCGTAACGGCTGTCAACAATTTGCCTCGATTTCTCGAAAAACGAATGACTCTAGGGCTTGGCGATGGCTGTGTAGCGGTACATGTTTTTTGCCGACGGGTCGCACAAACCGGCGATGTTGTAGGGCTCGATGCCGCGGACGATGAGCTGCTCGAAACGTTCGATGTCGGCCGTTGAGGGATGGCGCTCGCGAGAGAGGCTGCGGATTTGCTGCCAGGCGTTTACGACCAGTTCGCGAAAGTCGGGTTCGTCGGCCAGGAGGAATGCCGTGCCGGGGCGGAATTTCCCTTCGGCCCGGCGGTGCTCGCTCACGGTCGTGGCGGCAAAGTAGAGCATGGCGAAAGCGGTGAACAAACGGAGGTTGCGGCGGGCCAGATAGCAGCCGCTCACAATTTTGTCGATGTGGACGATTTCCCGATCCGTCGTGTCGGCATAGCGGGCCAAAGCCGCGGGGAGCGTCGGTTTTCGCCAGTGCTCGCGGAGGATGCCGACCAGCCGCTCGATGCCAGTAAGCGATTGGGCGATGCCCGTGCTGTGGAGCGGATCGATGAACCCAGCCGTATGCGGCAAGAGGGCCCAGTTATCCCCCGCCATCTGGCTGCGGCGGCGCTGCAGGCGGCCGGTGCGGGCCAGGCCGCCGGCAGGTGCCACGATGGTGGTTGGGGCGAATTGATCGGCCAACGAAGGATAACGATCGAGCAAGCGATTCCATTCTTCCTCGATGGTGATCGACGGATCGACGGGAAAGTCGTCCGCGTCAATCACAAACCCCGCGCTCGTCACGCCATTGTTAAACCGAAGCTGGTACATCCACCCTTCGTCGATCACCTGATGTACGGCTGCGTTGTCGCAATCGAACGGATGGTCGGCGGTGCTCCCGCCGCAGTTTTGTAGCACGTTTCCCCAACGGCGCAGGTCGCGAAAGTGAGCAAACACCGTCCGCGAGTTGGTCGCGAGCTCATCGACGCGCGAACCGATGCCGAGCGTGCGGGCGACGAGTCCATACTCGCCAGTGCCGTCGATAACGAAGCGAGCGGTGATTTCAAGCGGTCCGTCCGGTCGCTCGGCAGTCAATTTCCAGCCGCGATCGTGCGCTGTGAGCGTGGCGGATATGTTTTCGAAGAGCGGTACGCCGGCTCGTGTCGCCTCCGCGGCAAAGAACGCATCGACGTCGGAGCGGAGCCAGTGAGTATCGGAGCGGTCGTCGTCGGGACTGGCAGCAACGACCAGTTCCGTCGTGTGATTGGGGTCGGGGGCGAATTGCTGGTTCGGCGTATGATGGAAATACGAGAAACCTCGTTTCAAGCCGCACACAACTTCCGGATACGTCCGCTGCCACGTGCCGTATTTCGCCAGCGGAGCAATTCGGGGCAGATCGTAGTTGCGGGCCAGATCGAGCAGCGTCAGGTCGGCATTGGGAGTCGAGGATTCGCCGATGGCAAACCGCGGATGCGTCGAGCGGTCGATCAGGGCGGAGGAAAGGCCAATCCGCTGGAGCAGGAGAGCCATGAGGCTGCCGCCAAAACCGGAGCCGACGATGGCCACATCGACATCGAGCTGGCTCATGCTGCGGCCTCGCAATCACAAGCGGTCGTCGGCAGCACCTGCTGCGACAAATTCATCTGCCGCAGCCGATCGATGCGCTGCGGTCCGCAATGAGAGCAGGCCGCGAGTTTCTCGGCATCCCACAGATCGACGAAGACCCGCCCGCGAGAAAGGCCAATACCCAGCTCGAGCACTCGTTCGAGCGACTCCAGCCGCGGCGGGGCAAACAACTTTCGTTCCGCCAACTGCTCCATGATGCCGTTGCCGCCGCGTGTTGGAATGACCGAGCAGCACGTCGCCCCGCAATCGAAGGCGTGCTCGATCGAAGCGAGGGCCATGTCGATGCCGGCTTGTTCGCCGATGCCTGGTGGCTTGAGCAGGAGGAACACCCGCAAGGCAATTCCCGCATTCACGAGAAACTCCGCGGCCCGGTCAAAGTCGCTGACAGTCATCCGTTTGTTGAGCATCCGGAGCGTGGGTGGGTCCGACGTTTCCAGACCTAGGGCGACCTCCAGCCGCGCCGGTAGCAAGTCGCGAAACCGCAAGCAATCGTCGTCGCACATCCGTGGATGATTCTCGACGATGACTTTCTCAAACGGTGCGACGAGCCGGGCAATCTGGGCGTAGTCGGAGCGCGGAATAGCGAGCGGATCGAAGAAGTTGCCGCTGTTATAGAGCTTGATGTGCCGGGCGGAGGGAAGGCGGGCCAGGGCATATTCGATCTGTCGTGGTACAGCTCCTGGCGGCGTCGGCTCATCGAGCGTGTTCTTCCACAGGTCACACATCAGGCAGCGGAACGGACACTCGCGATTAGTGAGGAAAATGGTCGCGATGTCCACGACCTCCCTCAGCGCGCTTCGTTCCGGCTCGACCAGATAGGCCCAAGGGACGTGCGGATCGACGGCGTTCTTGGACCCGCGGGCGGCGAGAATCTGCCGGTCGCCCAAGGTCGCCAAGTTGCCCAGCGAAGCCAGCTCACTCATAGAGGGCCGCAAACGCCTTGCGGTACTCCGCCTCACGAGCCGGGAACGCCGCGCGAAAACCTTGCTCGCTCACCGCGCCGCGCTGGAATCGCCGTTTCTCGAACACCGGCATCGTCAGCCCCGTCACCTCGCGTACCCCCCGCCGCACGATTTCGCCCTTCAGGCTATAGAGCCGGTCGTGGTCCCAGTTGGTCAGGGCAATGAACGGAATTCCCTCGGCTACCTCGATGACGTTGGGCAAAGCGTAAGGGCTGAACCCCGCAAAGCCGTATCGCCGGGCCGGTGCATACGTCCGGACGTGTCCCCGGCTTTGGCCGCCGGAGTAGGTTAGGGAGTGCTTTACGGCATCCACGCCCCAACCTTCGTGATACAAGAGGCGATTGTTGAGGACGCTCCGAATTGTCAACTCCGGGTTCTCCTCGATGGGATAGTCTTTGAGATTCTCATCGCCGCCGTCCCCATCGACCAGATACCGCCAGTCTGGATAGCGCTCGCGAATACCGCGGCAGAGGGCCAGGGCCATCGTCGCCGACTGCACGTCGAGCGGCTTGTAGTCCTCGGTGACGGCGATGGCTTCGCGATAATCGAGCTGGTCGCTACGAATTTCGATCGGTTCGAGCAACATGCCGATGCCAAGCGTCTCGACAAACCGGCGCGCTTGGGACAGGTCGTCCCCCCCTCCATCGACCGCCAGCGTAAACGCCTTCAGTCGGGCCGGGCTCTGCCCGCGCGCCAGAAGCAAGTGATAGAGCACCAGCAGGATCGCTCCGCTATCGACGCCGCCAGAGAAGAGCACGCCGAGCGGCGCGGTCGGTTCGATCCGGTCGAGCCACTTCCCCATCTCGGCGGCGACCGCGCCGATGTACGCCCGGCCGATTTCGTCCAGGTCCGTGCTCAACCGATTGGGCTGCGGCACCAGGAACCGCTGGTTCTTCGGACTCGGATCGGGACATCCGATGAGTGCCAACTCTACCAGATGATGAGCCGGAACCATTCGCGTGTACGACGGATGGAACTGGCCGGCGAGACCTTCTCGTTTCAGAAAGTCGTGAATCTCGTCGATCCGCTCCGCCACGACGAGGCAAGGCCCTTCGGTTCGCTTGGCGAGGAAGTAGCGCATCGGCCGGCCGATCGAGCGGGCCATTCGGACGGTTTGCCCCGCCCGATGCAGCAGGGCGAACTGACCATCGATCTGCCGGACCTGATGGGCATCGCCGGAAGCGACGCGGGCGAGCGCTTCGGCGGGCGACATATTGAGTAGCACGTTGGCTGCCGGGTCAAGCAGATCGACGACCCGTTCGACATACGCGGTATGCATGAGAGCGTCCTCGGAAAGGGTTGCCATTGTGCCACGCAGCCGCGCGGGCGAACACCGGGGACTGTGTTCGCCGGCCCGCCGTCGGTACGATCCCGATTGCAGGTTCCCTCCCGGCTGCAAGGAAAACGGAAACATGTCGCGGAAGGTTACATGGATTTTGGCCGTGCTGGCGATTGCCGCCGTACTCGTTGTCGCGGCCTGGCTGGGCGGGCTCATCAACGTCGGTCCGGCCGGGCCGAAGCTGACGACGGCCGAAGCGCAGGCACTGATCCACACGAAAAACGTCGGCCTTGGGCAGCTTGAGAATCAGGACGTGAAGGAGGGACTCTCGGCGTTCGACACGATCGCGGCACAGGTTCCCGCCGATCCGCTCGGGCCGCGAAATGTGGCCGTGGCTCGCGTGCTGGAGCTGGGCGTCGAGGACGAGCCGGCCGAGCAGCCGCTGATTGATGCGGCCAATGCGGCACTGGTGAAGTTGCGCGAGACGGAAGGAGAAACAGCGGCTTATCACTGGCTGGCGGTGCGGGCGGCCGTTGCGGCGCAGGATTTTACGCAGGCCGAAACGCACCTTGCGGCGCTGATTGCCACCGACGCGGATGATCCTGCGGCATGGTATGCCCGCTTTCGGATTGGCCGCATCTCGGGAGCGCGCGACGTAAGTCACGAGGCGCTCGCCGCACTTGCCAAGGCGAATGAACTGCGCCCGACGAATTCGTGGCTACTGGTCGAGTGGCTGCGGGCGACGGGGTCGCAGCTCAATAGTGCCGCGAATGATCTGCCGGACGATCCAGCCCAGCGGGCGGCTGGCGAGGCGAAGATCAAAGAACAGCAAACAAGGCTGGCGGAGCAATTGGCCACGGCGCGACCGACGATGCGAGCCTTTGCCCAGGTGATCCAGGCACACACGCGGATCGACATTCTGGCGATGCTCGATCAGGCCGAGGCCGCGGCGAAAGCAGGGGAATGGCAGGTGACCGCGACGCGGATGCTGACGATGGCCAACGTGCTTCTGCCGCACTCTGTGCTCGACCGGCAGGCGGTGATGCGGCATCCGCTGGAGTTCGTGCTTGATCGCTTCCAGCCACAGTTTTATACGTCGTTTCAAGCGGCCGAGGCGGTCCAGCCGGCAGCGATTGAAGTGAAGTTCGCGCCGGCGTGGCAGATTCCGGCGGAACTCGTGGAGGCGATGGGACCGGTTGTCGATGTGGCGCTGGCCGATTTCGATGTCGATGGCCGGCTCGATGTGATCGCCTTGTCGGCCGAAAAGGTCGTCGTCTGGAGCCGGCGGGACGATCCGGCCGTGTGGCAGGAGATCGCTTCTGCAGCCGCCACCGGCTATGCACGCGTCGTCGTGCAGGATTTAGATGCCGATTTCGACGAAACGTCGGCTGCCGTCTTTGGGAGCGTGCCGGTGGGTGGAGCGACGCGAAAGCCCGAACCGCCGAGGGTCTGCACTTCGGCCGATGTGGACCTGGTGCTTTACGGCAAGCCGGGCGTGGCGATGGTCGAGAATCGTTTTGACCGGATGACCTCACAGCGATCGCTCGTCCCGGTTCCGCCAGAGAAGCTGCCAGCTGAGAAACTCGAGGTGACGGCGCTGACCGTCGCCGATTTGGAGGCAGACGGCGATTTGGATTTGGCCCTGGGAACGACGGACGGGCCGCGACTCTGGCGGAATTTGAGCGAATGGCAATTTGCCGACATGTCAGCACAGTCGTCGTTGCCTGAGAAATTAAACGACGCAACGGAGCTTCTGGCGTTCGACTGGGATCGGGACGTGGATATCGACGTGCTCGTCGCGGCACCAAGCGGCGGCGGTTGGCTCGAAAACCTGCGGCACGGGCAGTTCCGCTGGCAGCCGTTTGAGGGCGACCTGGCCTCGCTCGCAACCTCGCAAGCGCTGGAGATGGTCGATGCCGACGGGAATGCCGTCTGGGATTTGCTTGCCGGAGGCAAGTCGGGAGTGAGTCACGTCCCGGTCAATGGACCACCGCTTGCCGCCGTCAAAACAGAGCTGGCTGCGAAAGTCGTCGACCTTGCGGCAACTCGCCTGCTCACTTGGGACTACGACAACGACGGCTGGGAAGACTGTCTGGCTTGGAATGACGAACGGCTCGCGCTACTGCGCGGGCTCGTCGAGAACAAGTTTGAGCCAGCCAAGTCGCTGGCCGATGCGCCACAGAACATCACCCAAGCAGTTGCCGGCGATCTCGATGCCGACGGCGATCAGGATCTGGCCGTGCTCGCGGACGGCAAGGTGCAGTTGCTCGAGAATCAAGGTGGAAACAAGTACCACTGGATCGACGTGGCACTTGCCGGCCAGCAGATCAAGGGGCAGCAAGCCTCGCCGAGCGGACGCGTCACTCCCTACGGCGTCGGTTCACTGCTGGAACTGAAGTCGGGCGAGCGGTACCAAGCCCGCGTCGTCCGCGGGCAGACCACGCACTTCGGCTTGGGCGAAGCGGCCGAGGCCGATGTCATTCGCGTCGGCTGGCTCAACGGCGTGCCGCAGAATATCATTCGCCCCGCTGCAGACTCGTTCATCTGCGAGCAGCAGGTGCTCAATACGTCGTGCCCCTATCTCTATGCGTGGGACGGCGAGAAGTTCGTCTTCGTGACGGACTTGCTCTGGAATGCGCCGCTCGGCTTGCAACTGGCGGCCGGGCAACTTGCCCCGTATCGCGACTGGGAATACCTCAAGATCAAAGGGGAACAACTCGCGGCGAAAGAGGGCGAGTACATCCTGCAAGCGACCGCCGAGCTTTGGGAAACCGACTACTTCGACCACGTGCGGCTGATTGCGGTCGATCACCCGGCGGACGTGGCGATCTATTCGAACGAAAAGGTTGGTCCACCGGCGCTCGCCGAGTACAAGATTCACACGGTTCGCCAGCCGCGAACGCCGCTGGCAGCAACGACAAGCAGCGGGCGCGACGTACTATCGGAAATTGCCAGCGAGGACGGCAATTACTCACAAACGTTCGATCGCAAGCTGCGGCAGGGAGTTGTCGAAGATCACTATCTGGAACTTGACCTCGGCGATGTTGCAGCAGCGAAACAAGTAACGCTCTTCCTCACGGGCTGGTTCTATCCGGCAGCGACGTCGATCAACGTAGGCCTGTCGCAAGGAGGGAGCGTTCAGCCTGCCGCCCCTCCGTCGCTGGAAATGGTCGATGCGGCTGGCCAGTGGCACACCGTGCAACCGTTCATGGGATTTCCGAGCGGAAAGACGAAAACGATTGCGATCGAACTTCCCGTCGAACAGTTTCACGGTCGCCTTCGTATCCGCACGTCGATGGAATTCTATTGGGATCACATTTTCTTCAGCGTCGATGAAATGCCAGCCGAGATCCGCACGACGGAACTGAAGCTCGTCTCCGCCGACTTGCATTATCGCGGTTTCTCACGAGTCGTCCGCGATGAAGGAAATGGTCCCGAGCAGTTTCTTTACGACGAGTTGTCCGCTGCGCCCAAATGGCCGCCGATGCTCGGTCGCTTCACGCGGTACGGCGACGTGCTTCCCTTGCTGATGAAACGCGACGATCAACTGCTCGTGATGGGGGCTGGCGACGAAACGACGCTCCACTTCGCAGCGATCGACCCGCCTCCGGCCGGCTGGAAGCGGGACTTTCTGCTGTACAGCGTCGGCTGGGACAAGGACGCCAACCTCGAAACGGTCCTCGGCCGCTCCTCGGAGCCGCTGCCGTTTCAGGCCATGTCGGCTTATCCCTGGCCGCCCGACGAAAAACTTCCTGACTCGCCGGAATATCACAAGTATCTGAGGAAGTATCAGACCCGCCAGCAGTCGCGAGGGTATTGGAACGCGATCCGGGATTGGACCCCGCAATAGGCCGCTAGCGGGCTCCTAGCTTTGTTTACCGCATCCACCAATTTGTTGCGGTCGGTCCAGCGGCAGCTTTACAATAAGGCGGTCTTTTCGCAGCCGCCTCGACCCCTACCATGCGCATTGAGCCTGCCACTTCGACGCATGAGCGAAGCCCAGGCATTTTCGTCTGCGGGCTGGCCCTGTTGTTGCTGGCGGCGATTCCAAACGTAGGAACGAGTGACGTTTTTCTCCTCAATTCCGGCGGGCGGATCGAAGGGGAATGGCTCAATCGGGACGAGCAGCCGCCGAAGGAGTATCTCGTTCGCACGGCCAGCGGCATCAAAACCAGCCTGCAAGTGACGCAGGTCCGCGAGGTGGTTCGCCAATCGCCGCTCGATCACGAATACGAAGAGCGGGCTGCAGCGGCTGCCAATACTCCGGCGGGGCAATGGGAACTAGCCGAGTGGTGTCGGCAGAAGTCTCTCTTCGACCAGCGGAAGGTGCATCTCCGCCGTGTCGTCGAGCTCGATCCGCAACATGCTCCCGCGTGGCGAGCGCTCGGCTATCAGTTTCTCGACGGGCAATGGATCACGCGCGACGAGTTCCGCCGCGGCGAAGGATACGAGTTTTACAAGGGGAAGTGGCGGACGCCGCAGGAGATCGAGATCGTCGAGGCCCAGGCCCGCACGGAGCTGGCTCAGAAAGAATGGTTGGTCAAGCTCAAGCGGTGGCGTGCCGATTTGAACTCGTCCGATCGAGCGAAGTTGGGCTACGAGTCGCTGTGTGAGATCCGCGATCCCGTGGCGGTCGGGCCTCTGGGCGAACTGTTCGCCCGCGAGCGGGCCCGCAAAGTGAAGGCCCTCTATGCCGACATCCTGGCGGCAATCAACACGCCCGAGGCGGTTGGCGTGCTCGTCAATCGCGTGCTCTACGATCCCGACGTGGAAATCTACTACTACTGTCTCGACCGGCTGATGGCTTTGCAGCCGCCGCATCTGGCCGATCCGTTCATCACGGCATTGCGGGACAAAAACAATGTCACGGTGAATCGAGCGGCAGCGGCCCTCGCGCGAATCAACGACCGGCAGGCGATCGAACCGCTGATCGCCGCCCTCATCACGACGCACAGCCGCGTGCAGCCGGGGCGGGCCAGTCCCGATGCGACGACCGCCACGTTCGGCGACGGCGGCAGTTCGCTCGCCGCCAACCAGGGACCAAAGGTGATCGTCAGCCACATGCGGAACCAGCCGGTGCTCGACGCGCTCATCAAAATGACCGGGGCGAATTTCGAGTACGACCAGAAGCGCTGGCACTACTGGTGGTCGCAGGAGCGTGCGGCACAAGAAGCCTCGCAGCCGGTGGCCGACGCGCGGCGGCAGTAATGGGCGACTGGTGCAGCATTCCGACGTAGTGTCTCGCCCACGACGATGCGATCTTGAGGCCACGCCTCGGCAGTGCAAGCGGCCAATGCATGCGGCACGCCAACCGATTTTGCAATCCGCTGGACGCTTTGCCCCGTCTTCCTCATGTCTCTTGCCATCGAACACATGCTCACAAGATCATTCCCATGCGCTTTACCATCCGCGATCTTGCCTGGCTAACCGTCGTCGTCGTGGCCTGGGTTGGATAACTTCGAGAGCCTCCTCGAACGTGGTGACGGCGTGCGAGGTCAACAGCACCCAGCGGAGTGGCTGGACGCCCGGGGGCGGATTCACCTCCCGCACACAGGCCGCGTACATCGTGATGAACGTGATGCCGCACTCCTCCGCGAAGCGACCGTGGTCGCGCGGGGTCGGCAGGCCGATCAAGCCAAACCGCACTTCCACCAAGGCCCTGCGGGCCGGCTGATGGTGATTCGCCTTCACTTCCAACTCATAGGTTCCAGCGACGGGGCGCGTCTGCAGATAGTCGCCCAGAGCCTGTTTCCCGGCGGGCGTGACGATGATCCGCGTGAGTTGGGCGGCACGAACCACTCAGTCGGTTTGCAGCAGCAGCTGACAATAGACCTCGAAGTTGTCGCCGCCGCGGTCGAAAACGTGGGTGAAGCGTGCGTTCCTCGTCGGCCGCCCCACTTGGTCGATGACTTCGCCCCAGATTTCCGACTCCCGCGACCGCTGCAGCCGCTCCAACTGGGTCTCTCCTTTCGGGACGGGCCGGCGGTAATAGATCATTTGCCCCGCCAAGCCCAGGACTTGATGGCTGCGGTCGGCCGTCACCATCAGCGACGAATGCACCAGGAAGCCTTGGGCCGAGCCGCTGCTGACGATCCCCAGGCCGGAGATCTCACGCTCGCCGTCGAAGCTGACGATCGTCGTGTCGCCTAAGAGCAGGTAATGGCCGCTCTCGCGAGCTTTCGTCCGCTCCCAGTGGGGTGTCGCCAGGCCCTCATGCGTCACATCCTCGCAATCGAACAAGCGGTAGGCAGCTTTGCAATCATTCCACGTCTCGGTCTGCTCGGGCGTGCTGCCGCTGGGGTTGGCGGCGAATTGCGCGGCCATCTTCACGGCCCGCGCCGTGCGGCGAGCGTCTCCCAGGTTACACCCTCCGAATTGCTCCGCCGCCTATGTGTTGACATCCAATTCCAGGGGCATTCCGATCCATCCTTGCCAACAGGCCGGACTTCGCCTCCCTGGCCGCCGGCTCCTGCAGCCCGGACTCCCCTGGGCCGCTTTGGAATCACTACGCACGCCGTGTCATCAACGATCGCGCGTCGGCCTAACCGCCGCACACGCCAACCATTACCAACGCTTTCACCGCGCTGCCAGCAAACCCACCACGCCGTCCTGAGCATCTCTCCGTTGCGGGTAATACTGAGGGCAGGAGCCTGCGACCAAGGGAAATTTCGCCGGGCCGGCCGGACCTGCTTACTTCGCGGCCACTTCCAGCCGCTCGACTTCCTTCACCTTGCCGGCTCGCGAGGTGCCGCCGACGACATACAGCTTGCCATCCTCGCCCGCAACGAGCCGGTGCGACATGCGAGGGTGATTCAGCTTGCCGACGGCTTGCCACGACTTGCCGTCGTCGGCCAGCCGCGACACGATTCCAGTGGTCGTCGTGGCGAAGAGGCCGGCGGGGGTTCCGAAGGCCGACGCGCCGAAGCCATCCATCGGCTTGCCGGGGAGCTTCGGGCCGCTGGTCCAGGCATTCGACTGCGGGTCATAGACGCTGATGGCGGTGGTCGTGTCGTTGCTGTCGTCCATGCCGCCGATCGCATAGAGCTTGCCGCCATACGCAGCGACGGCAAGGGCGCGGCGGGTGAATGGTGGCGTGGCGATTTCCTGCCACTGCGGCTGATCCTGCGCGAGGTCGCAGACGAGTGCAGTGCTGTGCCAATCCTCGGTGCCGGGGCCGGCCATCTTCCAGCCGCCGACGACGTAGAGCTTGCCATCGAGCACTGCGGCGTCGTGGCTGGAGCGGCCCGAAGGAAGCGCCGGCAGGGCTTGCCACTCGCCCGTCTTCGCATCAAAGCGGGCGAAATCAGCCTGCGAGTGCAGATTCAGCTCCTCGCTCTTGTTGTTTTTCGCTTCCCAGCCCCCAATGCGATAGAGCTTGCCGTTGTGAGCGACCATCGCCAGTCCGGTCCGCTTCGGCCCTTCGGCGACAACTTCCCAGGCACTCGGCTGAGCGAGGTTCAGGCGGAGCAACTGGCCCGACTGATCGTCGGACGAGTACTTGTGCGTAGTGCCGAGGTGCCCGCCGTAGGCGTACAGGTATCCGTCAGCCACAGCAGCGCCGAAGCTGGTCACCGGAGCGGGGAGCGGGGCCAAGTCAGTTACTTTGACCTGCCCTTCGCCGAGCTTGTGATTCGTGAGGACGATCTCCTCCACCGTCCGCGAGCCATCAGCCTTGTTGACGACTGCCGTCAGGCGTGTCGGCAGATCGTAGCCGCCAATCGCGACCCATTCATTCGTGAGTTGGCGAGATTGCTGGATTGCGCCGGTGGCTGCTTCGAACGTCGTGACGACGTAGCTCTTGGGCAGGTGCTTCTTCTCGGCATTCCGCGAAACTTCGCTGACGCTGATGATCATGCGGGTTTTGTCGTTGACGCGATGCACTTCGGTCAGCACATCGTCCTTCACGCGCCACAGGCTGTGCTCGGCAGCATCCTTCGACTTGATAAGGCGGCCGAGGGGGTGATTCTCCTGCTCGTCGGCGAATTCGACGTTCGTGATTGCATCGTCACCAGCGAGGCGATGATTGACGACCGAGCTAAGCGTTCGCTCGACCCACTGCATCCCTTCCGGCTGATCGAGCTTCAGTTCCAGCGTGCCATCCTTCGTCACATTGAGCGTGCCAGCCGTTTGCTTGTCGCCGGTTGCGGCCGTGATGTTCGCGCTGAAGCCGGGGAACGCCAGCCAGACGACGCGGCCGTCGTGAGCCCGCTGCATGAGGCGGGCAGCCGTCGGGGCCGAACCCTGCTGGGCCATCGCGTCGTCAGCTGAAGGGCAAAACATGGCAAGAGCCAGCAAGCCGAGCATCGGCCGGTGCAGGAAATGGAAAGG
Organism: uncultured Pirellulaceae bacterium; assembly: GCA_964384375.1. Taxonomy (GTDB): domain Bacteria; phylum Planctomycetota; class Planctomycetia; order Pirellulales; family Pirellulaceae; genus CAYLLN01. The sequence continues at coordinate 32,047 of CAYLLN010000055.1, forward strand.
GGCAAACATCGAGCACTCCTTGGACAGGTTGATTTTAGCGGATTAGTGATAGGCCGACGCGGTTTGTGCGGCGGCGGGGATGGTCACGTCGAATTTGTTGTCCTCGCCCAGCTTCACTTCCACGGTGAGCTTGGAATTGCGATTGAATTCGGCCGGAACAGGATTCGGCGGGAGCGGGCTGCCGCCGCGCTGGGCGAAGGCGGCTTCGTCGTCGATCGCAAAGCCGAGATCAAGATTTGCCTCGACTTCAACACGGTTTTGGCCGGCGATCGGGCCTTCTTTGCGAGACAGTGAGTATTGTCCCGCGATGACGGGCGCAGAGACCGTCGGTCCCTTGTTCGGCGCAACCGGCATGAACAGGATGCGGCCGCTCGCGAGGGGCTGGCCGCCGATGGTGACCTGACCGGTGATCGGGCCGCGGGCAAGGCCGTCGCTGCCGCAACCGGTCGAGCAAATGAGTGCGAGGACGAGTGCCGACAGGGCAACAAGGCTAAAGGTGATGCGAAGAAAGTAGGTCATGGTTGGGCTCCTGATAATCGTGGGTTGGGAGGAGCTATTGCGGAGTGAGCGCTTCGCCGCCGTCCCGCGTCGCCATCGCATCGAGGAGGAGGTGGTCGATCGTCTCCCCTACGATCTTCACCGAACCATCGACGTTGGCCATGTTCACGATGCCGGGGTGATTGCTGCGGAAGTTGGAGAGGCGATTGCTATCACCCGCCATCGTCTTGGGATTGAACGGTCCACGCGTGGTGAACCCGGTGGCGAGCGGATAGGGGGACGACCAGTAGCTAAAACCGCCACGGACCTGGCCGCTGCACGGGCCGCTGGTGAAGGTGTAGTCCTTAAAGTTCCAGTGCGACTCGCCGAGCATGAAGGTGTTCGATGTGCCGTCGAGGATCGAGGCGAAGTTCGTTTGCGGCGTCGATGCTGTTGCAATCGCGCCGTTGTTCGCGGCCCACGGATCGAGCGAACCGGTCGAAAAGGCATAGGTTCCAGGAGCCCGGTTATTCGCGTCGCAGCCAGTGATTGGCACCGAGCGAGCAAAGACGCACGAAGGGCAGATGAACGTGGGAATCCGCTGCGAAACGGCGGCCAGATTGACCGGATCACTGTTCCCCTTCGAGAAGTCATAGAGCGTGTACAGGTTGTTCTGCTCCATGAACGGCAGGATCGCCGCAAAGCCGCTGCTGCCGGCGAGATTCGTCGCCGTCGAGGCGGGGGGCAACTTGCTCATCGTGTCGTGGTAGTTGTGACAGGCGATGGCGATCTGCTTCAGATTGTTCTGGCAGCTGGAGCGGCGGGCGGCTTCGCGAGCGGCCTGCACGGCGGGCAACAGCAAGGCGACGAGGACGCCGATGATGGCGATGACGACGAGCAATTCAACGAGCGTGAAACCACGCGAGCGAGACATGGCGAGGACCTCCCAGGCAGGAAATTGAAGGCGGGTTCAACGACACCAAGCGAAGATGCTGGCGAAGTAGCTGGCCTGGGAGGCTGGCTTATAGCTGGCAACCGAAGTAGCGGTCGCGGCGCGTTGATATTGAGACTTAATCTCAACTGCGAGTGATTCTATCCGCCCTTTTCTCGCTGTCAACAGGCTGGAGTCGCAATTTCTGTGGGTCAGCTTTCACGCCGACATCCTGTCGCTGTCGCCGTCCCGTCGCTGCGGCAAGTGCGGCAGATGACCGAAAAGAAGCGGCGTTTTCGATCGCTTTTCCAGGGATTTTCGCGTTTGGCGCGCCCGTTGCGTAACTGTTTTCGCAGCGAAATCGCACACGGATGCGAACCCATCCGGCGCGGCAGCCGACGAGCGTTTCGTCCTGGGCAGTCCGCCGTGTGACCGAACACCTGGAGCCTTGCCATGAGAAAACTGCTTTACACCCTGGCCCTGTGCGGCACGTTGCCGCTCGTGGTTGCCTGCGAAAAGACGATCGAGCAGGAAGCACAGGACGTGCGCGATGCACACAAGGACGCGGTCGAGGATGTCACCGCCGAGCAGAAAGACGTGCAGGATGCCGCCACGGAAGGGGCGAAGAACGTCGTTGAGGAGCAGCGCGACGTGGAAGACGCCGCCCGCGAAGGGACGAAGGCGATCACCGATGAGCAGCGCGAGCTGGAAGATGCCAAGCGCCGCGAAGCGGAGCGAAATGCGGAGACGGCCCCGCCGCCGACCACGGTTCCCTAACACTTCGGCGAAGAGGTTTACCAATGCCCCGCGGCGACAAGTCGAAGTACACCGACAAGCAGAAGCGGCAAGCCGAGCATATCGCCGACGGCTACGAGGATCGCGGCGTGAGGAAGAAGGAAGCCAAGAGCCGGGCGTGGGCCACAGTCAACAAGATGACCAAGGGAGGCAAGAAGCCGGGCGGCTCAGGATACGGCCGGAAGGTCGATAAGTCGCCGGCAAAAAAGGGTGGCCGCGTCGGCGGAGCGGCTTCGGCTGCTCGGCCGAAAGCGGCACGCGTTGCCTCGGCTAAAAAAGCCGCAGCCACGCGTCGGCGGCGGGGAAATTAGACAGTCCGTACAAACATACGAGGAGAACACCATGCGTTACGAAACGTGGATTTTATTGACGGCATTTATGCTGGGCCTGGCTGCAGCGGGCTGCGTTGCGCGGGTCGAAACCGATCCCGTGCCAAAGAAGGCGGATGTCGATGTGCAAATCGACACGAAGCCGGGCGGAGTAGACGTGAAGGTGGATTAGTCAGCCAGGGCGAGGTCACGCCAACTTTGAAGCGTGAGCGAGGGAGTTGGTAGCCAGAAGCGTAAAGCGAGGGAAAGCTGCGAGTCCCTTGGTAACGCCTCGGGTTGGTATCGGATGAGCGGAGCTGTCGGTTGGGGGCAGCTCCGCTTTTTTGCGCGCTGTCGGCCAATCAACGCGCTGCTACATCTTCTCGACGACTCGAATCCCAAGCAGTTCCAGCCCGAGCTTGATCGTCCGCGCGGTCAGGTCGCAGAGGAGCAATCGGCTGTTGCGGATGTCGTCGGATTCGGCCTTCAGCACGGGGCACTGCTCGAAGAACGTCGAATACGCTTTGGCCAGATCGAAGAGATAAGCGGTCAGGTGATGCGGCAGGTAATCGGTTTCGATTTCGGCCAGGGCTTCGCTCAAGCGAACGAGTTGCAGGCCCAGCGCCTGCTCCGCCGGTTGGCCCAGGACGATCTTCGCCCCGCTCGTCCGCAATGCAGCCCGATCAAAGCCCCCTTTGCGGAAGATGCTCGCACAGCGGGCATACGAATATTGCATGTACGTGGCCGTGTAGCCGTTCGTCAGCAGCATCTTGTCGTAACTGAATTCGTAATCGCTCGTCCGGTTGTGCAAGAGGTCGGCGAACTTGAGGCCGCCGATGCCAACGACCTCGGCCACTTGCTGCCGCTCGCTCTCGGAAAGCTGGTTCTGCGTGTCGTTCTCGGCCACAACGACCGCCGCTCGGCTGACCGCTTCGTTCAGCAGCGACTCCAGCCCCTCGGCAGTTCCCTCGCGGGTCTTGTACGGCTTGCCGTCCGCTCCCATCACGGTGCCGAACTTGATGTGGGTCAGTTCCAGCCGCGGATAGCCACACTTCTTCGCTACGGCGAAGAGCTTGTCGAAGTGGTCGCTCTGGCGGTGATCGACGACGTACAGGATCGCGTCCGGCTGCCACTCGTTCATGCGGTAGCGGATCGTGGCGAGGTCGGTCGTCGAATACAGAAACGCCCCGTCCTTCTTCTGCACGATCATCGGGGCGTCGAAGCCCTCCAGAAACACACATACCGCCCCCTGGCTGTCCTGAGCGAGCCCCTGCTTCCGCAAATCCTCGACGACGCCGGCCAGCATCTCGTGATAGAAGCTTTCGCCGTATTCGTGATCGAATTGCACGTCGAGCCGGCGATAGACGCGGGCGATCTCATCGCGGCAGTGGGGCAGGAACTCGTGCCAGAGGCGAAGATTCTCGGCATCGCCGGCGTGGAGCTTGGCTGTCTCTTCGAGGACGGCCTGGTCGATCGTCGCGTGCTGAGCGGCGAGCTTGGCTAAAGTCGGATCGCCATCGACGGCGGCAATCCGTTTGTCGAGCGATTCGATCTCTTTCGCCAGCTCGCCCGCTTGCTCTTGGGCTTTCGCGAGCGACTGGGCAGCTTTCTTATCGACCGCCTTGTCGCCCGTCTTGGGTTGCGATCTCAGCCGCTCGACTTCCGCTTGCTTCTCGGCAAGCCGCTGTCGGGCAACCGGCAGTGCCGCCAGCGATTCGCGGTAATCGACTAACTTATGCACGAGCTTGTACAGCCGGCTCAGCTCTGCGACGGGATTGGCCTGGAACGCTGCCGCATCGGCAAAGTGTTTGTAGCCATAAATGATCATCCCGAACTGCGTTCCCCAGTCGCCGAGGTGGTTGTCGCTGATCACCCGGTGGCCAAGGAAGCGGAGCGTGCGGCAGAGGGCGTCGCCGATCACCGTCGAGCGGATATGGCCGACATGCATCGGCTTGGCAACGTTCGGCGAGGAATAGTCGATGACGATCGTCCGCGGCTTGTCGGCGGAAGCAACGCCGAGCCGCTCGTCGCTCACGGCCGCGTTGAGCTGGCCGGCGAGCCAATCGTCGCGCAGCCGCAAGTTGATAAAGCCAGGGCCGGCGATTTCTGGCGGGTGGCAGAGATCGTCCAGATTCGTCTCTACGGCGATTTGCGAAGCTACCTCCCGCGGCGGCTTGCCGACCGTCTTGCCGAGCGACATCGCGAAATTCGCCTGATAGTCGCCGAATTTGGCGTCCTGCGCCGGGCGGATCATGCCGAGCAGTTCGGGGAGCTTGACGGCATCGGGGACGAGCTGCGCAAGAGCTGGCTCGAAACGGGATTTCAGCAGGGCGAGGACGTTCACGGGCGTAAAATGGAACCGCGGATCACGCGGATTTCACGGATGCAAGGAAGGAGAAGCCACAGATGAAACACGGATTGGCACGGAAATGGTGTTTTACCGCTGCCACGAATCCGCGTGATTCGCGAAATCCGCGGTTTCATCCCTTATTCGCTGGGTTTCGGAACCAGAGGAAGCATTGTATCTAAGCCTCGGCACGTGCGGAGGACATGTCGCTCGCCGCCGACGTTCATCCTGGCCTTTCTGGGGCTGCTTGTTACCTGCCGACCGGTATAGAATGAGCGAAAGCCAGCCGCGGCGGGCACTTACGGCTTGATCCTTCCTCGGGGCATCCTCGCCAGTTCCCCTCGCCCCTTCCTTTCTAAGGCGCCTTCCATGTCGCATCGCCTCCTCGTTTCCTTCGTCGGCATTGGCTGCTTGGGAGCCGCCGCCCTTCTTCTGGCCGGATGTGGCTCGGAAGCCGCTCCGGTGACGGCCGAATCGAGCCGGTTCCGCCCGGCTGAAGAGTCGGGCGAGTCGGGGAGCGGCGGTGAAGCTCCTTCGCCCAGCATCCCAACCGGTGCGGGCAATGCTCCACCCACGACCCCTCCCGATGTCGTTCCCCCCCGTTCGCTCCGCCCTGGCGCTGGCGTGATGGCGAAATCGGCGGCTGGCGAAGGTGCGGCGGAGGCTGGCGCCCCGATTCCGATTCCCGATGGTGATGTGAATCAGCTCGCCGAGTTCGTGGATCGCCTGGGGAAAGAGGAACCGAAAGGCGAGACCGAGAAGGAGATGATCGCCAACTTCGTCCGCAATCAGGATGCCCGCCTGGGGGCGCTGGCCAGCATGTTCGATAAGAAGCCCGACGACGAAACGATGGGGCGGGCGCTGAAGGTGGCGATGCAGATTTTCGGCAAGATGAGCGAGCTGGAAATCGCCGGCACACGCGACCGCATTCACGCCTTTGCGGCACATCTTGCCAGCAACGAGGACAAGGAGATTGCCCGCCTGGGGCGGTTCCTGCGGTTTAATTCCGATATTAACGACCTCGTTGGCAAGTCGCCGGACGACGGCAAGGAAATCGTCGCCCGCGTCAAGCAGTTCGTGGCCGATGAGAAGGCCGATCTGGGCATTCCCGCGTTGTCGCAGGTCGATTCAGTCGCCGGCCTCCTGCTCAAGCTCGGCCTGCAGACGGACGCGCTGGCCGTGATGGGGGTGGGAGCCGAAGCGGCTGCCGCGCATGCCGATCCGGCGATCGCCAAGGAGCAGCATCACTTTCGCGACAAGGCGGCGCTGACCGAGCTCGATTGGCAGACGCTCGCCAAGGACGTAATTACGGGCGAGCCCGATGCGGAAACCAAACTCGTCGAGAAATTCAAGGAAACGCTGGCCAAAGTGCAGCCTTCGGCAATCGTGGCCCAGCAAGTGCAAGAGGTGACGTCGCTGCTCGAACGGACCGGCCACGTCGCCACCGCGCTGGCCTTGAACGATCAGCTCAAAGCCCTGTTCGAGAAGGACCTCGACCAACGCTCAGACGACGACAAGAAGCTCGCCGAGTTGGTCCTCGGTTCGGTCGAGAACGCCCATAAGCGGGCCTCGGTTGTCGGCCAGCCGATCACGATCGAAGGGGTCACGCGCGAGGGGAAGCCGTTTGATTGGTCGGCGTATCAGGGAAAGGTGGTGCTTGTCGATTTTTGGGCAACCTGGTGCGGCCCGTGTATCGAGGAACTGCCCAACGTTCTCGACAATTACAACAACTTCCACGACCTGGGATTTGAGGTCGTCGGCGTGAGTATGGATACGAAGGTCGAGGACATCAGCGCCTTCTGGGAAATTCAGCCGCTGCCATGGACGATCGTGACAACGTCTGAGGTGCTTGACGGAACGGTGGCCGACAAGGAACGCTGGACCGATCTGCCGATGGCCAAGAAGTTCGGCATCGACGGCATTCCGGTCATGATGCTTGTGGGGAAAGACGGCAAGGTCGATTCGGTCCACGTCCAAGGACCGAAGCTCCGCAAGCGGCTCGTGGAGCTGCTCGGCGATCCGGCCGGAGACTCGGCGACCGAAAAACCGGCAGAAGAGAAACCGGCCACTGAAAAACCGGCCGAGGAACAACCAGCGGCAGAAAAGCCGGCTGAAGAGAAACCTGCCGAGAAGCCAGCGGAGGAGAAATCGGTCCTCGCGACGCCGCTGGGTGTGGCCTTGGCGATGTCGCTTCTCGCGGCGGACGAACCGGCTGCCGCTCCTGCGGAGGCGCCTGCTGCACCACCTGCGACAGCGGACGATCCCGCAATCAATCCCTATTCGGCCAAGCCCGGCCTCTCCACCCAGCAATTGACCGACTGGGTGCTGAAGATGCTCGACAAGCCGAAGACGATTCAGGGGCGGCCTGGTTTCTGCGACGCGGTGTGCGAAGCGTGCGACCGGGTGATGAAGGCCGACCCGCCCGCCACGGAAGTGCAGTTCATCATCGCCGTCGAGGCCAAGTTCGAAACGCTCCACAAGACGGCTTGCCGCGGCGACGATGACGCCGCCAAAGACGCCGACAAGCGGCTCGTCGTGTTCATGGTGCAAATGAAGGACGACCAGCGGCCGCGCATTGCCCGGCAGGTCGCATTTTTCCAACAGGAACGGAAGGTGCTCGATGCGGTCGATGGACCGGCGGAGAAGATTCCCGACCTGCTCAAGGAACTGCTTGAGTACTACACGAAGGAAAAACTGGAGGCCAAGCACTTGCGGATGGCGTCGAGCACCGTCGGTCTGATCAACAAGCTCGAAGACAGCGACAAGCGCGAAGAGCACTTCGTCAGTTTCGGCGACGCGCTGGCCAAGGCGAGCGATCGCGAGCTGGCCCGCTATGGCAAGAAGCTCGCAAAGAAGCCAGCGGTGCTGGAATCCGATCTCGTCGGCAAGCCGCTGGAACTGGCGGGGACGACCGCCAAGGGCGCCCCGTTCACCTGGCAAGCGTATCGCGGAAAGGTAGTGCTCGTCGATTTTTGGGCGACGTGGTGCGGTCCCTGCCGCCGCGAAATGCCCAACGTGAAGGCTCTTTACGAGAAAGAAGCCAATCGCGGCTTTGAGGTGGTCGGCATAAGCCTGGACGAAGACCTGGAGGCCCTCGCGGAGTATCTCGACGAAAACGAGATTCCCTGGGAAACGCTGGCCGGCGAAGGAACGCAGGACCTGGCAGAACAGTACGGCGTGCGCGGCATTCCGACGATGATGCTCGTCGATAAGGAGGGAAAGGTTGTGGCCGTTTCTCACGGCGTCGCCCCGCTCTTGCCGCTTGTTGAGAAGCTGCTGGCGGCTCCGGCTTCAGCGCCGGCACCGGCTCCTTAATCCCGCGGTCCGCGCATGGCTCGCAACTGCGCCACCTGACGCTCGGTGAACGGAATAGCCGTTCCTGGCGGCGGCGGATCGGGGACGAGAGCCATGGCGATGGTCTGCTCGAGTTCAGCAACGCCGGCTTTCGTGTGCGCGCTGACCGCCAGACCATTGGGATGGCTATCGCTCGGAACCGACGCGGCATCGCATTTGTTGTGAACGACGAGCTTGCGGCAGCGCTCGGGGGGGAGCGATTGGATTTCGTGCCACTGCTGTTCGTCGGCGGAGGTCCACGGACGAGTCGCGTCGGCGACCAGCAGCAGCAGATCGGCGGCAGCAATTTGCGTTTTGGTGCGGGCGACTCCTTCCGCTTCGATGACTGATTCACCGTCGCGTAGGCCAGCCGTATCGGATAGCTCAACCGGCCAGCCGTCGAATGCGGCGGAGGCGGAGAGCACGTCGCGCGTCGTTCCCGGCTGGTCGTGGACGATGGCCCGCGTGTAGCCGACAAGGGCGTTGATCAGGCTGCTCTTGCCGACGTTCGGTCGTCCGCACAAGACGACGTGCCACGGTTTTGTCAGATGCCGGCCGAGATCGGCCCACTGGAGCAAGTTTGCCGGATCGTCGCCACGCGCGAGTGCCGAGGCGAGTGCGCCGCGGTACTGGTCGAGCAGGATCGCCGCGGTCCGCTCGGTCCGTGCCTCGGCAAGGGCGGTCATCGCTTCGGCTTTGATTGCATCAAGTTCGGCGAGCATCGCCCACTGACGCCAGTCGCTGCGCGTTGCACCAGCTGCGGCCAAGGCCGCGACTGCCGCCTCGGTCACGGCCAGTCCGCCGTGGCAATGGATCTCGACTTCGTCTGGAGACACGATGCCGACGACCGCTTCCTCGGGCGCGTTCTCGGTCACGGTCAACTTGCCAAAAACCACCTCACCTGGAGATAGCTTGCTCCGCGGCCTGCCCGATGCGGGAGCAAAACAGCGACTGACGATTTCGATCGCCTTTGGACCGCGTACACTCACAGTAGCCACGGCCCCGCGGCCGGCAGGCGTAAGAACGGCGACAAACGTCTGCTCCCTTTCGCCGATCTTCGCGCTCCCGATTGCCACTTGCCACATTCCTATAGTTCTAACTGACACCGACCTCTGACCTCCGAAACCGAAGTGCCCGTCCCTTCGCTCCGCATCCGCCCGCTCAACAACGCCACGCCCAATCCTGGCGGCGACTACGTCCTGTACTGGATGATCGCTTCCCGCCGCACGTTGTGGAACTACAGCCTCGACCGGGCCATTGAGTGGTGCCGCGATTTGCAAAAGCCGCTGGTCATTCTGGAGGCCCTGCGCGTCGGCTACGAGTGGGCCAGCGACCGGATTCATCGGTTTGTGATCGACGGCATGGCCGACAATGCCGCGGCCATTGCGCGGGCGAAGGCTCGCGGCGTGCTCTATTATCCCTATGTCGAACCGCGAGCGGGCGCGGGGGCGGGCCTGGTCGAAACGCTCGCCAAACGTGCTGTAGTCGTCATCACCGACGAGTTTCCGTGCTTCTTCCTGCCTCGCATGTTGGCCGCCGCCAGCCCGCGTTTTCCGGTACTGACTGAAGCGGTTGATAGCAACGGCCTCTTGCCGCTACGCGCCGCGGAGCAGACGTTCGCCCGCGCGTTCGACTTTCGCCGCTTCTTGCAAAAGAGCCTGAAGCCGCATCTGGCCGAAGATCAGTTTCCTGCAAGCAATCCGCTGGCCAAACTCCGGCTGCCGGAGTTGCCACCGCTACCCAAAACGATCACCACAAAGTGGCCCGCGGCCGATCTGGCTGCTTTCACAAGCGGCCCTCAGGCACTTTCCGATTTGCCGATCGACCACGACGTAACGATCGCCGACACTCGCGGTGGCTCGACGGCCGCAAGCAAGACGCTAGAGACCTTTCTCGACCACCGCCTCGCGCAATATGCCGAGCGGAATGAGCCGGACGCCGACGCGGCCAGCGGTCTTTCGCCCTACCTCCACTTTGGTCACATCTCGGTCCACGAAGTGTTTACCGCCGCCACGAGCTGCGAGGACTGGACGCCCAGCAAAACCAGTGACAAGCCCACCGGCTCGAACACCGGCTGGTGGGGAACGAGCATGGAGCTCGAATCGTTCCTCGACGAGCTCATCACTTGGCGCGAGTTGGGCTACAACTTCTGCTCGCGCCGCCCGGATGACTACGATCAGTACGAATCGCTCCCACCCTGGGCCAGGCAGACGCTCGCCAATCATGCCGCCGACCCACGCGAGCACGTCTATTCACTCGCCGAGTTTGAACAGGCCCGCACGCACGATTCGCTCTGGAATGCAGCCCAGAGGCAGCTTGTCTGCGAAGGCCGGATTCACAATTACCTGCGGATGCTGTGGGGGAAGAAGATCGTCGAGTGGACCGCCCGCCCGCAGGACGCCCTGGCGATCATGATCGAGCTCAACAACAAATACGCCCTCGACGGCCGCAACCCGAATTCGTACTCAGGCATCTTCTGGGTGCTGGGCCGCTACGACCGCCCCTGGGCCCCCGAGCGCCCCATCTTTGGCACGATCCGCTGGATGAGCAGCGAGAACACGGCCCGCAAGCTGCACGTGAAGGGATACCTGGAGAAGTATGGTCCGCAGCGAGGGCTGTTTGAGTGAACTGTTCCATCGCACGACGCGCACTACGGCCCTTTCGCATTCGGCACGACCTCGACTCCTTGCGGCGAGCAACGCACCGTCTGTTGCTCGCCCGCTTTGAGATCGACCAGCGCCTCGCCAAAGACGTGATTCCCCCAGAGCGCCTTCACGCGAATGATTCCTTCAGGGATGACCAGCATCCGTTTGCTCGAATTCATCGCGTTATTCACGCACGTCACACCGTCCACCGTGGCCGTGACGAACTGATTCTGAGGATCGACATGCAAGTGCAGGATGCCGGCTTGCTTCACAGTGTACACGATATTCGGGGAGGTCGGTTCGATCCGCACGAGGTCGCTGAAGACTTGCACGTCGTCGCTCCGGACGATGAGGCGATAGTCGCCGGGCGACAGTTGATAGCGCGCCCCCGGAGCAACTTCGATCTCGGCGTTGTTCGTTCGCAGAGCATCGCCCGGCAGCGTGCCCGTGTCGGTCCGCTCCAGCCGCAGCCGCGCCTGCAGGCGAGAGTCGGGCATTTCGACGCGCAAACTTCCCGGTTGATGGTCGGGCGTGAAAACCGTCGTCGGACCAAGACCGAAGAACCCACCACAGCACGACAGCACGAGCAGGCCCGCGACGATCAGTGCGACGCCCGCCAGTCCGCGGCCGAAGCGACTGCCGGTGGGCGTTCCCGGTGCATGGGCTAGCGGGTCGGCCGCTGCGGGATACTTCACGGGTTTCGCGGCCAGCATGACCGGTTCTCCTGAGGGAGGAGCAGCAACAGGCGGAACGACATCCTCTGGACGGAGCTGCGCGGGTCGCACCGGCGGCAGCGGCGCGGCAATCACTTCCGCGACCACCGCCATCGCCGTTAGTTCTGCTGGCAGCGGGTTGGCCTCTGGCTGCTGCACGTGCAACAGGCACTTGCCGAGCAGATCGGCGACCTCCTGTGCCGACGCAAACCGCCGCGCGGGATCCTTCGCCATGAGCCGGTCGATGAGCGAAGCGAGCCACGCCGGGACGGCCGGATTGATTTCGCGGATCGGCCGGGCCTGGTCCTCGCAGACACGCTTGAGCACGGCGAGCGTCGAATCGGCTCGGAACGGCGCCCGGCCGGCACACATCGCGTAGAGCACGCTCCCCAGGCTGAACAAATCGCTGCGGGCATCGACCGCCGCTCCGCGAGCCTGCTCGGGGGACATGTACTGCGGCGTGCCGGCAACGACGCCCGAGCGTGTGAGGCTTGCGTCGTCCGCCGCGCGGGCCAGGCCGAAATCGGTGATCTTCACCCGCTCGACGCCGTTTTCGAGCAGGATGTTCGCCGGTTTGATGTCGCGGTGAACGAGCCCCTGCTTGTGGGCCGCGGCGAGGCCCGCTGCCGTCTGCATGCCGATGCGGAGCACTGCTTGCAAATCGAGCGGGCCTCCCTTGTCGAGCTTGTCTTGCAGCGACTGCCCGGCGACGTACTGCATCACGAGGTGCGGCAGCGGCTGGTCCTCGACAGCGTGGATCGTGATGACGTGCTCATGGACAACAGCCGCCGCACCACGGGCCTCGCGCAGGAATCGTTGGCAGGCGGTGCCGCTAGCCGCGAGATGCGGGGCGAGCACCTTCACCGCGACGATCCGCGCGAGCTTGGGATCGCGCGCCTTGAGCACGACGCCAAAGCCGCCGCGGCCGATGACGCTTTCCACGAGGTATGCACCGAGCCGGCCGAGATACTGCGGATCGTCGCTCTTGGCGAGGAAGCTCAGATCGACGGGCTCGCTGGCCCCGCCGCTGCCGGACTCGACCGTTTCGAGTCCCGTCGGCGTGTGGACGGCTGATTGCTCGCGAGATGCCTGATTCACGTTGTCCATAGCGAGCTTCAAAGCCGAATCGAATTCCAGTCGCGGTTCGCGCAGCGAAGCTGCCGCGGCTCGCCAGGTGGCATCATCGGCAGCCTGAGCGTCGAGTGCCGCTTGCCAGGCGGGCTCGCGTTCCACAAGGGCGAGGACCGTCGCCTCTTCGTCGGCGGGCAACTCGCCCGTGAGGAGCCGCCGCAGCTGCGAATCGTTGGGTTTGGGAGCCGCGTTGCTCATGTCACTTCCCCCGTCAGCACACTCACTTCTTCTCGAATCCGCTTCATTACCCGCGCTTTGGCCAGATAGACGGCCGCCTGCGACATATTCAGCTCCGCGGCGATTTCCTTAGCAGCCTTGCCATCGACAGCTGCCAACCAGAATGCCCGCCAGGCGCTTTCGCCGAAGTCGCCCCGCACACGATCCGCCGCCGTGTGAAACACCTGCCGCTCGTAGTCGAGATTCCACTCGGCGCTGTCCGCGGCTGAAGCTTTGCCAGGAGCGTTGGCCGCGGCTTCCGCAACAAGTGCCAAATGTCGCTGGCCGCGGCGTCGGAAATCGGCCAACCGGCTATGCACGACCGACAGTAGCCAACCCCGAAACGAACCGCGAGCCGGGTCATAGTCGAACTGGCCGATGCGTGCCGCCACCGAACGGAGCACATCCTGAGCCACGTCGGCCGCGTCGGCATCCTGCAAGCCCCGCTTTCGCAGGTGGCCATAGACCAGTGGGGCGTAAGTCTCGACAAACTGCCGCCACGCCGCCGTATCTTGCGGCTGGCGAATCCGCACAAGCAGGCTCGGCTGGGTGAGAAGCTCGGCTGACATCGTCGGCTCATTGTATTTCCCGAAAGCCCGCCGTGCCTGGGGCGGGTGCTTTCGAGTAAATACGCCGGTCAAACGCCGATCTATCGCGAAAACGCGATTTTGCCCCGCCCGCCAAAACCGTTACCACTTACCGGCCGAAAGCGCCTCGACAATCTTCTCCTTCGTCTTGTGCTCGTCGCACAGCTTCCGTAGTTCCTCGCGATTGGGAGGCGAAAGCGTCGGCACTTCGACCTCGGCAAATTCATCGACGGCGATCAGGTGCTGAGCCGTGCTTAGCTTCCAATCTTCGACCGCCTGCCAGTCTCCTTCCCCTTCCGCCGGTTTGATTCGCGGAGCGCGGACGAAACGGCTGTCGAGCTTCGTCATCCGCACGCCGATCGTCGCCCAAAGACGCATCGTCCCCTTTTGCGGATCGATGTAAATCGGCACGGCGACGCGCGTATCAGCCGCCAGATCTTGCTCGGCATCGAGCTTGGCAAGCCACGCCGTCGCTGCCGCATAGCATGCTTCGGCATCGGCTTCTCCCTCCGCGAGCGCCGGCTTATGGCCGATGTCTTCGCAGCTCACGAGGTACAGGCCATAAAACAAGTCGCGCTGCGCGGCCAACTCCGTGGCTAGGTCCGCTTCGCGCTCGCCCCCCTCACGCAAGCCGTGCAGCGACTTCAGGTTTTCTTCGCCGAGCGACGCAGTCAGGAAGTTGTGCAGAAAGGCATACGACCGGGCTGTGCGGACGAAGTACGACGGACACGGTTCGATGCGCAGACGTGGCGCGACGCTCTCCAGTTCTTGCGGCGGTGCGGCGGCTTCGGCTTTGGGGGCGTCGAGCTGTCGCACGTGCGTCTCGCGGCGCTTCGTCATGAGCGCGGCGAACGCTTCCAGCATTCGCTTCTTATACGGCTTTGTGAGCAGCAACTTGTCGTGCTCTTCGCCAACCTCCGGCAGAAGCAATGTTTGCAGGGCATAGACCTGGTGGTCATACCAGCCGCTGTTTTCGCGGGGAGTCAGATCGACCTTGCCGGAGCGGATGGCCCGCACCAGCTCTTTCATCAGATCAGTCCCGTCCGGCAGGCCAAGCGGAAAGAGCTTGCGATACAGCTCGAATTCGCGCGAAGTCGAGGGGGGAAAGAACGCGACGCCTGCCTCCGAAATTCCCTTGCTCTTGCGAAGAGCGGCAATCGCAGCGGGCGTGGAAACATCCGCCCCGACAAGATCGGCCAGCGACAGTCGCGAGAGCGGGTTGGTGAGCTTTGCATAGAACCCGGCTGCCTGCTCGTAGTCGGCTTGGAGCGCCGAATCGCCGGCCAATGCCGCGGCAATCGCCTGAGCGACGCTGTCGTTCTCGGGCAAGGTCTGCTGGAAGAATCGCATGAACGCCCAGCACTTTTGCAGCGTGGGGTTCCAGGTGTAAAAGCCGATCGGCTTGGCGAGCGAGGGGTTGCTCTCGAACTTGCGAATCCACTCGTCGCGAGCGGTCTTGTCGTTGGCCTCTGTGTCGCGTCCGCCGACGGTGAGGCCCGGGTTTGCAATCCCATTCTCGAGTCCCAACCCACAAGGAATGCCTGATCCCGAG
>CAYLLN010000056.1:0-47057 GCA_964384375.1 uncultured Pirellulaceae bacterium
TCGCCCTAGCTTAGAATCTCCCCGCCGCCTGTCCAGCTTTTGGGGTCCACCTCAACATGCTGAGCAAGCAGAAAACCTATGCAGAGTTCCGAGCGATGGCGGCAGCATGACCGCACCTAGTTGCTCGTACCAATCGCATTTAACGAGGAGATATGACGAACGTTGTTCGACCGGTTGTTCGATCTGAGTTGCAGCATTGCAACTTGAGATCCCTCCCGTCTGAGCCAACTCGTATGAGACCGTGGATGCGGCGACCTCGACCCGTAACGAACGAGGCCAAGCGGCACGATGCTTTGAGTGGAGTGGCTCTTACGGTGAGGAATTCGCAGCTAGACAAATCCGCGTCTGTCCCTGTGGCAGAGCTGCTTACCGTGATGGTGAGCGGTAGCTCGCGAAGGAATGTGTTGGGAGCAATCGCCCTGAAAAGATCGATTGCAACTTCCCGTAGCGACGACAACCGCGACGAAGGCAAGCCAGCAATTACAGCACAGTCTAGACCAATTCAGAACGAGTAAATCACCCCCAGCGCTATCGGTGCGCAACGACCGCGATGGAGACCGTTCTCGCTTGACGAACTCTTTCAGGAACGGTCTCATCCTCCTCGAACGGTATCACCGACGCAGCGAAGTTTTGTAGTGAATTGCTCTCGGAGTATCGGACCGAAGCGTCGAAATCAGCGAGGTTTCACGTCAAGATCGAGGGTGGGACTCAGCTTGCATCCCAGAACCGACATGGGGCATTGCGACGCCGATTGTGTGAATGGAAGCAACCGCACTACTCACTTATGGCGCTCCGTCACCGCGGATGGTGCCGAATCGATGTCTGGTAGGTCCCGTACTCGTCTCGCCCGGTCTCGCTTCCGATCTTGACAGAGGCTTTCTAATGGATGTCGGTCCGAAGCGAACTGTTCAGGCCAGCTGCCACCAACACCGAAGTAAGCGAAACAGCTTGCGGCTTGTGTTACAAATCGTCAATCGCAATAGATTTTTAATAGAGAACTGATGTTCTTCCGCCTGAGGAACTGCAGAGTCAGACGAGACCGGCCGATGCGGTATCCCGAATCTCAGCGACAAGGAGCTTTACTCGCGATCTATCCGAACCGCGATTCGCGATTCTGCTTCATGCAACAGAATCCGGGCGATGAGGTTGTCGTGGTTTTCATTCGACAGGTCACCCGCCTGCAATCGAGCGACCAGTTGCGATAACTCCTCCAGCACCGCCTTCGCTTCATCGCGATGTCCAAGCTGGTGCTGGGCCATCGCCAGGACGGCAAGATTGAAAGCTTTTGCGGCGTCGAGGGGTTTGAATTCCTCGGACCTGGCCACGTACTTCACCGCCCCCTCTGCATTACCGCTCCGGTAGGCGACGAGTGCCCGCGTCCCCCAGAACCACGTCAGGATTCCTTCCGGCGCAGTACCGTCGTCCAGCGATTGTGCGAACAAAGCAACCGGGAGCTTCTCCGAGTCGAACGCGCCGGCTCGCAAGAGTGCCGCTTTAGTGACACGCTCGGAATCTTCCAGTTTCGATGATCCCGCAAATTGGGCCGCCATTTGGCTGCAATACTCGGCATAGCCCGTCTCATCGCCGGCCAGCAAGTAGAGCGGCACTACCCGGAGCCATTCGATCGAGTCATCCCGTTTCAGTTCGACGAGTTGTTTGCCGAGCGGGATCGCATCGCTCCAGCGATTGGCCCCCTTCAGCTCGTCAAATGCACGCTTTAAGAGGTCCGGCTGCAATTGGATCGCCCGCTTCCAGTCGACCAGCGCGGCTTCCCACTGTTTGGCGCCAAGGTTCGCCGACGCCCGACGAGCCAACAGCGAAGCATCCGTGGTTTCCGCCGTAATCAGCTTGTCGTACTGCTCGACCGCTAGTTCCCAGTCGCCATCTGCGGCATACAGGTCGGCAACGACCGTGGCTGCCTTCGGGTGAGCCTTCAGGAGCACGCCCAGGGCCTCCCGGTCCCCATAAATGACATACGCCCCGGCCAGTTTCTCCCAAGGATCGGTGAGATTCATGGCCGTCGTGATCTGTTTCAATCGACCGGCGCTAAGGGGAAGCTCCGTGAGCCCCACGTCGATCAGTTGACCGCCGTCGTTCTGATGGCAATGAACGGCGATCGTATTGGTTCCGGCATGGAGCGACTGTGCGGCGACAGAATCCAGCGGAAGCGTCACATAGCCCCAGTTCCATCCGGTCAGCTTGGCAATGTGCCGGCCATTGAGATACACCTCCGCCTCGTCATCGTGCATGTGCCGCAAGATCAGCTTGCGATCGGTATCAGAGGGTTGCCACTCAAACGTCCGTCGGAGCCAGATGTCGCCGGTCTTCCAAGTCGTTCGCAGCCCTTCTGCGCCCGATCCGAATCCGCCGATTGCTTCCGTCCACGCCCTAGCGTCAAAGTCCTCGTTCATCCAGTTCCCTGCGGGCTGCGTGGTCGTCATGAGCCATTTCACACCTTCCGATTCCGACGTCGGCACGAGGTGCGTTCCCTCCGGCATCACCAGCAGCAGGTCGGTTAGTTCTCTGGCCAGGGCAACGTTCGTCGGCGTCTTGGCCAACCTCGCCTGCAAGATCATTCGAGCACGCTGGCGGGCACCATCGGCCAAGGCCCCGTTTCCTTGCTGGGCGTAGTAGCTTGCCAGCTCCACCTGAAACTCGCTGTCTGCTGCGGACACTTCGGTGAGCGTTTCGAGCGCACCAGCCAGCGGCGCAACGACGGAAATGATCTTTGCTTTCGTCGCGCGATCTGTCCCCAATTTCAGAGCTTCGGCAAGGTCCGCCATCGCCTCGTCCGTTTTTCCCTCCAGAGCCAGGTCGATTCCACGAGCGGCATAAAGGTTTGCGCCCTCGGTTTTCTTCAGGATCACGAACTGCTTGACGACGACTTGCCCTACTTTCGCACCGAAGTAGATTCCAATCCGATTGTTTTGGGGAATGGCGTTGCGGGCCACGAATGTGACCTCATACTGCTCATATTCAGCGGTCGGAAGGAGCTTTTCGGACAGCCCGATCCCACGAAAGTCTGCCTGGTCGATGTTCCCGGCGAGCGTCACGGGGCACAGGTCTGGCGACTTCATCTGAAAGCGAACGACGTACTGAGCGCCGTTTTCGAGCTGTAGGCGGCTTTGTAGTGCCTTGACATGCCAGTCCGTTCCCGTCGAGTTAGTCGTGGTCAGCACCAGTTCATTACCGACAACTTCGATCGATCCGGTGCCGCCGTATTGCGGCTGAAACCGCCACGAGTCGGCGCTGCCGGACTTGAATCGTCGAAAGGCGATGTCGGGCTGAATCAAGCTGGCTCGGGTCCAATCGTCGATGGCTCGCTCCCATTGCCCGGCTTTCTCGTAGGCCTGGGCCCGCTTGGCGAGTAGCTCCGCGTCGTTCGTCTCCGGGGTGATGAGGAGGCTGTACTGAGCGATCGCCCGTTCCCAGTCCCGATCTGCCGCGTAAAGATCCGCGACAGTGGCGGCAATCTGAGGTCGGCGATTGAGCAATCCCGCGAGTGCCGCTTGATCGCTCGTGATCACATAGGCCGCGGCCAGCCTTTGCCAAGGATCGGTGAGTTTCAATGCCGCGAACCGCCGCTGCTCCATTCGGTATGCGGCCGGATCGGTGGACACCGACAGGCGGAAGCGGCCCAGAACGGCTGCCTGTTTGCTGTTTGGTTGATGCTGAAAATCGAGGACGAATTGGAGTCGGTCGGAGGGGGCACCCGCGCCGCTTGGCGCAACCTCAAAACAGGCCGCATGCGATCGGCCATATTCGCCGGCGATGCTCCAGCCGTTTTCGTCGGGTTCGATCAACGCTCGGACGGGGCGTTCTTCGTGGGTGGCACATGCCCCCTTGAGAAAGAGGGCTCGCATCGCCGAGGGGGCTGTTTCGTCCGGGCGGAGCAACTTGAATTCGCTCAGCACAAATTGCCCTTCAGGGTAAGTTCCCGGCCCACCGCTCGGCAGGCGCTCGTCGCGCATCGCTTCCAGGCGGATCGCTCGTATGCCAGGCGGCACTCCTTGCACATTGACGGTGAAGCGATCCTTCATTTCGTATTTGCCTTCGGCCAACACGGATTGGTCGCTTTGCACCGTCAGTGCAATGCCTGACTTTGCGGTCGGCTCAATCGGCGTGAGGACAGTCCACCCAATCGTGTCCTGCAAGAGCAAGTCGGCCAACTCCTTGGCGAGGTTGGCGTTCTCGGAATCCTTGGCCAATTGCTGCTCGATGAGAGCTCGGGCCTGCCTTCGCACGGCTGCCGCGAGCGCGGTGTTCTGCTGCTCGGAGTAATGCTGGGCGAGTTCCGTCAGAAAGAGCCGGTCGCCGGTCGCAGCCGCCGTCAGTTGCTCAAGCGCGCCTGCGACCTGCGCAGCCTGCGCGATGATTTTGGCCTTGCTGGCGCGGTCGGTGGCAAGTTGCAGTGCCTCCTGAAGGGCATGCACCGCCTCGGCCGGCCGATTTTGCCGTGCGTACACCTTCGCGAGCGTGAGGCTCAGATCGACGAACTCGCTCTCTTTGACGTCCGTCCCATTGCGCGCTCGTTCGATCGCTTGGGGGTCGTCCGTCACGGATAGCCGGAAGCGTCCGAGACCATGCTCGCCCCAGCTGGCAACTCCGGCGTCCAGCGTAATGATGAGCTCGCTGCCACTCGACTTCGCCGGCGACCGGAGCCCAAGGATCGCCCAGTGCGGACGCTTCGTGGCCGGATGCGTGTCCCAGTACGTTCTGGCATTGCCGTCGATGGACTTGGCGGCAACATTGTTTCCACTCTCGGGAGCATCTCCGATGGCCGACGAGAATTCGAGCTTAACCGCTCGACTCCCTGAACCCGTCGATGAAGCGGAGTGCAGCGCGGCACTAACCTCGGCCAGATGGAAGTTGCCGTTGCCGAAGCGACCAGCACCGCCGTCCGGCAGTCGCGCATCGGGAATCGTTTCGAGCCGAATGGCCGCCACCGTCGGCAGGGAGACGGGCGCATGGAGCGTGTAAACGGCTCGCTGGGGATTGGGTCCGCTTACCAGCACGCTCCCATCGTTTTCGACCGTCAGTGTTTCTCCCCCTTTCGCGAGCAATTCCGTCGGGGTCAGCACGGTCCATGGCGACTGCGGAGCAGCAATTCGCAGCCGAGTGTAAACCTGGTGCGATCGCTCCAGTTCGATCTGTGCCTGCTGCAGTTTGTTCGCCGCCAGCAGCTTCTGGCCTCGCTCGGCGAGCTTTCGCGCCAGTGCAAGCTCTACTTGCGGATCGTCTCGATGTCGCTCGGCGAGAGCGTCGAGAACGTCGTCGAACTGGGACACAAGGTCGATCGCGGACTGCCTTGCCTCATGATCAGTCGCGCCGGCCAGGGCGAAGTCGAAGTAATGGGTCGCCAGGTCATTTCGACCGCTAAGGGCATAGCTCCCGGCCAGCTTCAGCCAGGGTTCGGCAGTCGCTTCCACCGCGCTCTTCCGCTCATCCGACTCAAGCAAGGCTGAATCGGCAATCGCTGACAGGCGGAACCGGCCCAAGGGGTGGTTCTGACGCAGTTCGATCACGAGCGGCCGGTTCTGACCCACGAGTGGCTCTTGGAGCACAAACACCGCTTGGTGCGGCTTTCCCAATTGGCCCCATACGTGCCAGAACTTCTTCAGGCTTTCGTCGATCGTTCCGGTAACGTCCGTATCCGTAGCGTCCCATTGATAGCTCGCTTTCGCGCGGGCCACCGCCACGGGGATCGGGGCCATTGAGCCATCGCCCGCCGATTGATATAGCCGAAAGGCGCGAAGATGGAAATTGCCGGACGGATGTCGTCCGGGGCCTTGCGAAGGGAGGCTCGCATCGGGCATCACCTCTAAGCGGATGGCGGCGATCCCAGCCCCGCTACTTGCAGAAGAAATCTTGTAGATGTCGCCGTCAACATTGTTTCCCGACGCCAGGATCGAACCATCCGGTTGCAGAGTCAGCGTTGCTCCTCGCTCCGAGTTCATTTCGGCCGTCTGCAGGACCGTCCAACCGCTGGCAACGCGCAGCTCATGGCGATGG
Organism: uncultured Pirellulaceae bacterium; assembly: GCA_964384375.1. Lineage (GTDB taxonomy): Bacteria > Planctomycetota > Planctomycetia > Pirellulales > Pirellulaceae > CAYLLN01. The sequence continues at coordinate 6,013 of CAYLLN010000056.1, forward strand.
AGCAAGAGCTGCGCCAGTTCCGAAGCGACCACGTCGTTTTCGGGATCGGCCTGGAGAGCCTGCTCGTAGAGCGACTGCGCTTCGGTGAACTTTGTCTCGGCTAGGGCTGCCGGATTGGCTGCCGTCAGGCGGTGGGCGAAGTCGCTCAGGATCTTCGCGCCGCCAGGGTTCCCCTGCGCCGCCCGCGACCAATCGGCTGCGGCAGCATCCCATTGCTGCAGGGCCTCGTAGGCGGTCGCTCGCTTGGCGAGCAGATCAGCGTCGGCACCTTTGTCCGTGATGCCGCGACTGTAGATTTCCACGGCCCGAGCCCAGTCCTTGTTGGGACGCAGCACGAACACATCGCCAATCTGGCCCGCCCGCGCTGGATGTCGCTCGGCCAGCTGGTTAATCGCTTGTTGGTTGTCGAGGTCGAGGTACGCTGACGCCAGTTTTTGCCAAGGATCGTCGAGCTGAATCTCCTCCACCACGCGCAGATCGGCCAGGTCGGCGGCGGCGGACACGCGTACTCGCAGCGGCGTCTGCTCTGGCAAACGGACAACGAGCGGCTGATCTCCCTCCGAGGCCGCGGACGCGGGATCGGAGATCAAGACGGGGCGGAGAATCTCGCGCGACGGAGTGGGGGCCTGGTCGACCACCTGCTCGAACACGACCCGACGGGATCGATCGAGAACCCGTATTCGGAAATGGTTCATGCGCGGGAAGAGCGTTACGTCCGAACGATTCCACACCACCATCCGATCAATTGTCTGCTCGCTCCCCAGGTCCACTTCCCACCACGGGTTGTCAGGGTCCCACGTATGCGCGTAAGGATTTCCATCGTCATTCCCCACCGTGTTCCCATCGACCGCCCCTTCGGGCGCCAGCCGGCCGTCGCCGCTGCTGGACGTGGCCTTCTTCGCGAGGGCGATGTTCTGCTCCCCTTGAAACACCTGCAGCTCGGCCAGATTGATGTACTTCTTCTCCTGGTCGTCCGTGTAGCGAGGAAACTGCCGGTTGTCTCCCGGCAGGTCGAGTCGCACGAATCGGCCACGTAAAGCGCCGGTCGGCGTCGCCATGCTGGCCGCGATGATCTGATACTCGCTGAAGGGGGCAGAACGATTGGCGGACGTTAACGGCTTGCTGCTCGTTTCGATCCGCAGCGCCTGAGGAGGGGCTGAGCCGGGCTGCCAGCGGATCGCATCCGGTGCGGTGTCCGTTTGCGCCGCAAGCAAAACAACCCCGTCCTCCTGCAAAGCCAACGCGGTCCCTTTCTCCGTCGTCGCTGTCGCCGGTTTCAGAACCGTCCAAATCGGGTCCGTGCTTCGCTTGAGGATTGAGTTGGCCACCGCGAGCGCCTGGTTGGCAAGCAAGGACTCGTCCGTTGTTTCTGCAGTGACAGTGCGGCCATAGTCGCTGGCCGCTTCCGACCACTGTTGCAAGGCGACGTGAGCATTGCCTCGCCGGGCATAGAGCCGCAGAAGGTCCGCTGCTGCCGTTTCCGAGTTCTGTGCTCTGAGCGCCTCGATTGCCGCCGTGTAATCGGCCACTTGGGCCTTCGTATCCGACCACTGGCCCGCAAGCTCAGCCCGCAATTCGAGCAGCGCCGGGTCGCTGGGTTGCTCGGCCAGCCGCTGATCGATGGCAATTCGCAGTGGATGCAGTTGTTCGCCTGTTTCGACGTCACTAAGGAACCGCTCCCGCTTCAGTTCCACGACTTCCAATTCGCCGCTGCTGGCGTGTCGCACGGTCAGCTTCAGCGTCGCGGCAACGTCCCCAGACAACAGCTTGGAAACCGCGCTCAAGGAATACTCGCTCGTCAGCTCGATGTCGTTCACTTTGACGATCGTGTCACCGATTTGCAGAGCCGATTTTTGAGCTGGGGAGTTCGGAAAAAGTCTGCTAATTCGAACCTGCCCTTCGACGGACGAGAACATCAGTCCCAGCGAGGCGGAGTTGGTGACGGAATACATGTAGCCATCTTCGCCTCGGCGTATTGCTCCGCCGGTCAGCAAGGCCGCTGCCTCGCGATGCCGGCCTTCATGCACGAGCGCCGTCGCGACGCGCAGCAATCCAGCGGCTCGCAGCCACTGGTCCGCCGTGCCCGCGTCGGCAGCCGGCAGTCGGTCGAAAGCGGCGACCGCCGCGGGCCACTGCTGCCGCGAGGCATGCCAGTTTGCTTCGGTGGCTGCCAGAGCAGCCTGAACCCGCTTGTCGCTTGGATCGAGTTTGGCCAGTGCGGAGGGAAGTTCCAAATGTTCGGAGAGCATCCGAATCTGGCTCGGAAAATCGGCGCTTGTGGGGAGAATCGCTCGCAATTCCTGCGCGGCTCGGTCGGCATCGTTCCAAACCGCAGGCGCGGCGGACCAGACCGCGGCGATGTCCCCCCCTGCGACGACCTTCGTCCCATCGGGCGAGAAAGCCAGCGTGCGCAATTGCCCCAGTTCCAGGTTGCCGGCATCAAGCTGCATCAGTTCGTTGCGAGTCAGCACGTTCCACAAGCGAACCGTGTGATCGACACTGCCCGAAACCAGGGTGCGTCCGTCGGGTGAAAACGCAACCGCAGTAACGGCACTGGAGTGCCCTTCCAGCGAGGCGAGATGCTGCCCGCTGACCGCATCCCACAGCTGCACGGTCCCCTCGCGACTGGCCAGGGCAATCGTCTTCCCGTCGGGCGAGAAGGCAACATCTTCAAACATGCCCGGCTGCGCCCCCTGGGGATAGAGCGTGTCTCGTTCCGGATTCCGCAGCGTCTGCACGGGCTTCCAAGTCGCCGTGGACCACACGATTGCCGTTCCGTCGCGATTCGCGCTCACAAAGTGCGACCCGTCGGGAGCAAAGGCGATGGCCATGCAATAGCCCGTATGACCCGAAAGGCGGCGAACGAGCTGGCGAGTGGAAACGTCCCAAACCTTGAGCGGAGTGGGCCTCGTCACGCCCGCGTACATATTCTTAGCGCCGAACCCCGCTACGAGATATTTCCCGTCGGGCGAGAACGCGAGCGCCCCCACCGCGCCCGAGTTCTCGTTCAGAGGAAAGTTCGGCAGATCGGCTGCGCCAGGAAGGCGAGCAAGCTCCGTTCGACTGTCAATGTCCCAGAGCGCGACATGCGATATGTCCGCTTCGCCGCCGAATCCCACCGCGAGCAAGCGTGGGTCGGTTGGGCAAAACGCCACGCTGAAGGAATGGTCGGTGTTATTGAGCGATAGTGTCCGCACGAGACTTCCCGTGCTCGCATCCCACAAACCGATACCCCCCGCTTCGCCCAGGGCGATCCAGCGTCCCGTGGGGGAAAAGCGGGCAACGTAAGGCGAACTGGCGAATCCGAGTTGGCGGATCGACGCTCCGCTCGCGTCCGCTTCCCACACGCGGGCCGTCTTGTCGGCTCCCGTTGTGAAGAGATGCGTTCCATCGCTCGAAAAACCGAGGGAATGAACCTGTCCTTGATGCCCTTTGAGCGACACGGCTGCCGATGTCTTGGAGTTGATCGTCCGCACACTGGCCCAAATCTTGACCATCCCTTCGTCGTCGGCCGTAGCCATTCGGCTGCCGTCGCTGGCCAGTGTGATCGCGGAAATGGGGGAGGCGTGCGCCGACCGGTGCGCGGCCACGGGATTTCCACGCATCGTGTCGAAGATGTAGAGCGAACCGGAAAGAGACAACCCTACCGCGAGCAATCGACCATCCGGGCTCATCGCGGAGGCCTGCATCGTCCCCCCCACGCCGGCATCCTTGGCCATCGGGGCGACGGTCTTGGTTGCCGGATTGAGTCGAAAGACCGAGAACAGATTGGACGTGGTACTATGGCCGACAACGGCCAGCGTCAAGCCATCGGCCGAGAGAGCCAGCGAGCGGTGGATGTCGATGTTCTGGTTCAAGACACCAATTTCCTGGCCGCTTGCCGCATCGCACCAGCGAATCTTGTCATCGAGGATGACCAGGCGGCTGCCATCGGGCGAGAAAATCAGCCCGCGCGCTCGCACATTCGCGGATCCGATTCGCCACAGCTCTTTGCCCGTCGAGCATTCCGTCACGTGGACCTCATTCCCCGCGGCCCAGGCGGTCAAGCGTCCATCGGGCGAGAGGGTGCGAACCAAAGCACTGGCGGCAGCGGGGAGGTCGAGTCGAGCGGCCTGTTCTTCACTGCGAGAATTCAGGTTCCATCGCCGTACCTGGCCTTCGTCATCGAGCGTCACCAGTTCGTCTGCGGACGCAAAGCCCCCAAAGAGAACCGGCGCTGCGTGCCCCGAAAAGACGATCGCACTGTTTTCGAGCAGGTGCTGGTAGTAGTGCCACTCAAAGCCGCGCAGGTCAAGTTTCTCGGCAGCGGCCGGTCCCTGGGGGACGTGTTTTGTCAGGAGTGTTCGCAACTGCTCGGCGGTGGTCCGATCGTCTCGCCAGACAAACGGGGCCAGTTTCAGGTCGGTCGTGTAGAGCAACCTGCGTCCTGCCTCTTCAGCAGCCTTGGCAGCTTCTTCGGCCTCTTGAGCTTTGGTCAGGCTGCTTTGGATTTCGTTCTTCTGCGATTCCACAACGGCGAGCACCTTGGCCGTCTCTTTCCGGGATTCTTCCGCGCGGACTGCGTTCTGCGTCGCCTTTTCCTCGTTCTGCCTGGCCTTTTCCGCCAACCGATTCGCCCGCCCGTTGGCAAACAGGGCGACAATGCAAGCCAGGCCCGCCACGGCAGCCACGGCGGCCAATCCACCGATCATGCTACGTAGCCTGCGTGCCGCACGCTGCTGATGCTCGAGGCGCAACTGCTGAGCCTCGGCCAGTTGCTGGGCCTGCTCAAGCTCATGCCGCTGGGCCGCTTCGCGCGCCTGCTCCTCGGCAGTGCTCGCCTCGCGGCTCGCTTCCAGAAACGCCATCGCCGCTGCAAAGCCGGGTCGATAACGTTCGGCCCAGGCGGCATTGGGGCGTTTGGCTTCCTGCCAGGCCAGTGCGATTCCGAGCTCGGGATCGCGATAGAGACCCGCCTTCCCATGATCGTGGAGGTCCGCACTTTCCGCGAGGCGATGGTAAATACCCGCGGCTTGCGTTTCTTCCTCGACCCATTGCCGCAGGCGGACCCAGACCCGCATCAGGCTTTCGTGCGAGATATCGATGATCGTCTGGTCGGTCAGCTCGACCTCGGGCGACGGCATCAGGAACGTGACGCCGCTTTGACGGTAGGCGTCGATGATCGGGACAAGCTCGTCGGCCGGAACCTCCAGAATCTGGCACAGCCGCCCCAGCCGCTGGGGCCGGCGAATACCGCGGCTGTTGGATTCCTCGACCGTGAGCGCCTGAAAGATGCCGCGGCATAATTCGCGCTGGCGGTCGTCGGCCAGTGAGTCGTAGATTTCGTCGGCGTGGAGCGACAGCGCCTGCGACATCCGCCCGACGCGCTGATAGTCGTCCAAATCGAGAGCGTCGGCATCTCCCTTAGCCGCCCAGACGTCCCAGGTGCGCATCAAGGCGTGCTGCAGGCAGGGAAGCTGATCGGCCTGCTGACCCAGATCGTTCAGCAGCCGCTGCAACAGACGCGGAGCGATCTGACCGCCGGCAACTTTGATCGGTCCCTCGATCACCCGTTTGAATTGGTCGCGCGTCAGACGCGGGATGAGGAACTCGCCCCGATTCACCATTTCGGCCAGTCCCTCGAACTGGCCGCATTCGCCGATGAAATCCGACCGCATCGTCAGCACGACGTAGATCGGCACTTCCTTTTGTGCTGCCGCTTCCAAGAGCAGGCTGACGAACTCGTTGGCAGCTTCCTGCTGCCGGAGGCCGGCTTCGTGGAAGCGAAAAACTTCCTCGAACTGATCGACGACGAGCAGGAAGTTGGTCCCCTCGCCCAGATCGGCCTGTTTTACCGCTTCGACCAGGCCGAAGTGACTGCGGCTGAGCGTCGCGAGCAGGTTCTCGCGGGCGTCATCTTGCTCGCGATCGTAAATGTCAGCGTCCAGGAGCGATTCCGCCAAGAGCGCAAGCGGATTGCCGCCGGGATGCGTAACGGCGATCTCCCAGGCTGCGCCCGCTTCGAGCATGCGGCCGCCAAGCAGCTCCGAAAGCAGCCCACAGCGGACGAGTGACGACTTGCCGCTCCCCGACGTGCCAACGACCGCCACGAAGCGATTGCTCCCCAACCTCTGCAACAATTCGAGCGTCTGCTCCTCGCGGCCAAAGAAGAGGTAGTCCTCTTCCTGCGTAAATGGCCGCAGGCCGGGAAAGGGATTCGTTTTGCCAGGTGTGGGTTTCATGCGCACACCTCGCTCAGCTGCCCGATGAAGGCATCGAGTTCCGCCGAAGGGGCAAACTCTCCCGGCTGGCGAATGACGCCGGCCTGATGCGATTGAAACCGCTCTTTGCGGCGGTCGTCGGGGGGGGCGATATAGACAGCTTGCACCGCAATCGGCGTTTCGCGGCCATAGCCAGTCGCCTTGAGCAGCTCGCGGAGTTTGATATCGACCCAGGCTTTCGGAGCCGCTCCGTAGTACACGAGGACTCCGTTGCAGGTCAGCAGATTGTCTTGATGCAACGCTGCCGCATCGGCGTCGTTGCCGTCAAATGCCGGGAGCATCACTTCCAGCCCTTGGGCAAACAAGTAATCTTCCAGGGCCTCCACAGCAGCCTCGTCTTTCGGATCGCAAATCAAGTACAACTTGGGTGCTCCGCCGTTCGCCTTGGGCGGAGGGGGCGTCTTGGGTTTTTCCTCGGGAGGCGCGAGGCGGCGAATCAGATCCTTCTTCAGCAGGTTCAGATTCCCTTCGATGATCTCGGCGCGATCGTGCAGGGCCGGGTCTTCCTGCACGCGGAGCACAAAAGCCCGCTGCCGTTCGTCGGCCGATTCGCCTCCCCCCGGCATCCAGATCAGGCGCTGCAGATCGGCCCCTTGCGCGCGGTCGGCTGTGAGTCGAACTTGCAAGGCGGGAACCGACTCAGAGGAGTCTTCCGGCGTCACTCCGTATCGCTGTCCAAGCAGGTGAATGGCAATCGTACATTTGGCAAGGCAGTCGCGAACCACGGTCTCGACATCGCGCGAAAGCATCGGCAGCGGCCCGTCAGGCAAGACCACGTGCCCCCGTTCGAGCAGTTCCCGCTTGATCCGGTCTCGCTCGTCGGCAACGTCGGAAGTCGTCGTCGCCAGGTAGATCCAGCGGCGGTGCGGGTCGGGCGTCACCGCGGGGATGTCGCGGGCCCGGACCTGCTTCAGTAGGCTAAGCACCTTGCAGCCGTCGTAAGCGAGGTCATAAACCCGCTCAAAGAAACGCTGCTTCAGGGCCGGCCCAAATGTTTCGTCGAACTCGCGGACGCGCCCCGTATCGGGATCGAGCTCGAAAAACTCAAAGCCAAAGAGCGGCGAGAAGATATCGAGCAACTGCTTGGGCATCTGTTGCTCGCTGATGGAAGTCTTAAGCACCTTGAGCAGCCGCGATTTGTCCTCGACGTAGCGTCCTCCGGTCTGCTCGGCTCCCAACCAGAATTGCTCCACTTCGCGCCGGCAAAGGGCTGAATTCACAAACGGCGGCGAAACCACCGAGATCATCGCCTTCGCTTGCGGAACCTGCTGCAGGAGGTCGGCTTCGATCGCCGGCGAAATCGCATCCTCCGGCAGCCGGGCGATGCGGACCTTTTCGCCCGAGAGCTGTTCCATCCGCACTTCCAAATTGCGGTGAAGCTGAGAAACCCAGCCGGGCTTCCCCTCTTCGAGCGGATAGTCGTCGATCGTGGCGTAGCTCAAAAGCACATCGCTGGTCCGGAGCTTGTCAAGCGACAGAGGCTCGGTCGCGACGGTTCCGCGTGGGGCCACAAACGACTGCGTCGGACTCGATCGATTGTGATTGGTGGATTCGCCGGCGGCTTCGCCTTGTTCGAGTTCGCGAGCCAGATTGCGCAGATCGACGATAAGCTCGCGGGCCGTTTGATAGCGGCGATCGGGGACTTTCTGCAGGCACTTGAGCGTGACTCTCTCTAGTTCGGGAGGGACGTTGTAATTCAGTCGGGCAATCGCCGTCGGTTGGTGGTGGACGATCTTATCGACAATCTCGGCGAAGTTCGCACCGAGAAACGGCCGCTTGCCGGTCGTCATCTCGTAGAGCACGACGCCCAAACTGAAGATGTCGGTACGATGATCGAGATCCTTGCCCAGAGCCTGTTCGGGACTCATGTAGTTGGGCGTTCCGACAACCTGCCCCTGCTGCGTCTGCTGAAAGTCTTGCGTGAGGTCATCTCGATCTGTTCCATGCGGCAGCCGCTTGGCGAGACCAAAGTCGAGCACCTTCACCTGGCCGCGATCATTGAGATTGATATTGGCGGGCTTGATGTCACGATGCACGATGCGGCGAGTGTGGGCCGCGTCCAGGGCATCGGCCACTTGCACGGCGATCTCGACGATCCGGGCAATGTCGAGCGGTCCTTGCTTTACGACGGCATCGAGCGCGTCCCCTTCGACGAATTCCATCGCGATGAACGGCACGCCGTCGGGTGTCTCGCCCACGTCATAAACGACGCACACATGTGGATGATTGAGCGACGATGCGGCCTTTGCCTCGCGCACAAACCGCTGCCGACGCTCGGGATCGGCGGCGAATTCCGCCGGCAGGAACTTGATCGCCGCCTTCCGCTCTAGGCGCGTGTCCTCGGCCAGGAAAACCTCTCCCATCCCCCCCGCGCCGAGCTTGGCGGTGATGCAGTAGTTGCCTACGGTCTTGCCAATCATCGAAATTCCTTTTCTCTCCGCCCTATTTGGTTTGCCCGGCGTCCACTTGCTTCCAGAACTCGGCTGCCGGCTTTTCGTTGATCGTGGTCAGCGTGGCGATGGCCCGCAGTGGCGCGGCGTGGCGATCGGCTTGGAAACCACCGAAACTCATTTCCTCCAGTTCGAGACGCGCAAGCGGCGTCAGATCGGCGATGCGCGCGAGGTCGCTCAAGAACAGCCCCTTGAGCGTGACAATCTTCGCCACCGGCGCGAGGTCGCTGACTGGCGTGCCGGAAAGATTCAGCCTCTGGAGCGGCATTCCCGCGAGGGGCGAAACGTCCGTGACCGCGGTGCTATCCAGATTGATCGACTTGAGCTTCAGCCCCTTGATCGGCGACAGATCGGACAAACGCTCGGCATAGGCGCACGTCAGTTCTTCCAGCGGCAATCCCGCGAGGGGGGAGAGGTCCGTCACGTTGCAGCCGACAGACAAACTCCTCAGCTGCATTCCCGCCAGGGGAGACAGGTCCGCCGCTTGGGTTCCTTCAAAGGCCGCGACCTTCAAGGGCGCGCCGCGCAGCGGCGAGAGATCGGAGACTGGGGTGAAGGCGCAATAGATCCGCAAAAGCGGCATCCCTGCGAGCGGCGACAGATCGGTCACCTTCGTGAGCGCACAGTCGAACTTGACGAGCTTCATTCCCGCGAGCGGCGAGAGATCGGCAACAGGATTGTGCCAAACATTGAGTTCCGTGAGCTGCAGGCCGGCAAGTGGCGAAAGGTCGGTCAGAATTCCTTGCGCCGACGAGCCGCACCTGAGTTGCCGCAGATGCGTGAGCACGCGGACCGGAGAAATATCGGTGACGTGTTCGGTCGAGAAGCCCAGGCCGATAACTGCCTCGCCCTCAATCGTCGATACAAGCTCGCCGTCAAAATCGGGATTGAGTTTCTGCAGTCGCTCTTTCACCGCTTTCACTTGTTCGGCGGGGGGCAGGGCCGCCACCGATTGCTCCCAGGCCTTTGTTTCGGAGACGTCACTCACGGCCACAGCGACTGCCGGCGGCGGCTCCTGGCTCACACGCACGACTTGCCGACCGCGATTGGTCACGGTGACCAGTTCCTGGCGAACGACCTTGCCGTCCTTGCTGGCTTTCACCGTGTAGCGACCCGGTTTGAGGCGAATCTCTTGGACACCCGCCCCAGTGATGACCACGTCCGACCCTTCGATTTTGACGCTGACGGTCGGATCATCGACCTCGACAATCAATGCCCCCTCCGGTGAAAACAGTCGAATCACTGTCCTGCTCACACTCGTGACTCCGCTCGCTTCGGTGAAACCAAGACCGATGAGTAAGCAGAGGGCGATCGCCGCGGCAACGACCCAATGTTGCGAGGAAAACTGTGCGGTGGTAGGAGCAGCTGAGGGGTGAAGTTCGATCGGCTTGGCGGGTTTCGCGGATGACTGCGTATCGGGAGTCCTGGGCAGTGTTTCTGCCGAGGGCTTGGGCGAAGGAGTTCCGCCGCTCGCGAGCAAATCGGCCACTTCCTGCGCCGATGCAAACCGGTCCACCGGATTCTTGGCATGCAGACGCGTGATGAGGTCGCACAGCCAGGTCGGAACGTCGGGAACAAGCTCCTGAATCGGTTGAGGGATGTCATCGGTCACTCGGCGGAGTACGCCGAGCGTGCTGCGGGAACGAAACGGCGGCCGGCCAGAGCACATCGCGTAGAGCACGCTGCCCAGACTGAACAGATCGGCCCGCTGGTCGAGAGGTTCCCCCAATGCCTGCTCGGGGGACATGAACATTGGCGTTCCGGCGAGAATGCCAGACTGCGTGACGCTGGCATCATCGGCTGCACGGGCGAGTCCAAAGTCGGTGATTTTGACCACGCCGTGCTGGCCCGCTTCGATCAGAATGTTCCCCGGTTTGATGTCGCGGTGAATTAAGCCGGTACCATGAGCAGCAGCCAGGCCCGCCGCGATCTGCTTGCCGATTTTCACGACCTCCGCGGCCGGAAGAGATCCCGCACGATCGAGCCGCTGTTGCAGCGATTCACCAGGAATGAACTCCATCACCAGGAACGGCAGCGGTTGCTCCTCGACCGCATAGACGTGAATGACGTTCTCGTGCCGCACCTTGGCCGAGGAGCGGGCCTCGCGCAGGAATCGCTTGCGGGCAGAGGAGGACGCGGCCAGCTGCGGCGCCAGGACCTTGATCGCCACCTCGCGCTCGAGCCGCTCGTCGTGGGCTCGCAGCACGATCCCGAATCCGCCATGGCCGAGAACCTCCAGCACTTCGTAGTGCCCCAGGCGACCGAGCGAGCCGGGCTTTGCCGTCGGTTCCAGAAACTCAAGTTCACCGGTGGAACCTTCCTCGCCAGCCTCGGTCACGCCGCGCGCAACCGTCGGCGACATGTCGTGACCTTCGGTGTCGCTGCCGGTTTGAACGCTGCCAACAAGGTCCGGCAAACCAAACTCTCCCGTCAGTTGCTCGACGGCCGGCCTGGCCAGGAACTCTCCCACGCTGGAGTGCGCACGCAAGAGCCGATCAACCTGTCGGCGGAGATCGGCATCACCTCGGCAGGCCGAATCGAGCCACGCCGATCGCTCCTGGTCGGTTTTCCGCTCTAGAGCGGAAAAAAAGAGCGATTCGATCTGCAACTGCGGGTTCATGGAAGTGTCCCAAGACCGTGGAATAACCTCCATGCGTCAAAACGGCTCGAAACCCTTCGCGCCGCCGCAAAAATTCGGCTATTTTTCCGCGTCCCCCTCGGTCAACTCAGCAAAGAGCCACGTGCGGGCGAATGTCCAGTGCCGTTCTACGGTGGACAAGGAGAGGTCGAGCGTGCGGGCGATTTCGGGCATCGTCAACCCACCGAAGAAGCGGAGCTTGACGACCTCGGCCTTGAGAGGGTCCACAGCCGCCAACCGGGTGAGCGCCTCGTCGAGGGCGACCAAATCCTCAGAGGGCGATTTCAGCAGCGATTCGGCCGCTTCCAGCGAAATCTGCTGCTGGCCGCCGCCCCGCTTGAGTCGCTTCCGGCTGCGGGCATGTTCCACTAGGAGCCGACGCATAGCCTCTGCTGCGGCCGCAAAGAAGTGTCCCCGGTTGTCCCAGCGAGCCTCATCCGCAGGCTCGACCAGGCGCAGATACGCTTCGTGAACGAGTGCCGTCGCGCTCAGGCTGTGTCCAGCCGACTCAGCCGCCAGACGAGCCATCGCCAGCTTTCGCAGCTCGTCATACACCAGCGGCAACAGTTGCTCGGTCGCCGAGGGATCGCCGGCGTCGATTTGCGACAGTATGCGGGTGACGTCGGACATGGGGCAATTGTGATCAACGCCGTACTTGCTCGCAATCAAATCTCTATCCGACACCATCCGACACCCAAGCCCTTGGCCGCCACCGCAGAATGGACGCTATCTATTGGTTGCTTCGGTCACATCGGGTCACATCGTTCGACGCCGATTGTACGGTAGCGGAACCTGCGTCGGTCTCATCCTCCTCGGCCGGTATCACCGACGCAGCAAAGCTTTGTGAATTGCTCTCAGCGAATCGGACCGACGCGGTCGACATGTGATTATCCTCTCTTGGTTTCAAACCAAATCGATAGTGACATCGATGTTTCCGCGCGTCGCCTTCGAATACGGGCACGTCTGGTGCGCGGCATCCAAAAGTCCCTGAGCGGTTTCGCGATCAAGGCCGGGCAAGCTGACATGCAGCCGGGCCCGCAGGACATACCCTTCCTCGTTTGTCCCCAGGTCAACCTCGGCATCGATGGCCCGATCGGCAGGCAGGGAGATTCTCTTCTTTGCCGCCACCAGGCCGATCGCGCTCATGAAGCAAGCGGACCAGCCTGCGGCAAAAAGCTGCTCCGGGTTGGTGCCCGTGCCGGGCGTGCCCGGTGTCGAGAGCTTCACATCTAAGCGGCCGTCGGAAGTGCGGGAGGCACCATCTCGGCCACCGGTCGTGTGCGTTTGGGCCGTATAAATGACTTTGTCGAGCTGAGACATCTTAAGCTCCTTTCAGATTGGCGAGTGGTTGATGATTGTCTGCTCTGCTGAGAAATACCGCCGGTTCGAAGGAACCTTACAGCGGGTCTTCAAATTCAAGTGCTGAAGGAATCGGAATGCCTTGCCGAGACTGCGTTCGATGGCTGACGGGTTTCAATGCGAGGCCGAAATCGAATGACCGCCAGAACGCCAACCCCAACGAAGAACAGGAGAGCCAGCAGCTGCGATACCGCAAATGCCGGTTCGGTTTGAGTCGGCGCTAGCGCCTTGAGAGCCGGAACCTTCAAGAAGAGTTGAACGATCAGGACAAAGAAGTTCAGATACTGGGCTGCTACGGCAGAAAGGACATAGGCAACTCGCCATGACGCCGCGAGATGCCGCTGGTATCGCGCCACGACCGCGACACCCAGTGCGGCGAGCGAGATGATCCCAAATACGTGTGCCGGGGTGATGCGATCGACAGGAAAAAGAAAACCGCTGGCGCTCGTGACAATCGTCGTGGCGAGAAACAGGGCCGTCCAGCCTTCCAGACGCCGGCTGGTTACCAGGCCCCACAAAACGACAAAGCCGGCTGCGATCCCGGCAAGGCTCAAGAGAACGTGGACAACGGTCAAAGTGGCGACGGCCATGATCGAACCTCCTGGTGTGAGCGTTTTCGGTGCTTGATACCGATAAATACCGCCCACGACCCGGAGTCTTACACGAATCCCACGGTACTTCAGAATCGACGCAGAACGCTACCAAAGTGGGGGTCAAGCCGAAGAAACGGGGCTATTTGATCGGCCAAATCCGTACGGCACCGTCACGCCCCCCCGAGCCGAGCAAGCTGCCGTCGGGGTTGAAGGCGACCGTATGCACGACCGCGTCATGGCCGAGAAACGAGGCGAGCTGAGTGCCGCTTTCTGCGTCCCAAAGTCGAACGGAGCCATCGCTATTGCCGGTCGCCAACTTGGGAGCGGTCGGTGAATAGGCAATCGACCAGATGTCGCCACCCTGGCCGTTCCACGACTTGAGCAGCGTCCCGGCACCGGGATCCCACAGGCGAACCATGTCATCCCATCCGGCCGACGCGAGGGTCTTTCCATCAGCCGAAAACGAAAGTCCGTAAACAGGCCCCGCGTGCCCTTCAAGTACAAGCCTCTGCTTCAGCGAATCGGCATTCCACAGTCGAATGACCTTGTCCGTGCCGGCCGTTGCCAGCGTCTTGCCGTCCGGTGCAATGGCCACCGTGTAAATCGCGCCAGGCTGCTGGGCAGTGGCCAGCGGCGTGGCGGAATCAAGCGACCAGACGTGCAGGCCCCCTGCGCGATCGCCCGCAAACAGTTTCTCGTCGCTGCTGATGGCCAGCCCGCGCACGGCATTGGGGTGCTCAAAGACCTTCAGCGGTTCTTGCTTTGTTCGGTCCCAGATTTTCAGGAAGCCATCGTCGCCGGAGGTCGCGAGCAGTTTTCCGTCGTCAAAGATTTGCGACGACCACACCACGCCACGATGGGCTTCGAACGTCTCCTGAACGGCTTTGCTATGCAAATCCCACAAGCGAACGGAGCCGTCTTCAACCGCCATCGCCACGGTGTCACTCTTCGGATCGAACGATACCGACCATGCCGAACCGGCATTGGCTGGCAGCACGGCGACCGGCTCAGCCGACGACTTCGGACGGCTGGGTGTGCCCGCTCGCCAGGGCAGCAGGATCCCCGCGAGCAGGCCAAGGGCGAGAAAGGCAGCGCCGACACCGGCAATGACGATGCGTGTTCGCTTCCGCCGCTGATTCTGCTCCACTTGGCACACCGCCGGCAGCTCGTCCGACGACGAACGAATCCGCGTCCACGTGTATTCGAGCACCTCGGCGAGATCGGACGCCGATTGGTAGCGGTCTTCCGGCTTCTTGGCGAGCAATTCATCGACCATTTCGGCCAGCCAGTCCGGCACTTCGGGATTTATTTCCTGCAGTGGCCGATGCCGAACATCGGTAATCTGCTTCATGATCGCGAGCGCCGAGTCGCCCTGAAACGGCGGCTGACCCGCGCACATCTCGTAGAGGATCGCTCCCACGCTGAACAGGTCCGATCGAGCGTCACCCGACTGACCCATCGCCTGCTCGGGCGCCATATAGAGCGGCGTCCCCGTGACAAATCCGGTGCGGGTGAGCTTCACTTCGTCGGCAATGCGAGCGAGGCCAAAGTCGGTGAGCTTGACGCGATTGTGCGGCGGTTCTAGCAAGATGTTGCCGGGCTTGATATCTCGATGGACCATCCCCAGCGCATGTGCTGCCGACAGTCCCTGAGCCAACTGGAACGCTATCCGCACGATCTCCTTCATGGGGAGACGCCGCTCGCGCAAGAGCCGCTGTTCGAGCGTTTCCCCGGCGATCAACTGCATAACGAGATAAGGGAGCTCGCCACTGGCCGCGGTCTCGACCTGGTGAACGGCCACGACATTCTCGTGCGTGATCGAGGCGGCGGCTCTCGCTTCGCGGCAAAAACGCTGACGTGCTATCTCGTCGTGAGCCAGTTCAGGATCGAGCACCTTCAGCGCCACGCTGCGCTGCAGCTTGGTATCGAACGCCTCCAGGACAATGCCCATGCCACCGCGGCCGATGACTCGCATCACATCGAAATGAGCAAGGCGGCCGAGATAGGCCGGATCGGATGGCGGCTGCAGAAAATCGGTGGAACTGTCCTTCGTACGCGGCACCGTTGGTGGGGCAATCGTTGCTGCCAGCGCCGCCGGCTGACTCACGCTTCGGATCGCGGGCCAAAAGGCGCTTTCGGCGATCGGCTGCGACTGGTGCACCTGCTCAACCAACAGCGAAAGATTCGTCCCGCCCGTGGCCAACTCCTCGAGCAACTTCTGGCAATGCTCACAAGCTTCCAGATGCTGGGTCACCTGCTCTTTGTGGTCATTAGCCGGCAGATCGGCGAGCAACTGGCGGAGTTCTTCCTGGGAGGGGCACTTCGATTTCATGTCAGGCCTCCTCTTGTTGTCGCAGCGCCTCGACTTCGTCCTTCAGCCGAGCCAGCACGCGGCTCTTGGCGACGTACACCGCCCCCGGCGACATGCGGAGCTGCTTGGCGACTTCTGGCGCCGCCATCGCCTCCACGGCAGTGAGCCAAAACGCCTGCCACGTATTCTCCTGAAACTCGCCCTTGATGCGGTCCATCGCCAGCGAAGCCACGCGGCGCTGATACTCGAGCTCCCAGGCGTCGCTCCCGTCGCTGCCGGCCGGTTGAGCATCGAGCAGCCGATTGGTGGCCGAATCGCCCGAGCCCCGCGGCCGGATGCGTCGCGCGGAGAGAAAGTTGAAGACCTTGTTGCGCGTGATCGTGAACAGCCAGCCGCGAAAGGTCCCTTGCTTGCGGTCGTAGTCGAGCCGGCCGACGGCTGATGAGACGGACCGGAGCACGTCCTGCATCAGGTCGGCAGCATCGGCATCTTGCAGGCCCCGCTTGCGAGCGAAGCCATAAACCACGGGTCCGTAGAGATTGACGAACTCCTGCCACGCCCCTTGATTCGCTCCGTCGCGGATTTGCACCAGCAAACTGGCTCGCGTCAGCGGTGATTCGTCCACAGGCATCGTCAGACCTGAACGTGTCATTACCGGCAATCAACCGTCTGATCGCCGCCCGCCGTGTTGCCAATGATACGCTCATGGAGTGATCGGGACGAGTGCCCGCGGAACGGATGGGTTGGGGAAGCCAGCCCGGCATCGTTCGACACTTTTGGATGTCAACGATGCCGGACCACAGCGCATCGCGTTTCATTGGCCACTGGGCACCGTTTGCGACTTCCCGCTTAGCCAGCGGACCACATAGAAGAACACGGGGGTCAGGAAGATACCGAAGATCGTCACGCCGATCATGCCCGCGAAGACCGCCGTGCCGAGCGTGCGGCGCATCTCGGCGCCCGCCCCGGTGGAAATCACGAGCGGAAGGACGCCGAGAATGAATGCGAACGAGGTCATGATGATCGGCCGCAGCCGCACGCGGGCCGCTTCCATGGCAGCGTCGAAGATCGAGGCGCCGGCGAGCTGCCGATCCCGAGCGAATTCGACGATGAGGATTGCGTTTTTGGCGGCCAATCCGACCAACACGACGAAGCCAACCTGCACGAAGATATCCACGTCCATGCCGGCCAGCCAAATCCCCAGCAGCCCGCTCAACAAGGTCATTGGCACAACCAGGATGACCGAAAACGGCAGCGACCAGCTCTCGTACAACCCAGCCAGCACGAAGAAGACCAGAATCACGCCGAGCACAAACGCACTGTAAGCATTCTGCCGCAGGTCGCGCAGCTGCTCGAACTTGCTTTCTTGTTTCTGCAGGTAGCTCAGCTCCGTCCATTCGGTTGTCATGTCGCGCGGCAGATCCTGGGCGAGTCTCTCCATCGATCCGAGTACCTCGCCGGTGCTCACGCCGGGCAAGAAGGCGCCGTTGATCGCGGCTGCAGGAAACATGTTGTACCGCGTGATCTGAATCGGGCCCGCCGAGTCCTGCACTTCGGCCACGGAACCCAGCGGCACCATGTCACCGTCGGCATTGCGAACCTTGAGTTGTCGGACAATATCCTTGTCCGTGCGAAAGGGAGCATCCGCCTGAACGTTGACCTGCCAGGTGCGGCCAAAGCGATTGAAATCGTTCACGTAATAGCTGCCGAGATAAGCCTGGAGCGAGTCAAACACTTCGTTGAGCTCCACTCCCGTGGTTTTGACCTTCGTTCGATCGATATCGACGTAGAGTTGCGGCGTGCGAGCGCGGAAGCCGCTAAAGAGGCCGACGAGGCCCGGCTCCTGGCTCGCCTTCGCTGCCAGGTTGTCGGCTTGAGCTTGCAAGGCATCAAGATCGACGTCGCCGGTGGCCTGCACCATCAGCTTGAATCCGCCTGCATTGCCCAGGCCACGCACGGCTGGTGCTCCGAAGACCAGGATGCGAGCCTCCGGAATCTCCTGCTGAAACCGCTCTCGCAGCGATTGCATAATCGCTTCGCCGCTCAGTGTGCTGTCTCGCCGGTCGTGAAACGGATCGAAGACGACGAACATCGTCCCATAGTTCGAGGCGAATGCGTTCAAGAGCACTGACTGCCCGGCATACGTGGCGGTGTGGGCCACGCCGGGGGTTTCGCGAGCGATGCGGCCCGCCTTCTCGGCCACTTCCACCGTCCGCTCGAGCGAAGCCGCGTCGGGCAACTGCATGTTGATCAGCAGATACCCCTTATCCTGCACTGGAACAAATCCACTCGGTACCTGCGAAAAGCCAAAGCCAGTCAATCCGATCAAGCCGACGTAGAGCAACAGCACGATTGCGCTGTAGCGGAGCGTCCAACCAACGCTCTTGCCGTAGGCTTGGGTCGCACGATCGAAGAGCCAATTGAAGCCTCCGAACAGCTTTCCCAGAGCCCAGTTCACTGGTCGAATCGTGAACCAGCCCAGAACTCCACCAACCACCGCGCCCGGTAGAAAACCGGCGAAATAGATACCCCACGATAGCGCGGTGGCTTGCAGGCTGCCCCCAGCTTCCCCATGCGATTCTCCAGCAGATCCAGCAAGCAACCAGGCACTCAGGAGCCCGCCCGCCAAAGCAAAGCTCCACCAGGGGAGCGCCTCCTTGCCGTGGTGAACGTGCTCGCCCGGCTTGCGGCTGCCGAAAATCCAAGCCGCCCGAGCCGGCGTCATCGTCATGGCGTTGATCGCCGAGATGATCATCGAGACGGCAATCGTCAGTGCGAACTGGCGGAAGAACTGGCCGGTGATGCCGCCGAGGAACGCGGCGGGAAGCAGCACCGAGCTGAGCACCAGGGTGATCGCCAGGATGGGGCCGGTAATTTCCTTCATCGCGCCGATCGTGGCCTCGCGCACACTCAGCCCTTTCTCGAGCCAGCGTTCGATGTTTTCCAGCACCACGATGGCGTCGTCCACAACGATCCCAATCGCCAGAACCAACCCAAAGAGCGTCAGGTTATTTAAGCTAAATCCCAGCAGGCTCATCACCGCGAACGTGCCGACGAGCGACACAGCGACGTCGATGACGGGGAGCAGCAGCGATTTCCAGTCTTGCAGAAACAGCAGCACGACGATGGCCACCAAGATCACGGCGTCGCGCAGTGTCTTGATCACCTCATGGACTGACTCGCGAATGAACGGGGTCGTGTCGTAGTCGATCGCATACTTGAGCCCTTGAGGAAAGCGCGTTTCCAGTTCATGCATCTTGGCCTTCACCGAGTCGGCCACATCCAGGGCGTTGGAGCCCGGCAATTGAAAGATGAGAATTCCCGCCGACTGCTTGCCGTCGCGCTGGGCCACCCACTCTTCGCTTCGAGCACCCAGTTCGATTCGAGCAACGTCCTTGAGATACGTGACCTCACCTTCGGCGCCAGTTGCCAAGATGATGTCGGCAAACTGCTCGCTGTCGGTCAGGCGGCCGAGCGCGGAGAGCGTGTATTGAAAATCCTGCCCGGTCGGAATCGGCGGCTGGCCGATCTTCCCTGCCGCAACTTCGACGTTCTGCTCGCGCAGCACACGGATGACATCACCGGCCGTCAGATCGCGCGACTGGAGCTTGTCCGGGTCGAGCCAGATCCGCATGCTGTAGTCTTGCGCGCCAGCGATCACGACGTCGCCGACCCCCTCGATCCTGGCCAGCGCGTCCTTGACTTGGATCGTGGCGTAATTGCTGATGTATAGCTGGTCGAAGTAGGGCTCGCCCGTCGCCGCGTTGTCGTCGGAGAACAGATTGACGACCAGCAGGATGTCCGGCGAGCGCTTTTTGACCGTTACGCCAATGGTGCGGACCACATCGGGGAGGGTCGGTTCGGCGACGGCGACCCGGTTTTGCACCAGCACCTGGGCCGTGTTCACGTCGGTCCCCAGCTTGAACGTGATGTCCAGCGTATAGGAGCCGTCGTTGTTGCTCTGAGACGACATGTAGAGCATGCCCTCCACGCCGACAACCTGCTGCTCAATCGGTGCTGCCACGGTGTCCGCCACCACCTGGGCGTTGGCTCCGGAGTACCTGGCAGTCACTTGAACCGTCGGTGGTGTGATCTCTGGATACTCCGCGACCGGCAGGAAGACCGCGGCTACGGCGCCGAGCAAAACGATGACGATTGAGATGACCCAGGCCAGGACGGGACGGTCGATGAAAAAGCGGGCGAGCATGGCAGTAGGGGGGTAGGAGTGTCGAACGGAGGTATAAAGAAACGGCGCCATTCATCGTTCGCGGCTGACTCGGGCGACGGCTCGCTCGATTGGTTGCGACGGCTGCCCTGTGGTGGGCGCCTTTTGGCCGGGCATTTGCACGATCTTTGGTTCGGCCGTCATTCCCGGACGCACCTGCTGCAGGCCGTTGACCACGACTCGATCGCCGGGGCGCAGTCCTGCGGTGATTTCGCGTAATCCGTCGTGAAGCGAACCCGTGCTCACGTGCTGTGCCGCCACTTCGTTCTTTTCACTTAGGACGTAAACGATCTTCTGACCCTGGTCGTTGTCGATCGCCCGATCACTGATAAGCACCGCTTCGTGTGGTTGTCCAAAAGGCAATCGGACGCGCCCGAAGAATCCCGGATCGAGCGTCTGATCGCTATTGGAAAACACGCCTCGCAGCCGCAAGGTTCCGGTTTTCGGATTGACCTGGTTGTCCACGAAGTTGATCGTTCCAGACCGCGGAAATCCGTCCTCGTTCGCCAGTCCCAAATAGACGGGCCACGCACTCTCGCGGGCCGATTGGACTTTTCCCTCGCGGATCATCTGGCGGACGCGCAACACCGTGTGCTCATCCACGTCGAAGTACGCATAGATCGGGTCCACCGAGACCAGCGTCGTGAGGAGGGTGCCGCCGTTTTGTCCGGACTCGACGAGATTCCCCTCGGTCACGATCATCCGGCTGACGCGGCCGCTGATCGGCGCCAGCACCTTCGTGAAGCTCAGGTCGAGTTCGCGCTGCCGGAGGTCGGCCTTGTGGGTTCCCACGGCGGCAGCAGCAACGTCCCGCTCCGATTGCACCTGTTCAAACTCTTCGCGGCTGATCGCTGCCCTGCCAACAAGTTTCTCGTACCGCTTGAACTGCGAATCCTTGAATCGCAGTTGCGCCTCGGCCTGAACGACCAGCGCCCGGGCCTGATCCACAGCGGCCTGGTAGGTGCGCGAGTCGATCTCAAACAGCACATCTCCCTTCTGCACGAGCGAGCCTTCCTTGAAATTGATCTTTTCGAGGTAGCCCCAAACGCGGGCCCGCACCTCGACGGAATCGACGGCTGCCGTGCGTGCGGTGAAGTCGGCATAGTCCGTTACTTCTCGCTCCACAGGATGGCTAACCGATACCGGCGTCGATGCGGCCGCTGGATACACGGGTGGTGACTTGGTGCAGCCAATCGCGAACAGAGCGAATCCAAGCATCAGGGCAGAAACAAGACTGAGGATCATTGATCGGATAGCGAGGTCTCACTTAGGTTGGAGTTGGGTTGCCGGCGCAAGGACCACGACCTAGGCGACGCTTGCGCCTCGATTTCGCCTCACGCTCTGCCGCGTCCGCTCACCACATCGGCAGGGGAAAATACCGGTCAGCGACCCCGACCTTACACGCAGCCCCCGATTTGCAGAAAACCCAGGCTTTTTGGCCCGTTTTTCAAACGACTGGGACTAGCGACAGCCGTGTTGGGGGGGGCAGTCGTCCTAAGAAGGGGACGCAGCAGGAGATCCATTCGGTCCGACAACCGGCGCTAAGACTTCGGACTTTCCAAGAGAGCGACCATCTTTTCACCAACCCCCTTTGCCGAAGCTGGGTTTTGACCGGTTACCAGGTTGCCATCGGCGATACTGTTTGCGGACCACGGAGCTGCCGCATGGAACTTGGCTCCCTGGCTCTGGAGTGCCGATTGCAGAAAGAAGGGGACATCCCCTTTGGCGTAGTTTTCCTCTTCTTGATCCGTGAAAGAAGTGATGTTCTTGCCATTGACCAGATAAGATCCGTCACTCAGCTTCACGTTCAGCAACGCCACGGGACCATGGCAGACCGCTCCGACAACGGCGCCTCGTTCATAGGTTTCCGCGATGGTTCTTTTGAGTAGCGCATCCTCCGGCATATCAACCATCGGCGCCAAACCACCGGGGACGAAGATGGCGGCGTAGCCGCGAACGTCCATGTCGGCCAGCTTGCGAGCTTGGTGCATGGACGCCCAGCCCTTTCCAGTCAGGAATGCCAGGTTGTCAGGATCACCTGCCAGATGAAGCGCGTCCAAGAACGGTGATTCGCCGGTCAGGCTGGCGAAGTCCACTTCATAGTTCGCCTTGGTGAACTCGGCACAGGGATGGGCGACCTCGGACAGGAACGTGCCGGTTCGCCGCTTGTGGGGGCCAATCGCATTCGCGTTAGAAACGATGATCAGGATTTTTCTGGACATAGGCGTCGGCAGCCCTTTGGGTGCATGCTGGAGATCTGTTTGCGACTAAAACTTCACGACCGCTCTCCCCACAATTTCTCCGCTCCTAAGGAGTTCGAGGTGTTCGTTGATCTGATCGAATGTAATCGGTTTGACGGTGTGACGGATTTTGCCCTGAGCGGCGAGCGCAAGGACCTCGCTCAGGTCGAGATTGTTGCCCCAATACGAACCGTGGATCGTTTGTTCGCGATTGACTCGTGGCAACAGCGGAACATCGATCCGGTCGCCGACCAACCCCACATCTACATAATGCCCGCTGATTCCCAATAGGCCAATTGCCAATTGCACCATCGCCGGAGCGCCGGCGCAATCAATGATCGCATCGAGTTCACCCTGGCCCGTGGCTCGCTTGAGTTCTTTAGCGATGTCGGCCGGTGATTTGTCTTTGATGCACAGGATGTGGTCAGCGCCGTACTCTTTCGCGACGGCGAGCTTGTCAAGGTTCCGCGCAAAGGCAACGACGGTCGCGCCACTTCCGAGCAGTTTGGCGTATTGGACCGCGTAACTTCCCAGCCCGCCGATTCCAAATACGCCCAGGATCCGGCCTGGGCCCAGCGCACCCGCATCGCGCAGCTTTTTGATCCCACGATAGGGTGTCAGGCCCGCATCGGTCAGCGGCGCTAGCTCTTCGAATTTGAGTCCAGCACCCACCTTGATGAGGTAACGAGCCGGCACGGGAATGAACTCGGCGAACCCGCCATACGGTCCGAATCCCGGCCAGCGCACGTTCGGGCAGATGTGCGTGTTGCCAACCAGGCAATGCCGGCAGGTGCCGTCGCCCCAGCCCGGCGCGACCACGACGTGGTCTCCTTCTTGAAGCGCTGCGGACGAATTCAGCAGCTTCCCGAGCTTATGCACGATGCCGGTGATTTCGTGCCCCGGAATGATCGGCGTCGGGATGTCGTTGTACGGGCGAAAGTATCCGTCCAAAAGTTGCACGTCGGAGCGGCACATGCCGCACGCGCGAACCTGGACTAAAGCTTCATCAGGACCAATGTCGGGAACCGGCACGTCTTCGAGAACGAGAGGTTGGTTGTATTCCCGGATGCGAGCTGCTTTCATACGGCTTTTCCTTTCGTTGGGTGATTGCTTTCATCGTGGTTTCCTTTGGTAGGTGACGTCGAAACGACCGTGGTCTGGCGTTATGTGCCGACAGCCTTCCGGCGTGTTGCGAGCGCGTTCTCGAATACTCGTTTCACGGGCCCGAGCGCCTGGACGAACTCCAGTTGCTCGCCTTCGGGGCCTTTGCAGTAGATCAGCCGCCAACCGTTCGATTTGCCTGCGGTGATGCCATTGCTGTTGGCCTCGAGCGGCGTCTTCTTTCGCTCCGCTTCGGATTTCACGGTGAGGGTGCGATTGGCCCTGACCTGGCTCATTCCTCGTCGCGCCGATTCCGCCTCCAAGTCCGCGATAAACTGGTTGAAATCGACATCTTCGCGAAGATGGAAGCAGATATGCATCATTCGCGGGTAGGCAGGACTCATGTGGTCCAATGGTTCGGCGAAACTCGCGCCACTGCCAGAGGGTTGCTCGGCATCGCGGTACTGCAGCAGCTCAATGACTACGTTGTCGAACTGAATGAATCGCACATCGAGTCGCTGCGTCCCTCCCGCCAAGTCGGGGATTCCCATCGTCCGCGGATTCACTTGGCGCGTGCGAGCCTCGATCTCTTGATCGGTCAGCAGCGTGTTGTGAATGCGATCCCCCTGGAAGTCGCCGTCGCGCATGATTTCGGTTCCACCGAGCACTTCGGTATAGAATGCGAAGGCGCGGTCCATGTTCTGCACGGTCAACCCGAAGTGCTGCACTCCCCGCAACCTCGCACCGAGCGACCCGCTGTTGCGCTCGCGGTTTGGCTCTAGTGCGGTAGCCGCCGATGTCGTCAATGTGGCGAAACCGGCAACAATCGCGGCTCCGGTGCCCTGGAGGATCGCTCTGCGATCCAAATCCGGCGAACCGGCTCTTTGTCGATCACGCATAACCAACTCCTGTGGATTGCACACTTGGGGGAGATTCCCAGTTGGAACCCTTCACCCAGATAAAGCGTGAGGGTTGGACATCCGACAAGCTGTATCGCTCCCGACGCTGACAGAATCTGAGGATGCG
This sequence comes from uncultured Pirellulaceae bacterium, assembly GCA_964384375.1. Lineage (GTDB taxonomy): Bacteria > Planctomycetota > Planctomycetia > Pirellulales > Pirellulaceae > CAYLLN01. The sequence goes on from CAYLLN010000056.1 coordinate 30,216, forward strand.
CTATTTCCGCGCGATGGTCCGGTCAGAGCGGAATCCAACGGTCGCAAGAATCCCAGCGCCGGAATCAGATTTCGAAACATCTGCGAACTGGTCGGGAAACCGTGCAGAAGCAGAATGGCTGGAGCGTCTTTCGGGCCAGCTTCGCGATAGAAGATCTCCAAGTCGCCAACCTTGACGGTCTTGTGCTCAACTTTCACCGGCTGGGCCGCGGCAGTCATTGCTAGAGTGCCAAATGCGATTGCCGAAATCGTCAGCAGGTGCAAGGTCGTTGGGCGATTCATGGTGGTTCCTCGCAAGAATCGGCACTCGAGGTTGTCGCGCGTGCCGATGGGAAACAGAGCTGGGAGTGGTCGAATAGCCGTGGCCGGGGCCGCGTTCCGCCGCTTCGTCACAAGTAGGAAGCGTTGGGCCTGGACACTGAAAGTGCTCACCGCAGTGTGTTGGCCTCGGTCCCTCCACAGCCGCGATTGAATGCACTCCTACGTGAGTTCAGGCCCGCGCCGGTTCAGCGTGGACTTGAGAAACGATCGAGAGCCGTTTGCACGTCGGCCCATAGTTCGTGGCAAAGCATTTGTTCGCCCGGGGGCAACTTCTCCAACGCACTCGGTTCGCGCAGTTCAGCCAAGTGATCCTCGTTTTGCCACTGCTTCAATCGTTGCAACACTTGCTGGCGGGACTTTTCGGTTGCTTGGTCGAGCGAGTTGCTTATGGAATTGAGTTCCCGGCGTAGCCAGTGGATCGCTTGCCCGCGCCATCGCTCCCGCTCAGCATCGTCCAGGCCAGCAGTATCCGAACCGCGCCCGCAGCCGGCTCGGGCCGCGGCCTTTGCCGCGGAATAGCGGTAGCCACTCGCCGATTCCAGCAGCTTGGGGTCAGCGGCGAAGGCGTTGTCGTAAAGTCGAGCTAGTGCGACCGTCCTTTCCGAGAATTGGCTGATGCCGACCAGTGCGAGTCGCTCATCGTTGTCCTGCGGTTGGTAGTTCCCAGCCAGGAACTCTCCAAGATTCGGCAAAATCATCTGCTCGGCCTCTCGGCGCAGAACATGATAGATCCACGCATCCTGGTTCTTGCAATTCTCGGGCCGCCAGTCGTAGGACGTCACGGCTGCTGCCAGGGTCTGACGGGCTTCTTGTTCCTTTCCGCTGCGGTGCAGCGCCATCGCGAGTACAAGCCGCGGGGCTGGCCCGAGGACGCGCGAGGCATCCCCTTTCATGGCGGCGATTGACTGATCGAATTTTCCCTGGCGGTATCTAGCCAGGCCGTGTGCAAACTGAAAGTAAGGGTAATAGGTTCCTTTCTTGTCCGTCTCCAACGCGACCGCTCGTTCGGCGAGTGCGACCCCCTTTGCCAGCTCGTTGCCGCTTGCGGGCCGGAGCAAGGTCGAACGACTCACCGTTTCGGCAAAACGCGCGTCGGTGGTATCCGCAAATCGCTTCAGGAATGCCTGGCGGGCACGTAGGTACTCCTCTTCTTTACCGAGGAAAAGGCACAATTCGGCATAACCGTACCACGCAGAGTGCTGGTTGGGATTGTGAGCGAGCGCCGCTTGCCAAGCGGCTTGCAGCTCCGTCAATCTGTTGCGCTTGAGCAAGAAATCGCGGAGTAACTTTTGGGAATCGATACGCGTCGGTTCGAGTTCCACGGCTTTGGTGAACAGATCAAGCGCTTCAGACTCCAGCCCCTGGCGTTCGGCTAGTCGGCCTAGTTCCGTGTACGCAAAGACCGATTTGGGCTGCGTTTGCAGGATGCCGCGAAGATGCTCCACGGCGGCTTTCTGACGCCCCAAGTCGGTCAAGCGGCGAACGTAAAAGTGGTGGTAGATATCGGTTGTTGGTCCAAGCTCCGCCGCACGTCGGAATTGCTCGGCGGCCTCTTCCAAGCGACGGAGATCTGACAACACGTAGCCGAACTGATAGCGAGCGATCGCCGACTCCGGCTGCAGCACGGTAGCCGTTTGGATGTAACCGAGTGCATCGCTTGGGTTCTGAGTTAAACGGAGGAAGCCGGCGATCCGCATGTTGATCCAGAAGTCGTCGGGGTGAGCCTGATAGAGTCGCTTCAGAACCGCGAGACGTTCGGCTACGGGGAGTTGTTCGTCGCTCAGGTACATCTCCAGCGTGCACATCGGCATCAAGGAAAGGTCACTGATCGGACTGGCGGCGATCAACCTTCGAAGAGCGGCCTTGTCCTGCAACAGCTTTGGATCGCGGCAACGGCGGCGCCAGCTGGATTGGTCGTCGTCGGCTTTCGCGGCGACTTCCAGCGCCCAGCCACTTCGTTCCGGCTCATAGAGCAGGGTAACCACCGCATACCAGTCGAGGGCATCGATCAGAGCCTGGCGGATGTCGGAAGCGCGGATTCGTTGCGCGACGGACGCAGGATTGTCGCCGACGGTTCCGAGGCCCGCGGCGCGAAACGCGTCCATAAGATCCTTGTCATAGTTTTCTAGCGGAATGCCGCCAACGATCGCCTCAATCCCTTTCACTTGAAAGGCGTCTAAACGAGCCGCTAAGTCCAGGTCACGAGTCCCTTGCTCAATGTGCTGGCGCAGGAGGGCAGGTGCGCTATTGCCAAGTCGGCCGTTTGCGCGGTCGCGCGCTGCGGCCGCTTGATCCCAGGCAGACTCGTTCAAATGACGGACCATATCGCGCACATCGTCTTGCGCTGCCTGAGCCTTTGCCAATCGATCCGAGAATAGCCATAGTCCACCTCCAGCGACGGCCAGAGTCGAAAGCAAAGCGATCGCAATCGCAGCGGCCAGGACGGGCTGACGGGAAATCCGTCGCACCCATCGCATTGAGTAGCCTTCCGGTCGAGCCGCGATGGGTTCACCGCGCAGGAAACATTGCAGATCATCAGCCAGTGCGGCCGCTGTCACATAGCGGTGCCGCGGTTCTTTCTGCAGACACGTCAAGCAGATCGTCTGCAAGTCACGCGGCACTTTGCGGTTCAGCCGAGCCGGCGGAACCGGCTCATCGTTGATCACTTGCAGGAGCGTTTCCGCGGGGGTCTGGCCACGAAAGGGTGGCCGGCCCGTCAGCAGTTCGTACAGAATCGCCCCCAGCGCGTAGATATCTGCAGCCGGCCCAATCTCCCGCGACAATCCGCGGGCTTGTTCAGGTGCCATGTAGCCGGGCGTGCCGATTGGGACACCGCTCAGCGTGAGGTCGTTGCCCGCATCGAGTCTTCTGGCGAGCCCGAAGTCAGTGATTTTCGGCGTTCCGGCAGGCGTAAATAGTATGTTTGCGGGCTTCAGGTCGCGGTGAACGATTCCCCCTTGATGTGCCGCGTGAACCGCCTCGGCCAACGTCGCCAGCAGTGCAGCGGCCTGATGGGGGAGGTAAGGTATCCCCGCTTGTCTCTGAGTCAGGCTTCCCCCCTCGATCAACTCCATGGTGAAGAACGGCCGGCCGGACAGATCTCCGACGTCGTAAATCTGTACAACATTGGCATGCCGCAGGGCGGCGACTGCCTCTGCCTCTCGCCGGAACCGTTTCCGCTCTTGTTCGTGCGGGTAAGAACCCGCCAGCATCATTTTCACGGCTACAAGGCGGCCGAGTTTTACTTGCCGGGCCCGGAAGACGATGCCCATGCCTCCATGCCCGAGCACGGCGTCAACTTCGTAACCCGGCACTTGCGGTAGCGGCTGATCCTCCAGTTGTTGCGTGCTGCCGTTCTTCGTCGTTTGGAAGGGGAGAAGAACGTCGAGTTCGGCACGGGCTCGGCACATCTGTTGCCACCGGGCACGGACGATTGGCAATAGATCCGGACAAAGACCACAAACCTCCTCGGGAGTGGTCTCCCGGTCGGACAAATCATCGAGCAGTTGTTGCACGCGAGGGTCGTCGGGCACTATTAGCCTCCCGAGTTCGCTTGATCTGAAAAACGTGTCGGCAAGATGACCTGCTTAGCTGGGCGTCGTCGGCGTGGTTCGTGGAGCGAGGTCTCCCAGCCGTTCGGTCAACAGCCGAAGGCCCCGATCCAATCGCCTTTGCACGGTTTTCGGAGCGACTCCGAGCAGTTCCGCCGCCTCGGCGTAGGTAAGTCCTTGAATACGAACGAGATCGAACGCTTCCCGCTCCTCATCCGGCAGTCCATCGATCGTCTCAAGGATGCGTCGGCCTTCCGGCGACAAGCCAGCGTCGCTGCTGGGGAGCGTGGGAAGTCCACCCTCGGGCAACGTCGTAGCTACGGGCTGATTATCTAAGCGTCGGGCCAGGTCATTCAGCTCCCAGCGCATGTGCTGGCCGGCAAGGGCGAAGAACTCCCGGACGGTGCGGGGGCGGGCTTGGCGGAGTGCTTTGAGCAGCCGTTCTACGACGGCGCTAAGCAATTCGTCCGTCTGGAGATGAAGCGGCGATCGCGTCAGCCTCGGATAGTCCCGGTGCAGAAGAGTAGCACATAGTCTCTGCAGGCGAAGAACCGCCCGGTCCAAAAGCTGCCGAATAACGGGCTCAACAGGCGCCTCGCCGGCTAACTCGCCAAGATATCGCTGTACAACGGCGGTTGTGTTTTCATCGGCCATGACCGCACGCCGTAGGGATCGGTCGAGTCCGCCTCGAACGACCCGGAATGCCGTTCACTCCAAAATGATTGTATCGACGCAGCATGTCGGGGCGTTAGCCCCTATCTTGACCAGCTTCCCACGGAGGGTCAGGAGCGCGATCCGACAGGAGATTTTGGAGGGAGGTTCGGCAGCAAGTGCTGACGAGCCGTGCGCTCTGAAGCGGTACGGCCTCGGCTGGAACGCTTTTCAATCAGCAAGGCTCTGCCAATTGGCCGCCCAACATCGCCTGGCAATTCGCTTCGTTCACATCGCCCTCACGCCCCGAGTAGAGTCAGTCATTGTGGCCCCCCAGGGAGGGCCGGCTGGTTTCGGCAGGATCAGGGCCTCGGCCTCGCGCCGCAGGATATGGAAGATCCAGTCGTCCTGATCGGGCACCAGATCCGAGCGCCAGTCGTGCGACGCAACCGCGGCGGCGAGAGTTTTCTGAGACTCCTCCACCTGGCCGCTCTGGTGCAAGGCCATGGCGAGGACGAGGCCAGGGGCCGGGCCAAGTACCTGCGAGGCGTCTCCCCGCATGGTGGCGATGGCGAGAGCGAACCGCTCCTGGCGATATTCGGCCAACCCTTGAGCGAACAGAAAAAAAGGAAACCACGCCGCATACATGGATCGATCAGCGGCAACGGCCCGATCAGCAAGGGTGACAGCCGCGAGGAGCTCATCACCCGATGCGGGCGCGAGCAGACATGTCCTGGCGATTCGCTCTGCAGTGAACGGGGTCAGGTTCGGATGTTTCCCGAACGCCGCGAGCAAGGCCACCCTTTCGCGACGGTATTCCTCGTCCCGGCCCAGAAAGAGGCAGAACTCGGCGTACCCGTAACGGGAGTTGTGATCCGCGTAGGCGTCGATCGCGGCCTTCCAACCGAGCAGGACTTCGTCCACCCGGCCCTCGCGAATCAGAACGTCTCGTAGAAGGCGATAGTCACCCACGGACTTGGGGTCGAGCGCGAGGAGTTGTTGGATGTGAACCTCGGCTTCGGCGTTTCGGCCCGGTTGCAACAGGGCGAGGATCAGGCTCACGCGAAGGTAGGATTCGGTCGGCGCGAGCTTGAGAGCCTGCTCGTACTGCTGAACGGCTTCCTCGTTCCGGCCCAGCGCCTGCAGCGACTCTCCGAGAGAGTGGTATCCGATGACCGAATTCGGACGAGCGGCAAGAGCCGCCTGATGGTATCGCATCGCTTCGGCGTGGTTACCCTTGCCGGCTAGCACGTATCCCAATCGGAAATTGACCCGGAAGTCGCTGGGGTATGCCGCTTGAATTTGCTCGAGATGTAGGGTCGTATCTTGACCCTTGCCGTCCATTTTTCCCTCACCCGCGAGCAGGATTGGGATGGCACGGGAGGAGACCGGGGCGGTCTTTAGCAACTTGGCAAAAGCCACATCGTCCGTCCAGTTCGCCGGGTCGCGGGCTCGTTTCCGCCAGTCGGCGGAGTCGGGGTCCGCCCTCCGCGCAACCTCCAGCATCCAATCGACCATGCGCGAATCCCCGGTAAGCGAAGCCCACTGATCGAGTGCGACCACCAGCGCATTGCGGATGTGCGATTCGCGGATACGGGCCGCGACGGCTTCCGGATTGTCGTCGGGCTGGCCGATTCCGGCGCTGCGGAATGCCGCCAAGAACTCTTGGGCTGTTGAGTAGTTGGGAGTTCCGCCGCGCGTGTCATAAGCGCCCTGAACGATGGCGTCGAGCTGCATCCCCAACTCAATATCGCGTCGCCCTTGCTCCAGGCGTCGCTTCAATTCAGCCGAACCGCGATCGCCCACCCGGCCTTTCGCACGTTCCAGGGCGGCGCTCGCTTCGGGCCAAGACGATTGCCTCAGCCAGCCAATCATTTCCTCGACGTCGCGATCGGCGGCCCGCTCGATCGCTGCGTCTGCCGCGTCCTTCGCCCGTCTCTGGGCCGAGCGCTCGGACTGCACCCACAACCCACCACCGACCACGACGCACAACAAGAGTGCGCTAGCCATCACGGCTGCCGACAGGGCCGGTCGGCGCCGCACTCGGCGGGCGAGCCGGGCCACGAGCCCCTCGGGCCGGGCGGCGATGGCCTCGCCGCGCAGGAAGCGGTCGAGGTCTGCCGCCAGTGCAGCGGCCGAGGCGTAGCGGCGTCGCGGCTCCTTGTGAAGACACTTCAGGCAGATCGTCTCCAGGTCGCGCGGGACGTTTGAGTTCAGCCGCGACGGAGGGACCGGCTCCTGGTCCAGCACCTGCCGTACCGTTTCCGCCGCCGTCGCCGCCCGGAATGGCGGCCGGCCGGTCACGCATTCATACAAGATCGCGCCGAGGGAATAGATATCCGCTTCCGGGCCCATGCTCCCCTCGTCGCCGCGGGCCTGCTCGGGGGCCATGTAGCTCGGCGTCCCGAATGTGGCGCCTGTGCGCGTCAAGCCGTCGTCGCCACTCAGCCGCCGTGCCAGCCCGAAGTCGGTGATCTTGGGCGTGTCGTCACCGCTCAAGAGAATGTTAGCGGGCTTCAGGTCGCGGTGGACAATCCCGCTTTGGTGAGCCGCCTCCACGGCACCGGCCAACGTGGACACGAGCGCGGCGGCCGAGCGGTCCGTCTGGGGTGTGCCCGAGAGCTTGCGGGCCAGACTGCCTCCCGCGACCAGCTCCATCGCGAAGTACGGGCGGCCCTCAACGTCACCCGCGTCATGCACCTGCACGATGTTCGGATGTTGCAGACTGGCGAGGACCGCAGTCTCCCGGCTGAATCGTCCGAGCTCTTCCTGACTGACGAACGGGCCGGCGAGCAGCATCTTGATCGCGACAGGGCGACCGAGCGCGCATTGCCGAGCCCTATAGACCACACCCATGCCCCCGTGGCCGAGCACCTCCTCCACCTCGTAGCCGGGGATTCGCGGCGGTTCAGCGATTGGTGACGCCGGTGTGAACGGACTGGTATCCGCGGAAACCCTGAGCCCCGGGAGGAACGCCCCGAGTTGCTCGTCGATGAGGCGGAACTCTCGCCATCGCCGCTGGACCTCCGGGAGCAACTCAGGCGAGTCGCTGCACACCTCCTCCGGTGTCTTCCCCGAGTCGAGCATCTCCTCGAGCAGTCCGAGCACCTGTGGGTTGCTGGCCATGATCCTGCCTCAAGGTGGACGTGTTACGCCGGCGGCTGAATTGCTTCGCACGATGAAGCTGGCCGAAGATCGGCGAGCCGCTCCGCCAGAAGAAGCCGAGCCCGATTCAAACGCCGCTGCACCGTCTTTTCGGAAACGCCAACCACCGTGGCAACCTCGGCATGCGTTAGCCCCTGAATGCCGACGAGGTCGAAGACCTCCCGCTCATCTTCCGGAAGGCCCTCGATGGCCTCCAGCATCCGTCGGCCGTCCGGATTGAGGCCAAAGACGGTGCTCAGTGGCGGAGCCACGACGCCGCTTGCCGTCAGCTCCGCGGCCGCGGGCTGTTCGTCCAAACGGCGGGCCAGGTCATTGAGCTGCCAGCGAATGTGCTGGTTGGCCAGGGCAAAGAACCGCCGCACCGTGGGAGGGCGGGTTTTCTGCAGAGCGATGAGCAGCCCGGCCACGACCCCTCCCAGCAGCTCATCCGTCTCCAGGTTCACAGGGGGTCGCGTCAGTCGCGGGTAGCTTTTGTAAAGAAAATTGGCACACAAGAGCCGCAAGCGGCCGGCTGCCCGTTCGAGCAACTCCCGGACGATCGGCTCAGCAGCGTTGTCCCCAGCCAGGGCGTCCCCCCCAAGGGCGTTCAGGTATCCCTGGATGATGACGGTGGTAGATGCTTCGTCATTGGCCATGGAAAACTCAGGAACAAGCGGAACGGTCACTTTATCGTTTTTGCTGTCCACCCGCTCCTCCCAGTATGAGTGCAGGACGAAAGTCGAGAACTGTCACTAACTGGAGGATCGACCATGTTTCGGGCACTGCCCTTGCTTGCGGCTGGCATCGGTATCGGCGCCGGCGGGATGACCGTGGCTCACCACCACGAGGACGGTGAGCAGGTGAAGATCCTGTCGGCCACCAACCTCGAGGAGAAGCTGGACGGCAAAGAGGGGACGGCAACGGTCGTGGAGGTGACGATCGAGCCGGGACAAGCAGGCGTCCCGCATCGCCACCCCGGGTCGGCGATCGGTTATGTGGTGGAAGGGGAGTACGAGTTAGGGATCGATGACCAGCCGACCAAAGTGATCAAAGCGGGCGGGACGTTCTACGAGCCGGCCGGCTGCCTGCACCAGGTGTCGAAAAACCCGGGCAAGGTGAAGACCCGCCTCATCGCAGTGGTGCTGCACCCGCGGGATGTGAAGGAGATCGCTGTCCCCGAGAAGTAGAGCAGGCTCAAGGCGATCCCTATCTCTTATCCCTCACAAACAAGGAGATCGAACATGAAGATCGTGGTCATTGGCGGCAGCGGGCTCATCGGCAAAAAACTGATTCCCATTCTGCGTGGGTGGGGCCATGAAGCCGTATCGGCCTCACCTTCGTCGGGCGTCAACACCATCACCGGCGCAGGCCTGCCTGAAGGGCTCGCCGGCGCGGATGTTGTCGTCGATGTGACGAACTCGCCGTCGTGGGAAGACAATGCGGTGCTGGAATTCTTCGAGACATCCACCCGCAACATCCTCGCTGCGGAAACGGCTGCTGGAGTAAAGCACCACGTTGCACTGTCGGTCGTGGGGGCCGACTGCATTTCGGACAGCGGCTACATGAGGGCCAAGGTCGCCCAGGAAAAGTTGATCACGGCCAGCAAGGTTCCCTACACAATCCTCCGCGCGACTCAGTTCTTCGAGTTCCTTGCCGCGATCGCTGGGCCGATCTCTAGCACGGTCCATGTTTCTGATGCTCCCATGCAGCCAATCGCAGCCGACGACGTCGCGGCAGCCCTGGCCGACGTCGCCGTGGCGTCGCCGGCTGGCTGCATGCTGGAGGTGGCGGGTCCGGAATCGCTGTCGATGGCCGCTTTCGTGGGCAAGGCCCTGGCCGCGAGCGGGGACACGCGAAGTGTCGTCGCAGACTCCCAGGCCCGCTACTACGGCGCGGCGCTAGACGAACTCGGCCTCGGGCCAAGAGGAGCCAACCCGCGCATCGCCCCAACCCGATTTGAAGCCTGGGCGAGCCGCTCCTCGACTCGGGCGTAGGTCCAGCAGGCTTCACGAGGGCCAGTAGCGCCTCCACGGGATACCTGCTCACCTTCTGAGAATTCCCGTCCAAAGTGGGCCTTTACATTTCTGACCTGAGTTCCAAGGAGTTCGCCATGACCGTCACTCAAGCCCGCCACGAACGCCAAACGCTCATGAGTACCGCCGTTCACCCCGACAGCCCGGCGTCCGACGAGCTGGTTCCTTCTCGCTACGCACTCTCGGTCGGCGAGATTGACGTGCTGGTGGTTAGCGATGGGGTGCTCACGCTGCCAGGCGCGATGTTGGGACACAACGCCGACCCACGCGGCTTAGCTGGCTGGCTGGACGAGAGGTTCCTGCCGCCGGAAATGCTCGATTGGGCGCTGAACGTGGTCGTGGTGCGCAGCGGCGGCCGGACCATCCTGATCGACGCTGGGATCGGGGCAGACCCGGGATTGAATTTGCCGCGGGCGGGACGGACGGTCCAGCGATTGGAGGCTGCCGGCATCGATCTCGCTTCCGTAACCGACGTGGTGCTGACCCATATGCACATGGACCACATCGGCGGGCTGCTCGTGGATGGTGTGAGGGACCAGTTGCCTCCCGACCTGCGAATCCATGTGGCGGCTACCGAAGCGGAATTCTGGGAATCGCCCGATTTCTCCCACGTTAAAATGCCACCGGGGTTCCCGGACGCACTGCGACGGACGGCCAATCGGTTCTTGAGAGAGTACCGCAGCCAACTCCGGACGTTCGAGACGGAGTACGAAGTTGCGCCGGGGGTGATCGCCTGTCGCACCGGAGGCCACACCCCAGGACACAGCGTGGTCCGCCTTGCCTCCGGCCGCGACCGGCTGACGTTCGCCGGCGATGCCGTCTTCGAGGTCGGATTCGAGCACCCCGAGTGGTACAACGGCTTTGAACACGACCCCGAGGAAGCGGCCCGCGTCCGGATCCGTCTCTTGCGAGAGCTGGCGGCGACCCGCGAGCCGCTGGTGGCCACTCACCTATCATTCCCATCCGTCTGCCATGTGGCGGTCGCCGGTGATGGCTTTCGTTGCGTACCGGCCTCCTGGGAGTACTGACCGCTTGTCGGATAACTGGCATGAACGACAGTGGCATCGATGATCCACTCCAGCGGCCGCGGCTGAAAACCCAGCTCGCGTTTAGCCTTGGTATTCGACGCACCGCGCAGCCGTGTGCCGTAGTAAACCGCATCTTCGCCTGCCGCTCTGAGAGCATCCTCAACCGACACATGCCGCGGCGGCGGAGCATTCAGCGACTCGGCAAACGCCGGCAGCCAATCTCGCACAGCGAGCGGCTGATCATTCACAACTTGATAGACTCCAGGACTGCCTTGTTCGGCTGCTCTGGCGGTGGCGGATGCTGCGTCCTCGATGTGCAGCCACGACCAGACGCCGTCACCACCTCCAATGATCGGAAGTTGTTGCTCGCGCACCTGCCTCGCGACATCTCCATCTGGGTGGAACCAGGTGCCCGGTCCGTAAAAGAAGCCATAGCGCAGGGCAATTCCTTCGATGTCCGGGACTTCAAGTAGACGACGCTCGATTTCGGCGACGACGCGGATGTCTGCGGCAACCGCGGGCGAAGCATTGAAAGCCAGAGGTGTCTGTTCATCTGCCAATCCCCGACCAGGAGTTGCCCAGAATGCAATCGATTGCCGCAAGTAACGCCTCACTCCTGCCGCCCGTGCGGCAGCCAGCACATTGGCCCCACCTTCTAGGCGAATGCGACGGTTGAAGGGAGCGGCGCCACGCATGGACTCGCTGGTGTAGGTCTTGGGCAGAGCAGTGAGTTGTTCAATGACGACCTCTGGCTTAGCTCGGTTCACCGCGGCTTTAACCGCATCGGCATCAAAAACATCGGCGATTGCAGGTTCGATGCCTTGTGCCACCAAGGCCTGGGCCTTTTCTGCGGATCGGGTCAGGGCGACGATGGCGTGTCCGTTCGCTTGCAACTCTGCGATTAAGGGGTGACCGATCGCTCCCGTTCCTCCGGCAATGAGAATCTTCATTCTTGGACTCCTTTGAGGCGTTACCTTTCTCGACCCGGCTAAAGTCAGGTGAAGCTGTGGCTTCCTCAGTGGCCGGTTGACATTCCTGAGACGCCGACCGGCCCGGTTCCTTACCAAGAAATGACTAGGCCGGGATCGCGGCTCAGAAGAGCGTGTATTCGGACAGCTTGATGGACACCAAGTTGAAGTTCAGATCGGGCTGTCCATCGGGCCTACGGAGATAGACGTTGCGGCTTTTCGGGAACTTGAGTCCGTTTACGTCCACATAGTCCGAGAGGAAGTGCGCCGCCGGCGTATCCGCCCACACATCCACTTCGTAGTCGTGACGGCGCAGCAGTCCATCCGATCCAAAGTAAAAACGCTGCTCGCGTGAATGGGAATGGATGCCGACGGGGAGACGAATCGAGAGACCTCGCAGCAGCTCACCATCATGTCCGATCGGATCGATTTCGCGGGCCTCCTAGCCGGGTTCAGCAAACGCGAAGGGAAAAGCGTGGTAGGTCCACATGGCATAGCCATTGAAATAGGCCAGGTCAAATGGGTCCCAGGGAGCGTTGTAGCTGCGATCGACTGCGTTCCGGCCATTGTCCCGCTGGGCAACGATCGTGCCTTGGCCGTCAGTGATGTCGATGTGTCGCGGCTCCCAGGTCATGGTCCATTCGGGATTGCCAAATGGCGTCACGCGTGTCCACTGGCGGCGAAACTCGCTCGTCGCGCGGCGCGGCGTGCGGATGATTTTGGCTCCCTTGATCTCCCACAGCCTGCCGCCGGAGATGATTGTCGAGGCGACGCCTTGGAACCGACGCCAGCGGTCGTAGCCTCCGTGGGCGTCGAGCACATCATTGAGCAGCAAAGAAGTTGGATTGCTCATAGGACTGATCCGCGACTTTAATTGGTGGTGCTTTTGCTATCGACACGAATCAGGCGTCTGACCGCCCGGTCTTCGTTTGAGCGGCAGACGCCGATCGACTATCCGCGATCCCTACTTCTGGCTTGCTTCTCGGATCGTTGCTTCCTTGGCGGCCTGAGGATGCAAGATGACTGCCAGAAGGCGGGTCTTGTTCTTGTCACTGGGGTTCCGCGCCACTCGATGCAAGCACCCGGTCGGCTCGTAAAACGTCTCGCCAGCCTTGTAAACCTTGACCGGATGGTCGTCGATGGCGTGCTCGTATTCACCTTCGAGCACGTAACCAAATACCGGACCTGCATGCCGGTGAGGCGTATCCTTTTGGCCCGGCTCGAACGTCACTTCGACCACGGTCGCACTGGCGTCCTTGCCGTCCAGCTTTTCGATGATGTTTCGCTGGGACAGCTGAGTCACCTTCACCTCGCCCTTCCCGTCATGGTGGGCAAGAGCCAGCCCGCTAACGCCGATCGCGGCGGATACGACAAACGCACCGATTGTCAGGCGATTGAAAACAGAACTCTTCATTTTGAATTCTCCTGAGAAAAGGGAAACCAAGGGTAAATCCGAAGAACATCAGCGCTAGGCCACTACGACCACGGATGAGGGCCTCAAAGGGCGCTTGCGATAATTAGCTGGGACACCGCTTTCAGAACTTCCCATCACATTTGAGCGGGGTAAAGGCAACGTTGCTGCAGGCATGTGTGGCATTGAGGCGCGCGACCTGGCGAAATGGGCGTGTTGTTCCGGCTCGATTTCGTGAGCGGAGGCACCAGCTCCGCGAGCGGTGTGCAGCGGCCTCAAGTAAACGATGTCGCGCTGGAAGAAGAGATCGAGGGTCCAGTCGATCGCCACTCGCAGCTTGCGCTCAAAGCCGGGCAACTTCATCAAGTAGATGGTCCGAAAGAGCCACCAGGCGACAAAGCCGGAAAACTGAAAACCAAGAATCTCTGCTACCGCTGATTGCCTGCCCAGACTGGCAAGAACTCCGAGGGACTTGAACTTGAACGGCTCCGCTTTGCGGCCTGCCAGGACGGCAGCGATGTTTTGGGCCAGCCGTTTTCCTTGCCGGATTGCATACTGCGCAGTGGGTGGACAAAGGCCGCCCGTCACCAAATCCGGAATCGCCGCGCTATCACCCACCGCCCACACTCCTGGATGACCGCTCACGGCCATAGTGGCATCCACTTCGATCTTGCCCGCTTTGGTTCGCGGCAAGTCCAGGCGCTGGAGAATCGGACTAGGAGCGGTTCCCGCCGCCCAAACTAGCGTTTCAGCGTGCAGCTCCTCGCCATTCGAAAGCCGAATGGAGTGGCCCGTCGCGCCGAGTACGCGAGTTTCGAGCAAGACTTCGATGCCTCGGCTCTGCAGCAACTTCAGTGCATAGCCAGACAAGGATTCGCTGACTTCCGGCAGGATGCGGGTCCCTGAATGAATCAGGACCATTCGCACGTCCTCTACCGCGACGTTGGGATAATGCTTGCTGGCGCCGCGAACGAAATCGTTCAGTTCCGCGAGCGTCTCCACTCCGGCAAAGCCACCGCCGGCCACGGCAAACGTCAGCAATCGCCGCCGCACTTCTGGGTCAGATTGCAGGTCGGCATGCTCCAATCGGTCGATCACCTGGGCATGAAGAGCGGTCGCATCCGCGAGGCCCTTGATGGTCAAGGCGTTTTCTCCCACACCAGGTAGTCCAAAAAAGTTTGACACGGAACCCGATGCAAGGACTATCTGATCGAACGGAAAAGCCTCGTCCCCGCAAGCCCCGCAGTGCGCGGCAATCACCAACCGTTTGTTGAGATCAATGCTCTTCACCTCGGCTTGCCTCACCTTGGTCCGCTTTAGCAATGCTCGCAGGGGAAACACGATGTGCTTCGGCTGGATCGAACCCGACGGCACTTCAGGCAGAAGCGGCGTGAAGGTGAAAAAATTCTCCGCGTCGATCAAAGTGATTTCCACGGACGGATCGTGACGGTAAGTCTTCTCCAGGTTCAGGGCAGTCGCCGTCCCTGCAAACCCGCCGCCGACGATCACAATGCGAGTCCTGGCGTTCATCGGAAAGTCCTCCGTGGTCTTGGTTGGTTGTTTCAGTGATTTGCTCGCAGCGCTTCGCCCAATGTCCACAGGGCAGCGCCCAACAAGACAACGTCCTTGATAAGAAACTGCCCCGGCACAGCGGACAGCGCCGGAAAGCCAAGCGACGGCTCAATCACGCCGGGTGTTGAAACGAGGAAAGAGAGCGTCGTCAGGAACATTCCCACGGCCAGAGCACTGCCGACGGCCGAAAGTCTCGCCGAAAATGGCCGGGCGGCGATCAGCGCGGCGGTAAGCACTTCCACGACCCCCAAGATTGCTGAGAACTGACCCTTGCTGAACAGCTGATAGGCCCAGAACATTACGGGGCTGTTTGATACGAATCCCGAAATGCCCTCCGCTTCGTATGCCGTAAACTTCATGCCCCCAATCCAGAGCAGGACAAGGACCAGGCCATAGCGGAGGATCTGCCGCCCCAGGACCTCCACAGCTTTCGCCTGCCCAAAAGTGAGGGCTGCTGCTCGACGCTGTGCATGTTGTTCGTTGATCGTTTCGTGAAGTGCAGTTGCCGACATGGGAAATTCCTCTCGTGATGTTGGAGGAGGGACTAACCGATTTCTGGACCTTGGATGCAGGCCCACGCCATTCCTTACGAAAAAAAGAAAGGTGATTTGCCCGCGGATATGCGGGACACTCAGTCTTTTTTTCAGAGGTAAGAATCCGCCGGCTGCAGCGTCCTAGGGGACAGGTGCCGAAAGCGGCCCGCGGCGGTCTCCTGCTAGGCTGTCCTACGTGGTGGTATATTGCTACCGGCTCAGCAACACCACGGACCAGGCACGGATGATTGCTCGGCGAAACGACGAAGACTGGACTCGCGACCTGGCGTCAGAAGATACGGCGCTCCGCGACGATGCGATTGGCGACCTGCGCGATATGTTGTACCGAGGTCTATCCAAGAGCCTATCGAAGCAGGGGCGGGTGGACGATGCGTTTCTGGACGACATCGTCCAGGAAGCGTCCGTGAAGATTCTTGCAAAGCTCGGAGCCTTTGAAGGCCGATGCAAATTCCGAACTTGGGCAGTGACAATCGGAGTGCGAACGGCCGTCAGCAAGATGCGCACGCGCGATTGGCACAACGTGTCGCTCGACAGTGTTACGAGCGATAAAGAATTCGATCCTCAAATCGCTGTCGATACGTCCGAAACGAGCGACCAAACGAACAGCCGATTGGACGTACTGCGCAAACTGAAAGAACTCATCGACGGCGAACTGACGGAACGACAATGGACAGCAATTACCGCGGAGCTTGGCGGAATGCCGCTACCGCAGATTGCCGAAAAGCTCGGCAGCAACACAAATGCGATCTACAAGCTGCTGCATGATGCCCGGAAGACATTGCGGCGTGGTCTCGAAGCATCTGGCTTCACGGTCGAAGACGTTCACGAGGCCTGGGCGTAAAGGGGCAAATCATGTCGCTAAACTCCGAGCAAGCTCACCGATTGCTCAAGATGATCGAGCAAACGCAGGAAATGGAACTCACCTGCCCGGAGTGCCAAGATGAACTGGACAAGTACACGCAGCGCATCCTCGACGGAATGCCGATCGACGGAGTGCTCAGACTAGTGCGAGAACATCTGGAAGCGTGCCCCTTTTGTGAGGAGCAATTCACGCTGGTTCTTGAGACGCTCAAGGCGATTGAAGAATAAGAGTGCCTTTGGCGAGTTTGCCAGCCGCTTCGGTCACATCGATCGACGTCGTAAAGTCATTCGCGCAAAGTGCGTCGGTCTCATCCGCCGAAGCGGCAACCAGATCGAGCGAACTTATCTCGGCCCGACACACAGATGCGCTATCTAACTTGCGCGAGCACGGAGGTATCGTCAACTGTCGCGGAATTCAATGAGATTCCAACGCGGCTGGAATGTTCTTTCGCTAACTTCAGGGAAATCGATTCGGCACTCGTCAATCGCGATCTTACTGAAGTGACGATGTGCAGAAGAACCGACGCACGTTCCCGGTCGGCTAGGCAAAGTCAGGACGACCTAGCGGCACGGTAATTCCTGGAAATGGCTCCGAATTCGACCTTGGCCGTCGTCGAATCGTCTGCTGCGGCACAACTCTCGTCAATTCTAGAATGCGCTCAAGCTCGCTGGCTTCGATGCGAATTCGGCCCTGTGAGGTGGACCCCAAAAGCTGGACAGGCGGCGGGGAGATTTCAAGCTAGGGCGAG
>CAYLLN010000057.1:0-46824 GCA_964384375.1 uncultured Pirellulaceae bacterium
GAGGCAGGCGTGCCGTTCTTCAGCCTCTCGGGGAGCGACTTTGTCGAAATGTTCGTTGGCGTCGGCGCCGCTCGCGTCCGCGACATGTTCCAGCAAGCCGAGTCGAAAGCACCCTGCATCATCTTCATCGACGAGCTCGACGCCTTGGGCAAAACCCGCGGAGCAAGCATCGTCGGCGGCCACGATGAGCGGGAGCAAACGCTCAATGCTTTGCTCGTCGAAATGGACGGCTTTGGGAGCAATTCGGGCGTCATCGTGATGGCCGCGACGAACCGGCCGGAAACGCTCGATCAAGCGCTCCTTCGTCCCGGCCGTTTCGATCGTCACGTGCTCGTCGATCGGCCGGACATTAAGGGCCGCGAAGATATCCTCAAGGTTCACGTGAAGAACGTGAAGCTCGATCCAACTGTCGATCTGAAGGAGGTCGCCGCGATCACGCCCGGCTTTGTCGGTGCAGACTTGGCGAACCTCGTCAACGAAGCGGCTTTGCTCGCGGCTCGTGGCGAGAAGCAAGCGGTCGGCATGAAGGAGTTCAACGAAGGGGTCGAGCGCGTCACCGCCGGCCTCGAGAAGAAGCAGCGGATCATGAACGACGAAGAGAAGCTCCGCGTCGCCTATCACGAAAGCGGTCACGCTCTCGTTGCGTACAGCCTGCCGAACACTGATCCGGTCCATAAGGTCTCGATTATTCCGCGTGGTCTCGCCGCCCTGGGCTACACGATGCAGCGGCCCGAAGGGGACCGCTTCCTCATGACCCAGTCGGAACTGGAAAGTCGCATTCAGGTGCTCCTGGCCGGGACGATCGCCGAGGAAATCATCTACAGCGACATCTCGACCGGAGCTCAGAACGACCTGGAGCGAGCCACCGCTATCGCTCGCAGCATGGTGATGGAATACGGCATGAGCCGCCTCGGGCGTGTGAACTATCGCGAAAGCAACCGCTCGCCGTTTTTGGCGATGGCAGCCGGCGAAGAGAATGTCCGCCACTGCAGCGAACAGACGCTTCGCGAAATCGACCAGGAAGTCCGCCGTTTCCTCGACGAGTCGATCGTCAAGGTCCGACACATTCTCGATGTCCGCCGCGGCTGCCTCGAGGCGCTGACCAAGCGACTGATCGAGGTGGAGTCGATCGACGCGACCGAGCTTAAGGAGATCGTCGAGCGGACCAGCCCCGGCCCGCTGGTCGTTCCCGGCACCGAAGCTCCCGTCCGCCTCGCTCCGCCGGAGCCGGTCACCGACACCACGCTCCCGCTTACCAAGGAAAAGAGCGGTTAAGTCGTCCGAAGTTCCCGCCGGCTCGGCGGGACTTCGTCGTGGGGCAGGCTTCCAGCCTGCCTTCTACTTCCGTTGGAAATGCTCATGACCTTTCCTCTTTCGGCCGCAACATCGGTTGCAGCTCCTCGACGAAGTCGCGAACGTCCTTGAACTGCCGATAGACGCTCGCGAATCGGACAAAGGCGACCTGGTCGAGTTGCGCCAGTCGCTGCATCACCATCTCGCCGATTTTGGTCGTCTCGATCTCGGACTCCGTGTTGGCGTAGATGTCGCTTTCGACTTCGCTCACCAGATGGTCGATCTGGTCGTCGCTGATCGGCCGCTTCCAGCACGCCTTGGCCAGGCCGGTCTTGATCTTCGTCCGGTCGAATGGTTCCCGAACGCCGTTCCGCTTGACCACCTTGATCCCGGTCTCATCGACCCGTTCGTGCGTCGTGAACCGCCGCTTGCAGAACAGGCATTCCCGCCGCCGCCGGATCGTAAAGCCGTCGTCGCTGGCCCGGCTGTCGCTGACGCGGTCGTGGTCTTTGCCGCAGTAGGGACAGCGCATATCAGGGGACAGGCTACAGGAGTCAGGAGACAGGATTGAGTCCAGCTGACGTCACTATACCAGCCCGCTCCCAAAGTACGGTAGCTATGGCGAGAGCGGCCAACCCGCCTATAATCCGCCCCAGTCAACGAACACACTCTGTCCCCTGACCCCTGTCCTCTGTCTCCTGACCTCTATGCTTTGCCCCGCCTGCTCGACCGACATTGCCGCCGACTCCGTTTTTTGTCCCAAGTGTGGCCATCGCCTCAGCGATGCGGCGCCGGCAGGCTCGCGAACGCCAGCCGAGAAGCTCCGCTCCGGTGACCGGAGTGCGCCTTCGACGGAGCCAGAGCAACAACTCTGGCACGGTAGTTACTCGCCCAAGGCGATGTACGGCAGTTGGCTCTTGGCTGCACTGATATCGGTGGCAGCAATCGTGATCTGCGTGTTTTTCCCCATCGCCATACTCGGCGCGATTGGTGTGATCGTCATACTTTGGCTTTGCCTTCTTGGTTACCTGCTCGTCGAGCGGCTGAGCGTCGATTATACGCTCACCAGCCAGCGGTTCATTCACCAGGTGGGTTTCCTGCGGCGCGTTACGAATAGGATCGAAGTGATCGATATCGACGATGTGACCTTCGAGCAAGGCTTCGTCGAGCGGATGTTCGGCGTCGGCACGATCAAAATCCTGTCGAGCGACACGTCCGATCCGAATCTGACGCTCCGCGGGATCGACGACGTGAAGCGGGTCGCGAACCTCATCGACGACGCCCGCCGGCAGCAGCGCCGCAAGCGAGGGATGTATATCGAATCGGTTTAACCTTTCATGTCCACGCATCCGCCGCGGCGATCGCCGAGCAGTCCGGTGTACTACTTTCATTGTCCGCATTGCCGCCGGCAGGTGCTCGTGCATCCCAATCAGGCGGGCGGCCGGCTCGATTGTACGTGCGGCCAGCAAAACGTCGTCCCGTCGATCATGCAACTCTCGCGGCTTGACGACGGTTCGCAGCCGCAAGGCGGTGGCTCGCCGTTTGCCGGCCAACCGGCCAGCGCTGCGAGCCCTCCGCCGCCGGTAACGCAAGGCGTGCCGCCATGTCCTTTCTGCCGAGCGCCGCTCGAAGCCGGCCGGATCATCGGCGAACGTTACCAACTCAAGTGGCTCCGGATCGACGTGCCGCTCACGCTCGGGATTTGGGCGATGGGAGGCCTGCCGATCGGTCACGGCGGCTTCATGCAGTTCAACCGTCCGCACGTGTACGGCTGGCGCTGTGCGAACTGCTGCAAAATCATCGTCGATGAGCGGGCGTGACAAGCCGCAGTCTGACGAACAGCAGGGCGACGAAATGTCGCGGTTGTTGCCGATGAAATTCGCGAAAAGCAGCTCGCAATGCCCTTCGTGAATTCCGCCGTCGTGCGCTACAATCGGCTCCATGAATCCTCTCTCTCTTGGCGACCTGCGCGACTGGGCCTTCAACCCGCTGCACCCTCTCTGCATCAAGCTCGTGACGGCGACGATGCTGGTCACGACGCTCGCGCATCTGCTGTTGGCCAACTGACGCTAACGTTTCGTCGCCACGACGACCTGCAAAGGCGCGAGTGGCCCCCTAAAGGCATCCGCGTGGACTTCCACGCGAAAGCCCTCCCTTTCCAGTAGCCGCTGCACGTCGGGGAGCAGGAACGTCAGGTAGTACATGATGAACGGCGGCCGCCAAAGCATGTTCCGCATGACCATTGCCGCATTGAACCCACGCGACAGGATCGCCCGCCTCGACCACCACGGCGGCATGTCGGCCGTAACGAAGGCGAATCGTCCCCCCGATCGCAGCGCCGCATGAATCCGCTGCACAAATCGCGGCTCGTCGCGCGGCAGAATGTGCCCCAGCGAGCCGACGGTAATCGCCAGGTCAAACTCTTCGCGAAACGACATCTCCAGCACGTCGCCGTGGAGAAACCCCAAAGTAGGTCCCGCTTGCCGAGCGGGATCTAAGTTTTGCGATTCTCCGATGGCTAACGAACTCAGCCGCCCCTTTGCTACCTCCAACATCCCGGCGCTGAAGTCGATCCCCACGAGCCGCGTCCGCACGAGCGGCAGCAGCATCTCCATCCCCGCCCCGGTGCCGCAACAAATATCGAGCGCCACATCGACCGACCGTGGCTCCCCCAAATACCTGGCTAGTCCCTGCAGGATCACGTCGGGCGTCCGAAACGGCGTCACATCAAACTTCGGCGCGAGCAGGTCGTATCCCCGCTCGGTCGAAGAGAGGCATTGCCGTGCAAGCTCCCAAAACGTCGGTCCTTGAGGGTGAAACATGAATGGGCCAATCTGCGCGACGATCAAGTACGCAGTGGACGGCACACGGAGTGTGCCTACTACTTACACCTTCACCGTCTTCCCGCTCTGCACCGCCTGCGTCTGTTTGTGGCACAGCACGATCGCGTCGCGGGCCAGTTCGCCGGAAAGGAGCGCCGAGGGCTGGCCGCTTTTGAGCGATGCCGCGACCTCCTTCACCTCCGCATCGAACGCCATCAGCATCGGATCGCCCGCCGGCATTTCAGGATGCAATGCCTTTCCCTTATGGTCGAGCAGCGTGAGCTTCGTGATCTGCAGCATGTTCCCGGCAAGCACGGCCAGATCGAAATAAAGCGTCGCCTTCTCCAAATGCAGCTCAAAGCCGTGCGTGAACGGCCGCCCCTGCTGATTGATCACGCCGCTGGCCGAGGTCACAACCAACGACGGATCGGCGAACTGAAACTGGCTCACACAGTATTCGACCACATCGCCGCGCATCCGCCCTTGGCTCGTCACCGCCGTCGGCATACCAAACAACAGGCGAATGAAGTGAGCGTCATGCACGTGCAGATCGACGAGCGGCCCGCCCACTTTCGTCGGATCGAAAAAGTCCTTGATCCAGAGCGGATCGGAAATCACCCGTTTGAAATGCCCGCCGAGGAGCTTTCCATACTTGCCGCTCGCGACGAGCTTGCGAGCGAACGCATACTCGGGCAACAGCGGCAGCACGTGACCCACCAGCAGTTGCTTGCCCGCCTTCTCGGCCGCTTTCACCATCTTGTCGCAATCAGCCGCGGTCAGCGCCATCGGCTTTTCGACGAAGACGTGCTTCCCCGCACGCAGCGAGGCGATCGCAGCCTCGCAATGCATGTTCGGCGGCAGGCAGAGATCGACGAGGTCGATCGACGGATCACCGAGGAGGCCGGCCAGATCGGAATATTTCGCCACGCCGGCCAGATCGACCTGTTCGCCCGGCGGACCGAAGTTCCCTTTGATCCCGCGCCAATCGCCCGCGAGCTTCTTCGCATCGCGCGTGCAAATGGCCGCGAGTTTCACCCCCTTCGTCTTGCGATAGGACAAAGTGTGAATCCAACCCATAAAGCCGATACCGGCAATTCCGACGCGCAACATGTTGCAACTCGTTGTTGTTCGTTATGTCTTGTTAACCAACTTCTCAAACCGCACATACGCATCCGCCCACGCTTGCGGCAGCTTCGGACGATACTCGGCCGCGGCAAAACTCGTGCGGATGATCTCGCGAGCCTGGGCGATGCTGCCGATCGCGCCTTGTGCGACGGCCTGCATCATCAAGTTGCCGATCGCCGTCGCTTCGACTGGACCGGCGACGACGCGGCGATTGCACGCGTCGGCCGTCATCTGGCAGAGCAAGCGGTTCTGCGTTCCGCCGCCGACGATATGAATCGTTTCGATCCGCCCACCGACTAGCTCTTCCAAATATCCCAGCACCATCCGGTAGCGGAGTGCGAGGCTTTCAAGCGCCGCCCGGATCACCGCACCTTCGCTCTGCGGCACCGTTTGGCCGGTCTTCGTGCAATAGTCGCGGATTGCTGCTGGCATGTCTTTTGGCGCGACGAACGACGGATCATCCGGGTTGATCAGCGACAACAGCGGCGGCGTTTCTCCCGCCCGGCGAGTCAGCTCCTCCCAGCCGTACTCGTGCCCCGACTGTTTCCAGACGCGGCGGCACTCCTGCACCAGCCACAGGCCGGCGATGTTCTTGAGCACGCGGGTCGTTCCGTCGACGCCCCCTTCGTTCGTGAAGTTCAGTTCGTAGCACCGCGGGTTGATGATCGGCTGCGGAGTTTCCACCCCCATCAGCGACCAAGTACCGCTACTGATGTAGCACCAGTCGGGACGCTCCCCCGGCTTGCTGGCGGCAGGCACAGCCATCACGGCGCTGGCCGTGTCGTGCGTGCCGGGAAGGATCACCTCGACACCTGCCAGGTTGGTTTCGTCGGCGACGCTCGCTTGAATCTTTCCCAACCGCGTGCCGGGCTGAGCGATCTCGCCAAGCAAATGCGTCGGCAGGCCGAACTTCGCGAGCAAGTCGTTGGCCCAGCGGCCGGTCTGCGGATTGAGGAACTGCGTCGTTGAGGCGTCGGTCGTTTCGTTTGCCTTGATCCCGGTCAGCAGCCAATGGAACAGATCGGGAATCATCAAGAGCGACTGCGCCGTGTCGAGCAGCGGCGAGTCGGCCTGCTTGAGGGCCAGCAACTGATAGAGCGAGTTGAACTCCATGAATTGCAGGCCGGTGGCGGCAAAGATTTCTTCCCGCGGCACGATGGCGAATGCCTTGTCGAGAATGCCTGCGGTCTGCCGATCGCGGTAGTGGTACGGATTGCCGAGCAGCACGTCGTGCCTTCCGAGCAAGCCGAAATCGACCCCCCACGTATCGACGCCGATGCTCGCCACGCGGCCGCCATACAGCTTGCTCGCCGCCCGCAACCCGCGCAGCACGTGCTGCCACTGATTCAGCAAATCCCACTGCAAACGGCCGGCAATCGGCACGCCGCCGTTGTCGAAGCGATAGACCTCCTCCAGGGTGAGCTTCGTGCCGTCGAACAGCCCCGCCACGACGCGGCCGCTCGACGCGCCGAGATCGACCGCCAGGAAGACCTTTGAGGAATCCGCCATGATGAGTTCGCCCTGCCCGAGCCCGCTGCAAAAGGAGACACATTGCCCAAAATCGGCCCGCCATCTTAACCGAAGCGAGTTCACCCCGCTGCCCGCGTGGAATGTGCTTTCCCGAGCTGGCAATTCGGAGCGACGGTCGGCCGATTCATACTTTTGCGCACTTTTCCGACGACGTCGTTATTCATGAATCGCACAACTCCTGAGACGACAACAACTTCCGTTCATCGCCATCGCTTCCCCGCCGGTTCCCAGTATGACTTTTATGACTGGTCACAGACTCCTCAATGCTTGTCATCTGCCGCGCGCGTCACTCGTCACCCTGCCAAAACGACAGACAAAGACGCAATAAAAACCAATTGTGCAAAATATGTGCCATATAGTTCACTTGTTATCTAAACGAACGATCTAAATCGATCGAACGAATCTGTGGGGCCTGCCGGTTCGTCTAGCACGTGCCAGAATGCTCATCTGGGAGGAGTTGTCATGTTTGTCCGTCTTGCCGCCGCCCTGCTCTTGGCGCTTACTTTCTCGCTTCAAGCTTCGGCTATTGACTGGGCCGCGTTCGACGACCCCGAAACTGTGCTGCTCACCGATCAATTCGCCAAGTCGATCACCGACCTTCCGGAAGATGAGCAGGCCGCCGCAACGAAACAGGTTCAGGAGCGGCTGGAATCCAAGGTCTTCGAGGTTCGCCGCCGGGCGGCAGTGACGCTCGACAAACTTGGCGACAAGAGCGGCGTGCCCGTGATGATCGCCGACCTGGCGACCGCTGCGGGGAACGACAAGAACAATGTCGTTGTTGCCCTGCGGATACTGAAAGATGAGAAGGCCACTCCCGCCCTCCGGAAGGCCCTGACCGACCGCTCGCCGTACGTCTGCGGCATTGCCGTGTCGGCCCTGGGCGAACTGAAGGCGGTGGAGGCCTACGACGAGATCGTCGCGCTGACCGGCGACATCGGCGACCCGCCGGCCGCTAAGGCTCCCGGCACGCTCGATTGCATCCCGTTTTATCCGGGCAACTCCGCCTGCTATGCCCTGGGTGCCCTCGGCGAGAAGAAAGCGGTCCCCGTCCTCATCGCCCGCCTGAGCGACAAGAACTTCCGCCAGGCAGCCAAGCTCGCTCTGGAATCACTCACCGGCGAAAAGTTTGGCGAAGACGCGGCCAAGTGGACGGCGTGGTGGAAGGAGCAGCAGTAAAAACAGATAGCGGAAAAATGAGAGAGAGATGGGTTGCCACCGAATCGCCCAACGATTTCTTACCATTGAGGTGGCGACACATGGTAGTCGCGGCTGACGTTGAGGCTGGTGGCCAATCCTACCCAATCGAACGTCAATGCAATGACCGCGGGGTCTGTCTCGTCGGCACAAACTTGAATTGTTAGCCGCCACTTTCCTTGCACGTTCAATTCCGGTACCAGACGGTTCGGCAAATTTGGGGTGGTATCGGGTTCGCTGGGGATCACCTCGGGCAGCCAACTGGGATCGTGATCGTGTACTGAGAATATGTCCAAAAAACGAGCCGACTTTGGCGCCAGATCAAAACCACGCATCCGATCTTGTAGTACTGAGTTCGACCAAATGAGCGCAAGGCACTCCTCGCCGCCATTTACTGGCTCGTAGACATTGTTTTCTGAGAGGCGCTCGATCCTGAGCAGGAAGCCACGGCAGTTTTTTGCCGTCCTGTAACCCCGATTTATCACTCTGATTCGGACGTAAGTTGGCGCGTTCTGAGTTTCCGCGACAAACAGATGGTTGCGAGTAAACTCCACGTCCAAATGCGGGGAGAGTGTCCGGAATACCAGAAGGTCAGCTACGACCTTTGTAAGTACGCCGACAACCAATCCAACGACTAAGCTCGGCCAGCTAAGCATGTTGCAACTCTACACTCGCGAAAAATGCCTGGAAATGGCATCCGGCGGATGCTTTCAAGAAGATTTACGCCAGTGCTTCGCGCTCGGAAGTAAGAAAACTCGACAACTACTCTTCGCCGGCTCTCATGATGTCCAAGCTCCTTCCTTTGCAATTTTAACCCATTCGAACGCTACAACGGACCTCGCCAAAAAACGACTCCGTGCGACGTGGTGCGCGGATGACCTACTTTGCCCCGCCACGACGCTTCTCCCACCAGTCGCTACAATCACCGCATGGAGGTTGCTGCCGAAAAGTCCGATCCGCTCGAAGCACATCTCGCGCGGTTTAAGCTCACGAGCTTTCGCACCGGCCAGCGCGAGGTGATTTCGTCGCTTATGGACGGGAGCGACTGCCTCTGCATCATGCCGACCGGTGGCGGCAAGAGCCTCTGCTACCAGTTGCCGGCAATTGCCCGGCCGGGGCTGACGCTCGTCGTTTCGCCGCTGATTGCCCTGATGAAGGACCAGGTCGATGCCCTGCAGTCGCTCGGCATCGCGGCCACGTTCATCAACAGCTCGCTCGCCCCGCGCGAGGCCTTCGAGCGGATGGATGCGATGGCGGCTGGCCAGTTCGACCTCGTCTATATCGCCCCCGAGCGGCTCCGCAGCTCGCTGTTTGTCGAGAAGCTGCGGGCGGCCAACCTGCAACTGCTCGCCGTCGATGAAGCCCACTGCATCAGCCAGTGGGGGCACGATTTCCGCCCCGATTATGCCCGCATCGGCCTATTGCGGCAGCGGCTGGGGAATCCACAGACGATCGCTCTGACCGCCACCGCCACGCCGCTGGTCCGCAGTGACGTGATGCAGCAACTGCACCTGCTCGAGCCCAAGGTCTTCATCACCGGCTTCTCGCGGCCAAACCTGCACTTCGAGGTGCATCACGCCCTGTCCGACCTCGACAAGGACCAGACACTGCTCGACTTCCTGAACGAGACGCCGGGGGCCGGCATCATCTACGCCTCGACTCGCAAACGATGCGAGGAAATCGTCGAGAAGCTGCGAAGCCAAACAAAGGGCCGGCGCATCGGCCTCTATCACGCCGGCCTGGAGCAGGAAGAACGCCGCCGGATGCAGGACGAATTCATGAGCGGCCGGACGCCGATCATCGTTGCCACCAACGCCTTTGGCATGGGGATCGACAAAGCCGATCTGCGGTTCGTCGTCCATTTCAACATTCCCGGCAGCCTGGAGGCGTATTACCAGGAGGCGGGGCGGGCCGGCCGCGACGGGCTCCCGTCGCGGTGCTTGCTCATCTACAACGCCAAGGACCGCAATATCCAGGAGTTCTTCATCGACAGCTCGTACCCCGCGCCGGAGGTCGTGCAGGACGTGTACGACTATCTCCGCGGCATCGACGCCGATCCGATCGAGCTGACGCTGGAGGAGATCAAGGATCAACTCGGACTGAACGTCCGGAGCGAGGGGATCAGTGCGTGCGAGAAGTTGCTCGAAGGGGTGAAGGCCCTGGAGCGGCTCGATTCGCGGCAGAACATGGCCGGTGTGAAGATCGACAGCGACCTGCCGACGCTCGTCGATCTCTTGCCGCGGCAAGCCAAGGTGCAGCGGCGGGTGATGCAGGTCGTCGAGCGGCTGGTTGGCGAACTCCGGGGCGAACGGGTGTATGTCAATCCGCGGCAAGTCGCGCAGGAAGCCGAGATCGAGCCGGCCGCGGCCAACCAGGCGCTGCGTGAGCTGTCGAAGCTGCAGGCGTTCGACTATGTCCCGCCGTTCCGCGGCCGGGCCGTCCACATGCTCGAACGGAAGAAGCCGTTCGACAAGCTCGGCATCGACTTCGCCGAGCAGCAGCGGCGCAAGGACGCCGAGTATGCCAAGCTCGACCGGATGGTCGCCTATGCGAAAAGCCGCCGTTGCCGGCAGTTGGAAATACTCGAGTACTTTGGCGATCCGTCGCAGAAGACGTGTGGATTGTGCGATCAGTGCGGGGGACTGCTGCCGGCGGCGCAAGTTGCTGCGACGGCGAGTGTCGAAAGCGACGGAGCAAGTGGAGAAGCGAGTGAGCAATCGCAACCGAAGGCGGATGGTCCGAATCCGCCTCAAGTTGTTGACGCTGTGCGGAAGGTGCTCGCTGGCGTCGCCCGCATGTGTCAGCGAGGGCAATTCGGCAAAAAGCTGCTCGCCGCGATGCTTATTGGCTCTACAGCCGCGAGGGTGACGAAGCTGGGGCTCGATCGCCTAAGCACGCACGGCATTCTGAGCGAGCTGACCGAGGACGAAGTAACCGAGCTGATCGACGCCATGCTCCGCTTGCGCCTCCTCGCGCAAGTCGAGATCGAGCGCTTCAAGCCTGTGATGGAGCTGACTGGCCGCGGCGCGCAAGTGATGAAGGGAGAAGCGGAACTCACAGAAATAGTGCCGCTCAATGATCATTTGCGAAAGAAGCTGGGCGTATCGCGGACGAAACCCGAGCCGAAGAAAACGGAGACGAAGGCCAAGCCCAAGAAAGAAGTGGCCCCCTCGCCAGTTTCGCGGCCGGTACCGCCGTCCGACGACTTTGATCCGTTCGCCGAGGTGAATGCGGAGTTTGATGAGCCAGAGCCCATAAGTCGCACGGCTGGGCAATCCAGCAGTGGCACCCCCGCTGCTCAAACACGGGAAATCCATCCGCCGCATCCACCTGCAAATCCAGCGGCCGTCAATCACACCCCCTCGCCTCACTACTGGACTTGGCGCATCCTCTCGTCCGGCTTCACGTCCGACGAGTGCCGGCAGATTCGCAAGCTCGACGACGACACGATCTTCGATCACGTCCTGCGAGCCGCGCGCGAGGGACACGCGGTGCAAGCTGCTTGGGTCTTGTCCTCCGAACAAATCGCCAAGCTCGATCAAGCCATTGGCGACGGCGAGCAATCTCGAATCAATGCCGTCCTGGCCAAACTCCCCGCCGGCATCAAGTACCGCGACGTGCAGCTGTATCTGTTGGCCCGCGGGATCGTCGGCGATTCAGCCGCCGATCGACCGGCTGGCGTCTCGCGTTAGGTGCCTCATTTGGCCCCCCGGAAGCGAGCTCACTTGTGGATGAGGAACCATGCTTCGCCGGGCAATTGGTTCGGCCAGGTCCACAGCACGAGCGACAGCCAGCACCAAACGGGTGCCGCGGTCGCCACGAGCAGCAGCGACGAGAGCCACACGGTGACTAATCGCGATGCTGGCATAAAGACTTCAAGTGCAGCTCCATTCTCAAGTCCTCGCCATCGTCGCCAAGCGAGTTGCACCCACAGGATCAAGTAAGCGAACATTAGGAGGGTCGTTGCTTCGGGCACGATCGACCCCAACGCTTCTAACCAGAACCAATCGTCCTGTGGGGCCGAGCCGCTCAGGACCGTCCCGATCAACTCGGCTGCCTCGCTAAATTGGGCCCAAGAGTCGCCGATCCACCACAACAGCGGCGCGAGCAGCACGATCAGCCATTGATCCCAAGAGCGCATTCCCTCAGGCACGTGCAGAGTTTTCGATTCGACGTTAGCGGAGCGGCTTCCGCCGAGCAGTCGTCGGGTCACGAACGTGATCGCTGTCAGCAATAGTGGTATCGCCAGCCACCAGAATAGTTCCGGCTTTTCACGAAATACAAAGTCGATCATGATCGGCGAGACCTGCCGGTCGGCCAGTCGCATCCCCGCGGCGAGCAGACAGCCGATCGTGGCCATCAGGGCCGCAAAGGCAATCCCTAAAGTCCAGCTTCGGCGGCTTCCCCACTCTCCCTTCGCTAAAGCCCGCAAGATACATGCGGCGATTGCCCAAGCCACGGCCGCGCAAACGGCCTGACTGGCGAATGTCGCCGGTGACGTAGGATCGAAGGGTTCAGGGCTGAACTGATCCCCTTCCGGCGAATGTCGCTGCACACCGCGAATCCCTGCGATGGCGATGTGGACGAGTAGCGGAATGAACAGCGAGTTTCCGATGACCGCCAGAGCCAATACAACTCCCAACGATGAGCCAACAGCATCGGTCAGGACTGACCAAAGTTTCCAGCGCGATGTTCGAGGGGAAAATGGGAGGCAGACAGCTATCACCGGGACGACAACCAAGCTCAACAAAATAGATTGAAAGGCGAGCGAATGGATAAGATCATCCATTTTCAGCGATTCGGCGCCTGCTTCCCGGGCAATGAGTAGTCCCGCGCCGAGGCCAACGACAAACGGCGCGAGGAATTGAGCCAGGGCGAAGAGCATTCGAACCGTCCGCTCGTCGGCGGTTTCACTCTGTTTTGCCGCTCGAATGAAAGCTAGGCCCCGAGTCCAGCAGCCCACCGCAAACCACGCAGCAAAGGCGGCGAGTACACCGTCGAACCAGCGGACGCGTGGAATGCGTGTCACCGCCAGTCCGACGGAAACACCCGCGATCAGCACCAAAAGTCCGCCGATCGAGAAATGCCAATGGTTGCGTGGGCGTAATTTCGGGTGCGTGAGCTCAGTATGCACACTAATTTGCCGTGGGGTGAAGCTTGGTAGCCGCAATGATTGTGTCTGCCACGTCGGCTGCTGTCACGCCCTCGCGCATTTCAATCGGCCGGCATTCGGCGAGGCTGCGGAACCAGGTTTCCTGTCGGCGAGCGAATTGCCGCGTGCGTGCCTTGACCCGGTCGATGCATGCGGCCAGCGTTTCGATTCCCCTGTCCTCTGTCCCCTGTCCCCTGTTCCCTGTCTCCTCGGCTCGGCGCGAGCCTCGCCCTCCCAAGAATTCCACCACTTCCCGATATCCCACCGCTTGCACTGCCGTCCGGCTGAGCGTGCCATACTTGGCCAGCAATCCGCGGACTTCCTCGACGAGGCCGGCAGCGAACATCTGATCGACGCGAGCATCGATCCTACGGTGCAGCTCGTCACGCGGCCAGGTGAGGACGAACACCTTCCTCGCAGCAGCAGGGGGCGCTTCGTCGAACTGTGTTTGCAGGTGGCTCAGCCGCTGGCCGGTGAGGCGAAAGACTTCCAGGCCACGCACGATCCGCCGCTTGTCGCGCGGATGCAGTTTGGCAGCGAGCAGCGGGTCGATCACCTCCAGCCGCTGGTGCAGCGCCTCGACCGGTACTCGCTCAAGCTCCACGTCGATCTGTCGGCGGAATTCCCAGTCGGCTGGCGGCCCCTGATAGACACCGCGCAGGAGCGACTTCAGATAGAGCGGCGTGCCTCCGACGAACAGCACTTCGCGCCCGCGGCTTTTGATGTCGGCGATCGCCGCATGAGCCGCGTCGATGTATTCGCTCAGGCTGAAGTCCTTGGTCGGCGGCACCAGGTCGAGCAGGTGATGCGGCACGCGGCTGCGGTCCTCGGCCGACGGCTTAGCGGTGCCGATGTCCATCCCCTGATACAGGGCCATCGAGTCGAGCGAGATGATCTCCGCCCCAATTCGGAGGGCCAATTCGACCCCCACCCGCGTCTTGCCAGCAGCCGTCGGACCAGTCAAATACCAGCAGTCGAGAGCGGGCGGAGCGGGTTGCGGATGTAGGTCGGTCATTCGGTCATTGCGGCTTTTCATGCCGCGGTTTACGATGGGTCTATTCTAGTCCCCGCGAACCAACGGGCGGCATAACGGGGGCTAGAGGCGTCGTTTTCCATGGTGCGCCAACGCTTAGCGAGCCCGCGTATGTCCAATGTTTTGTATCAGTTGATGGCCGTCCTCGAACAGCGGAAGATCAACCCCCCGCCGAATTCGTACACGGCCCGGCTGTATCAGGGAGGGGTGTCGAAGATCGGTGCGAAGATCGAGGAGGAAGCCCGCGAGGTCGTTGAAGCGGCTGGCGAACCCGGCGAGGCCGGGCGGCGTCACCTGATCTACGAATCGTCTGACCTGATGTACCACCTCCTCGTGATGCTCGCCCACAACGGCGTCCCCTTCGAGGATGTGGAGAACGAAATCGCCCGCCGTTTCGGCCAGTCGGGCCTCGACGAAAAAGGGGCCCGCACAGCGATGGCGGCAAAGTAATCAGGAGACAGGAGACAGGAGACAGCAAGCTCAGTCTCCTCTCTGTCTCCTGTCCATTGACTCCTGTCCCCTGATTCCTGAAATGTCCAATCTCCGAATCGGCGTCCCCAGCAAGGGTCGCCTCAGCGAACTGGCTGGCGACCTCCTTAAGCAAGCCGGCCTCAGCTTCCGCCGGCAGGAACGAAGCCTGTTTGCCCGCGTCGGCGAAATGCCGATCGATATTACGTTCCTCCGCACCGACGATATCCCGGTCCTCTGTGCCGAGGGAGCCATCGACATGGGCCTCACCGGCAGCGACCTGGTTGCCGAGTCGGGGGCTGACGTGACGACGCGGCTCGCGCTCGGCATCGGCCGCTGCAAGCTGGCGCTGTGCGTGCCCGACGATTCCGGGATCACCAATGCCAGCCAACTGGCGGGCAAACGCGTCGCCACCAGCTTTCCTAACGTCACGCGGAAATATCTGGCCGAACACAAGGCCGACGTACATCTGGTGAATCTCGGCGGCTCGGTCGAGATCATGATTACGCTCGGCGTGGCGGACGCAATCGTCGATCTCGTCGAAACAGGGAGCACGCTCGCCGCCAACCGCCTCCGCGTGCTCGCCGACATCGGCAAGTACGAGTCGATCCTGATTCAGAACAAAGCCCGCCGAGAAAGCGAACTGGCTGACCGCGTCGTCCGCCGCCTCGAAGGGGTCGTCATCGCCCGGAGTTGGTCGCTGCTCGAATACAATCTGCCCCGGAACAAGCTGGCCGAAGCCGAGAAGATCACGCCGGGCTTCAATAGCCCCACGGTCAACGCCTTGGAAGACCCCGGCTGGTGCGCTGTCCGCGTGATGGTCCGCCGCGGCGAGGTGATCGAGGTGATGGAAAAGCTCGAAGCGCTCGGGGCGCACGCGATTCTGGAAACGCAGATCAATAATTGCCGGTTGTAGTCTGCATGAACCGCTTCGTTCTGAAATCGAAGATCCACCGAGCTACCGTCACCGAGGCCGACCTCAACTACGAGGGCTCGGTGACGATCGACGCCGATCTGATGACGGCTGCCGACATCGTCGAGTTCGAGCAGGTCCATATCTACGACGTGACCAACGGCAACCGGATCATCACCTACGCGATGATCGGCCCGGCCGGTTCGGGCATGATCTGCATCAACGGCGCCGCTGCCCACAAGGTGCATCCGGGCGACCTGGTGATTCTCGCCACCTACGCGACCGCCACCGAAGCCGAACGCCGCGAGCACCAGCCGAAGATCGTGCATGTGGATGCGAAGAATCGGCGAGTTGTCGAGTCGCGCTAACGGCGACAAAACAGACAGGCAAGCGAGGCGACGAGCGGCTGAGCCATTCCGCGCACGTGCAAGAGTCGCCATCGACGCCTTGCTGTTACAATCGTCAGTCATGCAAGACTCTCCCGGCTCCGTTGCCAAACTGATCATCTCCAATCTGCAGGGAGGTCTCCCGCTAACTGTCTGGATCGAGCCGATGGCGCATGACTTCACGTTGCTCTCTGGAGAGTCCGTGGAATTGGTTGTGACTTGGTGTGCAAGTGAAACACCGTGCTTTGATACAGGAATAAATGGGCAAGATTACTCTGTGTACCTGATGGGAGTTTATGACTTTGCCGTGACCCAAAGCGGTAAACGGCTTGAATTAGGTCACAACCGACACGTACGTCCCGATGCATTCCCAACTTGATCGCTTCGGCATTTAATCTAAACGACGGTGCCGATCGCTGAGAGATCAAATTCACAAGAAGAATTTCAAAACTAGAGAGGCGACAATGACCGTCGGACGAGATTGTTTTGACAATCACTCACAAACCGTTCGGTCCATCTGTTGCTCCCGATGCTTCGTGCTGTTCGTCTTGTTACTCCTATTGCAGTCGGCGAACTCGAATGGTTTGGCTGCTGACCGGCCGCCCAGCGTCGTCATCATCCTCTCCGACGATCAGGCCTGGACCGACTACGGCTTCGCGGGTCATCCGCACATCAAGACGCCGCACCTCGATAAGCTCGCCCGCGAAAGCGTCACGTTCACTCGCGGCTACGTGCCGACGAGCCTCTGCCGGCCGAGCCTGATGTCGTTCATCACGGGGCTTTACCCCGATCAGCATCTGGTGACCGGCAACGACCCACCACGGGGGACCGATCGCAATCTGATGCTCAAGCACGTGCGCCGCGTGCCCACGCTCCCCAAGCTGCTGGCGGAAAAGGGTTACGTCAGCTTCCAAAGCGGCAAATGGTGGGAAGGGAACTTTGCCGAAGGGGGTTTCACCGATGGTATGACGCACGGCGACGTGATGCGCGGCGGCCGGCACGGCGACGAAGGTCTCGCAATCGGCCGCCAAGGGATGCAGCCGGTGTTCGACTTCCTGTCAGAGAACAAGGACCGGCCGTTCTTCCTTTGGTACGCCCCGATGCTTCCCCACTCGCCGCACAACCCGCCCGAGCGGCTCTTGGCAAAATACCGCGACCTGACCGATTCGATTCACGTCGCCCGCTACTGGGCAATGTGCGAGTGGTGGGACGAAACGTGCGGCCAGTTGCTCGGCGAGATCGACAAACTCGGCCTCTCCGACAACACCCTCGTCGTTTATGTCACCGACAACGGCTGGATTCAAAGCACCGACAAGCCGCAGTACGCCCCGCGGAGCAAACGCTCGCCCTACGAAGGGGGCATCCGCACGCCGATCATGGTCCGCTGGCCGGCCAAACTCAAACCGCTGCACGACGAGAAAACCCTGGTCAGTTCGCTCGACATCGCGCCGACGATCCTTGCCGCCTGCGGCCTGTCGCCCACGAAGGAGATGACGGGCATCAACCTCCTCGACATCGCCGCCGGCAAGCCGACCAGCCGCACGGCTGTTCGCGGCGCGATCTACGAGCACGACATTCCCGACATCGATCGGGCGGAGCCGGGACTGCTCTACCGCTGGGTAATCGACGGCCAGTGGAAGTTGATCGCTTCGGCCGACGGTAAGACGCGCGAGCTATACCACGTCACCGCCGACCAGCACGAAACGAAGAACCTGGCGGAAGACGAGCCGGAGCGAGTGAAGTCGCTCGTTGAAAAACTGTTGCCGTGATCTTGGGAACCGCTAATCGAGCGCCGGGAACGGAAACTCACTGCTCGGCGTGTGCTCCGACTTCATGAGCTTCTCGATCTTGGCCACGATCTCAGGGTGATCGGCAGAAACGTCCTTCGTCTCCTGCGGGTCCGTCGCCAGGTTGTAAAGCTCGACATGCAGGTTGGGCTTTGCGTTAATACTGCCGGCGGATTTCGCTTTGTTGTTGCGGGCGGGAATCAGGTTCTGCCGCACACCCTTCCAGTCGCCAATACGGACCATCTGCTGGCCGCCGTAAGCGGGAAACTCGCGATAGAGGAAGCGGCGCGGCTCTTGCTTCTGGTCCAGAAGCGTCGGCGCGAACGAGATTCCGTCGAGGCCCGACGGCATCGCTTCTTTGGCAGTGGCTAGTTCCAAAAGCGTCGGGAGCCAATCTTCAAAGGCGGTCACGCGGTCGTTGGCCGTCCCCGCGGCAATGTGCCCCTTCCACGCGATTACGGTCGGCTCGCGGAAGCCCCCTTCATAGAGCGAGCCCTTCCTGCCGCGCAAGCCGCCGGCAGAGTTGAAAAACTCCTCGTCGGTCCCGGCAAACTTGTCGTACAGCGGCCCGTTGTCCGATGTGAATACGAAGATCGTATTGTCGTATTGTCCCGCTTGCCGCACCGCCTCGATGATCTGTCCCACGTGCCGGTCCATTCGCGTCACCATCGCTGCATAAGCCGCTCGCGGCGTCCGATGCGGCAAGTAGCCGCGACCGCCGACGTAAGGCTCCTCGGGAAACGCGTCCTTGTATTCCGCCAGCGAGTCTTCCGGCACTTGCAACGCCAGATGCGGAATGATCGTCGGGTAGTACAGAAAGAACGGCTTGTCCCGATTCACCTCAACGAACTTTACCGCCTCGTCGGTGATGAGGTCCATCGCATACTGCTTGCCTCGATAGGCCGCGTAGCTGGCCGGGTCATTGGGATCGGCATCGGGCGGCAGTTGCTGGTTCGAGGCGAACGCGGGATTGTCGAGCGGAAACTCGCGATTGTCGCTCCAGAGGTACGTCGGGTAGTGATTGTGGGCCACGCTCTGACAGTAATAGCCAAACCACCGCGTAAAGCCCTGCTTCATTGGTTCGCCGGTCGAATTGGGCCCGCCGAGGCCCCATTTGCCAAAGCCGCCGGTCGCGTAGCCAAGATCGCGGAAGACCTTCATCATCGTGACGGTGTCCGCGGGAATTGGGTATTGCCCTTCCGGCGGCGTTGCCCGGTTGTTGCGAATGAAAGCGTGCCCCGGATGCTTCCCGGTCATCAGCACGCACCGCGACGGCGCACAAACCGCATTGCCCGAATAGTGCTGTGTCAGCCGCATGCCGTCCTTGGCGAGAATGTCGATATTTGGCGTCCGGATTTTCTTCTGGCCGAAACAACCAACGTCGCCATAGCCAAGATCGTCGGCAATGAAAAAGACGACGTTTGGCCGGCGAGGTTCCGCGGCGGTTGCGTTAGCGACCAGAAAAATCACAACGCCAAAAAGAATTATCCGCAGCATCTGATCGAACCTCTAGTTTCAGCAGACTCTGGTGCCAATAACCTTCCGTCCAGCGCAAAGATGCAAAGGCGCAAAGGTCGCGAAGACTTACGATCTTGGCACACACCTTTGCGAGCTTTGCGCCTCCGCGTCTTTGCGTTGACGACAGCCAGCTTGAAAGCAGACGGATTATTGTTGCGCGCAATCCCATCCGCTTCCAGTTGCCTTACGAATCGCGCTGGCCCAAGAGCTTAGAACAGCGACGTGCTGCCGTGCCACGGAAAGTAGCTCGTGGGGCGGCAGCCAAAGCGGAATTCAACGCCGGCGGCCAGCGTGAAGTTCTGCATGCTTGACAGGCGGCCGTCGCCGAAGGCGATGTTGTCGTACAGATCCAGCCGCATCGTATGCCACGGGCTGTGATAGAACTTGATCCCGATACCGATCGGCATTGAGAGGAGCGACTGGCTGATCTGATCGTCGTCCTGGTCCCAGAAGCGGAACGTCTGCAGGCCAAAGCCCCACGAGAAGAACGGCCGCCACTGCGAGTCGCCCCACGGGTAGTAGGCGAGCGATACGTCGATGAAATAGTCGCGCGAGCGGTCGAACGAGTTGCCGCTCGGATCGGAGATTTGCGGGTGCGAATAGGCGTAGCGCCCCTCCATGCCCCAGTAGTGGTCAAAGTCCCAGCCCAGGCGGCCGCCGAGGAAGAACGAATTGTTCGATTCCACCTCGCCAGAAATCAAGTCGTCGGCCAAGAGCCCGCCGAGGAAGCCCCCCACAAACCACGGCCGATTGAGCCAGCTCGTGCCGATGAGTGGCCGACCCAGACCCATGTGCCGGTACGGATCGTTCGGATCGGTGTGCGTGAACCAAGGTTGCACGAGCGAATCGTGCCCGTGCTCGCCATAGCCCATCTCGCCGTGAGCTGGCGGCTGGCCCAGTTGTTGCGGCACGATCGACTTCGGCTCCGGCGCGGGCAAGTTCTCTTGGACGGCGATGGGCTGCACGTACGCTTCAGCGGCAGTTTCCCAAGGATCGGCAGCAACGAGAACGGATTGCGATGGCGGCGGTCGCAGAGGATTCGCGGGAAGCTCGGCGCGCAGAATCGCCGGCGTCAGCCAAAGCGCTGCCGCAATCGTGCCGCAAAGGTAGCGGACCGCTGCGCGTGGCATCCAGGCACCGAAGGTGAACGGAGAAGGGGGCGGATTATTGTCCGCTGGCAGCGAGCCGTCAACGGCGAAAGATGGTCTGCACCGCATGCCGGCATTGCTAGCAGCGGGGATTCCAGAATGGGAGGGCGAGGCTCCCGCCGAGCCGCAAATTAATTACGCGCCAAACAGTTGCTTGATCGGCTCGCCCACGGCCAGGCGATGTGGCCGACCGGTTTGATCGTGAATCTCGGCGGCGGGGTCGATGCCAAATCGCCAGTAGATCGTGGCGGCCAGATCGCCCGGCGTAACGGCATCGACGGCAGGATAGGCGCCGATGCGGTCGCTCGCACCGTACACCGCGCCGCCGGTGACGCCGCCGCCGGCAAGCAGCACGCTGTAGCAATCGGGCCAGTGATCGCGGCCCCCTTGGCCGTTGATCTTGGGGGTGCGGCCGAACTCGCCGAGGGCGACGATGAGCGTGCTGTCGAGCAGGTCGCGCTCGTCGAGGTCTTGAATCAGGGCCGACAGAGCCTGATCGGCTTGCGGTAGGAGATGGTTTTTATGTTGACCGGCGTTATTGAAATGAGCGTCCCAGTTTTGTCCCTGCTGCTTGAAGTCATAGACGTTGACGAACGGCACGCCCGCTTCGACCAGCCGGCGAGCAAGGAGCAGATTCTGGCCTCGCATCTGCCGGGCATAACCCATTTCCGATCCGTTGCCGCCGCCACCACCCTCGCCAACCGCCACCGCTTCCTTGCCAAAGCCGTAACGATCGCGAACGGCTTGTGGTTCGCGAGTGATATCGACGGCCTGGCGGATGGCTTCGGAACTAAGCAGCTTGTAGGCCCGGTCGAGATTGTCTCGGAGTCGCTTGCCACCCGAGGTCGTCGGATCGAGCGATTCCAAAAGCTGCCGTCGCTCGGCCATGCGTCCACTGCCGAGGTCTTCGGCCGCGCGGAACATGGCGGCCTGATAGGCGAGCTTCGCCGGATCGACCTCGATACGGAGCGGGTCGAACTCGGCCCCGAGGAAACCGCCCCCTTGGGCCGGCGTGGTGACAACGTTGTGAAACTCAAACGGCAGCGCCGCGAACGGCAAAACGATCTGCTCGTGCTGCCGCATGTACGACACCGCGCCGCCGTGGCTGGGATAGAACTGCGGCTGCGGAGCGAAGAGCTCGCGATCAGGCCCTTCGAGCGGCCGGCCGGTGAGGACGTGGATCGACGCCGAGTCGTGCAGCCGGGCCTGATGCGACATGCTGCGAATGATCGCCGCTTTGTGCATCCAGCGAGAGAGCTTCGGCAGATGCTCGCAGATTTGCAGCCCCGGCACGCTCGTCGAGATCGGCTGGAACTCGCCGCGGACTTCGATCGGCGCTTGCGGCTTCAAGTCAAACGTGTCGAGGTGGCTCGGCCCGCCGTAGTAGAAGATGACGATGCACGAGCGAATCGGCTTGGCCGCGGTCGAACTGCCGTTCGCTGCCTGCGCGGCGAGGAGGCCGCCAAGATTCAGACCGAGCGTGCTTCCCGCGGCAGCCTGAAGCACCTGACGGCGCGAAACGTGGCTGGCCGGGAACTTTGGCATGCCACGATCATATCAAGTTGAGTCTATGCGTTGCCAATACCGATTGGTAAAATCGTGGCAATGCTGATCCCGCAGGTAGTATTTGGTTTGCTGGGAGAGAGCAAGGTTCTGATGGACGCAGCAAAGACCATCCCTGCATCAAAAGCCATCATCGAGGCGGAGCGTCGCGATGGCTGCGTTATGGCTCATGAGTTCTTTATCGAACCTGCCATGCGACGTTGGAGGTCGTATGCTCGGCGATTGAAGCGACACAAGGACCAGTCGCTTGAGCATCGAGCACATGATTTAGAGAAAGGCCTGGTCGATTGGTACGTCGAGAACCACGGATACGGATACGATCCGAGCTGTATTCGCCACTTAGCACATTCATTTGCAGAAGTATTGTTCCAAACTGTGGAAGGCACGCCTGAGGCGGAATCGGAACAGAGCACGTAGTCATTGGATCCGTTGCGGATGAGCTTGGTAGTTATGTGGACAATCACCGGCAAATCGAATCGGCATTGCGACGGTATCCGGCGGCGCACGCTGTTGCAGGTCGGCGCGCTGGCATCAGCCGGCTTGGCGCTGCCGGACCTCTTGCATCTGCGGGCGACAAGCGAAGCGGGTGACGTGGCTAAGTCGCGGCAGGCGATTCTCATCTTCCTGCCCGGCGGACCGTCGCACTACGAAACGTTCGATCCGAAGCCGGAAGCGCCGCTGGAAATCCGTGGACCGTTTGGGCCGATTGCCACCAGCGTGCCCGGCACGTTCATCAGCGAAACGCTACCGCAACTGGCGAAGATAGCCGATAAGTATTCACTCGTCCGCTCGTGCTGCCACGACAACTCGGGCCACGGCGGCGGCCAGCGGTATGTGCAAACGGGCTACAAGAGCGCGTCGCTCGAGGACGAACTGCCGCACGACTATCCGGCGACCGGTTCCATCATCAGCCGCGTGCGCGGGCCGATGCACGGCGGCCTGCCGACGTACATTCACGTTCCTAACGGCGACGACGGCGGGGCGAAGTTTCTGGGCAACGCGTACGACGCCTTCGAGGTCTATTCCACCGGCAAGCCAGTCGGCCTCGACGTGCGGCCGACGATCAAACTCGACCGGCTAGAAAATCGTCGGACCTTACGGGCTTCGCTCGACCGCCTCACGCGGCAGCGCGAGAATCGCCCCGCGATGGACGCGATGGACGAGCTCGAACGGCAGGCGCTGGAGATGCTGTCGAGCACAGCGGCTCATGAAGCATTCGACGTGACGAAGGAAAGCGACGCGACGCGCGAGCGCTACGGCAAGCATGAGTTCGGCAAGTGCATGCTGCTCGCTCGCCGCTTCGTCGAGGCGGGCGCCGGCATCGTCAGCGTTCGCGTGGGAAGCTGGGACCATCACGGCAATGCCGGCGGCACCGTCACCAGCGGCGTGCAAGAGAACAACGTGCCGCTCGACCAGGCACTCTCGGCACTGATTGGCGATCTGCACGACCGCGGCCTCTCGGAACAGGTTGTGCTCTGGTGCTGGGGCGAGTTCGGCCGGACGCCGCGGATCAACCAATCGGCCGGGCGCGACCACTGGCCACAGGCGATGAGCGTGCTGATGTCGGGCGGAGGCATTCGGCCTGGAATCGTCGTCGGCGAAACGACCAAGAGCGGCGAGCAGCCGGCGGATCGCGCCCTCTCGCCGGCCGACGTGCTGGCCACGGTCTATCAACAGCTCGGCATCGACGTGCAGCAGCAGTTTTTGAACAACGCCGGCCGGCCGATCTCGATCCTCAGCCACGGCAAGCCGATTCGCGAGCTGGTCTAAGCCGGATAAGCGGCGGCACTTCCTGTTTGCATCGCCTCGTTCGCCATCAAGATCGTTGCGGCGTCCTTAAGTCCCTCGCGCACGTCGCAGATCGTTGCCACATCGCGCTGGCGGACGTGATCGACAAAGCTCACGAGCTGGTCGCGGGTGTCGTCGCTATCGACCAGGTCGATCTCCAGCGGCTCGCCCCGATGAGCCCAAGGGGAATTGCTCATCTTGAGCGTTTTGCCCGCGGTGAGCACGGCTGCATTGCCGGGATCGCCCGGCGTGAGCCACGCCGGATCGTCGGGCAGCCGCTCGCGATAGAAGAGTCCCTTGGTGGAAGTGAGGAAGAGCGAGCCGCGCGTGCCGAGGACGAGTTCGGAGGCGCCTTCGTAGGCGTTGTTGCAGAGGGAGGAATACATGACGCGGATCGTGCGTTTGTCGGCAGGCGAGACACCTGCCCCACGTTCGTACTCGTACACGCAAAAAACGTTGTCGGCGACATCCCGTCCATCGCGCCAATAGTCGATGCCGCCGCTGGCGATGACGCGACTGGGCGTTGTGCCGAGCAGCCAATTGGCCACGTCGAGCTGATGGCTGCCGAGTTCCGCCATGAGGCCGCCGGAGAATTGCTTGTACAGCCGCCAGTTGAGGCGATGTTCGAGCTCCTGCCAGCGGGCGTTCCCCTTGGCCACGGGAACGGGCCGGCGCCAGTTGTTGTTCCGATGCCACTGGGCCTTGATCGCCGAGATTTCGCCGAGCAGACCGGCCTTCACCATCGCGACCGCTTGTTTGTAGATCGGGTTGGCCCGCCGCTGCAGGCCGACCTGAAAGACGCACTTCGCGGCTTCGACCTGGTCCACAAGTTTTCTCGCTTGCTCTACCGAGTAGCACATGGTCTTTTCGCAGAAGACATCGCAGCCGGCCGCGATTGCGTCGCTGGCGACCTGGTGGTGCAGGAACAGCGGCACGGCGATGACGACCGCTTGCGGCTTAATCTCTTCGAGCAGCTTGCGGTAGACGCTGAACTGTTTGGCCTCGGGGCCGGCATATTTGGCGGCCTTTTCCAGGTGCGGCGAGTAGTCGTCGCAGATCGCCACCACTTCGCAGCCGGGAATCGTCGTCAGCGCCCGCAAGAGGTCGCTCCCGCGAGCGCCGGTGCCGATTACGGCGACGCGCACCGGCTCGGTGTCGGCAGCGGTCGCGAACTGCGACGAGCTGGCCGCGGCGACCAAACCGCCAGCCGCTTCAAGGAACCAGCGGCGATTAGACAGACTCGTGGGTTTGATATTCGGATGCATGACTACACAGCAGCGGCGGACAATTCGGCGGCCAGCCAAACAATGCAGCAACCGTGCAGCTTTTCCGCAGGGATCGTTGCTGCGGCGCGATCGGGACCAAGGCAGACGAGGGCGGTGGAGAGAATCTCGGCGTGCGTCGCTGTCGAAGCAACGACGGCAACTGCAGAGGGCTCCACAAGCGGCCGGCCAGTGAGTGGATCAATGATGTCCTGCTGTTCGCTGACGGCCGAGCAGGAAAGGGCGGCATTGACGAGTTCGACGAACTGGTCGCTGCCACTCAGGTCTCGAAATGCAATCCGCCACGGACGGCTGTCAAAATCGCTGCCGCGAGCCAATACCGAACTTGTCCCGCCATGCAGCAATGCGTGCTCGATGCCGTATTCATCGAGCAATTGTGCGGCACGATCAAGCGCGTACCCTTTGCCAATGCCGCCGAGGTCGAGTTGCACACGGAGATTATCGAAGGCGATCGTGCGACGGCTCGGGTCGAAGCGGATGCCATTGCCACCAATCGGAGCATCGGGCTGCAGGGCCGATGCCGTGATGTCGAACGCACTCCCCGTCCACGCTTGGGCGCCAATGCAGATTTGCAAGAGTTCGGCCACTTCGCGATCGACGAGCACCGTTTCACGAGAGGCCAGCCGGTTGATTCGTGAAACCTCGCTCCCGGGGTCGAATCGCGACAAAAGCCGCTCGACACGGACCACCTCATCGAGCACGGCCTCTGCGACGGCAACAACGTGCTCCTCGTCTTCGCCACGAAGCAGCACCTCGAAGAGCGTCCCCATCGCCGGGCGCGTGCGGTGAACGGAAGTGGGGCAGGCATCTTGCCTGCCAACTAAGTGATTCATTCGATTGACATGGAAGGTTGGAAGCCTGCCCGACGGACCGACGGCACACGGAGTGCGCCTGCTGCTTACTCCCGCGTGATGAAAGCATCGGTATTCAGAATCGCTCGGCAGACAAGAACGAATGCGGCCGCGTCGGCGGGAGTCTCGAACTTTTGCAAATCGCCGGACAGTAGCTTCATTGATCGCTCCGTATCGGCAGTGAGGTTTTCTAACTGCCGATCGAAAAACCCGCGCAAGGCCGCCAGTTCGGTCGAGTTGGGGTCGCGGCAAAGGCACAAGATGTAGGCTCGGCGAATTCGGGTGTCGGCATCTCCGTCCTGCAGTTCCTTGAGCACGCGAGCCGCGAGTCCTTGGGAGATTTCGACGAACGCTTCGTCGTTGGCAACCGTCAGGGCCTGCAGCGGCGTATTCGAGCGGATGCGTCGCGTGCATACCGTCGAGAAATCGGGAGCGTCGAACGTCGTAAAGAGCGGGTAAGGTGCACTGCGGAAAAACAGCGTGTACATGCCGCGGCGATAGCGCGACGGGCCGCTGTCGGCGGTCCATTTCTTCTGCGTTTGCGTGAAGGCATACACGCCGTCCGGCTGCGGCGGGCGAACGCTCGGCCCGCCAATCGTTGGGTCGAGCAGGCCACTCGCCGCGAGTGCCGCGTCGCGGACGACCTCCGCCTCGACCCGCACCCGCTCTTGCCGCGCGAGCAGCAGGTTGCGCGGGTCCTTCTCGGCCAGATCGGACCGGCTGCGCGATGCCTGGCGATACGTGGCGCTCATGACGATCAAACGGTGCATCTCCTTGAGCGACCAACGACGGCGGATGAATTCGCCTGACAACCAATCGAGCAATTCGGGATGCGTTGGGGGCGTTCCCTGCGTGCCGAAGTCTTCCTCGGTTTCGACGAGGCCGCGGCCGAAGTAGCGAAGCCAAATGCGGTTGATCGTCACCCGTGGCGTGAGCGGATTGGCCGGATCGACGAGCCAGCGAGCCAGATCGAGTCGGGTGCGGCCTGCCTCCGCGGGCAACTCCGGCGCGACAGCATGCAAGCCGCCCGGATGAAGCAGGCCCGTTTCCTTGTCGGGACGCAGGAAGTCGCCGCGCAGGGCGATGTATGTCTCACGCGGCTGGTCGAGCTCCTTCATCACCATCAGGTCAGCTGTCTTGGCGGCAGCCTGGTCGCGTCGCGTTTTGGCGGCCTTCGAGCGGGGATCGGCTGCGATGAAGGCATCGCGCACAAGCTTCGCTTGATCCGCGTTTCGCTTGTCGGCGGGAAGCTGGAATGCCTCGGCGAGTTTTGCGTCGATCTTTGGCTTGGACGAGCCGTCCGCTTCTGCGAGTGCAGCTTGCTGGGTCACTTCCCACTCCGCCTGCCGCTTGGCAAACTCTGGATCGGCCTCAGGGGGCGGCGGCAGAGCCTGAGGCTTCTCGCCGAGCATTTCGCCACGGGCAACCTTCACTGTCGCCCCTTTGTTGTTCACGTCGGTGGTGTTGTTGAAGAACGCGAACAGTTCGTAGTATTCGCGGTGTGTGATCGGGTCGAACTTGTGCGTGTGACACTGGGCACAGCCGACAGTCAGCCCCAGCCACACAGCCGCCGTTGTGTTCACGCGATCGA
The DNA here is from genome assembly GCA_964384375.1 of uncultured Pirellulaceae bacterium. Classification (GTDB taxonomy): domain Bacteria; phylum Planctomycetota; class Planctomycetia; order Pirellulales; family Pirellulaceae; genus CAYLLN01. Next base: position 27,446 of record CAYLLN010000057.1, read on the forward strand.
CGACCGCCTCATGGCGAAATTGCTGCGGATCGGTTCCACCCTCTTCATTGACGAGTGTGTTGCGATGAAACGCGGTCGCCACGACCTGCCGCTTCGTCGCATCCGGCAGAAGATCGCCCGCCAGCTGTTCGATCGTGAACTGGTCGAACGGCAGATCGTCGTTGAGCGATTGAATGACCCAATCGCGATAGGGCCACATCGCCCGCTCGCTGTCGATCGAATAGCCGCTCGAATCGGCGTAGCGCGCCTGATCGAGCCAGTGCCGACCCCAGCGTTCCCCGTAGTGCGGTGAGACCAGGAGCCGCTCGACGAGTGCCCTGTATGCCGCATCGCGATCTTGCTCCAATTCACGGCGAAAGGCCTCCACGTCCTCCGGCGACGGCAAGAGTCCTGTCAGATCGAGCGATAACCGGCGGATGAGTGTGGCCGCGTCGGCTTCGGGCGATGGGGCGATTCCTTCCTGTTCGAGTCGCGCCAGGATGAACCGATCGATCGGCGTCTTGACCCACGCTTCGTTCTTTACGCTCGGCGGCTGGACGCTGGATAGCGGCAGAAAGGCCCAGTGCCCTTCGTACTTGGCCCCCTGCTCTATCCAGCGGCGAAGCGTTGCGATCTGCTCCGTCGACAGCTTGGCCTTTTTGCTCGCCGGCGGTGGCATGAGCGCGTCCGGGTCGAGCGACGAGACACGCTCGATCAGCGGGCTTTCGTCGGGCTTGCCCGGCACGATCGCCATCGCCAGGGCCCCCTCGCTTGTGTCCAGCCGGAGGTCGGCTTCGCGATGCTTCGGATCGGGGCCGTGGCAATAGAAGCAATTGTTCGAGAGGATCGGGCGAATATCGCGGTTGAAGCGAACTTCGCCGGTCGATTGGGCTCGGACCGTTGTCGCGAGAGCCAGCCCGACGACAATCAGCAGCGGGAGGGAGGGGGCAATTCGCATCAGGCAGGTTCCAGGTTGGCTGGAACCTTTGATCGTAGCCCGAATCGGTGGAACTTGCTATGTAGCGAGTTCGATACGTCCCGAACCTATGCCGCGCGGCGGAGCGGAAGCGTTGTTGCAGGTTCTTCGGCAGCGGCACCGCTGGCCGCGTAGTCCACGGGCCGCAGGCCGGACTGGGCGATGCGCTTCTGCCACCGCCGCTTGAGCCAGCGGAGGTGCAGCCGATCGATCACGCCCGGCTCTTGCGTCCCCTCGATGCTGTAGCCGAGCAGTTGCTGACTGAGCCCTCCTTCGGCGAGAAAGAGCCGATGCTGGCTCGACGTCCAATTCTTTGCCCGTTCCAGCGGGCGGAAATCCTGGCTCTTGGCGACTGGCTTCCAGTGGAGCGTCTTTCCCTGCGACTTGAGCGTCGAAGAGCCGCGGACCGGCATGTTCGCGGCCGCGTCAAAGTCGTAGCGCGAGGCATCGAGTCGCACGAACGAGAGGATGCGACGCAGGTTGGGCGCCAGATCCGTGACGAGGTCTTCGTAGCGGACAATCAGGTATCGGCAGTCGCTTTCGCGATGGTCCCGGTCGAACTCCAGGATGCTGCGAGCGCCGTGATTCCAGCGGCGGATCGCGTCCTTATACGACCAGCCGAAGCTCCGCACGGCGGACTCGGCGACGGCGCGGCCGTCGCGGACGATGATGACGAGCGGATGATCGGGGAAGAGCCAGGGAAACGAGGCGAGTTGGTCGGCCCGCGGCGTTTTGGTCACGAGGCGGCCGCGATGAGTGGCCTGGTCAGTAAGTACCGAAAGAAGGCCGCGTCCGAGAGCCGCGCCGATGTCGGCCTGCGTCGCCGATTCGCGCCAGGCGGGATTCCACGAATCGTGGAGCTTGACCGCGTATCGCTTCAGGTGCTGCACGTGTTGCAGGAGGTAGTCTTCGCCGATCGACAGCGGCCGGCAGCAATCGCTATGCAGCGCGAGCAGGTCCGCCAGGAAGTTCGTTCCCGAGCGGTGCTCGACACCGATGATGAAGATCGCCTGGTCCGGTTTGCCACCCATGCCCGCTGCCACTCCGCTGCTAGCGGTCGTGTGCAGGCAACGCAACTCCACGAGTTTCCCGCGATTGCCCGCGCAAGGTCATTGTCGGCACACCAGCGGGCGAAGTTCGGCGGAATGTACCGGAGTGGACGAATCGGGCCGGAATTTTATTGACGGCAGGATTGATCGCGACAACGTGGCGTCGCAGCGACCTTTACGCGGCCCGCCGCTCGCCCAGATAGTGCCGCACTGGCGGCGGCGCCTCGGTTACATGCACGGCCGGGTCGTTCTGCAAAGCGGAGGCGACCTGATCGAGCTGTTCGACGACCGAGAGGGCCAGATCGACGAAAATCCACTTCCGGCCGCCAAACTCGCATGCCCCGCCGCCGGCTCCTCCCAGCCACTCCAGCCGCACGGTGTACCCGGCTCGCTCGGCGGCTTCCTTCATCCGTTCGAACAATTCGATGGTATGCATCCCAGCTTCTCCAACTCGCCGATTCCTACGGACTTTCGCGGGCGGATTGTAGCGAGGCGCGGTGATGCGGGCCAGTTCGATTCGTCGATACGACCTGTGCTGACATGATGCGGCGCTAAGTCCCTTCGCAGCAGCAGGTTAAGACGACGGAAATGGGCAAGCCGGGAGAATAGGCCCGGCCGCGGCAGACAAGCGAGATTAGGCGAGCAGACGCGACTTTGACAGGAAGATCCATGATTGAGCAGGCGACAGCCGCGGTGGGTGGAACGGCCTCGGCGGATCGAACGAGCCTTGAGATTGCGGCACTTCGCGAAGAAGCGGCCGCCCTTCGCCAGCAGTTGGCCCAGACGCAGAAACTGGCGTCACTCGGCGAACTCACCAGCACGACGACGCACGAATTCAACAACGTGCTGATGACGATCCTCAACTACGCTCGCATCGGCATGCGGCACAAGGACGAACCGACGCGCGACAAGGCCCTCGACAAGATATTCACCGCTGCGACCAGAGCCGCGAAGATCACGAGCACGATCCTCGCCGTGGCCCGTAATCGCTCCGGCGCAATGGAAGCGACGAGCCTGCAAAAGATCGTCGAGGACACGCTCGTGCTGCTCGAACGCGAACTGGCCAAGTACCGGATTTCTGTCGAACTGCAACTCGCTCCGGTCCCCGAAGTGCCGGCGATCGGCAACCAGATTCAGCAGGTGCTGATCAACTTGCTCATCAACGCCCGCCAAGCGATGCCTAGCGGCGGCCGCGTGATCGTTCGCTTGTCGCACGATGAAGCCAGCGGTTTTGTGGAACTGATGGTTCGCGATACCGGGAGCGGCATTCCGGCCGAGAAGCTGCCCCGCATCTTCGACGCGTTCTACACGACGAAAACCGGCCCTGATGACAGCGGCCGCGGCGGCACGGGGCTTGGCCTCTCGGCGTGCAAAGAGATCATCGAGGCCCATCACGGCCGCATCCGCGTCGAAAGCACGGTGGGCAAAGGGACGGCGTTTACGATCAAGCTGCCAGCGGCGTCAAAGCAGTAGCTGAACTCGCCAGAGTTCAGGCATTGCGGCAGGAACCTGAAGTCTGGCGACTTCAGCTACCCTCGCCCTTCACCGCCCCGGCAGTGGCGGCAACTCCTCGATCGCCGGCATTTGCACTTCTTCGGTCATGGCCGGTAGCGGCGCCATGTGCCCAAGATCGAGCCGTGCCCGCATGTCTGCCAGAATTCGCTGTTCCAGCGTCACGTCGCGCCCGAGCGGAATCCAGCCGAGCGTTGTCGAGTAGCGGCCCGACGCCCCTTCCTGCCGGACGATCGTCCCATCATGCCGCAGCGTTGCCCCGCCTGCCGTTGCGTGTTCCGGCTTGTCGAGGTCTTCGAGTTCCTTTTGCACGACCACATCGAGCAGATACCCCCCCTCGGTCGGAATCATCCGCACCAAGGCCCGTCGCCGGAGCGACTGCAGCGTCGCGTGCAGCTTTTCGTAACCTGGCGTTGAATCGCGCCGCCACGGCTCGAACATCGTCGAGCCGGTGATCGGAAACGTATCAATCCGCCCCTCGGTCAGCACGCCACCGATGAGGCGAATCCGCTCCTCTCGCTCGATGCGGAAATAGTCGTCCACCGCATCGACCGCCTGATTGTGCAAAAACTCGCGATCGAGGGCCGGCACGAACAGCGGATTCTCAATCGGCGGCGGCCCCCCCATCTCCGCTCCGGCATGATGGCGAAAGCGGGCGCAGCCAGTGAGCGCGGCAACGGCGACCAGCATCGGCAGTAGGCTGCGAAGGTCAGGCATTACGGAGTCGTTCCTGGCACGGCAATCTCCGCCGGCTTCGGCCGATAGTCAATCATCAAGAGCGCATCCGCCCGGCTCTTGCTCGCGCCGAACGGGTTGACGACGGCCAGCGGCCCGCCAGCGTCGGCTGCCGGGTTGGCGACCACGCCGCACGATAGGAGCAGCACTTGGTCGGCCGGCCAGCGAATCCGCTCGTCCAGCCGCCAGCTCACCAGTTGCGGCACCTGGATTTGCACGCGCGGCCCCTGACCGACGACATGCACGTCGATGGCAATTGGCAGGAGCTTCTCGACCTGATCGACACGACACTTGAGCGCCACATCGACCGATTTCCCGTCGAGCGACAAGAGCGGACTGATCTGCAGCGAATACCCCTCGTCGATCTGGGCCGGCAGCAACTCGTACCCCAGGCCATCGACCCGCGGCTGCACTCCCCGTTGATAGCGGAGCGGCTGTGTACGGGCGAGCGTTTGCGATTGTCCATTGGCGATTTCGATCTTTGGAGCACTATGCTCGCGGAAGTCCGAACGCGCCTTCAGTTCCTCGTACAGCATGGCCGCGTTCTCGCGCGAGAGGAGCCACCCCTCGACACCCGGCGATTTCACGTCGATCGGCTTGAGCACCTCCACCGCTTTCGCACGCCAACTCGGGCTGCTTACCGTCACCAGCCGCAGATTCAGCATGTGCGGCGACTCGGAGGGCGCGACAAACCGCTCGACCACCGCGCTCACCGTCTCTTGCATCTCCGGCGTGTGATAGACCCGCAACGTCGTCGGCGTCGCGTTCAGGATGCCGAGCGGCTCAGAAAACCAGACGTCGCTACCGGTCTCGCGCAGAATCCAGTCGATCACTGCCTGCTGTGGCCGATCAACATCCTTCACCGTGTTCGTGTAGGGGGCGATGTCGTACTCGCGCCAGACTTGCCCGTGCTCGTTGGGCAATACGCCGTTCCCCTTGGTCACGCGGAGCGTCGGCCGCGAGACCGGCTCCGTCGCGGCCGCTTGCTGCACTGCGTCGATCTCGACGAGCGGCGCACGCTTGGGGGCCGTAAAGAGCGATTGCCCGCGAACGGCATTTCCCGCCGCTAGTAGTCCCAAAAGTGCGACGACGTAGCGAACTCCCATTGGCGACCTCCAGTCACGTAGGGTGGGCTGTGCCCACCAAGCTAGCGCGTGAGAGGTGGGCACAGCCCACCCTACAACAAGGGCCACACGCGCAGCAGCCCGACAAGCGGGCGGGAGTATAGGAACCGCCTCCCCACAGGTTCAAGGGCAAGTCAGTGCTAGCGAGCAACCCGAGAGATGACTTAGCAGCTTTTCCCGCTCTCCTCCATCGACTAGAACAGAAGCACACTACTGGTGTCGTTCTGGTCCGGGGGCAGCGCAATGAGTCTTAATCTCCAAGAGTCGCTCCGCGAACATTTCGGCTTCGATCGGTTTCGTCCCGGCCAGGAGGCGGTGATCGAGCACCTGATGGCGGGTCGCTCCGTAGCGGCCGTCTTTCCCACCGGCAGCGGCAAGTCCCTTTGCTATCAGTTGCCGGCGTTGCTCTTGCCCGGAGTGACGCTGGTCGTTTCCCCCCTTATCGCCCTGATGAAGGATCAGATCGACGCCCTGGCGGCCCGAGGCATTGCGGCCCAGCGGCTCGATTCGACGCTTTCGGCCGACGCCTATCGCGACGTCATGCAGCAGGTCCGCGGCGGCCGCCTGCGGATGCTGTATGTCGCCCCGGAGCGGTTTCAGAACGAGCGGTTCCGCGAAGCGATCCAGCACATTCGTGTGTCACTCTTTGCCGTGGACGAGGCGCACTGCATTTCCGAGTGGGGGCACAACTTCCGCCCCGACTATCTCAAGCTCGTCGAGTTCGCCCGCCAGTGCCGGGCCGAGCGAGTGCTGGCCCTCACCGCCACCGCCACGCCGCAGGTACTGGGCGACATCCGTCAGGCATTCGACATCGATGCAGATGCCGCGATTCGGACTGGCTTTTATCGGCCGAACCTGACGATTCTGACCACACCGGTCGGTGCGCCCGATCGCGACGCGCTGCTACTCGCCCGCCTTCGCGAACGGCCTGCCGGACCGACCATCGTTTATGTCACCCTTCAGCGAACGGCGGAGGAAGTGGCCGAGCGATTGTGCGAGGCCGGCTTTCCTGCCAAGGCCTATCACGCCGGCATGGACGACGAGTTGCGGGCCAAAGTGCAGGATCGCTTTCTCGCGACCGACCGCGGCATCGTTGTGGCGACCATCGCCTTCGGGATGGGCGTGGACAAGGCCGACATCCGCTATGTCTATCACTACAATCTGCCGAAGAGCCTGGAGAATTTCTCGCAGGAGATTGGCCGGAGCGGGCGCGACGGCCAGCCGGCGATTTGCGAGACACTCGCCTGCACGGCCGATCTGACGTTGCTCGAAAACTTCGCTCTAGGAGACACGCCCTCTCCGGCAGCGGTGCTGGGACTCGTCACGGAGGTTTTCGACCAGAGCGAGCAGTTCGATGTGAGCTACCACGAGCTCTCCAGCAAGCACGACGTTCGACTCCTCGTCGTGCGAACGCTGCTCACGTACCTGGAACTCGACGGCTATCTGGCCGGCGGGACGCCATTCTATTCTTCGTTCAAGTTCCTGGCTCTCCGGCCGTCGCGCGAGGTTCTCGAGCAATTCACCGGCGAGCGGCGGGAGTTCCTGGAGCAACTCTTTCGGCAAGTCCACAAAGCGGCCAAGTGGTTACACCTCGACATCGATCAGGCGGCGAGAAACCTCGGTCAGCCGCGGGACCGCCTTGTGCGGGCGCTCGATTACCTCGCGGAGCAGGGGTGGATCGAGCTGAAGGCCGAGGGGACGAGAAACCAGTATCGCCGGCTCAAGATGCCGTCCGACTTGCCGGCATTGGCGGCCGACCTGCAACAGCGAACGGTGAAGCGGCAGGAGCGAGAACTGGCCCGGCTGGGCGAGGTGATCGGGCTGATCGAGCACGACGGCTGCCAGGTGCGGCGATTAGGGTCGCACTTTGGCGAGGAGCTAGGCCGAGACTGCGGCCACTGCGCGTGGTGCCTCACCAGCGGAGCGGCAACGCCGCTTGGCGAGCGGCAGGCTGGCGCGATCAATGAGCGCATCATCGAGCGCGGTCTGTCACTCGCTCGCCAGAAGGGGGAAATCTTCACCGATGCCGCGGTCCTGGCCCGCTTTCTCTGCGGAATCAGCTCCCCTTCTATTTCCCGCGCCCGGCTCTCGACGCACGACCTCTCTGGTTCGCTGGCGTCTGTGCCGCTTCGCGAAGTGGAGGACGCGGTCCGGGAGAGGTGGGAGAGTTGAAACAGACGACGCAACGGTCGCTGCGACAGTCGGCAGCTCGCGTACCGCTTCCATTTCCTCGATTCAGAGAATCGCCAGCGGATTGCGGCGCTCTTCGAGCGTGCCGCGGGTGACGCCGACGCGGTTGCTGGCCTGCAGACGGGTCCAGACATCCTTGCCGGTGACATCGCCAGCGAGGAGACGGCGGTAGAGGTCGATGATTGCGGTCGTTTCTCGCTGCGTCTTGCCATCCGGCCGCGGAGCGAGCGGGCCACTGGCGTCGAGCAATTCCACGCGAAAGTGCCGCAGGCCAGCCGCCAAGAGCTGCGGCACGATCTCGGCCCCGCTTTGCGGAGTGGCATTGAATAGCGTGTTGCGGCAGCCGACGTCGGCGGTCAGCGAGTGCTCGACACCGAGCCGGTCGCGAAGCTTCACCTCGTGCGTGTCGCAGGGCCGGCCGCAGTTGTGCTTGTTCTTCCCAGGCGACAGGACCGAGCAGAAGACACAGTGCTCCATGTGAAACATGGGCATGTGCTGGTGGATGACGATTTCGAGCCTCTCCGGCGGCACCGTTCTGACAAGATCGAGCAGCTGCTCGCGATTCAGATCGTACGACGGGGTGATCCGTTCGACACCTTGCTCGCGCAGGTAGGCCGCCGTCAGTTCGTTGGCGCAGTTGAGTGAGAAATCGGCGATCGTGCGAATGCCGCGCTCGCGATAGTAGCGCAGACCCGCCAAATTGCGCACGAGAATGCCGTCAGCGCCGTGCTTGGCCAGCGCCGCGAAAATGCCCATCTCGTCGGGCTTCTGAATCCGCGGCGTAGCCAGGAAGATCTCTGCGGAGTGCTCTCGCGCGAGGCCGACTGCCGGCCGATACTCGCGAATGTCGGCGAAATCGACATAGACGTGCTTTACGCCCGCGGTGAGGACTTCGCGAAGTTGCGGGAGTGAGCGGGCGAGGACGTGGAGGTGAGCGGGAGGCGTAAGCCTCCCGATGGCCTCGCCCTTCGATACGGGAACATCATCGGGGTGCTGACGCACCCCGCTCGCCAACAACTCGGCTCGCAATTTCGGCAACACCAGTTCTTCGGTGATTCGTCGCGGAGGCGGCGCTTCGCACAACTCCGTCAGCCGGGCAACGAGCTCGTGCCGCATTTTGCCGAGCACGCTCAAGGGGAGCATCGGCTCCCCGGCAACGTCGGCCGAGAGATTCCGCAGTTCGAACGGCGTCCCTCCCAGCCGGCTGAATTGTTCTCGCAATGTCTCCGTCGTGAGCGGATGTTTGCGGGCAGGCTCGCACGGTTGTGGACTATCGAGTGTGCAGATCGCGCCGTTCTCCGTCGTGGCGACGAGCGACAGCGGCTGGCCGGCCGCGGCGCGGATGTGCAGGTCGATCGGCATGCGTCGCACCGGAACGGGGCCGGTGAATGTCTTCCGCAAACGGTTGGTCAATTCCGGATCGTCAGTTTTCCAAACGCGCTGGCCAGGCTGTATCTGAGCGAAGTCGATCGCGTCATGGGCGAAGGCCAGTTCGACGATCCCCGCGCTCGCTTCCTGTACCGACCGGCCGCGCTCGAAGACTTCATAGACGCGACCTCCCTGCTCGTCATCGACGGGGCGGCCGCAGTCGAACGAAACGCCGTCGCCGCGCTTAACCGAAGTCGATTCCATTCGCACGCCCACCCGCCCGTTCCGCACACCGACGACGTGCCCCACGAGAACGCCTCGCTTCGACGAACTGAGCGCCGGCACAAGCATCTTGTGATCGCAGCCATCCAGCCAACCGTGCGAGAAGCCGCGGGAGAACGAAAGCTCCATCTCCTCAATGTCGCGCGGTGTGAACGTGGCGGCTCGGCCAGCCAGCGCCGCATCGATCGCTTGCCGGTAGTGCCGCACGATATTGGCGACGTATTCCGGCGTCTTCAGCCTCCCTTCGATCTTGAAGCTGCAGACGCCGGCGTCGATCAGTTCGGGAATCATGTCGTACGCCGCCAGATCTTGCGGGCTGAGCAAGTATTTCTGCTCACCCAGATCGACATCGCGACCGTCGCATACCAGGTCATACGGCAGGCGGCACGCCTGGGCACATTGGCCTCGGTTGGCGCTGCGGCCACCGAGTGACTCGCTCGTCAGGCACTGGCCGGAGTACGCGACGCAGAGCGCGCCGTGGACGAAGACCTCCAGTGGCATCGTGGTTTCACTCTTGATCCGGCGAATCTCGTCCACGCTGCATTCGCGGGCGAGCACCACACGCTCGACTCCCAACTCCGTCGCAGCCGCAATGCACTGGCTGCTGGTCATCGTCATCTGCGTGCTGGCGTGGATTGGCAGGTCCGGGCAGATTGCCCGGATGAGTCGCACGAGGCCCAGATCCTGCACTAGCACGGCATCGACACCTGCCGCGGCGACTTCGCGGACATGCCGCTCGACTTCGGGCAGCTCGCTCGGAAAGATCAGTGTGTTGAGCGTGACGTATCCGCGCAGGCCGCGGCGATGCAGTTCGGCCATGATCTCGGGCAATTCAGCCGGATCAAAGTTCTTGGCCCTCGCCCGCGCATTGAAGCCGCTGTCCAGGCCGAAATAGACGGCGTCTGCACCGTTTTCGATGGCCGCACGAATGCAGTCGCGATCGCCGGCGGGGGCGAGGAGTTCCGGGCGAGGCGACGTCATTCCTGCGCCTCAATGCAGTACAGATTCTCGTATGTACGCAGGAAGATTTGCCCATCTGAAAAGGCGTGCGAGCCGCGGATCAGCTCGCCGAGCTTGTTTTCGGCGATAACTTTGCACTCGGCGGGATTTGCCTCCAGAACGAACGTCGTGCCGGCGGTGTTGGCGATGTACAGCCGGCCGTCGATATGCGCCATCGAACTCCAACTGTTTCCGCTTCCCAGCCGCTGTTCCCATTTGCGGTCGCCGGTCTTCGGGTCCAGGCACCAGGCGTTCCCCGGCTCGTTGAGAATATAGAGATAGTCGCCGACGACCACGCCTGAGCCGACGCGCTGCGGATTGCGATCGTGCATCCACAGGCGAGCCGACGTCTGATCCCCTTCGCCCGCCGGCTTCACGGCAAAGGCCGGACCGCCGTAGCCGCACATGGTAATGACGATGTCGCCGGCGACCAGCGGCGAAGTATAGACGAGCTTGCTCAGCCCGTCACAGGTCCACACGTCGTCTCCAGTCTTGGGATCGACCGCACGAAGCTTCTCCGGCAGGCTGAGCAGCAGCGTTGTGCGGTCCCCTTGCTTGAAGACCACGGGCGTGCTCCACGAGCCGCGGTACTCGCCGATCTCGGTCGATTTCATCGCCGGGTATTCCTTCCGCCACACTTCGTCTCCCGTTTTTTTATCGAGCGCGACGACGAAGGCGTTCAGTCCCGGACCAAAGTTGTGTATCACCAGGTCGCCGAGAATGATCGGGCTGCTGCCGTAGCCCCAGATGTGCTCGACCTTGCCGAGGTTCTTTTGCCAGAGGACGTTGCCGGCCAGGTCGTAGCAAAACAGCCCCGGCGAGCCGTAGAACGCGATGACTCGCTCGCCATCGCTCACCGGCGACGCGGAGCAAAACGGATTCGTGCCGTGCGTCGGCTCCGGCTCGGTGTATTCGACCTGGTGCTTCCAGAGTTGCTCGCCCGTGTTGCGGTCAAAACAGTGCAGTCCACGGGCGGTGCTCTTGGAGGGCGAGTGCGTGATGAAGACCTTGTTGCCAACCACGATCGGCGTGCTGTTGCCGGGGCCGTCGAGAGGGACTTTCCACTTGATGTTCTCGGTCTTCGACCAGGTCGTGGGAAAGCCCTTCGCCTCAGACTGCCCCGTACCGGATGCACCACGCCAGGCCCGCCAATCGTCGGCGGGTGCAAGCGAAGCAATGGCTGCAAGAAACAGAAGTGCAAGTGCTGGCTGGCGGGCTGGCATGGGGAGGGCTCCAAGCGGGGGAGCCTTTAGTATAGCGGCAAGAGGCTAACTGTCACTTGTCGCTGCCGGCTGAGTCCTGATGCCTGGCTCCTGCCCCCTGAATCCTGGCTACTCCGCCAAACATCACCGCGACCAACACCCCTCCCAGCAGAGCAAACATGCCACCGAGTGTGGCGTGGCCGGCCAGCCGTAGATTCGGTGAGTTCGGGAGAATCTGTGATGCCGGGGTCCACTGGTCGGCGCTCCCGTCATCCCAGTCGATCAAAAAGAGCCCTTCGTTCACCTCGATGATCGTGCCGGAGTAATACGTTCCTCCGCGCCATTGGGCAATCACTTTCGAGCCGACCTGGCGGTTGACGGTCATCCGCGATTCGAGTAGTTCCATCAGTTCACTCGTTAGCAGGCCCGCTCGCGGCTCTGGCGTGGGCGGACTGCTGGCGTATCCGATGCCGGAGAGGAAGCGAATGGTCTGCGTCTGGGCGACTTGCGGTGCAGAGGCGCTCGCGTCGAACTCTGCGAACCAATACATCCAGCCGAAAATCGCAAAGCCGAGCCAGAACGGGCGATGGGAATTCGGCAGAATCGCACCGGCCAGAGCCACGCAAAGGAGCGACAGAAAGGCGGTGTAGGCGAGGCTCGTCGCCACGCGCGATTGCGACGCCATCGCCCCCAGCCCGCAGGCGAGCAGCGTGACGACGACAAGGAACGTGCCGATGGAGAAACGAAAGCGGCCCATGCCGATTAATATACGCCCCGTTTGAGTTACACTGAAAACTCGCAACGCTCCTTGTTACCTTTCCGACCGGAGGCTGCCGTGGATCGCCGTGAATTCTTCTCCCGCGTGGGCCTGGGCTCGCTCGCCGCATACAGCCTGGTCGTGCTGGCCGGCGACGAGTCGGATGCGGCGGCCACGGGGCGGAGCGTCGAGGAAATCCGCCAGGAACTGGCCCGCGTCGCGCCGAAGGGGACCGCTCGTGTCGCCGCTCCCGACGAAGCCCACATGGCTCTCGTCACGCTCGACTGCGACGTGTTCGTCGCCGGCGGCGGCCTGGCGGGCGTGTGTGCCGCGGTGGCCGCGGCTCGCAACGGAGCGAAAGTCGTCATCGTCAACGATCGCTCGCGACTCGGAGGGAATTCGTCGAGCGAAGTGAAGATGCACGTTGTCGGCGCGAACCACCACAAATCCCGTCCCGGCTGGCGCGAAGGGGGACTGATCGAGGAGTTCCGCCTCGACGATGCCGCGAACAATCCGCAGCGGTGTTGGGAACTGTGGGACCTCTTGCTCTATGACAAGCTCGTCAGCGAGCCGAACGTGACGCTGCTGCTCGACACGGTTGTCTTTGCCGCCGACGTGCGCGACGGGGCGATCAAGCGCGCCTGGGCACGCTCCGACAAGACCGAGCATCTCTACGAGATCACCGCCGGCATTTACATGGATTGCACGGGGGACAGCCGTTTGGCCCTCGAATCCGGCGCGGAGATCCGCTTCGGCCGCGAAGCCCGCAGCGAATTTGGTGAGTCGCTCGCTCCCGAAAAGCCGGATGAGGAAATGCTCGGCAGCTCGATCCTCTTCACTTCGCGGAAGCACGACCGGCCGATGCCCTTTACGCCGCCAAAGTGGGCTCGCAAGGTGGCGAAGGACCAGCTCCTCAAACGGCCGACGAACTCGTGGGAATATGGCTACTGGTGGATCGAGTGGGGCGGGCAGATGCACACGATTCACGACAACGAGCGAATTCGCTTCGAGCTGCTCTCGATCGTGCTCGGCGTGTGGGACTATATCAAAAACAGCGGCAACCACCCCAATTCGGCGAACTGGGCTCTCGACTGGGTCGGCATGTTCACCGGCAAACGCGAAAGCCGGCGGATCGTCGGTGATCACCTGCTGACGCAGTTCGATCTGATGGGAGTGAACGGCGATTTTGAGGACGCAGTCGCGATCGGCGGCTGGCCGATGGACGATCACCCGCCCGGCGGCTTTGACCGCTCGGATCTGCCCCCGTGTGTGCAGGTGAAAACGCCGATCTACAACATCCCACTCCGCTCGCTCTTCAGCCGGAACGTAAGCAACCTGATGATGGCGGGTCGCAACGCGAGCGCGACGCACGTCGCGTTTACCAGTACCCGGGTCATGGCGACCTGCGCCGTCATGGGCCAGGCTGCCGGTACCGCGGCAGCAATTGCCTCGCGGTACAAGCTTACGCCGCGCCAGCTTTACGAAGACAAGTCGCGTTTGAAGGAGCTGCAGCAGACCCTGCTGCGCGACGATCAGTCGATTCAGGGTCGCAAGAACGAGGACGCAGCCGATCTTGCCCGGCAAGCGACGATCACCGCATCGGCCGAGCACGAGGAGGCGAAGGCGGAGAATGTGACGAGCGGCTTTGTGCGGGATGTCGCGGGCGAATGGACCAACCGCTGGTCCGCGCCGCTCGATGGTGGCGAAGCGTGGCTGGAGCTTGCCTGGAACGAGCCGCAAAAGCTGAGCCGGGTGCAGCTCACGCTCGACAGCGGCTTCCACCGCGAACTGACGCTCACGTCGTCCGACGGCATCAACAAAGGGATCATCCGCGCCCCGCAGCCGGAAACGATCAAGGATTACAAACTCCTCTACCGTTCGTCCGCAGACAGCAAATGGGAGCCGCTGGCCGAAGTCACCGGCAATCACCAGCGGCTGGTGCGACACACGTTCGACCCCGTGCAGGCGCAGGCCGTCCGGCTGGTCGCCACGGCGACGAACGGCGAACCGCTGGCCAGGGTGTTCGAGGTGCGGTGCTATGCGTAGCCGTGGGGCAGGCTTCCAGCCTGCCGGATGCATCGACATTAACAAACGACGGCAGGCAAAATGCCTGCCCCACGAATAACATGCCAGCTTTACCCCATTCCGCACTCCGCGCTCCGCAATCCGCACTCGCCGCCGCCACCCGCCGTCACTTCTTCCGCGACTGCGGTGTCGGCATCGGCGCGATGGCGCTCGGCTCCTTGTTGCAAGGCGACAGCCTCGCCGCTCCGAAGATCGATCCCGCCAATCCGCTCGATCCACGTGAGCCGCATTTCGCCCCCAAGGCCAAGAGCGTCATTTTCCTGTTCATGGCCGGTGCGCCGAGCCAGCTCGAACTTTTCGAGGACAAGCCGAAGCTCCGCGAACTGCACGGCCAGCCGCCGCCAAAGAGTCTGCTCGAAGGAAAGCGTTTCGCTTTTCTCAAGGGGAACGAAACGCTCATGGGTTCGACCCGCAAGCTCGAGCGGGTCGGCCAGTGCGGCATGGACATCGGCGAGCTGTTTCCGCATCACAAGCGAATCGTGGATGAAGTTTGCTGGCTCCGCGGGATGACGACCGACGTCTTCAATCACGGACCGGCGAAGCTCTTTGTGAACACGGGTTTTCCCGCTCCCGGCCGGCCGGCATTGGGAGCGTGGGCGACGTATGGTCTGGGGAGCGAATCGCGCGACCTGCCGGGATTCGTCGTGCTACAATCGGGGCCGCGCGGTCCACGGGCCGGTGCGTCGCTCTGGGCCAGCGGCTTTTTGCCCACGTCCTATCAGGGTGTGCCGTTTCGCAGCAAAGGGGATCCGATCCTGCACCTTCGCAGCCCCGCCGGCGTGTCGCGCGAGACCGAACGCGACTTTTACGACACGGTGGGCGCGCTCAACCGAGCCCGCCTCGAGGAAGTTGGCGATCCGGAGATCATGACTCGGATCAACGCCTACGAAATGGCGTACCGGATGCAAACCAGTGCCCCAGATCTGATGGACCTGTCGCAGGAATCGGCCCAAACGCTTGCCGAATATGGCGTCAACGCCGGCCAGCCGTCGTTTGCAACCAACTGCCTCCTCGCCCGCCGCCTCGTCGAGCGAGGCGTGCGGTTCATTCAGCTCTATCACACGAACTGGGACAGCCACGGCGGCCCCGGCGAGAACCTGAACGACGACTTCGAAAAGGTCTGCCGCGATGTCGATCAGGCGAGTGCCGCCCTGGTGCTCGACCTGAAGCAGCGCGGCCTTCTGAACGACACGCTGGTCGTCTGGGGAGGCGAATTCGGCCGCACGCCCATGGGCGAGGTTCGCGCGACAATCGGCCGCGACCACCACATTGACGCCTACACCATGTGGCTCGCCGGTGGCGGCGTGAAGAGTGGCCTGATCCACGGCAAAACCGATGAACTGGGCTTTGGCGTCGTCGAGGGGAGGGTCCACGTCCACGATCTGCAAGCGACGATCCTGCATCTGCTTGGCTTCGACCACGAGCGGCTCACCTATCGCTTCCAGGGCCGCGATTTCCGCCTGACCGACGTGCATGGACACGTGGTGCGCGAGATCCTGATTTGAGGCCTCTCGAAGTGAGCTATGAGTAGCGTTACGGGACAAATCGCGCAGTCGCTGGTGATCGCGATTCCGTACTTCGCGACATTGTTCGTGGGTCTCATCGTCGCTCTGGTCCGCTGGCAGCGGAGTCCGCCAGTCTCTGCGCTCCTGGCTGCGGCCCTTGGCACGACGCTGCTGATCGGTGTCGCTTATCGCATTGCCATCCCGCTCGTTGTTGCCGGGCGCGGCAACACGCCGATTTCGACTGTCGCCTTCTATCTGGGCGTGATTGGCATCGTCCTCGCGTTCATCCGCACCTTCTGTTGGGCGGCCGTGGTCGCCGCGGTGTTCGGCTGGCGGGCGGCTCCCGATCAGCAAATCGCGCGGCCCCTTCAGTTCAGCATTCGGGGGCTGATCGTCGTGACGTTTGTCGTCGCGCTGTTATGCGGCTTCGGTCGAATCTTCGCGAGCCTGGTTGGTGCGGCGAGCCCGGCGCTCATTCAAATTGTCGATGATCTCCCCGTGGTGGTATGCCTCGGTATTGGGATATGGGTTGCTGCAGCCCGTTGGTCGCGCCATCCCCATGTGTCATTGCTGGCGATCCTGTCGTTTGTAACTGCGATCACCGTCGCGCTTGTTCCACAATTCCTGCAAATGGCCGTATTGCGATGGTCACCTGGCTCCGCAACGTTCATGCACCTTCTGAATGTCGTTACGCTCTTGGCATGGGCGGTGAGTTGGGCGCTGGCGATCGTCGCGGCACTCGGGTGGAGATCACCGGAGCCGCAGGCCACAATGTCAACCACGCAGTTTCCTCTCCTCACCTGAGAGAGTTGCCATGCTCGACATCCCCGACGGCGAAACGGTCGAAATGAAGGGCTCCGCGGCATCGCCGTATATTCTGCGGAACGTTGGAGGCGTCTATTCCTGCTCGTGCCCGGCCTGGCGGAATCAGTCGATTGCCATCGAAAAGCGGACCTGCAAGCACCTGAGAAAGTATCGCGGTGAGCAGGCGGAACTTGATCGCGTCGGAAGCGCTGCGCCGGCGAAACCTGCCGCCGCTGCCGGCGATGGCGAAGAGGAAGGGAACGAAGGTCCGCCGTTGTTGCTTGCCCAGACCTGGACCAACGACTTGGATCTCGCCGGCTGGTGGATGAGCGAAAAGCTCGACGGCGTCCGGGCCTATTGGGACGGCAAGCATTTGCTGTCGCGCCTCGGAAACGTGCTGCACGCGCCGGATTGGTTTGTGGCTGACTTGCCCGAAACGCCGCTCGACGGCGAATTGTGGCTGGCCCGCAAATCGTTCCAGCGAACGGTCAGCATCGTTCGCCGGCAGGACAAGAGTGATCACTGGCGGAAAATCTCGTACTTGATCTTCGATGCTCCGGCAGAGCGAGCCCCCTTTGAGGAACGGCTGGCGGCACTGAAGGAAACTTTTGGCCGCCAGCGGGCCAAGCATTTGCAACTGCTCGACCATCAACAGTGCAAAAGCGTCGAACATCTGCGCGAGGAACTCACCCGCGTCGAGGCACTCGGCGGCGAGGGACTGATGCTTCGCCAGCCCGGATCGACCTATGAAGCGGGCCGCTCCAGCACGCTGCTGAAAGTGAAGACGTTTCACGATGCCGAGGCGACCGTCCTCGACCATCAAGCCGGCAGCGGGCGGCACAAGGGACGGCTGGGTGCGCTCGTCGTGCAACTGGCGGACGGGACGCAGTTTTCCGTCGGAACGGGCTTCTCCGATAAGCAGCGCGAAAGCCCACCACCGGTGGGCAGCACGATCATGTTCCGCTATCAGGAGCTTTCTGACCGGGGCGTGCCGCGGTTTCCATCGTTCGTGCGGGCCAGCGAGGTCGCCACTGTCAAAACAAATCCGGTGCTTGCGGCCGAGCCACCCGCTGCAAAGCAAAAGGCTGCCAAATCTTCATCAGGAGCAACTCCCGTGACCTCTCCCGCCAGCAGCAAACGCTATTTCGAGTTTGTCGAAGGAACGTCCTCGAAGTTCTGGGAAATCAGCACCGAGGGAAACGACGTTACGGTCCGCTTCGGGCGGATCGGAACGAATGGCCAGACCAAAACCAAGTCGTTCACCGACGCGACAGCCCTGCAGAAGCACGTGGACGATTTGATCGAAGAAAAGACCGGCAAAGGATACGTTGAGAAGTAGCGGCGTTCGCCCCAGGCCGGTTCGATCAGCTCTCTAGCTCACATCCACCACAACGTTTCCCAGCACCTCCGCCTTGGGCCTGATTCCCAGGCCCGGCTCACGGCTGGCGGCCATATATCCTTGGACTCGCTGCGGGGCGCCATCCGCCGTGCTCACGGTGACGTAGCTGTTGAAGTCGGTGCTGGTGAAGCGGAACTCCTCCGGTGTGCTGTGAGCCAGGTGGGCGATGGCCGCCGTCGTAATGTCGCCCCCCCAACTGTCCTCGAGCGTCATGGCGATCCCCATACTCACGCACAGGTCGCGGGCCTGCTTCGTCTTCGTCAGCCCGCCCAGCTTGCTGATTTTCAGATTGACCACGTCCATCGCCAGATCGGCCTTTGCCCGCAGCAGCATGTCGAGGCCATCGACGTTTTCGTCGAGCACGAACGGATGGTCCGTGTGCCGCCGGACCGCCAGGCACTCCTCGTAAGTCAAACACGGCTGCTCGATATAGACATCGACGTCGCGCACAGCCCGCACCACCCGCAGCGCCTCGTGCTGGGTCCAGCCGGTGTTGGCATCAGCCACCAGCCGGTCGCCGGAGTGCAAGAGCGTGCTCACGGCCCGGATGCGTTCGATGTCGGTATCGGGATTGCCGCCGACCTTGAGTTGAAACCGCGTGTACCCTTCCGCCCGATAACCGGCAACCTTCGCGGCCATCTGCTCCGGCGACTCTTGCGAGATCGCCCGGTACAGCCGCACGCTTTCGCCAATGCGACCTCCGAGCAGCGTGCAAACCGGCAGCCCCGTCGCCTTGCCCAGAATGTCCCAGCAGGCGATATCGATGCCCGACTTCACATACGGATGCCCCTTGAGCGCGGCGTCCATCCGCTGATTGAGTTTGGCCAACTCGCGCGGATCGAAACCCAAGAGATGCGGCCCGAGTTCTCGCAGGCCGGCTCGCACTCCCTCGGCATAGGCCGGCAGATAGAACGGGCCGAGCGGACAGACCTCGCCGTAGCCGACGAGGCCCGTGTCGGTTTCGACTCCGACGATGGTGCTGTCGAAGACGGAAACCGACTTGCCGCCAGACCACTTGTAGCTTCCTTCGTGCAGCGGCAGTTCCACGCGGTGGGCAAAAATACGGGTGATTTTCATGTTGAGAGAGCGAAGACTTACAACAAGATTGCCAACCGAGGACGGTGACGATCACCCGGCTTTGCCCTCACTTACTTCGACCGTCGCGCAAGCAGCAGCGGACCGCCGTAGAGGGCGCCGGAATCCAACTCCTCTTCGATTCGCAGGAGCTGGTTGTACTTCGCCATGCGATCGGTACGGCTGGCCGAGCCGGTCTTGATCTGGCCGGTGCCCAGGCCGACGGCGAGGTCGGCGATTGTCGCGTCCTCGGTTTCGCCGCTACGGTGGCTGGAGATGCTCGTGTAGCCGCTCCGATGGGCGAGCTGAATGGCCGCGATCGTCTCGGTCAGCGTGCCG
>CAYLLN010000058.1:0-23680 GCA_964384375.1 uncultured Pirellulaceae bacterium
TCTCCAGCGTCAGCTCGTCGTGATTTCGCAAGAACATGGCCCACTGACAGTTGTCGGGAATCGCCGGCGTTTGCTCGAGAATATCGACGAGCGGAAAGCGGTCCTCGCGGTGGATCGCCATGAACAGCCGCGGCATGACCGGAAAGTGGAAGGCCATGTGGCACTCGTCGCCGCGGCCAAAATAGGCGACCGCGTCCTCCGGCCACTGGTTCGCTTCCGCGAGCAGCATGCGGTCGGCGTAGCGCTCATCGACGTGCCGCCGCAGATCGCGCAGGTAAGCGTGCGTCTCCGGCAAGTTCTCGCAATTGGTCCCTTCGCGTTCGTAGAGATAGGGCACCGCGTCGAGCCGCAGGCCATCGACGCCCATCTGGAACCAGAAATCGAGCAGGGGAAAAATGGCTTCGCGGACGAGCGGGTTGTCGTAATTCAGGTCGGGCTGGTGCGAGTAAAAGCGGTGCCAGAAATATGCCTTGGCGACGCGGTCGTAGGTCCAATTCGAGGGCTCGAAGTCCTGAAAGATGATCCGGGCTTCGCGATACTTCTCGGGCGTGTCGCTCCAAACGTAGAAATCTCGTTCGGGGCTTCCCGCTGGGGCGCGGCGAGCCCGCTGAAACCAGGGATGCTGGTCGGAGGTGTGGTTGATGACCAGCTCGGTGATGACCCGCAGGTCCCGATCGTGCGCCGCGTCCAGGAAGCGGCGAAAGTCGTCGAGCGTGCCGTACTGCGGATTGATGCTCTCGTAATCGGCGATGTCGTATCCATCGTCGCGCAGCGGCGAAGGATAAAAAGGCATCAGCCAGATCGCCGAAATGCCGAGGTCCTGCAAGTAGTCGAGCTTTTGCGTCAGCCCGACGAAATCTCCCACGCCGTCGCCGTCACTGTCGGCAAACGAGCGGACGTGAAGCTGATAGATAATCGCGTCCTTGTACCAGAGCGATTGGCTCATCCTTGCATCTCCGGCTATTCCGGTGGAAACATCTGGCGATCGAACGTTGCGGCCAGTGATTGCAGGCGTTCTTCGTGCTGCGGCGTGAACTGGCCGAGAAGCATCCGCCAGCTCCAGTTGCCGCGGCTCGTGCTGGGCAGGTTCATACGGGCTTCGGTTCCGAGGCCCAGCACGTCCTGCATCGGAAAGACCGCGAGGCGGGCGACGGAGGCCATGGACAGGCGGATCATGTCCCAGTGGATTTCGCGGCCGTCGGATTGCAGGTAGTGCAGGGCCATTTCGCGCTCGCGGGCGATTTGCTCCGCGGTGCGGGTCGTCCCTGCGCCCGCCTCGCTCCGGAACCAGCCGACGGTGGTGTCGTTGTCGTGCGTGCCGGTATAGACGGCGCTATTGAGAATGAAATTGTGCGGGCGATAATCGACGGCTTTGGGGTCGTCGCCGAAGGCGAATTGCAGGACTCGCATGCCAGGGAAAGCAAACTGGTCGCGCAGCGCCTCGACATCGGGCGTGATCACACCGAGATCTTCCGCAATCAGCGGCAGTTTGCCCAGTCGGGCCTGAAGTACTTCGAAAAGAGCTGCCCCAGGGCCCGCGACCCACCGGCCGCCCGCAGCCGTCTCGTCCTCGGCCGGAATTTCCCAATAAGCCGCGAAGCCGCGAAAGTGGTCGAGCCGCACCAGATCGAACAGTTTGAAAGCCTGCTCCAGCCGCTGGCGCCACCAGGCATAGCCCGTCGCAGCGAGCGTGGGCCAATCGTAGAGCGGGTTTCCCCAGCGCTGGCCGGTCGTGCTGAAATAGTCGGGTGGCACGCCGGCAATAACACGCGGCTGGCCATCGACCTGCAGTAGGAACAATTCGCGATTCGCCCAGACATCGGCGCTGTCGTGGGCGACAAAGATTGGCACGTCGCCGATGATTCGCACGCCGCGTGCGTTGGCATAAGCCTTCAGCGCCAACCATTGACGCGAGAATTGCCACTGCAGGAAGTCGTAGAACTGCATGTCGCTGGCCAGCGATTGTCGCCACTCGCGCATGGCGAGAGGATCGCGATTCGCGGCAGCTGCCGGCCACAGTGTCCATTGGACCCCACCGAACTGATCCTTCAGGGCCATGAATAAGGAGAAGTCGCTCAGCCACGTCTCGTTCTCTTCACGGAAGCGAGTGAAGCTCGTCAGTTGCTCGTCCGCCGCCGATGCCTGGAACCGCTGATAGGCTTGCCGCAGGACGCTCAGCTTCCAGGCCATCGCCCCGTCGAATGCTGCGCGACCTTCCGCAAACTCTGGTGCACCGTTTAGCTCGACGGCCGTCAACCAGCCCTCCTTCGCCAACTCATCCAGACTTGTCAGCAGCGGATTGCCCGCGAAAGCGGAGTAACACTGATAGGGCGAATCGCCGTAGCCGGTCGGCCCGAGCGGCAGGACCTGCCAGATACCTTGCTGGGCGCGGGCGAGCGCATCGACGAACTCATAGGCCGCGGGCCCCAGATCGCCGCTGCCGTGCGGTCCGGGCAGGGAAGTGACGTGCAGCAAAATGCCCGAGGCGCGGCGATCCATGCTCAGCTCTCCAGAGACCCTGTAAAGAGAACGAGGGGGAAGTTGGCCAGCAATTCACTGGCATCGATGCCGCCCGGTCCCAGCGTGCGAGTCTCGCCCGAAAAGGCGTCGCGAAATCGCGCTCCCGGCATTTCCGCCGGCAACTCAATCGTAGTTCCTTGCCAAATTGAGCCGATCGGCGGCGGCCCGCCAAAGCCGCACAGCTTCGCGGTCAAGCGTGGGGCGACGGCCATCGCCCACTGCGGTCCACGGCGGCGGGCGATGGCGACGATGTGCTCTGCCCGGGGACCCGTAACCGTCAGCGGCAAGTACTCGCCCTCCGTGAACAACTCCGGCAACGATCGCCGCGCCCGCAAGCTCATCAGCGTCGTGAAGAGCTTGATCCGGCCATCCTGCCGCTGCTGCACCAGCTCCGATAGCAACGCTCGTCGCTCCGGCGAGCCGTTCGCGCCCAGCCGCTGCTGCAGTTCAGCCAGCCGCTGGCCGGCACTGGCGAAGTCGATCGGCTGGCGATTGTCAGGATCGACGAGCGTGAGCGACCAGGTCTCGGTACCCTGATAAAAATCGGGCACGCCGGGAGACGCTACCTTCAGCAGTAGCTGCGACATCGAATTCCAGCAGCCGTGATCGGCGATCTTGTTTGCGAAGGCCTGAATATCCGCCAGAAACGCCCCGCGGCGATGCTCGTTCAGCACTTCCGCGACGAAGCTGGTGACGGCCCGCTCGTAAGGCTCATAAGGGCTAATCCAACTCGTGTGCAGCTTCGCTTCGCGGACGACCTTAAGCATGTAGTTTTGCACGCGCTTGATCCGCCGCTCGCGCTCCTCGCCATGCGGGACCTGGTCGGGCCAGAAACCGAGCAGCGTCTGATAGAGCAGATATTCGTCGCCGGCAGCGGGGGCGGATTGGCCTTCGACGTCAGTCCGGAACTGCTTATTCCAGCGGGACCATTTCGCCAGTTGCTTCCGCCACAACTGCGGCACCTCGCTGAGCACGTTAATGCGGGCCCGCACATCCTCGCTGCGCTTGGTGTCGTGCGTCGAAGTACTCGACAGCCCGCGCGACAATCGCGGCAGGCGGCTGGCGTTGAGCTTGTGGAATGCCGTGGCGTCGCAGCCGAAGCGTTCTGGCTCGCCGCCGACTTCATTCAGCGACATGAGACGGTTGAAGCGATAGAAGGCCGTGTCTTCCACGCCTTTGGCCATGATCGGGCCGGTGAGCTGCTGGAACTTGCCGGCGAATTGCCACTGGGCTTGCCGCTCCTCTTGATCGGCGTTGTCGCGATAACGCAACAGCAGCGCGTCGCGCACGAAATCGAAGATCGAGGCGCTCATGGCCCGGTTCTGCCGCTTGGCGCGGGCCACGGCGGCTTCGATGAAATGCCGCTCGGAATCGGGCACCTGGTCCTGCGTGACATAGGTGCGATAGACGGTGAAACAGGCCGCGACTTCCTGCAGGGCCCGCGTCAGGCTATTGAGCGTGAAATCGCGCGTCCAGCGATTTCGTTCCGAAATGCGATCGAGGCGGTAGCCGAGTACTTGCAGTTCACTGGCCATGCTCATCCGCACGATCAGCCGCTTGCAGCGATAGGCAATCTCGCGGAAGTCGAGCGAGTCGCGAGTGAACCG
Organism: uncultured Pirellulaceae bacterium; assembly: GCA_964384375.1. Classification (GTDB taxonomy): domain Bacteria; phylum Planctomycetota; class Planctomycetia; order Pirellulales; family Pirellulaceae; genus CAYLLN01. Next base: position 4,128 of record CAYLLN010000058.1, read on the forward strand.
CTGGTAAGTCGTGGAAAGGTGGGCCTCGCTCGCCGTATCCACAAACAGCCCGCTTAGCCGGTTGAGAAACTCGTAGCCCACGGTTCCATGCACGGGCCAATCTCCCGGCAGCGGCTCATTGCCCGTCAGAATTTTTTCGACGGCGACATAGAGCGGGCGGGCCAGCGGCGAATCGGCCGGCGCCTGCTCAAAGGCTGTTCGCAGCGGGCCTTCGATTCGCGACCAAGGCTCAGCCTGATTGCTCGCGGCAGCTCGGCAGAGCTGCCAATACTGCGTTTCCTGTAACTGCTGCAGGTAGCCGCGCGGATCGAACAGCCCGTCGGGATGATCGATCCGCAAGCCGGTAATGAGGCCCCGCTCAAGCAGCTCGAACACCAGGCGATGCGTCTGCTCAAAGACCTCGCGATGCTCGACGCAGATCGCGGCCAGCTCGTTCACGTCGAAAAAGCGACGGTAGTTGATCTCGTCGGCTGCCACCTGCCAGTGGGCCAGGCGATAAGCCTGCTGGCCAATCAGCTCGTCCAGGCGATCGAAGCTGCGGGGGTCGCCGACTTCGCCGCTCAAGCCGCGGATACTGGCGGAGAGTGCTTCGCGGGCCGGGCTGGAACGTTCCAGCAGCGCGCGCAGCCGATGTTTAACGAATTCTTTCTCGCGATGATACTCGGCGATCCGCGCTGGGTCGGTTTCCGTGCGGCTGGGAAGATTGCGAACGGCCGTGAGAATGCTGTGCAGCTCGAGCACGTCGGCATGCTCGCCGCCGACATGGGCCTCTAGCGGCGTCAGAGCGTCGGTCAAAATCTGTGCATAGGAGCCGGGCGCCAGGGGAAATCGCCATGAATGGTAGTTGAGCGAGAAGGCACCGCCTTCCTGCTGCAGTTGAAGCTGTCCGCTTTCGAGGACTTTGCCGTACTGATCGCCAAGCACAGGCAGCAAGATCTTGTTGGCGAGGTCTGGCTTGAGCGGCATCCAGTCGATGTCGAAGAAGGTCGCGTAGGGGGAAAGCGGCCCGTTCTCCAGGACGTCGAGCCACCAGCGATTCCGCGGCGACGCGGTCGTCATGTGGTTGGGCACGATGTCGAGGATCAGCCCCATCTCGCGCTCGCGGAGCGCCAGCGCGAGCCGCTCGAAATCTTCCGCCGTGCCCAGGTCCTCGTTGAGCCTTGAGCAATCGGCCACGTCATAGCCGCTCTGCGTCTCTTCGCGGGCTTGTAACAGCGGCGAGGTATAGAGATCGGTGATTCCCAGCTCGTGTAGATACTCCACGCACTCGGCTGCTTTGGTAAACGTGAACTCACCCGTAAATTGCAGGCGATACGTGGAAATCGGCAGGCGCTGCTGCTCGATCTGCCGGCGGACGCGGGAGAGAATTTCGTCGATCAGGCCTGCATCGACGGGCAGCTCAGTTTCTGGCCCGCCTTCGACCTGCAGTTCAAGTTCACGAGCCGACGCAGCGCGATCGTCGTCGGCTGCGGGAATGGCCGCGTCGTCGAGTTGCATTCCGGGGGACTGCATCGCCGGACCGCCGATCTACAGAATGAGCCAGTCTTGCGTGGGCGGCTGAGCGGGGTCGGAAAGCTGCTCGAAGAGCCGCCGGCCCCCTTCGACAACGGTGCGGTTGTGGCCGCGGCGGACGCCGTCGGGCAATTCCTCGATCTCCTTGGCGTTGCCGCCGCCGATCACGACATAATCCGCCATGACCGCGTGCTTCAGCCCGGGCACGACCTCGGCCACGACCTTCGCCCACTTCTTCGGGCCAAGCCTATCGTAGCCCTTATCGCCCAGTAGCTCAAAGACCCGCTCCTCCCCGAGCCGCAGGCGGCCCATATCAAGCGACAGCACGAGGCGGTCGGCAATGAAGGCCGAACCGACGGCAGTTCCGAGGCCGAGAAAGAGCATTCTTCCGCCGTCGTAGCTGCCCAGCGCCTGCAGGCAGGCATCGTTCATGATGCGGACGGGCTTCTCGAACGCAGCGGCAAAGTTGAACCCGACCCAGCCGGGACCGAGATTCTGCGGATCCTCGACAGGCCGTCCGCCGCTGATGCGGCAGGGCAGACCGAGGGCGACTACCTCCCACGTCCAGTCTTTAGCTCGCTCGCGAGCTTCCGCGACCATCGTGTCGGGCAATAAGGCCTTGCCCGACTCGAACTTGAGGTGCTCCTGGTGTCCGGTGTGCCAGAGCTTCACGGAGCTGCCGCCGACATCAATGACTAACACGTCCATGGGAACCTCAGGAAGGCATTGGCTCGAGGGGAACATCGGTTGGCGTCTTGGTTTGATTGCGCGGACGCCGCGGGCCGAGGCTTTGCAGGTCGTCGCTGAGCATGCGTTCGATCAATTCGACAACGCCCGCTCCGTGGTCCTTGGTCAGCACCAGGTCGCATTTTTCCTTCAGGGCCGGCAAGGCGTTCTCGACCGCCACCGCGACGGCGCAGGAATCGAGAAAAGCGTGGTCATTCTCCGCATCGCCGACGCCGACCACGTTCTCCGGTGGAATCTCCAGGCGCTTTAGCACGTGCGCCAGACCGGTGGCCTTGTTCATTCCGCTGGGCAGGACCATTACGGCCCGCTTGTTGAAGATGATCTGAAACTCCAGGCCCAGGTCCTGAATGATCTGCAGCACGATCGTTTCGTGCGGCCGCCAGGTGGCAAACACGACCTTACCCACGGAGTAGGGCTTCACATCGCGGTTCATGATCTCCCGCAGGAACGTATCGGGCACCGGTTCGCCAAGTACCTCCTGACGATTTTCCGCTGGCCAGACAATCAGGCCGCCGTTCTCCGCGACGATTGCATCGCAAATGGCGTATTCGGGAAAAACAGATTCCAGCTCCGGCATTTCGCGCCCCGTGACTAGAACAATCCGCCGTCCGGAGTCCTTCAGCCGCTGCAGGGCGGCCAGCGTCTCGGGAGCCACGTGACTGTCGTGCGCGAGCGTGCCGTCGTAGTCGGTGGCGAGTACGCGGCACTGGAGCGGCGGAGGTGACATAGGCAGCAGCATCGTGCGGGTATAATCAAGTCCGCGCTGGAGGCCCAACGCAAGAGCCGTGCCGGAAATCTCTCCACCTCTGCCGGTTGGCCCGAATCTTGCAATCCAAGCGTCAAACTGTCATCGCTGCCCCTTTGAACTGCATCATGCCAACGACGCCGGACCCTGCCGCCGGACAAACTGTCGCGTTCTCGCGACGCCGGCCGATCGGAGCAGAATTGCAAGGCGGGGGCGTCCGCTTTCGTGTCTGGGCACCACGGGTAAGTAAGGTCGAGGTCGTGCTGGTCGAGCCCGGTGACGAGCGTCCGGGCGTGCGAATCGAGCTGCAGTCTGAGCAGGATGGCTACTTTGCGGGCTTTGCGAAGGAGATCGGCGCGGGAGCGCTATACGGCTTCTCGCTGGATAAGAGTGAGAAGCTGTTTCCCGATCCGGCTTCGCGTTTTCAACCCGAGGGTCCGCATGGCCTTTCGCAGGTCGTCGATCCCATTGCCTTTCCATGGACGGATGGCCGCTGGCCCGGTCTGGAATTGCGCGGGCAGGTCTTCTATGAACTCCACGTCGGCACCTTCACGCCGGAAGGCACCTGGCAAGCCGCGGCAGAGCAGCTTGGCGCGCTGGCGGATTTGGGCATCACCGCAATCGAAGTGATGCCGATCGCAGATTTTCCCGGCCGGTTCGGCTGGGGATATGACGGCGTCAATCTATTTGCGCCCTCGCGGCTCTACGGCACGCCTGACGACTTTCGGTCGTTCGTCGATCAGGCTCACGCCGCGGGAATCGGCGTTTTGCTGGACGTGGTCTATAACCACTTCGGGCCGGATGGAAACTATCTCGGTGAGTTCTCCGCAGCCTATCTGACGGACAAAGCCAACGACTGGGGCCGCTCGATCAATTTCGACGGCGAACAGTCCGCCGCCGTGCGCGAGTTCTTCATCGCTAATGCCGCCTATTGGATCGACGAGTTTCATCTCGACGGCCTGCGGCTAGACGCCACCCAAGACGTTCATGATTCGTCTGACACGCACATCCTCGCCGAGATCGGCCGCGCAGTACGGAAGGCCGCCGGCAAGCGACGGACGATCGTCGTCGCCGAAAATGAGCCGCAGGACGCGCGGCTCGTGCAATCGGCAGAAGAAGGGGGATTTGCACTGGATGGCCTCTGGAACGACGACTTTCATCACACGGCTCAGGTGGCGCTGACCGGACGCTCCGAAGCCTACTTCACCGATTACCGCGGCCAGCCCCAAGAATTCATCTCCTCCGTCAAGTACGGCTTCCTCTATCAAGGCCAGCACTATCGCTGGCAGGGCAAGCCGCGGGGAACGCCTTCGCACCGCCTGCCACCCGAAACGTTCCTGATCTACCTGGAAAACCACGATCAGATCGCCAACACGGGCCGCGGCGAGCGCACGCATCTGGGCAACAACCCCGGCCGGCTGCGGGCAATGACGGCGCTGTTGCTGCTGGGGCCGAACACGCCGCTCCTTTTCCAAGGTCAGGAGCTTTCGTCGTCCAAACCCTTTCTGTTCTTCGCGGATCACGAGCCGGAGTTGGCGAAGGCGGTGCGCAGCGGGCGGGCGAAGTTTCTCTCGCAGTTTCCGCGGCTCGCCACGCCGGAGATGCAGGCCCAACTCCCCGATCCCGCGGCCCTCGAAACCTTTGAAAGCAGTAAGCTCGATTTCAGCGAGCGCGAGAAGCATGCCGCGACTTACGATTTGCACCGCGACCTGCTGCGGCTGCGGCGCACCACCGCCGCTTTTCAGAATCAGCGCGCCGGTGGAGTCGATGGCGCGGTGCTCGGCCCCGAAGCTTTCGTATTGCGATTCTTCACGGACGACAACGAGGACCGGCTGCTCGTCGTCAATTTGGGGCTCGACTTTGCACTACGCGAAGCGCCAGAGCCCCTCTTAGCACCGCCAGCAGGAAAACACTGGGAGATCGCCTGGTCAAGCGAGGACCCGCGCTACGGCGGCAGCGGCATCGCGCCACTGGCCCGCGAAGGCTTGTGGCACCTGCCCGGACAGGCGGCGATCGTTTTGGTACCAGCCGACGGCCCGCCCGAATCCGCGAACAACCCTAGCTCGGAGGCCAAAGGATGAACGCCAACCTACTCGAAGCCCCGCCCACGACGGCAGCACCCGACGAAGGCCCCGAGCGAGACCGCGAGCAGTGGCTCGCCCGCGAATGGCTGGTCACGAACGGACTCGGCGGCTACGCGTCGGGAACCGTCGGCGGGGCACCCTCGCGGCGCTATCACGGCCTATTGATTTCGGCGTTGCCCGCGCCGCTGGGACGATTCCTCCTACTGGCGCATCTTTCCGAGCGCGTTCGCGTTGGTAATGGGCCGGCGGTCTCGTTGCAAGACAACGCCTTGGCTGCTCAGGCTAACGAGCCCGAAGATCTGCTCTTGCAGGATTTCTGGCTCGACCTCGGACTGCCGGTTTGGCGCTACTCCGTCGCCAGCGTCGAGTTCGAAAAACGCGTGCTGATGCCGCATTGCCAGAACACGGTGCTGGTGACCTATCGACATCTTTCCGGTCCGCCGGCTCGGCTCAAACTCATGCCGACGGTCCATTTTCGCTCGCACGATGCTGAGGTCAGCACGCCTCTGCCGCTGCCGTTTCATCTTTCGGCCAAGGACGACCGCTACGAACTATGCGCAGCCGGCGACCTGCCCAGTTTACGTCTCAAGCTGCAAGGCGAGCGGACCGCTTTCACCCACGAACCGCAAACCGTCGGCGAACTCGTGTTTCGCATCGAGAAAGGCCGTGGCTATGCCTCGGTGGGAACGCTTTGGAGTCCCGGCTATTTCCGCGTCGATCTGGTCCCGCAAGGAGCCGTCGCGCTCGTCGCATCGTCCGAGTCGTGGGAATCGATTCAAGCCCTCACTCCCGCTGCTGCCTGGCAAGCGGAACGCGAGCGCCGCCGGCGGCTCATCGCGCAGGCACATCTCTCGCTGCAAAACGGCGAAGGGAGCCAGCTTGTCCTCGCCGCGGACCAGTTCCTTGTGCGGCCTGCGACGCGCGTGAGTGACGCTGCCCGGGCGCACGCCGTCGGCGACGATGTCCGCACCGTCATCGCCGGCTATCACTGGTTCACCGATTGGGGCCGCGACACGATGATCAGCCTCGAAGGGCTGACGCTGATGACCGGCCGCTTTGCCGAAGCCGGCTATATCCTGCGGACCTTTGCGGCGCATGTACGCGACGGACTGATACCCAACCTCTTCCCCGAAGGACACAACGAGGGACTCTATCATACGGCCGATGCTTCGCTGTGGTATTTCCACGCCCTCGACCGCTATCTGCGCGCGACCCGCGACGTCGGCACGCTGCATGTGGTCTGGCCCAAGCTCGTCGAGATCTACGAGCACCACGTCCGCGGCACGCGATTCGGCATCGGCGTCGATCCGGCCGATGGTCTGTTGCGGCAGGGTGCCAAGGGCTATCAGTTGACCTGGATGGATGCCAAGGTTGGCGATTGGGTCGTCACGCCCCGCCGCGGTAAAGCGGTTGAGATCAATGCCCTGTGGTACAATGCCCTGCGGCTGCTCGAGGGCTGGGCCCGCCAGTATCAATCCGGCTCGCAGGCCGAGACAATCGCCGCCCGAGCCGAGCAGGTCTATCGCTCGTTCAATGAGCGCTACTGGTTTGCGGAAGGCGACTACTTATATGACGTCCTCGATGGCGAAAACGGCCACGATTCCGCCTGCCGGCCGAACCAGCTCTTCGCCATTTCCTTGCCGCACCCGGTCCTCGCGCCGGAGCGCTGGCCGCGAATTCTGGATGTCGCCCGCGATCGTCTGCTGACGCCGATGGGCCTCCGCACCCTCGCCCCCGGACACGCCGACTACAAGCCGACCTACGACGGCGACCTGCGCTCTCGCGACGCGGCTTATCACCAAGGGACGGTGTGGGCCTGGCTCATCGGCACCTTTATCGACGCCTGGCTGAAAGTTCACCCCGACCAGGCGCGCGAGGCCAAGGAGTTTCTGGCCGGATTCCAGCAGCACCTGAGCGAGGCCTGCGTCGGCACGATCAGCGAAGTTTTCGACGCGGAAGCCCCCTACTGGCCCCGTGGCTGCGCGGCCCAGGCCTGGAGCGTCGCCGAGGTCCTTCGTAGCGTGGCAGAATGTGAAACTAGGTTGGGAAAGGAAGCAATGCCGTCTTATTGATTGAGGAGGGAGTGGTCTTTCACTGTCGGCAAGAAGACGGTTGCCCGTGGACAGCACGATTTGTGTGTGGAGCTGACCGACGTCTTCGCAAGATTTTTGCCAGGAACAGCCGCGCAGAGGTTGATCGTCTCGTGGAAGTGCCACCAGACGCGCTCCACGGGATTGCTCTCGGGCGCGTACTCGGGAAGGAAGTGGATGGCGATTCGGTCCCGCCGGCGCGCAAGATACTGCTGGACGGCGCGGCTCTGGTGGAAGGCGGCGTTATCGCAGATGACGTGGATTTTTCGATCGCTCCGCAGGCTCCGCCGCAAGTCGTCGAGGAGTTTTCTTATTGCTGCGCTTTCCCAGCTGGCTGACGAGCAGCGTCCCAGTCCGCCAGTGTAGTGATCCGGCCACTTGCTGCTTCTCGTTGTTGCCGGGCGTGACCACCTCCGTCTGCTGGCCGCGCTGCATCCAGCACGAGCCGATCTTGGAATTCAGATAGACCTAACTGAACGACCACGTCAGGGCAAAGACAACCAATTACTCTTGCAACCAACCAGAAAGTCGAAACCGGAGACTTCTCGGCAGAGATTAGCCGATCCGAATTCCCTCTCGTTGGACGTCGGTGCCACGAACGGCTCGGGGATTGATGAAGCATTACAAGCGTAAAGCTGCCTAGACTAGCGGGCCAATTTGGGGCTCGATTCAGCCATTCCTGACTCGGAATGTAGCAGTGTGTAGTTAATTCTTCTGAATCGGCGGTAATTGGCCGCAGTTCACAGCTGGCGGTCGTTGACAACGGACCGCGGAAATGGCCGCAGTTTTCCTAGTATTTGCTGAATTCACCCGCATTGGACTGAGCTCATCTTTACCTATCGTCGGCGAGGATCAGTACGACATTGGGCGGCCTGGCAGCACCTGTTGCAGGGGCCAAAGTGGCCAGTGCCAAACCAATAATCGCTACGTTTCGCATGGTTGGAATATCCGCAAGTCGAGGTCCGTTCCCACGCTCCACCCGAATCGTCCGTAACCGCGCCGGCGGCGGAATGCGCCCTATGTTCTGGTAGGGAGGTTCATGATGGCCGACCGTCTGGTTGATTTTCTGAGCCGCTCCAGCGGAGCGATCGTCGTGACGACGTTTCTCGTTACCGGCGCGGCCGTGATGCTGGGGATCAGCGTTCACTCCGCCGACCGCTTCTTCGACCTGCGCGAGTGGGCCCGCGCGATCGGCGACTGCCTGCGGTCCCTCTGATTCTGGCCCAGTCAGCAGCGGATGTCACGCATCCTGCCCAGATTTCACGGCAAACGCGCAGGTGGGTCGTTGTCGAGTGAAAGTTCGCTGCGCAGCATGCGGGCACCCTGACCGGTGAGCCACAGGTAGTGATCGCTCGGCAGTCCTTCGTAGATCACAAACGGACTATCCCCGACGGGTGGCTCGTTCGTGCATTTGAAGATCGCCGTCCCCTCGTCGAGTTCGTCAAACATGGCGACATAGAGCATCGTCGCGCCGGCCGCTTTGGCTGCCGCAAACTGGCTCCACAGAAACTCACCCTTGCGGCGCGGGATTTGATCGAGCTTCGCCTCCAGCCGCATGTTGTGCCAACTGAAACCGGGAAATGCGACCGGCAGGTACTCCTTGCCCCGCTCGCGACACCAAGCGAGATCAGGCTTCCAGCGCTCCTCGGCGTGTCGCAGGGCGCCGCGGGGTGAATCGTAGCGGCCGACCGTCCAGGGGCTGATGATGTCGGCTTTGAGCAGTGTCGCGTGCAGGCTCGGATCGGCGATGGCGTCGCGGTCGAGCGTGCGCCAGCCCGTTGGCACGCCGAGCATCACCGTATTGCCGCCGTATTTGGGATCGTTCTTCAGAAACTCGATGAGGCGGTCGCAATCGGCCAGCGTGTAGGCCCTGCCATCGTTGAAGCCCACACCCCAGACGGCAACGACTGGCTTACCGCCGTGGCGGAGGTACGCGCGGTCCCGCTCGTCGCGGCCAAGCTTCATCCGATCGACGAGGTTCTTCCAATCGTCGATGGCTTGCTGCGTTCCGCCCGCCCGCAGACCGGACAGGTCGTACATGATCGCGTAAGCCCGGCCATGTTCGTTCGCGCCGGCGCGACAGTGCGTGAGCACGGTGTTGAAATGCCGCAGATGCGTGGGGTTCGTGGTTTCGCCGACAAATCGCTGCACAAAGACCCCGTCGATGCCGTATTCCCGCATCCAGCGAAAATGCCGCCGGACGGTGTCGCCGTTGTGCGAGCTAAACGTACTGGCCGTGCTTCCGTCGGCCAGCTTGAACGGTGTGGCATGCTTCTCGCTCGCGGCCAGTTCACTTACATCAGGCCAGAGATCGATCGAGCAGCGGCCGGGACGAAACTGCCCGCGCTTCTGGTAGTGGTACCACCCCATTTCCGCGCCATCCCCCTGGGCGGTGAACCAGCCTTGATAACCGGCCATCACTTTGCCGGTCAGGGTCATGCGATCGACCCCTTCCACCGACTCGCCGTCGTAGGGGACAAGTGCCGCGAGAACATCCTCGCGCGTCGGCTCGGCAGCGAGTAATGCGGATCGAAGCAATCCCGATAATACGACGCTTAGGACGATCGTGCGCGAAAGGCAACTACTCATCGACGCAGTCTATCACGCCCAGCTACGAGGCGCCGAAAAGGTATAACCACGAATCTGACGAGTCCGACGAATGAAGCAGATGCCGATTTCGATGCCTCATTCGTGCGATTCGTTCGATTCGTGGTCCTCGATCTGACCTACGCCTTCTCCACGCCCGGCTTGCCGTCTTCGACCATGAACGACGCCCGCGTGACGAGGGGCGCGCCGGGTTTGGTCACCGTTTCGACGACTTGGTAATCGGATCGCCACTCGCCGGGAGTAATCGTACAACTCACGTAGCCGCGCTCGGCATTGTGGAACTTCACAAACGGATTCTCTGCGTAGAGCTTGTCCAGGTCGCGCGGCTCTCGCGTGCCGTCGCCGCCCGAGCTGATCGACGTGCCGACGAACTCGCTGCCGACAATCGCCGAATCGAGGTCACCAAAATCGGCAATCAGATTGTTGGCCCAGTTCGAATGGATGTCGCCACCGATGACGACCGGATTGGCAATCTTCCGGTCATGGAAGAACTTGAGCAATCGGCGGCGATTCGCCTCGTAGCCGGGCCATTGGTCCATGCTATAGGCGATGGTATCACCCGCTACTCGATCGACGCGGGCCATCATCACCTGTTGAGCGAGTAGGTTCCACTTCGTTCCGGACGCGGCCAAGCCGTCGCACAACCACTTCTCCTGTGCTTCTCCAAGCAGCGTCGCAGCGTCGCGGAGCGCGTCGGCACATTGCAGCTTGTTGCCGTCGCCGCAGGGTTGGTCGGTGCGATATTGCCGCGTGTCGAGGACGAAGAGATTGACAAGGTTGCCGAACGAAAGCTGGCGGTAGAGCAGCATGTCCGGGCCCTTGGGGAGCGACGAACGCCGCAGCGGCATGTGCTCATAGTAGGCCTGGTAGGCGGAGGCACGGCGCTTCAGGAACGCTTCGGGCTGGACGTTGGCCTGCTCGGAAATCGCCCCGGCACAGTTGTTGTCGAACTCATGGTCGTCCCACGTCACCAGCCACGGGCATGCGGCATGCGCCCTCTGCAAATCGGCATCGGTTTTGTAGAGCGCATGACGATTGCGGTACTCGTCGAGCGTCTCAATCTCGCGGCTGTTGTGTTTGCGGACCTTGTTCTGCGTCGCGGAGCCTTCGTAGATGTAGTCCCCCAGATGCGCGACAACGTCGAGGTCCTCCTTGGCCATGTGCTCGTAGGCCGTATAGAGCCCCGTTTCGTAGTGCTGGCACGAGGCAAATGCGAGTCGCAAGCGGGCGGCAGACGAATCGGCCACGGGGAACGTCCGCGTGCGTCCCTTGGGACTGACTTCGCTGCCGGCCTTGAACTGATACCAGTACCAGCGATCGGGCGCGAGACCCTCGACCTCAACGTGGACCGAGTGGGCCCAGTCGGGACTGGCGACGGTCGTCCCTTCGCGGACGACCTCGGTCATTTGCTCATCTTCGGCAACTTGCCACGAGACGGCGATGTCCTCAGCCGGCAGACCGCCCCCTTCCAACGGCTTCGGGGCGAGTCGCGTCCAGATCACCACCCCGCTGGCCGTTGGATCGCCCGAAGCGACGCCGAGCGTAAACGGATTGTCGGCGAACTTGGGGTTTTGCAGGACTCGCCCTGCCGCCCGCGACGACCAAACCGCCGCTGCGGCGAGCGAACCGGTAAAGGCGAGGAACGAGCGGCGACCAAGTCGATTGGAAAACCCCACCGGGTAGAGCGCTGGTTGGTTAGGATCAGCCACTGGTCAATTCCAGATGCGATTCTGAATTATGGGGAATTGCGAGTCTTGAATCTATTTGCAGGCCGCAATTCGATCAACCGCTGCCGATCTGTCTTGCGGGTTGGCATTGGATGGCGGATAATTGTGGGGCAGCACTTGAGTCAGTATCGCTTGCGATGCCGGCTTCCCACCTCACGCTGTTCCCGCCTCAATACCTTCCAAAAACGCGCCTTCCGAGATTCGTGATGCAACGAACTTCCCGCTGGCTTGCGCTCGTGCTGTTGGCTGCTGCCCTTCCAGTGGTAGCCGAGGAGAAGCTGACTTTCGAGCAGCACGCCCGCCCGATCTTCAAGGCGTATTGCATCGACTGCCACGGCGGCGAAGAGAAGGTGGAGGGGAACCTCGACTTGCGCCTCTCGCGGTTTGCTTTGCGCGGCGGAGACAGCGGCCCGGCACTCGTCGCGGGGAATGCGGCCGAAAGCCTGCTCCTATCCCGCGTGAAGAGCGGCGAGATGCCGCCGCAGGGAAAAAAAGTGCCGCCCGAGCAAATCGCTGTTCTGGAGCAGTGGATTGCGAGCGGCGCGGCCGCGGCGCGCGAGGAGCCGGAAACGCTGCCGCCGGGAATCGACATCACTCCCCAAGAGCGGGCCTACTGGTTCTTTCAGCCGCTGTCGCGTCCCGAGCCGCTGGCGTTTCCCGCGGAGGCCCGCGTCCGTACCCCGATCGACGCCTTTCTGCTGGCGAAGCTGCGCGAAAAAGGTCTGTCGTTTGCTCCCGATGCGGATAAGCGGACGCTGCTGATTCGCGCAGCCTTCGACCTGACGGGGCTGCCGCCGAAGAAGGAGGAACTCGATCGGTTCCTGGCCGACACGAGTGCAACCGCGTATGAAGCGGCTCTCGATCGACTGCTGGATTCGCCGCAATACGGCGAGCGGTGGGGTCGGCACTGGCTCGACGTGGCCGGCTATGCCGACAGCAACGGCGACGGCACGACCGATTCGACGCGCCCCTATGCCTACAAGTATCGCGACTACGTTATTCGCTCGTTCAATGCCGACAAGCCACTCGATCGGTTCATCACCGAGCAACTAGCCGGTGACGAACTGGTCCCCCAGCCGTGGGTGAACCTCGCGCCGGAACAGATCGAGCTGCTCACAGCGACCGGCTTTTTGCGGACTGCGATCGATGCCACGCAGGGAACGGCCGACGAGCAGGAGGGAGCGAACCAGGTTGTCGCCGACACTCTGAAGATCGTCAGCTCGTCGCTCCTGGGTCTGTCGGTCGGTTGTGCCCAGTGTCATGACCATCGCTACGACCCGATTCCGCAGGCCGATTACTATCGTTTGCGGGCCGTATTCGCCCCGGCACTAGATACATCGCACTGGCGGCGGCCGAGCCAGCGGCTGGTGTCGCTCTACACCGATTCCGATCGGGCGAAGGCGGCGGCGGTCGATGCGGAGGCGGCGAAACTGCAGGAGGCGCTCGACGCGAAGACCAAGACGTTCATCGCCACGGCACTCGACAAGGAACTGGAGAAATTCGCCGAGCCGCTGAGGGGGCAGCTTCGCGAAGCGTATGAAACGCCGGGCGACAAACGAACCGATGCACAGAAGCAACTGCTGGACTCCAATCCCAGCGTCAACATCAATGCCGGCGTGCTCTATCAATACAACCAGCCGGCGGCGGATGAGCTAAAGAAGGACGGCGAGAAGGTCGCAGCCAAGCGAGCCGAAAAGCCGGTTGAGGATTTTCTCTCGGTTCTTTCAGAGGTTCCGGGGACCATTCCGGCAACCCACGTCTTTCACCGCGGCGACTATCGCCAGCCGACGAAGGAAGTAACGCCCGGCGACCTGACGATCGCGGCTCCAGAAGGACAGCGCAGCGAACTGCCGGCAAAAGACCCGACGCTAGCCACTTCGGGCCGGCGGCTGGCGTACGCGAAGCATCTCACCAGCGGCCAGCATCCGCTCGTGGGGCGCGTGCTGGCCAACCGCATCTGGCTCCATCACTTCGGCCGGGGAATCGTCGACTCTCCTGGCGAGTTCGGCGTGCTGGGAACGCGGCCGAGCCATCCGGAACTGCTCGACTGGCTCGCGAGTGATCTCGCGGTTCAGGGGTGGAGCCTGAAGCGGATGCACAAGCTGATTATGACCTCGACGGCTTATCGACAAGTTTCGCGGAGGACCTCCGAGTCGCTTGCCGCCGATGCCGACAATCGCCTGCTCAGCCACTTCCCCTTGCAGCGGCTCGATGCGGAGAGCATTCGCGATCGCTTGCTCGTGGCTGCCGGGCGGCTGGACCGGACTCAGTTCGGCCCGGCGATCGGTGTCGAAGAAGACTTTGTCGGCCAGGTCGTGCCGGCGGGCGATTCGGCGCGTCGCAGTATTTATCTGCAAGTCCGCCGGACCAAGCCTGTGTCGTTCCTGACGGCATTTGACGCGCCGGTGATGACCGTCAATTGCGAGCGCCGCGTGCCGAGCACGACGGCTCCGCAGTCGCTCGTGCTGATGAACAGTGACTTCGTCCTGAATCAGGCGGCAGCGATGGCGGGACGATTGAAACGCGAGACGCCTGCGGATTTTGCAGCGGAACTGACCGCACCATTAGCCGGCAAGTACCTGCAGCCTAAGGACGCTTGGCAGTACGGCTTCGGCAGTTTCGACGAATCGCAAGGTCGCACGGCCGCGTTCACGCCGCTGCCGCACTGGACTGGTTCGGGTTGGCAAGGGGGCGCGGAATTGCCAGATCCCCAGCACGGCTGGGTGCTGTTGCACGCGGCCGGCGGGCATCCGGGCACCGATCCTTCGCATCTGGCGATTCGCCGCTGGACCGCGCCGCAGGCGGGATCGCTACAAATCGTCGGCAAGCTCTCACATTCTTCCGAAAACGGCAACGGCATTCGCGGGCGAATTGTCTCCAGCCGGAGCGGAGTCGCCGGTACATGGCAAGCAAAGCAATCGGAAACGGCCACGGACGCTGCCACCATCGCCGTCGAGCCGGGAGACACGATCGACTTCGTTGTGGATAGCCTCGGCGAGCTGAACTCCGATTCGTTCGTTTGGACGGCCGAACTAAAGCTCACGGGCGCAGAATCCAATCCGCTCGGCACGTGGCATTCGCAGACCGATTTTCACGGCCCCAGCACAGCAGCGCGGCTGCCGCAACTTGTGGCCAGCGCCTGGCAGACAGCATTCCAGCGGCTTCCCACCGCCGAAGAACTGGCCGCCGGTTGCCAATTCGTGCACGAGCGGCAGATGCAGCTTCAGGTGTCCGGCGAGATGGGGGACCGCGAACTGGCCTCCCTCACCAGCCTGTGCCAGCAACTCCTTTCCGCCAACGAGTTTCTGTATGTCGATTGAGAACCCCTCCGCCACATCCGCCGAGTTGCCCGGCTATCAGCCCATTCCGCGCACGCGCCGCGCGTTTTTGGCCCAATCGGCCTTTGGCATTGGCTCGCTCGCTCTTGCGCACCTTTTGCAGCAAGACGGCTTGCTCGCCGCACCGCCGAAGCCGGGCGAGAACCTGCCGCTCGATCTGAAAACCCGCTCGCCGCATTTCGCCCCCAAGGCGACGGCGATGATCTCGCTGTTCATGCATGGCGGACCGAGCCACGTTGACTTGTTCGACCCCAAACCGGAGCTGACCAAACAGCACGGCAAGGACTACGGCGGCGAGGTAACGTTCAGCTTCGTCAATCGGGCGAGCAAGAAGTTGCTGGGCAGCCCGTGGAAATTCGCCCCGCGCGGCACGTGCGGCACCGAGATTTCGGAACTGTTGCCACACATTTCTGGTATCGCCGACGACATCTGCGTCCTGCGGAGCATGCACACGGGGCATAACGGCCACGAGGTCTCGATCCGCTATTTCCATGGTGGCATCGCGGCGGTCACCGGGCGGCCGACGCTCGGCGGCTGGATCACCTATGCCCTCGGCAGCGAGTCGCAAGACTTGCCGGCGTACATGGTGCTGTCCGACCCCGAAGGACACCCCGTTGATGGAACGCACAACTGGTCGAGCGGATTCATGCCGCCGCTATATCAAGGAACGGTGCTTCGGCCCAAGGAGCCGCGGATTCTGAACCTCGATCCGCCGCCACAGCTTGCAGGAAAGCTGCAGTCGCAAAACCTCGCGTTCCTCCGTTCGCTCAACGAGCGGCATCAAGCGGAGCATCCCGGCGAGGCGGACCTGGAAGCCCGCATTCAGACTTACGAGCTTGCTGCTGCAATGCAGACCGCCGCGACCGAAGCTCTCGATGTTTCGCGCGAGCCCGCCTACATCCACAAGCTGTACGGCCTCGACCGCGACGCGACCCGCGAGTACGGCACGCGCTGCCTCATCGCCCGACGGCTCGTCGAGCGGGGCGTCCGCTTCGTGCAACTCTTCCTCGGCGGCCAACCGTGGGACAACCACACGTCGATCAAGTCGGCCCTGCCGGGAATCTGCAATCGGACCGACCAGCCGTCGGCGGCTCTGGTGACCGATCTCAAGCAGCGGGGTCTCTTGGACTCGACGATCGTGCATTGGGGAGGAGAGATCGGCCGCTTGCCCGTGACCGAGGGAGCGACCGACGACACTGCGGGCCGGGATCACAACGGCCAGGGCTTTTCGATCTGGCTCACCGGTGGCGGAATCCGCGGCGGCATGACCTACGGCCAGACAGACGAAGTCGGCCACCGCGCCGCGGTCGATATCGTCACTCCCAACGACTTCCAGGCGACGATCCTGCACCAACTGGGCCTCGACCACGCGAAGCTCGCCTATCACACCAACGGCCGCGCCCAGACGCTCACCAACCAACAGCCGGCACGAGTGGTGCGGGAAATCCTTGCTTGATCAGGCACCGCCATACACCGCGCCATGCCAGCGGCTACTTCCCCGGCTGGCAGAAGCACGACGACGTGATCTTCACATCGGCATCGCGCCAAGCCTTGGCGAAGCGCTGCTCGTAGGTTTCCGCATCGGCCGCTTTCCCTTGCAGACGCAGGCTGCGGGCCAGGCCATAGAGCGACCAGCCGTCGTTGGGCAGGCGATCCAGGCTCTCGCGATAGACCTTCTCGGCATCGACAGGCCGGCCCAAAGCGAGCAAGTTCGCTCCCAGAGCATGCCGCACGGGATGAATCCAGTCCGGCGGCTCGGAGTACTTCAGGGCGTCCTCACACTCAATGGCCTTTCGCAGCTCGGCAATGCCGGCATCGGCTTCGCCGGCTCGAATCAGAATCTCGCCCGCAAGCAAATGGCCCGCCACATCGAGCACGCTGTGCGCCTTGTTGTTCCCCACGATCGCCTCTTCGGGAACGAGCTTGCGTGCCGCCATGAAGGCGCTCAGTTCCTGCCGGGCTGCCTCGGGATCGTGCTTGGCAGCCAGCGCAATCCCACGAGCGGCATGGCGCAAGGCCCGCGAAACCGGCAGGTACTCCGGCGGCTCCGGCGCGGCGAGCACTTCGTCCCAACGACCGAACCGGACGAGCACTTCCAGCGGCATCGCCTGAAAACCGTCGGCTATAATCGCGTTCTCTTTCACCCACTCGGCGGGCATTTCGCGGACCATCGCCGCGATCGACTCGGTCGCGAGGTGACTTTGCCCGCGCATCATCGCGGCAAAGGCGAGCATGTGCCGGTTGTGGGCCATGTAGATGCGGTAGAAGCCCTGGTTCGGCGACTGCTCGCGGTAGCGGCGGTCTGCCTCGATCGCCTTGGCATTCGCTTCAATCGCCTTCGCCCAGTTGCCGGTTCGCACGTCGATGTGCGACGGCATGTGGACGAGATGCCCCAGGCCCGGCTGCAAATCCCGCAGCCGATCGGCTGGAGCGACGGCCCGCTCGGGATGGGGCGATGCTTCGACCGCGTGGATATAGAGGTGCAGGCCAAGTGGGTGACTCGGGTCCTGGGTGAGCACTGCTTGGAGCGTCTGAACGATCTCCTCCGTCCCCGGCTGCGGCTCGCCCGTTGGCAACCACAGGTCCCACGGCCGCAGGTCCATCATCGCCTCGGCAAACAGCGCCCCCACGTCGGCATCGGTCGGGCGTGCCTGCCACACCTTGCGCATCGCGGCGGCATACGCCTCATCGAGCGGCTTGCGGTCTTCGGGTTGTTCCGCTGAATATCGAGCAGCCAGCGCCTCAATCAGGGCCTTCTCCGTTTCGGTTCCGCCGGCAGCAGCTTCACGAGCCTTGCCCAGCGCCTCCCACGCGGCCTTGGCCCGCTCGGGCGGCACCACGGGATTGTTAATGTGCGGTCCGTTGGCGATAGCGATCCCCCACCAGGCCATTGCACATTCAGGGTCGAGCGCGGCGGCCCGCTGGAACGAGCGAATCGCTTCGTCGTGGTTGAACGCGTACAGGAACGACAACCCTTGGTTGAAATACCGCTGAGCCTCGGGCGAATCGGTTGTAACGGCGCGACCACGCGAGCCGAGTCCCTCAAAAAGCGGAACGGCCGATTCCTCGGCGATTCCCGTCTTGGCCAAAAGCGCCATCAGGAAAAGGGCCAGCGAACGCGCACGATCGTTCATCGCCAGGAACTCCGGCTGAGAGCACGAAATGTCGAGTTGGGAGAGCCGACGTAAATGGCGCAAGCGGAAACCACCCCGCAAAGTATCCACGGCACGCAGTCTTCTGAAAGCGTCGCAATCGGCCCCTATCTAGGAGAATCTCCAGCCGCGGCAGCCGCGGCCAAAATAGACAAAAAAATCTCTGCGAAATGAGCTCTGCCCCGAAAATCGCGGGCATCACTGTGTCACAACCAGCCACCCCGCGAACAGGATCATCGTGACAAAATGCGGCACATAGGTCAAAGCGAATAGCCCCATCGCCAGCAGTAACCCTTCCCAGCCGCGAGTCCAGACACAATACCACGCGAGCGAAATCGGCCAGCAAAGGAGCAGCAAAAACGGCAGCTCAAACGGAGGCGTCAGGCCGCGGGAACGCATGTCGGCAGCGACCCACAGCACTGTCATCACGGGCATGATCATGCCACAAACGACGACATACGGTATTGCCAGAACTGGCCAACGCTGAACGGCAAACGCGGCCGGGAACATCAGCAGCGAGAATCCTGCCGTAAACCACAGAATCTCGACCAGCGGCGATTTCGGCCAGGACAGTTTGGGCCAGGGCATGACGCAGCACTCCGTGATGACGGGCGAGCAGCGATGAGGGCAAGCGGCGATCAATTCAGTTCTTCGGGCGTGAAGAAACCTTCGATCCCAGGTTTGAGCGGCGTGTAGTACGTTTCGGCATTCTGGCCATCGGGCAGGGCGCGGTACATCCGAGGCGGCAGGTACTTCGTCTTGAGCTCTTCCGCCAGAGCGACCCAGGCCGCGGCATCTTGTCCATCGGCCTGAACATCGTATGACCTGGTCAGCCAGTCCACCCGGTTCCCGGCCCGATCGGCGATTTCCAAGGTCGCTTCGGCTTTAAAGAATTTGCGGCCGTCAAACGTGAGGTTCGGCGTCCGGCCGACCGCAGCCTTCGTCACAATCACGCGGAATTGCGCCCCTGGATCGACGGCGAACCCCTGTATCGCCAGACCGTCGGCCAGACCATTGAGCACCGTTTGCCGATATTCTTCCGGCACCGAGTCGTCCGCCTCGACCGTGAAGCGAAAGCCCGGATGCAGCAGGATGTTGCTGCGGGCCTTTTCCAACGGCCCCGTCACACGTTCGTCGGGCATCGTTATCGCTACGAGCGCGTCGCTCGATGCCGGCTTGGGAACGTTCAGCTTTTGGGTGACGATGGCCAGTTGCTCGTCAGTGAAACTCGCCACTTTCCAGAGGCGACCGTCGGGCGAATCGGGGAGGCCATAAACCTCGTACTTGCAGGTGTAAGTCCGCAGGTTCAGATCGACAACCTGCCCCGAAGTAAACTGCAACATGCGATCGCCACGCCAACTGGCATACGTCCAAAAACCGCCTGCAGCGCTCGCCGTTTCGTTGGGGATCACGACCTGTTCGATGGGCGCGCCGGTGGCCAGATCGAAGTGGGCAATCAGCATGTCCTGATTCTTTTCGTGCGACGCGAGCAGCGCGAGCGAACGGCCGCCGGGATGCAGGGCGATGCCCGAGTTGCCTGCGCGAAGTTCT
>CAYLLN010000058.1:23690-45263 GCA_964384375.1 uncultured Pirellulaceae bacterium
CGCAGCTTCCAGTCCTCGCTCAGTTCGATCGTGCCCGCGGGACTGCCGTCGGCGGCGGCAAAGAATTGCACACTCTTGGGTGAAGCCTGAATGACCCACTGTCCGCCGCACGTCGCGAGCGGATAGGTGTCGAGCGGGGCAGGACGCCGCCAGAGTTCCTTTCCTAAGGGAAGCTCGTAAACGATCAAGTGCGAATGGGTATCGATCGCCAGCCGCGAATCCCCCAGGAACAATAGCCGCCGATTCCGCGGGCCGGCGTTGGCGGCTTCTGTCTCTTGAGGATTGATTGCACAAACTTTGCTGCCGTCGTCCGACCAAATGTGCGTGGCGAACGGACCCATCTCCTCGACAATGGCAACCAGTTTGCCCGATTGACTCATAGCCGCCTTGGCCGGATTGGTGTTGGTGCTGTCCCCTCGCGGCCAGTCGGGAAGGGTCTTCACGGTTCCGATCCGCAGCGGTTGTCGCAAGTCGAAGATCGACCAGACCAGATCGTGGCTCGTCGAGTTCTCGGTGTTTCGCACGGCTTGCAGGACGCCGGCCCGTGCCGCGCCGCCCGACGAAAAGACAATTGCTGCCGGCGTAGGTTCCGGAAACGGAAAGACGGTCAAGAGCCCCGGCGGTGGGTCGTTCGGCTCCGCCTGCACCTTCCACGTCGCTTTGTCGGCGGCAGCGAGCGGATGCTCGGGGACCCACGAGCGGTAGCCGGGCTGAGGCTCGCGTGAGATCGGCGTATCGGGGGCCGCTCGGACCAGCGGCAACTCTTCCGCGGCTTGCTGGGGAGCATCTGGGACGATCAACCAGATACCGATGCCGCAGCACATCGTCACGATCAGCAGGGCCGAACCGGCGAGGATGCCGATCATCGGTAAGTGATCGGAAATCTCAAATCGCGAGCTAGACGAGGGGGCTGGGCGCGGCTCTTCGCCAGGAACACGAGCCGTGAATTGCGAGCCACACTGCCCGCATCGGACGGTCATCCCCGTCGAGCCGGCCGCTACCTGAACGCCTTTATGACATTGCGGACACGGAACAAGCGGCACAGAAGCCTCCCGGCAGGAAACAATGGATGCAGAGCAAAGGGACCATCGTTGTATGACGCCAGGAGGGTGAATTCAACGGCCGCGGATTCGGACTGTTACGACTTACCGCTGCACGCGTCCTGTCACATAGATGTCGGTGCCGACGGCGTGAATCTGCACGCCCGACAGCGACAATCCTTCGGCCACTTGCTCGACCCCCGCGCCGCCGATAGGGGACGGCGCCTGCTGACCGCCGAAGAGCCGCGGCGCGATAAAGACGTGGGCCTCGTCGATTTGCCTGGCATCGAGCAGCGTTCCCAGAAGTTGCGCCCCCCCTTCGACCAGGACGTTCGTCATCCGGCGGCGACCCAGTTCGGACAGTAATTCCAGCAATCGTTCGTATTGTGAAGCGGCCGCAAACGGCAGAACCTCGCAGCCCGCCTCGGCAAGACGGCGGAGATCTTTCTCATCCGCTTCGGGACCCGTGGCGATCATCGTGGGAAACTGGCGGGCCGTGCGGATTAGTTGGCTGAAGCTCGCCAGGCGGCCCAGCGAATCGAGCACCACACGGACGGGAGTTCGGGCCGGCGAGCCGGTGGAGGGGCGAGCGGTGAGGAGTGGATCGTCGAGCTGCGCTGTGCGGCGTCCTACGAGAATCGCATCGACCCGGCCGCGTAGCTGATGCGCTACTTGCCGGGCTGCTTCGCCAGAAATCCACTGGCTATACCCTCCCCGCGTGGCGATCTTGCCATCGAGCGTCATCGCCCATTTGGCGATCGTCCACGGGCGTCCCGTTTCAAGCAGCTTCAGGTACGGAGCATTGAGCGCCCGTGCCTGATCCTCGGCCAGGCCCAGTTCCACTTCGATCCCCGCTGCGGCGAGTTGCTTGAGCCCGCCGCCGGCGACTTTGGGGAACGGATCGCGCATCGCCACAACGATGCGGGCAATCCCTGCCGGGATGATCGCCTCGGTGCAAGGAGGCGTCTTCCCATAGTGGCAACACGGCTCCAGCGTGACATACATCGTGCCGCCGCGGGCCCGCTCGCCGGCCGCGAGCAAAGCGTCGATCTCAGCATGCGCCCCGCCAAACTGCTGATGACACCCTTCGCCGACAATCTCGCCCCGATTCGAGATCACGCAGCCGACCATCGGGTTCGGCTCGACGAATCCCTGACCGCGGCGAGCGAGTTCCAGCGCGCGGAGCATCAGCGACAGATCGTCGGGAGCGTCGGACATGATAACGAGCCCAGAAGAGGAGACAGCGCGAAGCAGCCGAAGCGTTGCTCCGATCCGCCAGCAACCAATTCCTATTATGCTTGCAGCACGTGGGATGCCAAACGGTTTGCATGGGCGGATGACTTTTCGCGTCAGCACCGGCAACACCAGCAGGAATTGCTGCCAGAGATCGGGCACCATTGCAAACGGAGCCTGTCAATCCACAACCTTTACCAGCGCATACTTCTTCTTTCCACTGCGTAGCACGATTACCGTCTCGCTCGCGAGGTCGGCTGCCGTGAGTCGCGTGTTGACATCGGTCCGCGGGCGGTTGTTGACGTAAGCGCCTCCTTGCTCGATCGTGCGACGGGCTTCTCCTTTCGACTTGGCGAGTCCCGCTTCGACGAGCGCATCGGCCAGCGGCAGGCCATCGCCCGCGAGGCGGTCGCGCGGGAGCGTGACGCTGGGAACATCAGCGAAGATGTCGGCGAGCTGTGCTTCGGTCAGGTTCTCAATCTCGGCTCCGAAGAAGACCTCCGTCGCCTTGCGGGCAGCAGCGAGTCCCGCCTCGCCATGGATCAGTCGCGTCAGCTCCTCGGCCAGTCGTTTTTGGCTTTCTCGTAAATGCGGCTGCTCGGCGCGCGACTTGTCGAGCGACTCGATCTCCTCGTGCGACAGCTCAGTCAAGTACCGCAAAGGGTTTTTGCAATCGTCATCCGACTGGTTGATCCAGTACTGGTAAAACGCGTAGGGGCTGGTCTTGGCAGGCGATAGATAGACGGCCCCCTTCTCGGTCTTTCCCATCTTTTGTCCGTCGGACTTGAGCAGGAGTGGGCAGGTCATGCCGAACAGCTGTGGGCCTCCCATGCGGCGAGCGAGGTCGATGCCGGCGGTGATGTTTCCCCACTGGTCGCTTCCGCCGACCTGTAGTTCGCAGCCGTGCTGCTTGTGCAGATGGACGAAGTCGTAAGCCTGTAGCAGCATGTAGCTGAACTCGGTGTAGCTGATGCCGGCATCGCTCGCGAGGCGGCCCTTGACCGAGTCCTTGGCGAGCATGACATTGACCGGGAAATGCTTCCCCACGTCCCGGAGGAACGCGAGGAACGAGAAATCCCGCATCCAGTCGAAGTTGTTGAGCAAGAGCGCGCCGCCGGGGCTGAAGTCGAGCAGGCTTTCGAGCTGCGACTTGATGCCGGCGACGTTGGCGGCGAGCTGATCAGTCGTCAGCAGATTCCGCTCTTCGCTTTTGCCCGTTGGGTCGCCGATCATCCCGGTCGCGCCGCCAACAAGCGCGATCGGCCGATGGCCCCCCTTCTGAAACCGGCGGAGCAGCATGACGGGCAACAGCGATCCGACGTGCAGGCTGTCGCTGGTCGGATCAAAACCGCAGTAGAGCGTGCGGCGTCCCGCTTCGAGCCAGCCGGGAATATGTTCAGGTGCCGTCGCCTGGTTGACGAGGCCGCGCCAGGTGAGGTCGGAGAAGAGGGACATTTGGTAGTGGGTAGAGGGTAAAGA
The DNA here is from genome assembly GCA_964384375.1 of uncultured Pirellulaceae bacterium. Lineage (GTDB taxonomy): Bacteria > Planctomycetota > Planctomycetia > Pirellulales > Pirellulaceae > CAYLLN01. The sequence continues at coordinate 27,443 of CAYLLN010000058.1, forward strand.
GCAGGCGTCAGGGGACATTAACCGGCAATCGGGCGTTTCTGTCCAGCGGGACAGGCTGCCGCGGCGAGAGGTTCAGTAACACCCGGCTGGCGGAGGGCCATTTCTGTTTGCTCCCCGCGAATGCCGCGGGCTATGATGATGGTCTGCCCGCGTCCCCCTTTCCACGCCCACCGCACCGGCCAACTGCATGGATTCGCACACTCACACGCTCGGTGCGCACGGCAGGACGCGGCCAATCGCGGCGGTTGAGTCGCGTCCGCAGCCCGCCGAAGCAGAGGGGCACGCGGCATTGGTCGCTTCGGCCCAGCGGGGGGATCAGCGGGCGTTTGCCGCCCTCATCGAGCTGTATCAAGGAACCGTGTACGGCTTTTTGCGGGCCCGGCTGATCGAGCCGGCCGACGCTGAGGATTTGTGCCAGGAAGCGTTCCTCCGTTGCTACCTCGGCCGCGAGAAACTGAGTCGGGCGGCAGCGGTCGGTCCGTGGCTGATCGGTATTGCACGGAACCTCCTTCGCGAGCACGTGCGGCGGGTGCAGCGGCGGAAGGAAGTCGCCTGGACGGAACTCTGCTTGGAACTCGATGCCCTCGCAAGCGAGCACGACGACAAGCATGATGAGGCGCTGGTCCATCTGCCCGGCTGTCTCGATTCGCTGGGGCAGTCGGCCCGCGAGGCGATCGAGCTTCGGTATCGCCGGCAATTGCGGATGGCCGAAGTGGGCGAGCGTCTGCGGCGGAGCGAGGGGGCGGTGAAACTGCTGGTGCATCGGGCGCGGGCCGCGCTGCGAAACTGCCTCGACGGCAAGCTGAAGGGGCGGCGATGACCGATCAAGAGCTGATTGACCTGCTCGCGCAGAAAACGCCCGAGGAACTGACGCCTGCCGAAGTGGATCTGCTTCGCGCGAGACTGGCCGAGTCGCCCGACCTGCGGCAGGTGCTCTTCGAGCAGTTGCAGATGGAGACATATCTTTCGGCGGCGCTCGGCCCGGTGTCGATTACGCCGCAGCAGATTGTCGCCCGGGCGCAGAGTCAAACGCAGCCCAATTCGGGCGGCGTGCTGCTCGTGCTGGCAATGCTTGTCGCCGTTCCTCTGCTATTGCTCGTTGGGGCGGTTTTGGTGCGAGCGTGGCAAGGGACGGGTGAAGTCGTCGCCGATGCGAACCCGGCGGAAGACGCGAAGAAGTCAGCCGAGGAATCTGCCAAAGAAAAAAATGGCGACAACGAAAACGATGGCAAGTCGCAACCACGAGCCAATCCCCTGGCCGACACGATCCGGGCCGCACAAGGGAAGCCGCCGCTGGTGGTGAATCCGCCGGAGGAGCAGCCCAAGGCCAATCCCGCCGAGGAAGTCAAACCAGCCACACCGATGCCCCCTCCCGGTCCACCGCCGCTGCCGTGGCAGGCGGTTGTCGATGCAACGGGGCAAGCTCCGCCGCTATCGCAGGTTTCCTTCCAGCCGTTCGATCCGACGAAGTCGCTGCCGCAGCGCGATGATCTGCGCATCTGGTTCGAGCAAGTACCGGGGCACAGCTTGCGACTAAACAAAGTCGATACGCGATACGGTTCGTGCGGTGCGATCGAAGGAATGGCCCGGCTCAAGTCGCCGTGGCCCGAGGGGGCGGTGCTGCGGTTGGCGCTCGAAAACTACAAACGGCTGAAGCTGCACTTTTTTCACGGCGAGGTGGGGGCGACGTTCGTCTATTACGAGGACGAGAACTTCCGCTGGGTTGCCTATGCAACGACGCGCGACGCCGGCAACTACGTCCCCAAGACGTGGGCGATGACGGGCACCGACGACCAGCGGGCGGCTCGGAGCGAAATTCGCCAGGGGGGACCGATCGAGTTCCGCTATCACGATGGCGAAGTGATCCTGAGCCGCGGCGACATCGTGCTCACGAGTGCTCCGCTTCCTGGGCCGCCGGACGACGTGCTCTTCGACGGGCGGGCGGCGTTTGAGGGAATCGCTCTCGCACGAACAAAGGACTTGCCGCTGCGAATGCCATCGCCGCCGGTTGTGTATGAAACCGATCGGCCCGCAGATCTCGATTGGAAATCAAACCGGCCGGAAGTTGCCCAGCCGGAAAAGCTCGCCGATGGCCGCTTGAAGTTTGCCACCGAGAAGCCGAAGGAAACCGTGGCGTGCTTCACCCAGCTCCCCTATCGCGGATTGAGCGAAGTGATTCTGGAACTGACGGACGTGCAGCCGGGTTCCGGCGTGTTCCTGTGCAACGAGAAGGGGGAGTGCTACATCGTCGCACGGTTCTACGAGAATCGCCGTGGCGGGCAGATGTACGCGATGCTTCACAATGCCGATAGCGAGTGGCGGCGCGACTTCGAGCCGCCGCAGGAGAAGCCAGCGTCTCTCGTCGCCAGCGAGCGGTCCTGGGTCAAGCTGCTTTACGGCTGCGGGCTGGTGCGGTGCTGGATTTCGGCCGACGGAAAGCATTGGGCCGAGCCAGTCATGGCCATCGACAGTGCTCCACCGCGGCTGACGCACCTGGGGCTGCACCTCCATCGCGAGTCTCCGTCCCCCCAAGTGACGCTCCGCCGCGTGACGGTTCGTGAATTCGCCGGGCTGTCGGCACTGGCCGACGCGAAACTTCGCGAGCGGGCCATCGCGTTGCCCGAAATGCCGGCGATGGGTCCGTGGCTGGCCGAAGTGCTGACGAAGAAACCTGCCGAGGTGGCCACGGCCGATTGGTTGCGGGCTTGTGCAATCGCCACGCTCGCCGCGAGAGCGCATCGGGACTTGGCGTATCCGCTGCTCGAAGCGCTGTTCGACGACATGACCGCACGCAACCTTCCTCTTGCTGCACAACAGGCGGCACTGGCCGACGCGACGGTCCTCTCCTGGGACTATCGGGATGGGGGCATGATGCGGAAGGGAATTCCGCGGCGACTGCTCGAACTGGGGCTCGCCGAAGCTGACGCGAGTGGAGTGCCAGCCTGGTCGAGCGTCCGCGAGACGGTGCATACGGCCCCGCTCTTTTCCTGGCTGCTCGGGCCGCTGGAACTCGAACGCTCGGTTCGGACCGAAACGATCCAGCGAGCCAACGGCATGCCACCGGCCGAGTCGCTCGACTACACGCGCCGCCTCCGGCTCTTCAATCAAGAGCGGTATTCGCCGCTCGTCGGCTGGCTGGAGTCGCTGGCTGCTCGTGACGTGCCTGGCAAGCCGAGCGGCGAGGGGTTGGCGAAAATCCGCGACGGTTGGCGCGATCCGCTCATCGAGGATCTGAGCAAGGAGACGTACAACGCGACGACCGAGATTCAGGCAGTGCTCGAAAGCGAGGCTTGGCCCGATGCGGCCCGGCTGATCACGTCGGTCGATGCCGAGTCGGCCCCTGGCGTCGCACCATATATTCGCGACCGGGCGCTGCTCGCCTCGCTGCCGGTCGCCGTGCAGTTGACGCTCGCCGACTATCCACAGGTCCGCGACGCTCTCGCCGAGAAGTTTGGCCCGCTTGCGCGCCTGCGGGTCGGCCAGGCAATGTCGGCCGGCGATGCGGCAACCGTTGAAATGGCCACGGTGCAGTTCGCCGGAACCGACGCAGCCGGTGAGGCGCACCAGTGGCTCGGCGATCGGGCACTTGCCAGTGGCTGGTTCGAGCGAGCGATTGCCGAGTATCGCCGGGCCGTCCTCGCGCTGCCGCCCTTGCGCAGCCAGGTCGAGCCGCGCATTCGTCTTGCTGCCGCCATGCTCGGCCGCGAGGAGGGTCAGCCAATTTCGCAGGGGGTACAGTTCGGCGAACTGAGCATGAATCCCGCTGAGTTCGAGGCCCTCGTGCTTGAAATGCGCAATCGGGGCAACGCACAGTCGCTCTCACCAATTCCGCCTGCCACGTCGGCCAATCCACTGGTCCCCGCGGCGAAGCGGTACGAAGCCCACGTCCGCAGCCGGCTGGATGGTCCCGTTGGCGATCGGCCGCAGGAAGAAGTCGGCGAGCGGCGAACGAATCAGTTCCGTGTGCCGTGGGCCGATCGGCAGATTTCGACCGTGGTCGAAGGGGACGTGCTGTACGTCGGGAATCATTTTCAGATTGCGGCTTACAACCTGACCAATGGCCAGCGGATGTGGCAGAGCCAAACGCCGCCGGGACAAATGCAGCGGTCGCAAGATTGGGCTCTCATCGCGATGCAGCCGCTGGTGACCGGCAACCGCATCTACACGCGGCTCTTGTATTCGCCCAATCCGCTCCTCGCGTGCCTGGAGAAGTCGAGCGGCAAACTGCTCTGGACGGCAGAAGCCCCGCCCCGCGAGTTCTTTGTCTCTGACCCGGTCGTGGTGCAGGGGCAACTCGGCGCGGTGAGCGTCAGCGTGCAACTCGAGCAACAGGGACTTTTGCGATGGAACGTCCTCGATCCTGAAACGGGCGAGTTGCAATCGCAGCGCGACCTCGTGCGGCTGCGAAACACCTGGGGCAAACGAGCCTGCTGCGAACTCGTGCCGCTGGCCGATTCGGTTGTCGCGGTGCTCGGCGGCATCACGCTCGCTCTCGATCCCGACGGCAAAGTCCGCTGGGTTCGCAAGCACGTCACGGTTCCGGCCGAGGAAGACCCTCGCTGGATCCTGCAAACGTATCAGCGGCCGCTCTTGGCCGACGGGCGAATGTTTGTCGCCCAGCCCGGCGTGCGAAGTATCGACTGCCTCGATCCAGCCACCGGTCGCTTGCACTGGAACGTCGTCATGCCCGAACTGCTCGGCATGGTCGGCCTGTCAGGCACGTCGCTCGTTGTGCGAACCGAGCGCGACCTGCGAGCGATCGACCGAACAACCGGCCAAACACTCTGGCGGCTGCCAGTGGAAGAACTAAACAGCTTCCAGCTCGTCGATGATGCGTCGCTCATGATCGCCAGCCGTGAGCGATTGGCGAGCAACAACGACCAGTGGCTGACACGGCTCACGTGGATCGATCCCCGCACTGGCCAGCCAACGAAGACCTGCACGCTGCCGAATCTGACCGATAACGATCCGCGTTTGGGCCCGCTCGTCCCCTACAAGGACCGCGTCTTCACGTTCTTCGGCCGCGGCCAGCACGATCCCAATCGCGATGTCGTCGAACTCGTTCCAGCAGGCGAAGCCGAAGCGGCAATTACGCCCGAGTACGCGAGCGATCCCTGGCGGCAGAAGATTCCGCTAACCGTGCGTAATGCAGCGTTCCGCGTCCTCCCTGATTGGCTGCTGACGAGCGGGTTTGACGGCGATCGAACTGGCCTGGTAGCCGACATTCACGGCGAGCGCGATGTGCTCGGCGTCCGCTCGCTCAATGTCCACGCTCCGATCGTCCTGGCACGCGAAATTTCCCTGCCCGCAATGGGCCATCCGCGCCTTCGGCTGCGAATGGGAACCGACGGCGGGCAAGTCTGGAAGCTCGAAGCCCGCCACGGCGAGCAACTGCTCAAGACCGAGGAGATCAAGGACGAAACGCACCCGGATCGCTGGAAGACGATCGAAGTCGATCTATCTCCCGCCACGGGCAAAAGCGGCTGGCTGAGCGTAAAGCTCACGTGCGGCAACGGCGATCACGTCCTGTGGCTGAAATCGGCAGAGATCGTGTACTGATCTCCGCCGCTCGACGTCAACCAATCCTAAATGGCGCTAGACGAGCTCCGCGATCGGGTCGCGCGTCTCGACCAGATACTGCGGCCGGCCCGCTGTGTCGAAGAGTTGGGCCGACCGCGTGTCGATCCCCAGATTGCGATACAGCGTCGCGAAAACTTCCTGCACCTGCACGGGGCGATCCTTGGCGTGCTCGGCATACTTCGTCGTTGTGCCGACCACCTGCCCGGTTCGCATACCGCCGCCAGCCACGAAGGCGGCCATGACTTGCGGCCAGTGGTCGCGGCCCGCGCCGTTGTTCACACGCGGCGTCCGTCCGAACTCGCCCCACACGATCACGGTCACGTCCTGGTCGAGTCCACGATCGGCCAGGTCGGTCAACAGAGCCGACAATCCTTGATCGAGCTTCGGCAGCTGCCGCTTGAGCGACGTGAAGTTGCCGCTATGTGTATCCCAGCCACCCCAGCTGAACGTCACCACGCGAACCCCTGCTTCGACGAGCCGGCGGGCCGTGAGGAACGGCAGCGTGTCTTTGCCATATCGCTCTTCGTCCTTCTTGTCGGACTTGCTCCGGTCGAGAGCGTCGGCCACCTTGCCGCTGGTGACGACGCTCACCGCCCGCTGGGTGAAGGAATCGAGGGCCTCCATCTGCCCACTTTCGTCCACGTCGCGGCGAATCCGATCGAGCGAGCTCAATAGGTTCGTCCGGTCATCGAGCCGCTCGGCAGTCAGGCCGCGATTGAGCCGCAGGTTGCTGCCGCTCGGTTCGTACGGCTTATAGACCGGGCCGAGATAACCAGGGCTGCCGCCGTTGTACGAGATGAAGGCCGGAGCGCCGTCTTTCCCTTCGCCGAACATCTTGGCGACGACGCTGCCCAACGCCGGCCGCCCGCCCGCATTCCGCAAATCGCGGGTGTGATAGGCCGTGTGCGTCTGATGATTCGAGTGTTCGCCGGCCGAGCCGACGAGCGACCGGATGATCGCGAACCGCTCCGCCATCATGGCGAGCTTGGGAAAATGCTCACAGATTTCCACACCGGAGACGTTCGTGCTGATCGGATTGAACTCGCCGCGAAACTCGGCCGGCGCTTCCGGCTTGAGATCCCACATGTCCTGGTGCGAGGGGCCGCCGCTGAGATGAACGTTGATGATCGCCTTGCTGGAGCTGCCCACTCCCGCAGCGGCTTCGGCGCGAAACACATCCGCCAGCGTGAGGCCGCCGATCGTCATCGCCCCGAGTTTGAGAAACGAGCGCCGCGAAACTCCGTCGCAATACCCGGACGACGAACCGAAGCGAACCTTGAACATGGGCAGGCTCCTGGCAAGTGCTACTCCGCAGTCCCCAAGCTAGATCGCCGGACGGCACACCGCGGAATGCCGCACGACGCGCTCGTTATATCACCATCGTCCGGACATATCAACGTTTTTCGATGGAATTCTTTGGATCGTAAACTTTGACGCAGGCGCCACAATCTCTCCCGATTTTGAGTGACAATTGACGCTCTGCCACGTAGAATCGCCTTCGCTTTTCGGCTCACGGATGGGCATTCGCTTTCGCAGTCCATTCGATCATTGCCATGCCAGCCGTCGCTTCCTGCTCCTGTGGCCAACGCTTTCTCGCGCAAGATCACTTGCTGGGAAAGCAGGTTCCTTGCCCCCAATGCGGTAGTACCATCAGCATTCCGCGCGGCGATGCTGCGTCGTCAGCCGCACCACCCTCTCCGAAGCCCGCTGCACCAGCGGCGCGTTCAGCACCACCAGCTCCTGCTCGACCGGCGGCACAGCCGGCACCGCGACCAGCCGCGCCTCAACCGGCAGCCAAGCGTCCTGCCAGTGGAGCGCCAGCGAGTGGTGTAAAGGTTACTTGCACCTGCGGTCAGTCATTCCTGGCACCGGAGTCGATGCGTGGCCGTGCGGGACGCTGTCCAAAGTGTGGTGCTACGATTCAGGTTCCCGCAGCTGATGCCGGTCCTCTGGACCTGATGCAGGTCGATCCACTTTCGCTCGACGGTGTTCCGCTCGGAGGCGATCCACTTGCAGCACACGATCCGCTGGCCGCTCGACCGATGCCGTCGGCCCAGGCAACCGCACAATCCACGAGCAGCGGCGGACCGAACTGGGTCCTCATCGGCGTTGGCGGCGGAGCAGCGGCAATCGTTGTTGTTGTGCTCATCGTGACAATCGCATTAAGCATGGGAGGGGACAACGATTCCGTCGCGCAAACTCCAACTACGCCTCCTCTGGGTACATCGACACCGACGACCGCGCCACCTGCCACGCCATCCACCCCGACCACGAGTTCGTCAGTTCCATCCAGCACATCGCCTTCCACCTCATCGACGAGCGGTACAACTCCCAGCAGCACGACACCCTCGGGATTCGGTTCGGGCTCCAGCGCTGGAAACTCAGCTTCGCCAACGAATCCAGCGACGGGCAACGACTCGACCTCAACTTCCAGTTCATCCGACAGCTCCACCGATTCTCCCGACTTTGGGAAGCCGGCCGATTCGCCCGACTTCGGCAAGGCTGCCACCGCGCGCGACAAAGCCAAAGCCGCCAGCGCCGGCCACACGATTGCCGCGCTTCCCGGCGCGCTGACCACGTGGCACAACCAGCCGAACACCAAACTGAGCGGCCTCATGGCAGCCGGCGATCCGGAGAATCCCGTCACGCATCTGAGCTGGATGACGAATCTCTTGCCGCACCTGGGCTATCAGAAAGAACATAGCCGCCTCAAACTCGACAAACCTCTGACCGATGAAGCCAACCTGACCGTCGGGATGCTTGTCGTGCCAGAGTTTCTGTGCCCGCTCGACAACCGGCGGGAATGGAAAGGTTTTCCGTTCGACGGCATGGGACTGACGCACTTCGTCGGCATGTCGGGGGTCGAGGACGCACGCACATCCTGCGCGGCGAAGCTCCCCCGCAGCGATCCGCGAGCCGGCGTCTTCGGCTACGACGAGGTCGCGTCGGAGCGGGACATCACCGACGGCAAATCGCACACGATCATGATCGTCGGCAGCGGGCAGCTTGCCAGTCCGTGGCTCCTCGGCGGCGGCGCGACGATCCGCGGCGCTCGCGAACCGCTCTTCGACGGCATCAGCGGCCTGGGGACCAAGGGGCTTCCCGCTCCCGGCACACTCACGCTCATGGCCGATGGCTCGGTCCGCTATGTTCCTCGCACGGTCGATCCCAAGGTCTTCAAGGCGATGGCCACCATTCACGGTGGCGAAACGGGCGACCTCGAAGAAGCCGCTCCGCTCTTGCCCATCGAAACGCTCAGGTAGCGCAGGTGAACTATGCTCGCACGACTCGGCACGCTCGTTCTGACTCTTATCGTCGCGATTTCCACCAGCGGCGCTGCTCGCGCCGACATCCTCTTCTACACGCTCCCGAGCGGCAAAGCTCGCGTCGTCCTGCAAGGGAGCGCCGGCATCAATCCGGGTGGCACGGCGACGTTCTCGCATCCGAAGTTCGGCAAGATTCACTTCGATGTCGATGACGTCGATATTCGCAAAGTCCCCACCCTTCAATCTCAGTTCACGAAGGTGCTCGGCAGGGCCGGCAACGACGGCGAGAAGTGCATGGCCGCCGCTCAGTGGGCCCTCCGCCACGGCCTGTTGCCGCAGTTCTACACCGCCGTCGATAAGGCCCTCGTCGCCGATCCGAACAACGTGCGAGCCCTCCTCGTGAAGCGGCTCAAGGAAAAGATGGACGTGGAGATCGGCGACTCCTCGCAGCAAATCGACGACATGCGAAAGCTGATCGGCCGCCGCGATATGAAGGTGAAGCAGAGCAAACATTTCCTGCTCATGCACGACACGCCGGACAAGATCGTGGGAAACGCGAAGAAAACGCGGGCCGACGAGCGAATTCAGCTGCTCGAAACGGTGTATGAGTGCTTCCTCCTTCGCTTTTATGCGTACGGCGTCGAGCTCGAGATTCCCAAGGAGCGGCTCAAGGTCGTCCTGTTCAACGACTACAACCAGTATCGGCAGTTCGCGCTCCGTCTCAGCCCGAGTCTGGCGAGTGCCAGCGGCTTTTGGAGTCCCGGCAACAACACGGCGATCTTCTTTGATCACGGCACGAACGAAGAGTTCAAGATGCTTGCCGAGCTCAACAAAATTTTGCAGCAGCGCAAAGCCGAGGCGCAGCGGGAACGCGGCCCCAAAGCGGCCGATACGGTTCGCCTGGCCGATACGCTCGCGCTGCTCGTCGATATCGCCCGCGAGGACTCCGATATTGAGGTCGTCAGTCATGAAATCACGCATCAAATGGCCGGCAACACGGGCCTCTTGCCGCGGCACGTGCAATGTCCCTCCTGGGTGCACGAGGGGCTCGCCACCTACTTTGAAACGCCCAACGGTGCGTCGTGGGGTGGCATCGGCGCCGTCAACGACTCGCGGCTGCAGCTCTATCGCGTGCTGGCCCCCGACCGCGAACACTCGAACATCGACTTCATCGTCGGCGACCAGATCTTCGACTACGCCGCCTCGCATGCCGGCAAGGTCCACGGCTATTCGCAGGCCTGGGGCCTGACGCACTTCCTCATGGAACACCACTTCGACAAGTTCATGAAGTTCTACAAGCGTCTGGGAGAAATGCCGCCCGACCTCCCCCTCAGTTCCGAAGCCCTCACGCAGCTATTCGACGAAGCCTTTGCTGGCATCGACCGCCGCACACTCGATGCCGAATGGCACGTCTATATGTCCTCGCTAAAGACCGATTTGGAGATGATTTTGGAAGGGGAGTGACCGGGCATCAGTAGGTCCCGCCGGCCCGGCGGGACTTGGCGAGGCTCAAACGCCAGGGACGTCGAACAAAGTACTCACGCTGCCCGTTCATAGAACCGCGACTCGGCCGGCAGGATGATCGCTGCCACGTCTTCAAAGAGCGTGGCCAGGCGGCGGTTGCTTTTGCCCCAATCGAAATACTGTCCTTGAATCTTCGTAGCCGCTTCGACCTCGGCGGCTTCGCCATCGCGCCGGACGCTCACGAGCAAGTCCCCCGCCATCGACCAGAAATCGGAGGGGAGCGACGCGGTGATATGGCAGCCGTCGGCCGCTTGCTCGACCGAGCGGAGCGTTTGCCCGTGCGACGCGAGCGAACAGAGCACCCGCATGATCGCCCGGCCGATCGGCGTTTCGATTCGCTCCGTCCGCCGCCGGCTCATGCCGATTCCCCACGAGGCATACAGCGGCTGCACGATCTGCGCGAGCAACTCCAGCGGCACTCCCATCGGAATCAGTTTGTCGGCCATCGCCAAATACTGCTCGCCGGTGATTCCCGCCCGCGCCCGCCCGGCATGCGCGGCAATCGTCCCCCGGACCTCCGGCACACGGATGAGCGCCTCGTAACGATGCTCGTATTGCCAATCGGCCGGACCTGCCGGCAGGACGAGCGGCGCGCCGCACTGCCAGCAGAATTTTCCTTCCGCCCGCTCGCCACATTCGCTGCAGTGCATACCGGCACTCCTGGATTTCTCGCTGCCCCGATAACTGGCAGCCTTCCCGACGGGAACATCGGCAATCGTCGCGATGGGGACAAGAGCGATTCAATGCGAAGCGAAGCGCCTGCCGGGCAGGATTTTCTTGCCAACCACATTCCTGCCCCCCCCGGACACCCCTCCTTCGGAAATCTGAACAGGTCTTTGCACCGCTGCCGCTCCCGGCGATGCACGCTTGCCGCAAAAAATGCTCGGAGGGACTTTTTCTACGCAAGTTGTTTGTCAGCAACGAATTAACGCCGCTTCTTCGTTTATGCAGTTATGCACGTTATGCAGTTTTATGCACGATAAGGCTGCCGAAAAGAGTTTCCGCCGGCGATGGCTGAACAGTCCTCATCCGGAGTATTTATCGCTTGAGTCATCGCCCCACCTCCGCCCGAAGCGAACCGAGCCCCTTTCTCCTAAAAACTCTCCGATTTATTAGCGCCGCAGCCGGTTCCATCAGCGGCGTGACAAAGCCTCGTTGGCAACGCAACTCCCTTCCACAAAGTCCCTTGCAGCGATCCAGAAGATGGTCCATTGCGTTCGCCTGATCCTGCCGCGGCGCTAATACGGATAATAATCGCCGCCGTATTAGCTGCTCGTATTAGCAACTGCCTGCTCTCCATCTCGCACTCGCAACCGGCGCGCACGACCAGCTCGCCAAAATGGCAGTGTCGCAAGGGTGTGTACAAATGCTGCAAATCGTGCGCCGGTGCTGGGCGATTATCTGTTGCTGGCCGGAAAGCGGGTTCCCAGCAGAATCTTGGGCATCGGGGATGGGCGATGCCTAGCTAGAGAAATTGGCATTCTCAGGGGGAACCCCAGTCGCGATCAACTTCCGCAGCGAAGCTATGAGGTTCTGAATTGGAGCGTGGTGACACGGACTTCCCTTGACGCCATCTGGATTGAACGTCACTTCTGGCACGTCCTCAAGAAGTCGAAGTTCGGCAAACTCCAGCAACTCCTCGGGGGATTTGAATTCGCGAATCCAGAAGCCGTTTTCCGCAACGATAACCCCCCCTTTCTCGCAAAACTCCCGAACGAATTGCATAGACGAAAACAGTGCCAAGCAATGAATGTCGCCAGCATTGACCGTGAAGAATCCCTGACGCCCGTCGCTGGTGTCGGGCGCGGAGATGCAAAAGATCGGAAAGTTTACCGTTACCGTATCGCCAACTAGCGGAGGTTTGGCTGGAACTGGGCCGACATCCGGCCCTCCGCTCTCCGATGTTGGAACTGACCTTTGGACAACATTTTTCAGGAATTCCACAAAACCCATTGCCTGCTGCTGGTCATGCAAAACAACGTTCAAATGCCAAATGCAACCTTCCAACTTGCAACCATTCAGCACGGAAAAGGGAGTTCCGACTACCACAAATGCGCACCTCTTAAACTCACAGTTGAAGTAGGCATTTCCAGTCAGATAAACGGTCTGGTCCTCAAAGATGACTCCGTCGTGGCGGAGCAAGTGGACGGGCGGTACTGGTTGGGAGGATTGATCTGGTTGCACAAATGCACCCTAAATAAGGCGATTGCAAGCTACACTTTGAGGCCGCAACGAACGGGAGATTTTTCAGATGGCGGTGTTTCGTAGCACGTTGCAACTTCTAGCCGACATGCGGATTCGCGAAGCCCGAATTCTGTTGCGTGCCAAGGAATATGCCGGGGCGTACCACATCGCCGGTTTTTCAGTTGAATGTGGCCTAAAGGCCCGAATTGCCAAGTCATGTAAGCGTTACGAATTTCCAGACCTAGAGCAAGCAAAAAATGCGTGGGTTCACAAACTGCCAAGCCTGATGAAACTAAGCGGACTATTGGTCCAATTCAATGCAGATTTGGCGACGCGCCCGGCACTCAAGTCAAACTGGGATCAAGTGCAGTTATGGCTTCCCGAAGTGAGGTACAGCACATCCGTGCGGCGACAGGAGGCGATTGATTTTTGCCTAGCTGTAGATGATCCGACAGATGGCGTTTTGACATGGATACGCGGATACTGGTAGCCCCGGCAGACATCGAACTTGGAGACAAGCTCACGCAGGCCCTGCGCGCCGATACGCAGACCGACCTGAAAGCCGCGATGTGGTGGTACGAAGAAGCTGCTGAGCAGATGCGTTTTCTTGTGGCCACCCCTCTGTATATTTCTGCTGGCCCCAGAAAAACATACCTGCGATTGAATGAAGTCATCAAAGCCTCCGGGGTATCGACAGCAGCAATTTCTTTATGGGCTGTAGCGCCCGATCATCCAGTCGTTACAACGATGCGACGCTTCACCACCCCAGAGGCCACCCACATCGCCTTTGAAAACTGCCAGTTTGACGAACTGCACATCCCTTTTGCATTCATCTACTTTGTTGGGAAAACGAGGGCCAGCACTAGGAAAAAGCGAACCTAGCGATCACCCCACCCATCTCAATTTTTTGTATGGATACCAATAGCTCATTGCAGCCTAGTGGACCACCTCCCATCACGGAGGGCGGTCCGCGTCTTGGACGGCGCAGCGGCTTTATACCCCGCGTTAGGATCGGCTAGCGCCGCAGGGTTCGATTCCCCCGTCTTCCGCTAAGCCTCTTTCGCTTGGCGCTTCGCGGCCCGGTTAAGCAGGTCGCGTATCCACTCTGACAGCGGCTTTCCAGCACGCTCAGCGGCCTCCCGGTAGGCTTCGCGCTCATTTTCCGATGCCCGGATGGTCAAGAACTTGGCTGTGCCAGTGGCATTTAGCGGGGGCCTCCCGCGTCCGCGTTTTTCCATGCCCGGATTGTACCAACAAAATTCCGCAGGTCAACCCAATATGCCACTTGCTTACACGAATAACGTTGGTACAATAATGGCGTGAAGAAAACCCGGATTCGGCCCTGGCAGGCTAAATCCGGGCGACTGAAAACCTAGGCTTTCGCCCAGAATTCCAGGCTGACACCCGAATTCTAGCTGGCGAATGGCCGCAAGACAAAGGCCGTTCCCTATGTGCTCGCATGACCGCTCTAAGAAGCATGGCAAGACCGAAACCGGAGCGCAGCGTTACCGCTGTCTCGACTGTGGCAAGACCTACGTGGAATCGACGCGAAGCCTTGACGGGATGCGCGTCGGTCTAGACAAGGCCGAGCAGACCATCCGTTGCATGATGGAAGGATTGAGCGTCCGCGCCACAGCCCGACTGGCCGGCGTGGCGAAGGATACCGTCCTTGACCTGCTCGTGCTCATCGGCGGGCGGTGCAAGCGGTTCTCGGAAGCGACGCTCGTTGACGTGCCGGTGAAAGACGTAGAGGCGGACGAGCTATGGTCATTTGTGGGGTGTAAGGAAAAAACCCGCAAGGAACTGAGCTTGCCGATACGGACCCACGGGGACCAGTATTGCTTTATCGGGCTGGAGCGCACGACGAAACTGGCGCTGGCGTGGCACTTGGGAATGCGTGAAACGGGGAACGGCGAGCTATTCATCGAGAAGCTCAACCGCGCCTGCTGGAAAGAGCCGTTTCAAATTACGACCGATGGCTGGTTGCCATACAAACCGGCGATTTCCTGGGGAATGCCGCACGCTCACTACGGCGTGCTGGTCAAGATATACCGCCCGACGCAGGACACTGGCCGCTACTCGCCCGCTGCCATACAGCAGATCAAACGGAAGAAACTCCGCGGCAATCCCGACGAAGATCGCATGTGTACTTCGATGGTCGAGCGTCACAACCTTTCGCTCCGCATGGGCTTGCGCCGCTTTACAAGATTGACCAACGGGTTTAGCCGCAAGATTGAAAACCACGAAGCGGCGCTGGGGCTGTATTTCGCCCACTACAACTGGGTGAAGCGCCACGGGACGCTAAAGACGACGCCTGCTGTCGCGAGCGGGCTGGCGGAGAAGCCTTGGAGCATCGGGGAACTGATCGAACAGACGGCGGCCTACAACCCGCCCTCCAAGCTCAAACTGTTCCTAGATTCATTGCCCGATGAGGAGTAGCAACAGATAATCGCCCATGACCCGTGCGCCGATTGTTGGTCACTAAGTGGGCCTGTCCTCAAACTCCCGAATGCACTCGCGGATGATTCGGAACTTCTCATCGTCGGGCATGTAGCTCCCCTTTGATTGCCCTTCCTGGCCGTATTTCCCCTCCCTGAAAAAGACGCCTAAGGGCCTCTTGTCAGGCGGCAGGTCGCGCAGTTTGGACGCTTCCGGCCTGACTCCGGCATCCCTTGATATGGCGAAATGCCAGTGATCCCATCTCGCGTAGAAGTCCCAGCTGAGGCACTGGAAATGACCACACGCCGCGGAGGGGCTTGGGTCGGTAAATAGTTCGTATTCGATGCGTGGGTCCATTGGATCGAGTTGGCGCATAAAAACCCCGCAGTTTCGTGCGGGGCATTGTACCACCAGCGGCTACTCGTCATCCGGCAGCGAGTCTATGAACCGCTCAAACTGAGTCGGGGTCGGTAGGCCATCGTCCGCTCGATCAACTCCGCCAATGATCGGTAGCGAGTCACTAAATGTTGCTGGCCTCAGGCAGTCGAATCGCTGCCAGTCGCTCGCGAAATCGCTGCCGTCGCTCTGCCCACCAGAATCCAAGCGCTGCAAAGTCCAGCGCGACCACAAACACAACTAGCGGCCAGGACGTTCCTACGGTCATGAACAACGCGCCGTGAAACATCAGGCCAACGGCGAAGACGAGGGAAAGCGTCGATCTGACGATGTAGAGTTCTCTGGCGTTCATGGCGGCATTCTAACCGCGCAACAAAAAATCCCGCCAGATCGACGGGGTTCGAGGGGCTGCATCCGCGGTGGCCGCGATCGCTCGCCCCACCCCGGTGAACTCTGGCACGCCACAGGGTGTCTCGATAAAATGAGCGCAGCAGCCCTCCTGGCGGAATTGGCAGACGCGACAGACTTAGGATCTGTTACCGAAAGGTGTGCGTGTTCAAATCACGCGGAGGGCACTGGGATGTAACCGACGCACGCTGTCCCCGCTTTGTAGCAGGCCGAAAATCGCCCCGACTCCGCTTTTCGCAAGCTGAAAGTTCGGCTTGGAGAGTAATTCACAGCAGCGCCGGTCTAAGTTCTGCGAGCTACTGTCGCGCCCGTCCAATGATCGGGTGCTCTAGATCGGCAAGTCCACGTTGTGATAGACGTCCTGCACATCGTCGCACTCGTGCAGCAGACCTAGGAATTTTTGGAACACGGTCAGGTCTTCCGCACTGATTGTCTTGCTGGTCTGTGGGAGGAAAGTGATCTCCTGCACTTCCAGCTCGGTTCCAGGAAACGCTTGCAAGAGTGCCGTCTTGGCTTTGTAAAACTCGGTGGGGGGCGCAAAGATCGTCAGGCGGCCAGCGTTGCATTCGATCTCATCGACGTTCACATCGGCAGCCAACATCGCTTCGAGCACTTGCTCTTCGTTGTCCCCTGGGAAGGACAGGATGGCCACGTGGTCAAACCACAGGGCGACGGAACCAGGCGCTCCTAACTTGGAACCGGTTTTCGTGAAGCAGCTCCGGACTTCGGAAATCGTGCGTTGGTTGTTATCAGTCAAGCAATCGACGATCACCATCGAGCCGCCGGGCCCGAATCCTTCGTAGCGCACGGACGCGAAGTCCTCGCCGCCGACGCCACGGGCTTTTTCAACCGCCTTATCAATCACGTGGGCCGGAACCTGATCACGTTTGGCCTTCTCAATCAAGCTTCGCAAAGCCGGATTGGCATCGGGGTCCGCGACGCCATTCTTGGCAACGACGTACAACTGTTTGCCGTACTTCGAGTACAGCTTCGATTTCTGACCAGCGGTCTTGAAGATCGCATTCTTGCGATTTTCGAAATTTCTGCCCATGAGAAACCATTTCGTCGAGTGACCGAATACGCGGGGCCTTCGGCACCGTAACACGTATCGGGAGACTTATCCAGGTGGTGCGGCGACACGCTTAGCAAGCAGGATCGTCGCTGCTCTCGAGATGCCGGCGACTTGTCGATTCTGTGTGCGAAAGCACCGGTCGATTTTGACCGATGCAGGTTTGCGGCGGCGGCCTTTGCAACTCAGGATGGATTGTCCTGTGCTCGCAAACGCTGGCAGGTGGCGGTTGGGGAGCATCAGCCCTCAGAATTTAATCTTGCCCGAGCTTAAGCCGATAGCTTCAATTGGCCGCACGATATGCACCAGCCGAGCTTACCAAGCTCGCATCGGCTACAGCGATTCCGCCAAATCCAAGGGAACGTGCCATGAACTCTCGATACTCGCGCCTGGCGATCGGTGGTTTGGTCATCGCTGCCATTTTGTTGATGCCTGGCCTCGTTTGGGCGGTTTATTATGCGCTTGGTCCTTCCAAGGACGAGTGGGGCCTGAAGTACGATGTGGAAGTGAACGCCGCTGATGCCGAGCAGCTGAACGTCGTCTTCACACTGGCTGACGAAGGCCGGCTGAAGCCAATTTATTCGGCCACCGTGATCGCTTTCAGCAACCCAGACAGCGATGGTGGCCGCAGATACCTCGTGAAGGCGCAAATCGATTTGAAATCGACCAAGGACGGCAAGCTCTCGGGGCAAACGCAGCTACCCAAGGAATTCGCAGATCGCGCCATGGTTCGGATACTGACCCTAACGGTCGATGGTCGGAGGTACACGTCCGCCAGATATTACGACATTCCGATCAAGAAGTTCCTGAACAAGGCCGCGGCGGCGGATTCCCCCAAACCGCCGGCATCCGTCGCGTCACAGCCGTAATCGAAAGTCAGCCTGCGGGAATTCGTGTAACAGACAGTTTGACTCACCCCAGCGAACCTGCCAAACTAGAAACCTCTCCCAAACGC
>CAYLLN010000059.1:0-44908 GCA_964384375.1 uncultured Pirellulaceae bacterium
CTCGCCCTAGCTTAGAATCTCCCCGCCGCCTGTCCAGCTTTTGGGGTCCACCTCAGGGTGACACCGGATGCATGACAAAGCTGCCGTCCGCCTCCTGAGTTGGGACTGCCAGTGGCGCAAGCTCCTTACTTTCGGGTAGCCCGTCATTCAGGAGCTGATGGACGTAGCTGCGGTGCCCCACCCGCGCTGCATACGACGGTGGCAGCGTTGCATTTAGCGCTCGGCGAATCCCGCAAAGGAACTCGAGGCGAAAATCCGCCCACAAACCGCGAGCTTCGATAAACGGGTCCATACCTGGAAATGGTGATTTCATCGTCCACCTCGTCGGTCAGTTGTATCTCGTCCCCTGAGAGCGTAGCAACTGTGAATCTTCAAATAACGGGCGAAGGGATTGAGGCTGGACAATGACGACTATGGTTCAAAAAAAAACTAGATGGGATTTACACGCGTTTGCGTTTGGAGTTTGTCTGAGGCAAGTTGAAAATGAGCATCGCATCCACGACCAATTCCGTCCCATCACAAGCGAGCGTGGCATCGAATCGTGTTGCGCTCCGTGCGTGAGTGAGCCAGTTGGCAAATTGCCATGTCGTGCGTGCTGTGTCTTTCAAGAATGAACGCCGTCTTTCATTTGAGGAGCCGGGAGCGACATCATTTGCAATGAGTTCGATCCAGCCGACGAAGTTCCCTGCTTGCGGTGCTGGTTCTCCATTCGGGACGATTGCGGGCGTCGCAAGATGTCCGGCCAACATGAGAAGCACTTCGCGACACATCATGCCGACGGATTGAAAGTCGTGATTCGTCTTTGAGTCGAACAACGCTTGGCGGGTTCTCGCTATGAGGTTGTGGAAGTCATTTACTGAATCGTGCGCTGCAGCGTGTTCGGTCGTCATGTAGCGTTGCTGCAATCGCGTCATCAGACCAACATGAAAAGAAAGCGTGTAATCGAGACTGGGAAAGAGGTCTTGCGAGTAAAGGTTGGTCGGATTTGTTATGACCCACCACTTGCCCTTGTTCGTCGTGACGCTCCACACATCGGTAGGTGCGCCGAAGATACTCTCGGTTTTGACCAATTCGAGATGTCGAACTTTTTCGTCCCTAGCTTCGCGACGCATATATCCGCGAACTTCTCTTTCCTTCTCCTTGTCGGTTAGGACCATGAATTTGCGAGTGGCCTCGACAGGCATTGTTCCCGGAATCAAGCATTCGCCGTTCTCTGTCGTGTGGGCCGGAGTCGTAAGCTTGCGTTTCGATTTTCGCATGACGGCTACTTTGTTGGACGATGTTACCATGACTAATCGTTGGAGGCATTGGTTCGCTTCGAGGGACGAAGTCACTGCACCGCCGTGCGGAATCAATCAAAAACGCTCCCGCTGCAAGGGCAGCAGCCAGTGCGGGAAGCACGGATAGGGCGGGGACATTCATTCGATCTTGGTCGCTCATGTCCACTGATTGTACGCAGCCGTTATTACCAACGCTCATCCGCGCCCGCCTTGCCCGCATCGCATCGGCCAACCATGATTGACCGTTACCCACTCGCCTACCCTCTACCTTCCACCCTCTGACCACTCGGCATGCCCGAATACTTCCTCATCGCCGGCGGTTACGTCTATGACCCGGCCAACGGCATCGACGGCCAGGTCAAAGACATCTGGATCGAGGGGAATCGCATTGTCGAGCCGCCCAGCGATCCCAGCGTGCGGCCGACGCGCACGCTCAATGCCGCGGGCCTGGTGATCATGCCTGGCGGGATCGACATGCACTGCCATATCGCCGGGCCGAAGGTGAATGCCGCCCGCAAGATGCGCCCCGAGGAAAAACGCAACGCCGAGAAGATTCACCGCACCTCGGTCACGCACAGCGGCACGATGGGGAGCGTTCCCAGTACGTTTGCTACGGGCTACAAGTACATCGGCCTGGGCTACACGACCGCCTTCGATGCCGCCGTGCCGCCGCTGAACGCCCGGCACACGCACGAGGAATTTGAGGACACCCCCTGCATCGACAAGGGGTTCTACATCCTCATGGGCAACAATCACTACGTGATGCGTGCCGCCCGCGACGGCGACGACGAGCGACTGCGGAACTTTACCGGCTGGCTCCTCGGGGCGGCCAAAGCCTATGCCTGCAAGCTCGTGAATCCCGGCGGCGTCGAAGTCTGGAAGCAGCAAGCCAGCGGCAACGTGCGGCAGATCGACGAAAACGTCGAGCATTTCGACGTGACTCCGCGGCAAGTCATTCAGGCCGTCGCTCGCACGGTCGATTCGCTGAAGCTCCCGCACAGCGTCCACATTCACGCGAACAACCTCGGCATGCCCGGCAACTGGACGACGACGCTCGAAACGATGCGGGCCCTCGAAGGGCATCGCGGGCACATGACGCACATCCAGTTTCACAGCTACGGCGGAGGCGACGCCGACGAAAACACATTCAACAGCAAAGTCGCCCCGCTCGCCGAATACGTCAACGCGAACCCGAACATCACCGTCGATGTCGGCCAGGTGCTGTTCGGCAAAACCACCAGCATGACTGGCGACGGCCCGCTCGGTTACTACCTCGCCAACGTCTATAAGTCCAAGTGGTTCAGTGCCGACACCGAGATGGAAGCAGGTTGCGGCATCGCCCCGATCGAGTATCGCAACAAGACGCTCGTTCATTCGCTGCAGTGGGCGATTGGCCTGGAATGGTATTTGATGGTGAACGATCCGTGGCGGGTGGTGATGAGCACCGACCATCCCAACGGCGGCAGCTTCCTCGCCTATCCGCAGATCATTCGCCTGCTGATGGATCGCAACTACCGCGACGAGGCCCTGAAGCACGTTCATCCGGGCGTGCTGGAGCGGTCGCAGCTGGCCGACCTCAAGCGGGAATACACGCTCAGCGACATCGCCATCATCACGCGTGCCGGCCCCGCTCGCATTTTGGGTCTGAAAAACAAGGGGCATCTCGGCCCCGGCGCCGATGCCGACATCACGATCTATACGCCGCACGAGAACAAGGAGACGATGTTCGCCCTGCCGCGATTCGTGATTAAATCCGGCGTCATCCTCGTCGAGGAGGGGGACATTCGCCAGGAACATCAGGGGCACCTCCTGCACGTCGCTCCCAGCTACGACGTGGCCGCCGAAACCGACATCGCCCAGTGGTTCGAGGACTGCTACAGCATCCGCTTCCGGAACTACGCGGTCGGCGACGCCTATTCGCACACAGCCGAGCGGGTTGAGTGCGGCACGTCGTAGGATAGGCGTCTCGCCTGTCCACCCTCTGCCAATTGACCACCGCTGGCCCGAACGATCACGAAACCGCGAAAGATCGAAAACACGAACAAACTCCCTTCGTGCTTTCTGCCCCGTTCGTGTTTTCGTGATCCGCCTTTCGCCATCCGGCTTGCTATTCTTCGACTCGCCGCGCAATCCCCGCTACCGGTGCGTACAATCAATAGCAGGCTCGTCGCGTGTTCCCCCTTCTCCTCGCGGCACCTCCCATGAGCGACACGGGCGACTCTCGGCAGATCGTCGAACCCCCCTTTCAATTCTCGTCGCGGCACTTGCTCGTGCTTACGGCAGTCATCGCCGTCCCGATCGCCTTAATTTCGCAGTTGGGCGAGACTGGCGTCGCTCTGTGCTACTTGTTCGCAATCGTCGGCGCACTTGGCTACGGTGCGTACTACAAAAACTGGTGGTACCTCGCTGGCGTATTAGGAGTTGGATTCATCACATGTGGTTGTTTATTGCCAGCAGTCCAAGCCCCTCGTATTACAACCAGGCGAAACTATTGCAGCAACAATCTCCGGCAGATCGGCATCGCCCTACAGAACTACGAGGACACGTACGGTTCATTCCCACCCGCCTACATCGCTGACGCGAACGGAAAGCCCATGCATAGTTGGCGAGTGCTGCTCCTCCCGTTCCTCGAGCAGGAAAATCTCTACAAGCAATACCGCTTCGACGAACCGTGGGATGGACCGAACAACAGTCTCCTCGCGAAGATGTATCCCGAGATGCATCTATATCGCTGTCCGAGCGACCCCGACACCGACCCGCCGAGCGGCATGACCAGCTACCTCGCCGTCGTCGGACCTGAAACGGTCTGGCCGGGTGCGAAGGCCGTCTCGCTGGCCAAGATCAAGGACGGATCGAGCAACACATTGCTCGTCGTCGAGTCGCACAACTCCGGCATTCATTGGATGGAGCCTCGCGATTTGCACACGACACAGATGCCGATGGCCGTGAACCCGATGCGCGGTCAAGGTATTTGCAGTTGCCACGGAGCGAAACAGGATCGCGGCCGCGGGACGTGCGCTCAGTGTCTCTGGGCTGACGGCAGCGTGCGCAGCTTGGAGAACGACACGCCCCCCGCCACCATTCGCGCTTTGCTCACCATCGCTGGCGGCGAGGAAGTCGAGCTCCCGTAGCCGTAGGGCAGGACTTGTCCTGCCGCTAGTGTATGGAAAATCGTTGGCCCAAACGATCGCGAAACCACGAAAGATCGAAAACACGAATGGAGTTCCTTCGTGCTTTCTGCCTGCCTTCGTGCCTTCGTGATCCGCCTTTGGCCAACCGGCCTCCATCCCGCTTACCTCGCCTTCCGCAGCCGCAGCTTCTTCTCCAGCATTCGCTGCCGAGCTCGCCGCTCGCGCCGCGACAAGGGCCGCGCCGTGGGGCAGGCATCGGTCGAGGTATCGGTGAGGGCTGCCATCGGCAACACGCCGGCCAGGGCCAACTCCTCTCCTTCTGTCGTCTGTTCTCTGTCTTCTGTCTCCTGCTCTCCCTCCGCCTCTTCCAACAACATTCCCCCCGCATCGACTCGCGGCGGTTGAACAGGGGACGTATCGTTGTCGAGCGCCGCCAGAAACGCCCGTCGTCGCCGCTCGATCTCGTCGTAAACGGCCGACTCATCAGCGGTTGCAGCGTTACTCATCACCCCAGCATCGGTCGCGACGAGCCGAGCATCGCCAAACCTTGAACAGTCCCCAACCGGGGGAACGTCCGCCAATCGACTCCTGACCTCTGTCGTCTGTCTTCTGTTCTCAGTCTTCTGTCCTCCGTCCTCTCCCTCCTGAACCCCGAACCCTGAACCCTGACTACGCGGCTCGGCAGGAGCCTCGCCCTCCCGGCCATCCTCGCCCTCCCGCTCCAGCCCCCTCGCTCCCTGCAGGCCCCGCAGCACCACCGCATATTTCCGCTCCGCCAGGCGCGACGCGAGCGAGAGATACTTGATGTCGCCGCAACTCGTCCGCGTGGTCGTCGTCTCGCCGCGATCGCTCACGCGGACCGTCGTCTGTTCGCCCAGCGACTTATCGAAGGCCTGCATCGCCAGCGAGTACAGATGATCGAGCCGCCCTTCCGCCACGTGCGACGCAAGGCGCAACCGCGCTCGGCGCGACAGCCGGGGCGTTTCCGGCAGCGTCCCCGCAACCCACTCGGCGACGCGCTCACAAATCTGCACGATCCGCGTCTGCGACAACTCGAACGCGTTGGCCGCACTCCGCGTTGTTTCTCCTTCGATGACGACCGCCTCGTAAATCTCCAGATCCCGCTCGCTCGGCGGCAGCGGCCCGCGCAGGATCTCCTCCTCGGCAAAGAACGCAGCGCGGGCTTTCATCTCGTGACTGTGAACGATCATGGCACGATCCTCCGGAAACGAAGTGGTGTGGGTCCGTGGGGCAGGCTTCCAGCCTGCCGTTGTGGTCCGGCAGGCAAGATGCCTGCCCCACAGCCCCCATTAACCACACGCCCGTGACAGATCAGGTCGGAAGATGGGCAAGATGTGTCGCAAATACCGTATTAGCAACGACTTAAATTGTCGAGTTTCTTCGATTCGTTGCGGCAAATTCAACCGCGGATTTCACGGAGTGTGCGGATGGAAGGGAGTTGCTACCTCGCATCCGTGCCAATCCGTGTTTCCTCCGTGGCTAACTGCCCGCTTCCTCCTCCGCGCGATCCGCGTCATCCGCGGTTGTTCGCTTCTCTCTGCCCGCGGTGGAGCATCAGGCCTGCGTCCACTAGAATCCCGCCATCCAAATTGGCGTCGCCGAATGTAGGTCAGCCGGGCCCTCGGCTGACACGAGTAGCAAGTGGATCATCAACTTGCGACGCTGGTCGGCGAAGGGCCTCGCCGACCTACTTTGAAGGACCAAGTGGCCCGTGCGCGAGCGGCAGACGGTTGCAATCATCGGCGTCGGTTTGATCGGAGGTTCGATCGGCCTTGCCCTGCGCCGGCGGAAGCTCGCCGGGCGGATCGTGGGTATCGGTCGCAGGCGGTCGTCACTGGCCAAGGCGCTCGACTGCAAATGCGTGACCGAGACGACGACGAGCATTGCCCGCGGAGTGGCTGAAGCTGATTTGGTCGTTGTCTGCACGCCGGTCGAACTGATTCCGGAAACCATTGCCGAAGCGGCAAAGCATGCACCGGCCGGTGTGCTCCTCACCGACGCCGGCAGCACGAAGGAGGCCGTGGTTGCCAGGACAGAGGAACTGCTGCGGGCGCAAGCGGGCGATTCATCGCGCTTCATCGGCAGTCACCCGATTGCCGGCAGCGACCGGACCGGGGCGACAGCGGCAATCGCCAGCCTGTTTGCAGGACGGACGGTGGTCGTCACACCCACCGCAGCGACCGCGGCAGCAACGACCAGTGCGATCGAGAAATTTTGGAAATCGCTTGGGGCCCGTGTCGTCCAAATGTCCCCCGCCGACCACGACGCAGCCCTGGCGCGCACGAGTCATTTGCCTCATCTCGTTGCGTCCGCCCTTGCGGCGGCAACGCCGGAGTCGCTTTTGCCCTTAACAGGCACTGGCTGGAGCGACACGACCCGCGTGGCGGCCGGCGATGCCGAATTGTGGCGGCAAATCCTCGCCACGAATGCCGTCCCTACCTTGAAGGCCCTGGCCGATTTTGAGACAGTGCTTGCTAGGCTCCGCACAGCCCTCGAAACCGGCGACGGGCCCGCCTTGGCCCGCATTCTCGCCGAAGGAAAACGCCGACGTGACGCTTTGGGAAGTTGACGTTCACCCCGCCCCCGGCGAGCCCGACCTGCTCGCGCGGGCCGTCACTGCCGGAGCCGCCGACCTGGCACTCCCAAAGTTTGAGGTTCATGCCGCCCGCGGGTTTCTCGTGCAGGGGGAAATCAGCCAGGACGAGATCGAGCGGCTATCGCGGGAACTCTTGGCGGATTTGGTGGTGGAGAATCCTGTCGTTGGACATGTCGGTGATCCGCAATTGGCGAGCGGGGGGAGTCAGCGGCCTAAGAATGTTTCCGCCACGCTCATCCACGTCCTCCCCAAGCCCGGCGTCACCGATCCCGTCGCCGCCAGCACGCTCGCGGCTATAGCCGATTTCGGCATCGCTGCCGATGCGGTCGTGACGCTGCGGAAATACTGGGTCGGCGGCCTCTCGGACGAACAATTGCAACTGCTCGCAACGAAGCTGCTGGCCAATGATTCGATCGAGCAGGTCGTCTTCGGCCCGCTGAAGCTGACGCAGATTCACTTCGGTTCGACGTACCAGTTCCAACCGCTGACTCTGCCGATTCGCGAGCTCAACGCCGACCAGCTTCAGCAGCTCAGCCGCGAGCGGACGCTGAGCCTGACGCTCGTCGAGCTGCAGACGATTCAGCAGCACTACCGGGATCTTGGACGCGAGCCGACCGACATCGAGTTGGAGACGATCGCTCAGACTTGGAGCGAGCACTGCAGCCACAAGACGCTCACCGGCCGCGTCACCTACACCGACGAGAATGGCACGCGGCACTTCAATAACCTGCTGAAGGAGACGATTTTCGCCGCCACGCAGCGGATTCGGCAGGAACTGGGCGAGCACGATTGGTGCGTCAGCGTCTTTCAGGACAACGCGGGGATCGTGAAGTTCGACGAGCAGCATCACGTCGCGTTCAAGGTCGAGACGCACAACCGGCCGAGTGCGATCGAACCGTATGGCGGGGCGAACACCGGCGTCGGCGGCGTCATTCGCGATACGCTGGGCACGGGTCTCGGGGCCAAGCCGATCGCCAACACCGACGTCTTCTGCTTTGCTCCCCCCGACACGCCGGCTGCCGAACTGCCGCCGGGCGTGCTCCATCCGCGGCGGATTATGCGGGGCGTGGTGAGCGGCGTCCGCGACTACGGTAACCGAATGGGCATCCCGACGGTGAACGGGGCGATCTGCTTCGACCCGCGATACGTGGGCAATCCGCTCGTCTTTTGCGGCAACGTGGGCCTCGTGCCCCACAACATGGCGTTCAAGGAGACGCAGCCGGGTGATCTGATCGTGGCGGTTGGCGGCCGGACGGGTCGCGACGGCATTCACGGGGCGACGTTCAGCAGCGTCGAGCTCACCCACGAAAGCGAAAAGGTGAGCGGCGGGGCGGTGCAGATTGGCAACGCGATCACCGAAAAGATGGTGCTCGACGTGCTGCTCGCCGCCCGCGACGAAGGGCTGTACACGGCGGTGACCGATTGCGGCGCCGGCGGCTTTTCCAGCGCGGTCGGCGAGATGGGAGCCGACGTCGGGGCCGAGGTCTGGCTCGAAAAGGCCCCGCTCAAATATGCCGGCCTGTCGTACACCGAAATCTGGATCAGCGAGGCCCAGGAGCGGATGGTCCTCGCGGTGCCGGAGTCGAAGTGGCCGCGGCTCTTGGCTCTGTGCAGCAGCGAGAATGTTGAAGCGGTGGTGATCGGCCGCTTTGCGCCGACGGGGAAGCTGGAACTGAAGTACGAAGGGACGAGTGTCGGCCAACTCGACATGCACTTCCTGCACGGCGGCCGGCCGAAGGTCGAGCGGCAAGCGACGTACACGCGGAAGTCGGAAGTCGGAAGTCGGAAGTCAGAACGACCGACCTCCGACCTCCGACCTCAGACTTCCGATTTCAATTCGGTCATACTCCAGTTGCTCTCCTCGCTCAACACCGCCAGCAAAGAGTGGGTCATCCGCCAATACGACCATGAGGTGCAGGGAGGTTCCGTCGTGAAGCCGCTCGTCGGCGTCGCGAATGACGGTCCCAGCGATGCAGCCGTGCTGCGGCCGGTGCTCTCATCGCGGCGCGGGCTGGTAATCGCCTGCGGCATGAACCCACGTTACGGCGATATCGACCCGTACCATATGGCGGCGTGTGCGATCGACGAGGCGGTACGCAACTGCGTCGCGGTCGGTGCCGATCCGTCGCGCATCGCGATTCTCGACAACTTCTGCTGGGGCTATACCGACCGGCCAGAGACGCTCGGCGCGCTCGTCCGGGCGGCACTCGCTTGCTACGAGGTGGCGGTGGTTCTCGGCACGCCGTTCATCAGCGGCAAGGACAGCCTGAACAACGAGTTCAGCTACGTTGCAGACGGCCAGAAGCAAACGATTCAGATTCCGCACACGCTGCTAATCAGCGCCCTCGGTCAGATCGCCGATGTGAACCGCGCGGTGACGATGGATTTCAAGGCCGCGGGCAATTTGATCTATCAGGTCGGCTGGACGAAGAATGAGCTCGGCGGGTCGGAGTGGGAAAGTCTCTCCGGCGAGCGGGAGGTGTCAGCCTCCCGATGGCATGGTGGTGCGAATCTGCGGGGCGAAACCATCGGGGAGCTTACGCACCCCGCTCGCCATGTTGTCCCCCAAGTCGATCCCGCCGCCGCGAAACGGACGTTCGCCGCGGTCCATGCCGCGATCCATCAGGGCCTCGTTCGTGCCTGCCACGATCCGAGCGAAGGGGGCCTTGGCGTCGCGCTCGCCGAAATGGCGTTCGCTGGCGGCCTCGGCGTTCGCGTTCGCCTGGCCGACGTGCCACACGATGGCTCCGTCGATCCCAAGTCCGACGACATCGACACGATCCTTCTCTTTGCCGAATCGGCGAGCCGGTTTGTGCTGGAAGTCGAACCGGCGAATCGCGACGCGCTGGAAGCCTTGTTCCGCCAGCACGATGTGCCGCTCGCTCACATTGGCGAAGTAACCGATTCCTCCCGGCTGCAAGTTGCCGCCGCGCCGCACATCGGCCACGCTCCGCCGGCCGCATGGCTGATTGACCTGCCGATCGACCAACTCAAGGAGGCGTGGCAGAAGCCACTGCGCTGGTAATGCAGCCCCGCGTCCTGATCCTCCGTGCTCCCGGCACCAACTGCGACGCCGAAACGGCTTTCGCCTTCGAGCAGGCCGGCGCGCAGGCGGACCGCGTCCACTTGAATCGGCTGCTGGAGAAGCCGGCGCTGGCGGGGGACTACCAGATTCTCTGCATCCCCGGTGGATTCAGCTACGGGGACGACATTTGTGCCGGACGCATCTTCGGCAACCAGATGCGGCATCACCTGCAGGACTCCCTGCACCAGTTCAAAGCGGCCGGCAAGCTGATTCTGGGGATTTGCAACGGCTTTCAGATTCTGATCAAGAGCGGCGTGCTGCTGCCAGATCGGGCCGACGAACCGATCGCCACGCTCACACTGAACGAAAGCGGCAAGTTCGAGGACCGCTGGGTCCATCTCCGCGTTGCCAGTCCCAAGTGCGTCTTCCTGCAAGGGATCGAGCGGATGTACCTGCCGGTGGCGCATGCCGAGGGGAAGTTTGTGGCTCGTGATGAGGCAACGCTGCGGGGATTAGAGTCGGCGGGACAACTGGTGCTGAGGTACGATCTGCCGCCGGAAAGCCGTGGTTCGCTGCGCGACCCACAGCCACCCCAATCTGAAGTCCCTTATCCCGCTTGTCCTAACGGTGCCCAGCTTGCCGTCGCCGGCCTGTGCGACGAAACGGGCCGCGTCTTTGGCCTGATGCCGCATCCCGAACGGCACATCGATCCGACGCACCATCCGCGCTGGACGCGCGAGAAGCACGAGCGCGGTGATGGACTGGCGCTCTTCGAGAATGCCGTGCGGTATTTCCGCTAAGTAAATAGGCACACTCCGTGTGCCGTTGGCGAGCGGGAGGCGTCAGCCTCCCGATGGCGATCTACTGCTCACAATGGTGACCCATTGGGGTGCTCACGCACCTCGCTCGCCATTGAGCCTGAACCTTAGGCTACGCTGCTTCCTGCCAGCGATCCGCGACGAAGGTTCCGGCACGTTCCGGGCGGATGGGATTGGCGGTCCGGCGGAGCGATAGCTCGACTTCGCGCGAGAGGGACTCACCGCACCTTGGGCATTTCGTCTCACCCGCGGTAGGCGGGACAATTCGGCGGTGTGCGTCGCAAGACCAGCAGTAGTAAAGCTTTCCGTCGTTCATCGCCCCCGCCTTCCCTGGCTCTTTCGTGGAGATACGAAAGACGTTTATCGGCAAGTCGGGGCCGCCACGCCATGCGGATGCCCGCGAGATGCGGAATAATCGGTGCCAGCGGAAGGGCGATGGTATCAAGGTGCGGGGCGATTAGGCTGAAACCTAATGCAGCTTGCCCTCCTCATCGCCGTCATCTGTGCCCTCGCTCAGCCGGAAGCGGCCAGCAGCGAACCGGTCGGCGGCGTCCTGTGGCGCGTGCTGCTCACGCTCGGCGGGACATTGGTCGCTCCGCTGGCGGCGGCGATTGGCTCGCTTCCGATCGTGCGGACGCTGGCCGAAGCTTCGCCCTCCGCGGCTGCTCGTTGCGAACGCCTCTGGTCGCGCGTCGAGTCGGCGGTTCTGGCGATTTGGATCGCCGTGGTCGCCGTCACGATGTACGTCCTCCAGTGGCCGGCGATCGTGCGGAGCGAGTGGAACCTCGCCCGCTGGCCGCTCGCCGACGAAATCATGATCCTGCTGCCGGCGATCGTGCCGCTGGTGCTGCTCTGGGCGGTCATGTTCCGCCTGCAATCGCGGGCCGCCGCGGCGTCTGGCAATCGCGCTCCGCACGAAAGCCTGGCCGCATACTTGTGGCACAACGTCCGGCAGCAGCTTGCTCTGATCGTCCTGCCGCCGCTTGTCTTCATTGGCATTCACGAAGTAGCGGCGATCCTTTGGCCGGCTGCTTCCGAAAGCGGTCGGCTTGTGTGGCTCAACGTGCCGCTCTTGGGAGCAATGCTCGCCCTGATGCCGCTGGCGCTGGCGCGCATCTGGCGCACGTCGCCGCTGCCGGGGGGCGAGCTGCGCGATCGCCTTATCGGCCTCTGCCGCGAGCAGCGTTTGGGCGTGCGCGACATTCTGGTTTGGCACACGCAGGGCATGGCCGCCAATGCCGCGGTCGCCGGCGTCGTCCGGGGGTTGCGATACGTCTTTCTGACCGATCGGCTGCTCGCGCGGCTGTCGGCCGATGAAGTGGCCGGGGTCGTCCGTCACGAACTGGGGCACGTCGCCGGGCGGCACATGCTCTGGCGAATGCTCCTGATGGCCCTGCCACTGGCGATCTGGTTTGCAATTCAGGCGATTTTTCCAGACGCTGCTGCGCTTGCCCATTCGCTCGACAGGAGTGCCACGGCCGCCGTCCTGCTCACCGCGGCGTGGCTCGCCTACGCGGTGCTTGTCGTCGCACGCTACTCGCGGTGGCTTGAGCACGAAGCGGACCTGGCCACCTGCGTCGCGAAGGACGGCACGGTGGATCGGGCCGCTGCCGAGTGCTTCGCCCGCGCGCTCGTGAAGATCATCGGCCGCGGACAGACCAGCCGCTGGGGCCACTGGCTGCATCCGCCGCTGGAAGAGCGTCTGGCCGTGCTGGCGGTCGCAATTGCCGATCCAATGGCGGCGGTCCGCTTTCGCCGGCGGCTCTGGTGGCTGGCCGCGTCGATCGTGGCGGCTTACGCGATCGTCGCAATCGTCCTGCTCGCGGCGTAGAATGCGGCGCGTCAATGTCGTCTTTCGCTCCGCGAAAGGCGACTAATTTCCTCTCCACCGCCAGGAGCCTCGCCGTGTCCCTCTCCCGCCGCGAACTGCTTGAATCATTGGGCATTGCTGCTGCCGGGGCTATTACCGCCGGTTATACCGCCACCGCCGAGGGCTTTGCGGCCAACGAGGAGATTACGGTCGGTTGCATCGGCACCGGCGGGCGCTGCCGACGGCTGATGGAGTCGCTCCGGACGATTCCGGGTGTGAAGATCGTGGCCGTGTGCGACATTTGGGACACACATCTGGCCGAGGGGAAGAAGCTTGCCCAGCCGGACGCATTCGCGACGAAGAACTACCACGCCTTGCTCGAACGGAAGGACATCGACGCCGTCGTCATCGGCTCGCCCGACCACTGGCACGTGCCGATGACGGTCGATGCGTGTGCGGCCGGTAAGGATGTGTATGTCGAGAAGCCGCTGACGCACGACCTGGCCGAAGGGCAGCGCGTGATCGACGCCCAGAACAGCAATCGCCGGATCGTGCAGGTGGGGACGCAGCAGCGCTCGATGCCGCACCTCATCAAGGCACACGAGATCGTGAAGTCGGGCCAGCTCGGCGAGATTCACAAGGTGCATCTCACCTGGAACCGCAACACCAACCGAGCCGCCAAGCCGAACCTGAACATCGACCCCAAGAGCGTCGATTGGAAGGCGTTCCTCGGCTCGGCCCGCGAGCAGCCATTTGACGAGTATCGCTTTCGCCAGTGGCGCTGGTTCTGGGATTTTGGCGGCGGCATCTTCACCGACCTGATGGTGCATTGGATCGACGTCGTGCATTGGTATCTCGATCTCGATCATCCGCAGACCGCGGCGAGCATCGGCGACCACTTCCACGCGAAAGACCTGTGGGAAACGCCTGACACGGTGCAGACGCTGATGCAGTATCCCAAGCAGGAATTGCAAGCGTACTTTGAGGGGACGTTCTCGTCGGCCCGCAACGCGGCGATGTGCGAGTTCATGGGGACCGAGGCGACACTCTACATCGACCGGGGCCGCTACGAAGTCATCCCCGAGCGGCGGAGCAAGCTGATGCCGGGCGAGCTGATCATCGGCCAGGGCCCGCGCGGGGCCGACTTCTACGATCAGCCCGACGGCGAGCTTTTGCATCTGACGAACTGGATCGAGTGCATCCGCAGCCGCAAACCGCCGACTTGCCCAGCCGAAGCGGGCGTCAGCGCGGCGAGCGCGGCCC
Organism: uncultured Pirellulaceae bacterium; assembly: GCA_964384375.1. GTDB lineage: Bacteria > Planctomycetota > Planctomycetia > Pirellulales > Pirellulaceae > CAYLLN01. The sequence goes on from CAYLLN010000059.1 coordinate 13,945, forward strand.
ATCTGGCGAATGCCTCGCTGCGGAGCGGGCAGGTGGCGAAGTGGGGCGGGTGAGGCAAGCGCCGCGATGACGGGCAACAATCACAGCCGGCGACCGTTTCAGCTCAGCCTGCGATCGCTGATGATTGGCACTGTCGCCCTCGGCTTGTTGTTCGCGTATGGCGGGACGTACTATCGGCTGCGGACGCGAGGAATTCGTGAAGCGAATGAGTTTGGATTGAAGGGATTTCTATACGTTCCATTCGAGGAGGCTCGGCGGACGAAGAGCCTTGGTGCTCACTATCGTCTCATGATCTTGTTTGCCCCGGCAAACTTCGTAGATCGTGTGTGTGGCGGGCCATTCCCAGGGGGTGGGATTATGTGGGTGCCCGATTGATTTAGTCTGATGCCGTCTATTGAGCCACGGACTACCACGGATGAAACCCAGCGCCGGTCCAGCCGCAACCGACGAGATATTTGCCGGCCCTCGTGAAGACTCTTAACGCAAAGTTGCAAAGGAGCATGCCCTTCGCTCTTCGCGGCTTTGCTACCTTTGCGGTCTTTGCGTTGAACTTGATAGACGCTGCGCCGTCGAGAGAATCCGCGACAAGTTTTTCGTAACAATCTTCGCAGTAGGCGAAGAAACGCAATGTTAGTGTTGCGTGCGCAGAATCATCCGTGCCAATCGGTGTTTCATCCGTGGCTAAGCAATCGCCCGCATAGCGGGTGAAGTCCCGCCGGGCCGGCGGGACTTACAAGAACGGCACACGGAGTGTGCCTACTACTTACTCCGCAAAGTCGCGGCCGCCGAACATGTCGTCGCAAATCGGCTGCTCGGCGATTCGCCCCATTTCGTCGAGGCTGCGGCGCTGTCCGACCGAGTGCCACGCGCTCACCTCGGCCAGTTCCGGCATCAGCTCGCTGAGCTGCTCGATGAGGTTCTCGGCCATGCGGCGGGTAGCGTTCCCTTCGGCCGATTCGAGCAAGGCCCGGGCCGACTTCATGATCTTCACGAGCTGCGCCCGCTCGCGAACATTGCGCGACAGGGGCTCGTCGTCTTCGCATAAGAGTTCGCCGATCGGCACTTCGAGCGCCTCTTGCCAGCGATAGAGATCCGACAGACGGAGATCGGTCTGCGCCTGTTCCTGGGCGCGGATCGAGCGGACGTCGGTTCCCAGCTGCCGCGCCGCGGTGCGGAGCGACATGCCTTGCAGGCGACGAACCTCTTGAATCCGATGCAGCGGGCGGCCCGGTTCGTGGGCCGAAGGACGGACAGGAGCGTCCAAATGAAAGACGCTCAACTCAGCGGTAGCCATACTTACCCTACTCCTCGCGCAAGACCGGCGCGCGAGGGAGCGCGGCCGAACTTGCGTACGACTGGACGCGCCAGCGGCGCGACACTGTTCCGAAACGAAGAAAACCGGTGCCTCTTCCGGTCGTGCGAGCCGTCGTGACTTGCCGCTCCCCGCTACTTGAGCTGCTCAGCCTTTAGGCCCGCACAGGTATAACGACCCTTGGACGCGGTGGTACTCTTGCGAGTTCCCGCCAGCTTCACATTTTCTTGGCGGGGGAATGCATTTTTTTCGATCCAGGGCAACGGTTGATAAACTATTTCCTGAAAAGGACTTATGTCGCGATAAAAAGCCATTTTCCAGATGGCCAATCGCACCGATCATCCATCCCCCATCTACAAATTACGTGCTTGCGGCCACAAAGGTCGCTAGAATCTTTCGCCGCTGCCGACTTTCTCCCGCCACAAAGCAAGTCCTGCCATGAACCGTCCCCTTCGTTGTTTGCTTAGCCTTCTGGCACTTTTTGTCGCTGGCGTCGCAGAGGCCCAGGACGATCCCCCCAAGCCCGCGAAGGCCGATCCGCCGGCGACGCTCGAACTTGCCGACCCGCTGGAGGATCTGACCACAGCCCTGTTCACGATGCCGGAAGGGAACGACGCGCAGGCTTTGGCCCGCTTTGTCCGCCGGATCATCGAGTTTCAGCCGAAGGACCGGGACGAGGCCCTTCTCTTTCGCAAGAAGGCGCCGCTGGCACTCAAAAAGGCGACGACCAAAATCCTGTCGCTCGAAAAGGACACAACGAGCAAGCCGTACCGCCTGGCGAAGCTGATCGACCTGCAATTCAAGGCGGTCGATGCGGTGGGCGAGGATGCGGACGATGGCCAGCGGAAAGCCCTGCTGGCTGACATGCTCAAGTTCGTCTCGGCTGGTGACAAAGTGGCCGACGATCTGGCCCTCGCCGAGGGATATGCCGTCGATCTTGAATACCTCCCGTCGCGCGAACTGGCGGCAGAGGCCTACGCCAAGTTCGGCCAGCTCTTTGCCGACAGCGACAACGAGGAGATTGCCGCGGAGGGGAAGAAGATGCTCGGCGCGGCCAAGCGGCTCTCCATCATCGGCCAGCCGGTGACGCTGAAAGGGACAACGCTCGAAGGGAAGGAACTCGACCTCGCCTCGCTGCGGGGCAAGGTCGTTCTGGTCGATTTCTGGGCGACGTGGTGCGGACCGTGCCTGGAAGAGCTGCCGAACCTTCGCAAGCAATATGCCGCCTACAAGGATCGCGGCTTTGAGATCGTCGGCATCAGCATCGACGAGGATCGGCCGGCGCTCGAGGAATTCGTCGCCGAGGAAAAGCTCCCCTGGCCGATCATCCACGACCGCGAGCGGCTTGGTGCCCATCCCTCGACGATCGACTACGGCATCTTCAAGATTCCGAACATGCTGCTGCTCGACAAAGAGGGGAAGGTCGTATCGACGAAAGCGAAGGGGGCCGAGCTGAACCGTCTGTTGAAGGAGCTGCTGGGGCCAAAGTAGTCTCGTCCCGCCGCGACGGGCAGAACTGCCAATGGGCTCCGTCAGGTGGTGGAATCGAGCCGCTTCGCTAGCGCCAATTCATCGGCCAGCGATTCTCCCGCGGGACGCTGGCTATTGGCCGGGTCAAGACAGAACAGATCCCACTCCTCGCCGAACTGCCCATGTTGTCGCACGTACCAGTTGCCTGCCGCATCCTGATCGAGAGGAAAGAGCGAACAGACCACCGGCTTATAGCGATAGCAGTCTCCTTCGGCGGCGCCGACCTGGTGCAGCACGCAGCCGCGATGAAAGAAGACGCACCAGCCGCCAGCAACGCGCAGATGTTTCTCGCCGCTCTGGTGGCGGCCGCTGACCACGCCGTGGCGGGCGGCCACGCGGCGAGCCTCGGGCCTGAGCAGCGGCAGCAGCTTGGGCAGATGCTCGTCAAGCCGGGCGATTTCGTCGTCAGCGACGACCGGCCTCCCCTCGCGGCAGCAAATGCCGTCGCACCCGCGGCCGAACGTGCATTCGTAGGTAGCAGTGGCGAGATTGATGACCGGCAGATCGTAAGGCACGGGAAACGGTGGCGAGAAGAAGCCGGTCAGCGGCAGGGAACCAAAGAGCGGGCAACGAGACTCGAACTCGCGACATCCAGCTTGGGAACGGAGTCAAGGAAACGCAAGAATTCAGCGTTTTCCCCGTGAATTCCAAGGATTCTACACGTTGCGGCTACGAATGCAAGTCTGAACACATCGCGACCGGTTGCAGCCCAGATTCGCGGTATTCAGCGATCGGCGCATCGCCAAATCGGTGCATACCAAATTGGCTAAGTGTCGCTCGATGATGCGCGGCTCCGTCGTCGCGAGAATGGTCCCTCGCGCGAGCGATCCTCAATTTTCGCAGAAACAGTCGGGCCAGCAGCGAGCGAGTGACGCCCGCTTCCCCCTTTCGAGGGCTGGCGTCGATCCTGGTTCTCGGACTGCACGGAATCGCCTACCCCGGCCACGATTTGGGACGCCTTTTAAGCCCTGACTGGCTTCGTATCACTCTTGCCAATTTCGCGCCCAGGCCCTTGCAGTGAACGGAATGCCCTTCCCGATGCACTCCCAGCATTTGATTGCCGCTTCTGAATCCGCTGTACGAGATGCCTTGGTACGTCTTCAGGAAGCAGATGAGGTCGGCCTTGCGACATCCTTTGGAGAATCGACGCTAGGCAGAGTGAGCTGTCGTGAGAGTCTGCTGGGAAAGGTAATTCTGGTAGGCTGATGGGGGCAGCGTATGCACGCATGAAACAATGATCGTCTCGATGTACTGAACCCAGCCTGCCCCGTTGTCCATGACACTCCCTATCCCGACGATTGCCGACGTCCGTGCTGCCGAGAACGTCATTCATCAACACATTTCGCCGCCGCCGCTAATCCGCTCCTACGGCTTGGAGCGAGCATTGAAGTTTTCCGAGAGTCGTCGAGTCTGGCTGATCGACTATGGCTGGACGCCATCTGGCTCGTTCAAGCTCTTTGGCGGGCTGAACTGGATGGCGAACAACCTGGGGCGGATCGGCGATCGGCCAGTGGCCGCCCATTCGTCCGGAAACTTTGCCTCTGGAATCGCATTTGCCGGAATGAGGTTCGGAAAGCGAGTGATCGTCATCATGCCGGAAACGGCGCCGCGGGTGAAGTTCCGGCTAACACAGTCATTTGGCGCGGAGATTCGCACCTACGACATCACGCGAGACCATGAGACCCACGAACGCGACCGGCTGACACGCGAGGTAGCCGAGCAGGAAGGAGCCGTGCAGGCTTCCCCCTATGACGATCCGCACGTCATCGCGGGGAATGGCGTCGGCGCGCTGGAGGCTGTTCGCGAACTAGTCCGCTGCGGCCGCGGCATCTCACACTTTTTCTGTCCCGTGAGCGGAGGCGGCCTCATGGCGGGTCAAGCGCTGACGATCGCAGATGCTTTTCCGCACACGGCGATCATCGGGGTTGAGCCGGCGGGTGCCGATGACTTTCGTCAATCGTTAGCTGCCGGAAGGCGCGTGCGGCTAGAAAAGCCGACGAGCATCTGCGACGGTCTGCTTTCCTACGACGTGGGCGAGCACAATTGGCCGATTCTGCAGCGCCTCGTGCGACAGGCGGTGGCAATCGCTGACGACGCTACTCGCGCAGCGATGCGCTGGCTCTATGAGCAGCACGGCTTGCGAACAGAGCCTTCCGGCGCGATAGCGGTCGCCGCATTGCTCAGCGGAGCGGTGGATTTAACTGGCGAGGGAGATGTCGTGCTCGTCCTCAGTGGACGGAACGTGGATGAAGGCGCCTTTCGGGCTTGGATTGATGCGGTGTAGCTTCGATGCAAAACCAGACCGTCAGCCAAAGTATGCCGCGGATGGCGAAGCGGAACATGGGCGTTCCGTATCTAGGGCAAGGGCGATGAAGCTTGACAAGTAGCGCCGGGCGGCTTCGCGTCGCAGGAATTGTGCTTCTGCTTCCTCTCGTGGCTGACGAGCAGCACGTGCAACAAACAGAATTCAGGAATGCATCATGTTTGGGAGAACAGGCATCTTTTCAATTCGCTGGCTCGAACTCCTCGCTGCCTCTCGTAGGCGACGAGTCGGACTCTCCGGGAGGAGTTAAACCATATTCGCCTGGTGTCGTCCGACGAAAGCGTATCCCCAATTTCGGCCGGGCCGCTGTCGAGATCCAGAATCGTGAATCCCCGATCCTCGGTGACTGCTACAAGTTTTCGATCGGCGTTGACGGCATAAACTAGGGCGCTGTGAGGCATGTGTTCCCTTTCAGGGCAACTGGGGCGCGTTTCGTTCGGAGCGATCTAAACGCTCAAATCTTCCCTGGATTCAAGGTTCGTCAAGAAAATCCAAATCGGAGCCGTACTCGCGCGAGGCTGTGCGGAGTGGGTAATCTCTCCGGTGGCCAGAGACGGTAGTCGCGTAGTGCGAGCGGCCAGTTCTTGAAAAGCGCGAACTGGCACTACTGAGGCCGGCTAGAACTCTCTTCGAGGATCGAGTGCCCGCAACAGGCTGTCGATATCGCCCGAATCCCGAAAAACTCTGGGCAGAGCGCTTCTACACGGCGAGAACTCGACGACCGTGCGATCATTTACCTGGACCAAAGCCAATCGACCACCGGCGATCCATTCGGCGACAAGGCGATCGTATTCCCGATGGCTGGCGGCACTGCCGTAAGGGCCGAGTGCCACTCGCAGGCAGGTAAACTAACTCTTGATTTCGGCTCGACTTACGTAAAGAGCGGGCGACGAGACTCGAACTCGCGACATCCAGCTTGGGAAGCTAGTGCTCTACCAACTGAGCTACACCCGCGTGACGCCCTCAGTATAGAGGTGGCGTCTGGAATTGCAACTTGCACGCGCTGGCCGCGAGCCAGCATTCCCGCCGAGTTGGCGGGACCTACCACTACGACTGAATATAGCTCTTCAGATAGTGGTTCTCTCGCGACAGTTCGTCGTGCTGGGCCTTCACCAGGTCGCCGATGGAGATGATGCCAACGAGCCGCCCGTGCTCGACTACCGGCAGATGGCGGATGCGGTGCTCGGTCATAACCCCCATCACTTCGGTCAAGTCGTCATGCGGCGAGGCGACTATCGGGCAGCGCGTCATCCGATCGCGAACGTGCAAGCTCGCCAGCGGACCGCGCGTGGCGGCACTGGCCCGCAGGATGTCGCGCTCGGTGATGATGCCGACCATGTCGCCGTTTTCGCAGACGACGAGCGAACCAATGTTGTGCCCCACGAGCAAATCGACCACGTCGATCAGCGTGTCGCCGGGCGCGCAGATGTGAACCATGCGCCCTTTCATTCCCAAAATCTCGCGCAAAAACATCGCCAGCGCCTCCGCAAACAAACCGAGGAGAGGAAGTGGAGTGCAGCTCTTGCCTGTTCGTCCTGTTCGCACGGCAAGCGCGACGCCTACCCTGCGTGCCGGCCGCGAGGCGAAGAAAAGCTGGCCCCGGCCGACAAGTGTTTAAGATAGCGCGAGGGGCGCAGCCTGGTCAAATTTTTTCTTGCAAATCGCGAGCGACTTCGTGAAATTTGGCACGAAGCCCCGCGGTCCTGGCGTCCCCCTGCGAGCACCGACGTCGCGGATCGATCGCTTGTTTACGCGGGCAGCGGCGAGGATGACGCCCGGCAATTGCCAGTGGACCGGAGCAGCGCGAGCCGCCGCGCCACGTGAACGACAACGACAGCATGCACACCGAGGGCCGCTGCCAGTCCGATCAAGTGCGGCCAGATGCCGGCGTTCCAGCCCGACACAACAACGCACAATACGCCTGCCGGCAGAAAGAGAAGTACAGCCGTGAGGAGGCCGGGGTTGTATTCGCGGCGGATGATCGCGGGTCCGAGGTGCAGCGGCGCGTTCACCAGCGCGAGATAGCCGGCGACCAAACCCGCCCCTGGACCGAATAGCGACGCCAGATACAAAGCGACTAGATCGACGCCCCACACGCCCAGTGCGTTGATCCAAAACGTGGCATCCGGCGTCAGTGCCTCCTGGCCGCGGCCGATCACTCGATTGGCATAGCGTCGAAAGCGGTCTCCAAGATGCTCCTCCCCTTGGTGCAGCAGATAGATCGGGAACTGGGCAAAAACCAGGGCGAGCGGCCAGCCAGCCATCGCAGCAATGACTGGCAACAGGGCCAGCAGAAATGCTGCCGACATCAGAGCCGCAGCGGGCCACTGCCACTCTTTCACAAGCCAGTTCCACATCGTCGAGGCTCCGCGGATTGCCAGGAACGCTCGTCAACACTACGTCACACTCGCGGACAGGCACACCCTTTGCTATTTCCGCAGCCGACCGTCAGTCCTCCAGGTACGCCGTCACCTCAATCTCGATTAGCCACTCCGGTTTAGCCAATGCAGTCACGCCCACCAGCGTGCTGGCCGGCGGTTGGGACTGGTTGAAGTAGCGGCTGCGGACCTCGCGGAGGATTGGGAGCATCTCGGTCTTGAAGTCCACGACATACAGTCGCGAGTTCACGACGTTTTGGAAGGTCGCTCCGGCAGCCGCCAGGGCGAGCTTCAGGTTCTCGAAGGTCTGCTCGGTTTGCCGCCGCAGGTCTCCGGGGCCGACGATGTTCCCCGCGGCATCGATGCCTGTCTGACCGGAGATATGGATGGTCGTTCCGGGACCAGTTTTGACGACGTGGGTCCAACCGAAGGTAGGATTTAGACTGGCTGGATTGATAAACTGCGCAGGCATGGCAAACCTTTTGCATGTCGAGTGAGTTGGCGGATTGCAAGCTAAGTTGGAGGATTAGGCCGGTTGCAGTGTGCCGAGGCGGGCCGCTCTTTGTGAGAATCTGAGTAAGGTGGGTTGTCAACTAGGTTTTCGTCAAGAATTTGCGTACACCGCCCCCGACCACTGGATAAGCCGGGAAGTCTGGGGTAAGTTTTAGGCCGCACGGTGCGAGTTACTCGTTTTACTCCAGGAGGTGCAGGAATGCGTCGCTACGTGATCACGTTCGTTTGCTTGGTTGTTGCTGGCGTCAGCGTGGCGTCGGCTCAGGAAGAGAAGCCCGCTCAGGCTCCCGCCCAAGCCCCCGAGGCGAAGGCCGTTCAGGCTCCCGAAGCCAAGGCCGCTCAGGCCCCGGCTCAGGCTCCTGTCCAGAAGGAAGCCGCTGCTCCGGTTCAGGCCCCGACCCAGAAGGCCGCCCCGGTCCAGGCCCCCACGCAGAAGGCCACCCAGGCTCCGACTCAGAAGGGCGCCGTTCAGAGCCCTGAGCAGAAGCCGGTCCAGAAGGGCGCCGAGCCGGCCAAGACCGCTCGCGGCCTGTTCGGCGGCCGCTATCGCTAAATCGAATTCGCCACTGGGTACTTTTCGTTCCCGGGGTGGCTTTCGGTTGTCCGTAAGCTAGATAAAATTGGCCCTCGGAGAGCGCTCTCCGAGGGTCATTTTTTGCCCCCTGTTCGACTCTGCGTTTTCCCTCCGCTTTCGGCCACTCCCCACGGCCTGCTTCCTGCCGCACTGCCGGCAGTCTTCACGAGGATGCTGCCATCATGAACTCCGCCGCGTTGTCCATCGCCTTGTTCGTCGCCGCCACCGGCCAGGTCAATCGTTCGAGCCAGTACGGCACGATCCGCGAGGACGAACGAAAATACCAGGTCGAATCGTTCGAGCATTGGTGGGGGCAGCCACTCTCGTTCACGCTCGCCGATCTGCCGGTGGAAGGGAAAGTGCCGGAGTTCCGCGTGCCGTATGCCGGCCACGATTATCCCGATCGAGGTGGCGGCACGACCAACGCCATGCACAAGTACGACCGCGCATTCCACCGGAGCGATATTGCCGCCGAGTGGGAGCGCCGCGATGTCAGCGTGCATCGCAACGGCCGGCCCGACGAAGGGGAGCCGCGCCGTGGTCTGTTTGGTCGCATCATCCGCAGCCGCGGACCGCGCGTCCCCAGCTGGTATGGCCACTGCAACGGCTGGACCGCCGCAAGCATTCGCCACGCCGAGCCGCAAAAGAGCGTCACCCGCAACGGCGTCGTTTTCACACCAGCCGACATCAAGGGTCTGCTCGCTGAAATTTACATGTACTCGCCGACCGAGCATCTCGGCGGCCTCGACGACGCGATCAACCCCGGCATGTTGCACGTGACGCTCGGCAACTGGGTTGGCCTCGGCTCGCACCCGGTCGGCATGGAAGCGGCGATGGGCGAGGTCGTAATCAACTACCCGCTCTATGCCTACAAGGCGACGATCACGAAGCTCTCCGACCGGCAGACGGAAGTGAAGAACGTCGTCACCTACCGCATGAACATTGGCCGCGAGGCGGACAAGGGGCCGGATCAAAGCCGCACGATGTATTTCCACTACGTCCTCGATACCAATGCCGAGGGCAAGATCACCGGCGGGCGGTATATGGGCGATTCGGCCCGCGTCGATATGCTCTGGACCCCGCTCAAGCCCGTGCAGGGTGGCGAGAAGGGGAACGAGCGAGGCAATCCGCACCTGGATGTGAAGGAAGTGCTCGCCATCTGGCGCGAGTCGGTGAGCGAGGACCTCCGTAAGAAGTGGCTGAACGTCGATCCGACCGAGCAAGACCGTATTCTCCCCGAGGGTGAAGAGCCCAAGCCGGCCGAAGCGACGGCCAGCACAGCGACCGCCAGCACGACGCCGGCAACTCCGGCTGCCGAAGCACCTGCTGCGACGGCCGCAACAACTGCGGAACCGGCTGCGACTCCAGCACCAGCCACTCCTGCTCCCGCAGCAACGGAAACTCCTGCCGCAACCGCAACGACGGAAGCGCCGGCTGCTCCAACGCCTGCACCTGCTCCTGCAGCGCCCGAAACGCCGCCGGCCCCCGCTGGCGATGATCCGGCAACGATGCCGCAGTAATGCCAGGCCGAAATGTTATGGGGCAGTAGGGTCAGCTGGCAACGGATTATCTCAACGCAAAGTCGCGAAGATCGCGAAGACCGCAAAGGGACAAGTCCTTCGTTCTTCGCGGCTTTGCTAACTTTGCGATCTTTGCGTTAAATCAAAAAGACGTGGAGTGGCTGTGGGTCGCGCGAGCAGAGCCACGCCGCGTTTCTTGGGAGAGGGGACTTGCCATGGTTGGCTGTCGCCAACCACAGCCACCCTCGACTTCTCACGGCCACTGTTCCACTCGTTCGATCTTCGCCTCCGGCCGTTCCTTGTCGGCTAGCCAGCGGAACGCGTGGATCGTCATCGCGGCTCGCAACTCTTCGCGAGCCTCCTGCCACGTCCGTTCGCCCGGCTTCGCTTCGGTGACCTGAATCAAATGAACGCCGAGCGGCGTCGTCACCGGCGGACTCACCTCGCCGACCTCAAGTGCGAACGCCGCTTTGGAAAACGCTTCGGGCATCGGCTGATGGCGTTCGATCCAGCCAATGTCGCCGCCAGCTTTGGCGCTGGGCCCGCGCGAATGCTGCTTGGCCGCGTCTGCGAACGTGAGCTTCCCCGCCTCGATCACCGCGCGAATCTCCGTCGCTTTCTCGTTGGGTGCTTGCAGCAGAATGTGTGAAACACGCAGCTGGGTTCCGTCGAACTCGCGCCGATTCCGCTCGAAGTAACGGGCCAAACTCTCGTCGGTCAGCGTCTCGGCCAAATACTTCTGCCACGACAGTGTCCACAGCAGCTGCTGACGCACCTGATCTTCGCTCGTCTTCAGCCGCTCGTAATGCTCCGCCGGTTTGATGTTCTGATCGGCCAGCTGCTTCATCAGCCGACTGAAGGCCTGCTCGACGTCGGCCGCGCTTGCCGCTTTGCCGGTTCGCACCAGCCGCCGCAGCACTAGCCGCCGGTCGATCACCTGGTCGCGCGCCCGCACCAGTTCTGCCTGGCGCTGCTCGTCCGTCAGCTTCTGTTTGCCGTAGGCCCGGTCGAACTCCCGCTGCACCTCGGCCTCTGTGATCGGCTCGCCATCCACCCCGACTACGACCAGCGGCTGCGTCTGCTCAACAACTTGAGCGCGCGCCGCCCCATACCAACCCGACGCGCAAGCGAGGAAAACCAGCCAAAGGACCCTCAGAAGCACATTGCCGCCACCCATGAATCTACCCGCCACATCGTTGCCCCCGACTCAATGCTAATCCAATGGATCGCGATCCATGTTCAACGCAAAGGCGCGAAGTTCACAAAGGCGCAAAGCAAAGACGACCCTCTTTGCAGCCTCTGCGCTCTTTGCGCCTTTGCGTTGAACTGACCGTGTTGAATGACAGTCTCGCCACCGTCCCAGCCCGCATTCGTCCGATTCGTTCGATTCGTGGTTGGCTCCCTGCTCGAACTACGGCAGATCGATCCCCTTCAGTTCAAACTCCACCGGCACGCGGATGATCGCCGCCGCGGTGCGATAGACGAACTTGTGCCCCGCCGGCGTCGCGTTTTCCAGATCGAACTTGTACGACAGCCCCACTTCGTTGTCGGCCAGCAGCGTCGCCTCCACACCGCTGTTGTCGATCCGGTTCCCCTTCGGATCGGTCAGGTAGCACTCGTTGTTGTAGATCCAGCCCCGATGCGATTCGAGCGCATTCGACGCCTTGTCGAAGGCCACCCGCATATTCACTTCGTAAATGTCGCCGTTCTTGCGGCACGAATCGACAATTACCGTCGCCCCGCCCCGCTCCAGCTCGGCCGCTTTCTGCTTGTCGATGTCGGCGAACTCGAACGACTCGACCCGCCCGAGCACGACCGCCGTCAGCTTCCCCTTGATCGACGCGATCTGTTTCACCGAGCGCTCCGGCGACTGCAAAGGAATCTCCAGTTCGACCGCCGAGTTGTTCGCCTCGACCGGCACCTCGAGCTTCCCCTCGCTCCCATCCACGATAATCGCGCCGCCCGCTTCGTCGGTGGCGGAAACTTCGTCCAGCGGTTGCTCCAACACAATCGGCCGGACCCGCGGCTCCCAGGCGGCATCGAGCGTCAGCTTCAGCGAGCGATTCGCTGGGTTGCGAAGATCGCGGACGGCTTCGATCCGCGTCGGCTCCAGGCGGAAGAGGCCGCTATAGGCCGCGTGGCCGATCCGCGGCACCGCCTCCTCGCCGCGAGCGACGTAGGCCAGCGCCTGTTTCTCTTCGTCGTAGTTGTAAAGCGACAGGCTCGCCGCATCGAGCACCGTATCGAGCGCCTGCCAGAACGGCACTTCCTTCAGTTCGACCTTGATCATCGGGTCGCGAACTTCCTGATTCTGCCGCTCGCGGTAATCGACCAGTTCGTTCCCCGACTGCTTCGTCAGTTCGGCAAACGCTTGCGATACGGGCATCTCGCCCGAAAGCGACACGAGCACCGTCTTCGTCGTCGCCTCGATCGCGACCTTCATCAGGGCGGTTCGCACGCGCGTCAGGCGCGTCTTCATCTCGGCCGGCGTGCGAGGACCAATTGCTGGCAATAGTGGCAGCACGTCCGCTCCCAAGGCAACCAGCTCCTTCTCGGCCGCTTCGCGCTTCGCCTGCTCGTCGCCGTCGAGCTGCCGCACGAGCGCCTTCACCTTAGTGGCCAAATCGGCATCAGCAGCTTTGGTCGCCGGCGCGGCCTGACCCAAAGCGACGGCACTTGCAAGCAACAGCGCAGCAACCATGTCAGCACCTTCCCGACAGAATGACCAATGTCCAAGCACCAATGACCAATGTAACAGGCTTCCCAATTGGTCATTGGGATTTGGTCATTGGTCATTTCCCCTCGCGCATTGTAGGCGCGGCCGATACCAAACTCCACCGCGAAGATGAAACGAGGCTCTGCTTGTTACTTCTTCCGTTCCTCGCTCACCTTGAGCTGCCACTGCTCGTCGAAGAAGTCGGCCGCGGCGATTTTGCCTGGCCAGACGCTCCCCGGCGGCGTGGTCAGATCAACGACCGCCCAGTCGGGCAGCATCGGCACCTGGCGGGCATTGTTGAGCTGGGCATAGTCGCGGAACGTGAAGCCGCTGTTGAGCACCACATACCGTTTCGGGTTCAGCGGGTTCGGGTAGATCGCAATCAGGGCATGCTTGTCGGCGGCAAACGTGTCGTCACCAGCCGCGATCTGCTTCTCGTCCCAGCGGATCGGCAGCTTCTCGGCAATCCGCCGCAGCACTTCGTTGCTCGCCGGATCGCCCCACAGGACCAGGTTCGAGTTGGCCATGTCCTCGTCGGTGATCGCCGTGTCGTCCTTCACGCGGGCGATGCCGCGGAAGTGCCGCCGCCAATGTTCCGCCGCTCGCTCCATCTCGGCTGCCGCCCACTTGCCCGGCTGCTCGTGCATCGGTTTGCCGGTGGGGCGGACGAAGAGAAAGCTGTCCATGAAGGCATCGTCGATTGGTCCTTGCAGGCCGTGTACTTTTTGCAGCCCCGGTTCGGGCCGCTTCCCCAGCCGCCACTCGCCGCGGGCCTTGTGAACGCTGACGCTCCACGACTTGTCGCTCTTGGGAGCCGGCGCTTCCAGTTCCTGCTCGCCGAGGACCAGTACCACCGGCGATTGCACGTCGAGCGGCGCTTCCCCCGCGGGAAACGAGAGCGTCAGGTCGGTGATGCCGTCGGCTTCGATCTGGATTTGACCCGCGAGGAGCGACGCCGTCGCGCCCGCCGGCTGCCAATGCTCCGCGAGGCCATCGACCGTGAGCCAGTGCATCCGATTGTAGCGGAGCGTGCTGGTGTGCAGCACCAGATCGTGCGGCTGCCAGTCGCGGCCGACGCGGGCGAGCGACGTCATCCGGTCCTCAATCTCGGCCTTCGATTGCGGATGAATCTGGTGCTTCGTCTGCGGGCCGATGATGTGCACGAGGTCGATGCCGACTTCGGCCAGGGCCTTTTGCATCACGTCGGCGGCTTGCTTCTGGCTGTCGAGCTCGCCGCTGTAGGCGATCGTCGGGCAATGTCGCAGGTTCGCGCACCAGCCGGGGCAGTCGTACATTTGCCACAGCCGCTGCTCCCACCACGTGGGCGAGAGCTTCTCTTGCTGAAAGACCTTGAGGAAATCGGGGGTCTCGCTGAATCCCGCGCCGGGGTTAGCCGCGAACCACCGATCAGCATAATGGACGGCGAATTGCCACGCGGCAGCGCCTCCCATCGAGAAGCCGCGAACGCTCGTCCGGTCGTCGTCGATGCGGTAGCGCTGCTTCACCGAATCGAGCGCTTCGAGCACGTCGATCTCGCCGGCGAACTTGAAAGCGTTGCAGTACCGGCCGTAAGGATGCAGGACGATCGTGTCTTCGGGCGAAATCGCGCCGACATTGTTCGTCCGGTCGCGAATGAAGTTCAGTTCGCTCAGCGTCTCGCCGCGTCCGTGAAACCAGAGATCGCAGCGAAACCGCCCCGGCCCTTTATTCGTGTAGCTTTCCGGCACGATGAGCCCATACGGCTGCACGGAGCCGTCGATCTTCGAGATGTAGCCGCGAACGACGAGGCCGGTTGCCGCAATCCATGGAGCCTGTCCCTGGCTGAGTTGATCGGCCCGCTCGTGGCCGGTCGCGAGGGCCTTGTCGGCAAAGTCGAGTTCCTTGATATCGAAGAACTCCTGATAGGCGAGCGCGTCGTGGACTGCCTTGTAATAGACCTCGACGTCGGGCCGATGGACAGTCATCGGCCCGCGGCCGAGCGCCGCGAGCTTCCCCTCCAGTTCCTTGAGCCCCGCTTCCAGCTTCGCCCGCCGCTCAGCTGGCACCTCAATGCCGAGCTTTGGCACGCGCCGCACGTTCGTCGGCTGGTTGTCGGCAGGCCCGTCGGCGAGGGAGAACGTGGTAGTAGCGGCCGAAATCAAAGCGGTCGCAATGAGCACGAACAACGAAACCGGGAAGCGGAGCTTCCAGTCGTTTCGTCCCAAGCGGAGCTTGGGACGGAGGGGAAGTGCAAAACGGCGTTTCATAGCATGGCAGGAGTGCGAGGTCGAATGGAGGGCAACCTCGCCAGTTTAGTTTCCGCCGCTCGCAATTGCAGCCGGCTGCGGCGGCGGCGAACGACAGAGAAAAGGCGTCGCTCCTCCGTTATCTCTATTGGTTTCTGTTCAGAGTTGGGAGGATGCGATGCACAGGAAGCGTACCTACCGAGCCCCGTTTACGGGGCTTTGATCTTTAGGCCCGCCGTTTACGGCGGGTTCGGATTTCTACCCGCCATTCCCTTTTTCTGCCCGGCCGCCGCGAAGCGGCGGCCGGGCAGAAAAGACAAACAAAAAAGGATTGCGCCGCCTGAAACCCCGCCGTAAACGGCGGGTCTGACGGGCAAAGGGCCATGAATGGCCCTCAAGAGAGACGAGCCGCCCGACTTGGCGGGTGAGGTATGGCAGCAGCCGATTGCAGTCTCATGTAAGTCGAGTTAGACAGAAAGTCTCTCGAATTGGGGCGAAGACAGTTTCCGCACCATAAAAGGCCGGACCTAATGAGCACACAGCTTTTCGCAGAAAGAGTCAGTGGCTTGGTCCTCGAGTACGAGAAGGCCTTTGCTGCACGCGGTGGCTCCACTCCCACGGACCCGCTGACGTTTCACCTCTATCACCTGGCACGATACTGGAGTCGGTTAGTCGGATTCTGCAGGCATAACCCCACGAAAGTCGCAGCTTTCATGGAGACGGATTTAGCCGTGTGCGTGCAGGTCGGTTCAGAGTTCGCGCACAAATTGATCGGACTGAATTCTCCGATCTACGCACGTTGGCAGGAGTATTGGGTACAAACTCAAGCGATGCTGCATCGGCGTCCGGTCACGATCGAGGCGATTGAGGCAGCATCACTGGCATTTGATCGTTGCGTTGCTGACCTGAAGTATGACCCTTGGACCAATTGCCCGCACACCGGTTCACAGGGAGCGGTTCAGATCCGCTGATCTAGGGAATCGCCGCGGGTGTCAGTGGATAATTCAGCCCGTCACCGGCCCGGCCGGTCGGGTTGGAAGCCGGTAGCGAATAGGCCGACCAGCAGCAGCGCCAGGATCACGAAATAGATGGCAAAGAGGCCGTAGCCGACGGCTTTGTATTGCCAGGGGAGATGGCCGCCGTATTTGCCACAGGCGCGAACGACATCGGGGGAGATCAAGCCCGCGATTCCCAGGATCAGCGCCAAGGGAGCGAGCGCCACGACGGCGATATAGAGGGTTCCCTCCATGGCCAGCATCGCGAGGCTGGCGATCGTGAGGATCAGCCCCGCGGCCAGCATCCCGCCGCAAACGAGACGCATCGTGGTATCCGTCGGTCCGCCCGACGGATTGGAAACTCCCTGCCGCGTCGCGTGCGGCGCGCTGGGGTAACTGCTCCCCAGCGGAGCGGCAGGCAAAGACGGACCGGTTCCCAGAGGTGAAAGGTTGCTTCCCGCCAGCGGATCGGCGAAACCGAGTGGATCGAGCGGCAGCGGAGATTCAACCCCAGGTGGCGGCGTGGCCACGAATGCCGTTTGGCACTGCTGGCAGCGGACCTGCTTGCCGGCAAGCGCCTCCGCGATCTGGTATCGCTTCGCACATTTCGGACAGTGAATGACGAGAGTCATGTCCCTGCCTTAAATTAAGGCTGCCTTCTCACAGTGCCCGCTTATACCGCTTCGGCGGGCGGCGCATCATGCTCGTCGGCGGCGGGGGCGGAGCATTGGGATTCGCTTCTGCCGCAGCGCCATCGGTTGGCGGGCCGACGTTCGCCGGCCGTCCCGGCAGAGCCATGCCGGCCTCGACGTTCTCCCGAGCTCGGGGCTCGAAGTCCTTCATCTCGTCGCGCTTGAGCAGGCGGTTGATCCGCTCCTCGATCCGCGTCAGTTCGCCCCCTTCGTCGGGCGCGACGAACGTGTAGGCGACCCCTTCGCGACCCATGCGGCCGGTCCGGCCGACGCGGTGGACGTAGTCGTCGCAGAACGCGGGGATGTCGTAGTTGATGATATGCGAAATGCTCGACACGTCGATGCCGCGGCCGATCACGTCGGTGGCGACGAGGAAGCGGATGCGGCCGCCGCGGAAGGCCGTCATCACCCGGTCGCGGGCCGATTGGTTCATGTCGCCGTGCATCGCCGCCACCAGCCGCTGGTCCTTCACCTTTTTGCTGAGCCGCTGAAAGATCTTCTCCGTACCGCGTTTCGTGCGGCAGAAGATGATCGCCTGCTTTGGCTTCTCGCGCGAGAGGAGGCGGATGAGGAGGTCGAACTTGCGCTGCGGATCGACGGTGAAATAGAACTGCTCGATCGTATCGACCGACATGTCCTTCGACGAGAAGTTGAGCGTCTCCGGGCTCTTCATGTACCGCTCGGCCAGCTTGGCGATCGGCGGCGGCACCGTGGCCGAGAGGAGGAGCGTCTGCCGGTCGTCGGGGCAGCGCTTGAGGATGCGTTCGATGTCGGGGCGGAAGCCGATGTCGAGCATCCGGTCGGCTTCGTCGAGGACGACGAACCGGAGCTTGGTGAAGTCGATCGTGCCGCGGGCGAGATGGTCGAGAACGCGGCCGGGAGTGCCGACGACGATCTGGGCCCCTTTTTTCAGCTTTTCGATCTGGTCGCGGATCGGCTTGCCGCCATAGACGGCAACGACGTGCACCCGGCGGCCGGCAGCGAGCTTGACCGCTTCGTCCTTGACCTGCACGGCCAGTTCGCGCGTCGGCACCATGACGAGGGCCTGCGGATGGTGGATGTCGTGCTTGAGCTGGAGCTTTTCGAGGATGGGAATGACGAACGAGGCCGTCTTGCCGGTGCCGGTGCGGGCCTGGCCGACGACATCGATCCCCTGCATGGCGCGCGGGATGAGGCCGGCTTGCACGGGCGTGGGGGTTTCGTAGCCGGCCTGTTGAAGCGAGTCGAGCATCACGTCCGAAAGGCCGAGCGACGTGAACAGGGCGGGGGGCGGAGGCGTGCGGTCGGGCAAGTGCGGGAAATCCTGAGGCGGGACGGGAGCCAATGTTGCAAACGGTTACTGGATAATATGTTACTAAGCGTACCGGCAGTGGCGGAGGGGGTCAACGCGAAGGGGGCAAAGGCGCTGGAGAGGTTCGCGGGGCGCGCGATAAGCTCGCGCGAATACAGGAACGAAATTTGCACATTTTGTTCAGTATTCAGTGCTATTCTGTCACTTTGACAGTGTAATTGTTGTAATGTTCACCTTGGCAGGACAATTCGGCGGAGGGGATTCGATACGAGGTTTCCGGGAACCCCCGTTTTTCGCGTTTTTGGAAACCGATTGGCGATGTTCGCCGCGCGGTCCAATGGCGGAAGTCGAAAGGGGACAGTGACTTGTGGCGTGGCGGTTTTCGACGGAATGCGCCGCAGGTTACCACGAAACGCGAAATGGCGGTAACCAGAGTCAACTGCTGACGCGGTAACGAGTTGCGGTGGAAGAAAGGCAAAAAGCGTGCGATCTTGGTGGTAACCTGCAAGCGCAATCAGCAGCTGGTGAAGCTGCCAGATTGGCAGTTGGAAAGTTGTGCGATTTTTGAGCAAGGGAGGAAGCTGCGGTGCGAATTGGCAACGCCGACGAGTGAACCGCGGATGACGCGGATCGCACGGATGAGGAACAGCAGGGAGCCACGGATGAAACACTGATTGGCCTAGCGCAGCCCTGCCGCAACCGACGTGGTATTCGACGGACCCCGCAGATACTCGGAACGCAAAGGCGCCAAGTCAGCAAAGGTCGCAAAGAAGTGCCTCCGAGCTTTGCCTCTTTGCACCTTTGCGTTGAATTCGAAAGACGATGCGTCGGCGAGCGAATCCATGAACCATCTTCGTAGTACGCGAAGAAACGCAACGTTTGTATTCCAGATTTGTGAGAATCCAGGAGAAAGTTACCAAGTTCCATCCGCGCCATCAGCGAAATCCGGGGTCAATATGGCCGAGGATTTAAAGGAGATGCCTGGCTTTGATCTCCAGGTAGCTATTCACCAGCGGAGCGGTCATATCCTCGGGAAAGACGTCGAGGGCTAAGACGCCCCGATGCTCCAAGTCGCGGAGGACCTGATGCCGCCAGGTGAGGATCTCGGCTGCTGCGCCGGCGCGGAAGAGCTCTTCGTCGTTGCGGGGCTCGTGGTCGGCAGCGTCGAAGAGGCGATGATCGCGGAGGAGCACGCCCAGCGGCAGGTGGCGGCCGACGAGCGTGCTCAGATAGCTTTCGACCTGGTGGGCGTTCACTTCGTCGATGACGTTGCTGATGAGGACGACGAGTGAGCGTTTTTTGCAGTGGCCGGCCAGATACAAAAACGCGTCGTCGTACCGCGACTCAACCAGTTCCGGGAAACGGTCGAATGAGGCGTGCAAGAGCTGGTTCATCTGGTTCATGCCGCCGCGCGGGGGCACATAGGACAGCACGCGGTCGGCAAAGGCGATCATGCCGACGGAGTCACCCTGGCGGAGGGCGACGTAGCTGAGCATGAGGGCCGCGTTGAGCGAATGATCGAGCAGCGACAGGCCCGACGACTCGTTCGTCATGAGGCGTCCGCAGTCCAAGAGGAAAATGATCCGCTGGCTCTGGCTGGTTTGAAAGTCTTTGACGGTCAGCTTGCGGCGGCGAGCAGAGGCCCGCCAATCCATGAACTTGTAGTTGTCGTCGGGCGTGTAGTCGCGCAAGCGCTCGAAGTCGTTTTCCAGGCCGATCTTTCGCGTCCGCCGCACGCCCATCAGGCTCAGGCGGTTGGTGCGGGCGAGGATCGCGTACTCGGCGAGCTGCTTCATGTCGGGATAGACATGGATCGCCGTTTCCTGCGGATAAACGAAGTACCGCTGCCAGAGACCGAGCAGGCTGCGGACGCGGAGGTTGATCTGCTTCAGCTCGTACGCTCCGCGGCGGCTGGACTTCAGTTCGTAATGCACCGTCGTGCGGCTGCGGGGGCCGAGGCGGAGGACGAACTCCTTCGGCTCCGGCTCGAACTCCTGCGGGATATCGTCGCGGACCCAGGCCGTGCGCGAACGCCACGACAGGTTCGAGAGGTGCAGCGTCACCCGGTGATTCTTCTGCAGCGAAGCGACGCGGGTCGTTTCCCGTTGCACGTCGAACGCCTTCTTCGCCGGAAGCGTCCAGAGATCGACCAGCGACACGAGGAAAATCACGAGGTCGATCGCCAGCACCGCGAGCAAGAGCTGCGGCTCGGCAATCACGGCAAACGTGAGCACCGCCGGCACCGCGAGCGCGACGATGAGCGGCGTGTGCGGATAGATCTTCCGCCACGCGGCCAGCACCACGAGCGGTGCGACGAGGCCGGCAATCACGAGGCCCGCCATCCGACCGATGGTCGGGGCCCATTCGCGTACGAAATCGTCGAAGGGGCTCACAGCCGCGGCACCTCGACCGAACGGATCAGTTCGGTCAGCAGGTCATCGACCTTTTGCCCTTCCACCTCGGCCTCGGCCGTGAGGACCACGCGATGACGCAGCGCGGGCAAAGCGATCTGAAACACGTCGTCGGGCACGGCATAGTCGCGGCCGGAGAACGCCGCGAGCGTGCGGGCGGCTTGCATGAGAGCAATACCAGCCCGCGGCGAGGCACCCATGTGAAACTGCGGCCATTCGCGCGTCCGGCGAACGATCTTGTTGATGTAATCGACGAGGCGGTCGTCAATCCGCACCTGCGCGTTCTCGCGGATCGTTCGCAGAATCTCTTCGGCGGAAGCAATCGTCTGCAGTTCCTCGTCCAGCCGCTGGTTCACGTCGATCTGCTGGCTGTGCATCTTCAGGATCGTCGCCTCCTCGGCCTCCTGCGGGTAATTGGCGACGAGCTTGAACATGAAGCGGTCGAGCTGAGCTTCGGGCAGGTTGTACGTTCCTTCCGACTCGATCGGGTTCTGCGTGGCGAGGACCAGGAACGGCCGCTCGATGGCGTGGCTCTTGCCATCGACCGTGACGCGATACTCCTGCATGATTTCGAGCAGGGACGCGTGTGTCTTGGCCGGGGCGCGGTTGATTTCGTCGGCGAGCAGCAGCTGCGTGAAGACCGGGCCGGGCCGAAACCGGAACTCCTGCGTCTGCATGTCGAGGACCGGCGCTCCGGTCACATCCGACGGCATCAGGTCGGCGGTGAACTGAATGCGGCCGAAGGCGAGCCCCATCACCTTGCCGAGCGTGCGGACGAAGAGCGTCTTGCCCAGGCCGGGGACGCTTTCGATCAGGACGTGGCCGCTGGAGAAGAGAGCGACGAGCGCGCCGAGCACGAGTTCGTCTTGGCCGACATAAATCTTGGCGATTTCGCCGGTGATGCGGTCGAAAAGCTGTTTGGTCGGCGTGTCGCGGCCAGCGACCGGTTGCGTCGCTTGCTGGACTGGAACTTGTTGGACTGGAACTTGCTGGATTGGCGTCTGCAGAATTGGCGCGGTGGGTTGCGGCTGGAATTGCTGTGGCGCGGAGGGAACTGGCGTCGGTGCGCCCCAAGCAGGGGCCGGCTGCATTGGCGGCGGTGAGAATTGCGGCTGTGGGGCGGCTGGCGGCGCTCCCCATGCCGGCGGCTGGGCTAGCGTTGGCTGGGGCGCGTGATTGCCGCCCAAGGGTGGCAGCGGCTGTGCGGACGGAGCGCCGAACTGCGGTTGCGGGGCAGCAGTTTGTCCCGTACCCATCGGCACCTGCACGATGGCGTTGCACTGTGGGCACGAGGCACGCTTGCCCGCTGCGGACGTTGCCACCTTCAGCGTGCGCCCGCAGTTGGTGCAGGGAAATTCGATGTTGCCGGTCGCGGGGCCGAGAGTAGTGGACATCTATAAGATTGCGGTCGGAAGGCAGAGGTCAGAGGTCAAACGGCAAGCGGTGGTCATTTCCGTTTCAGGTGCGATTTCCCCGAATCTCGTTTGGCGAGCTCGCGGTATTGTTGCAAGCGAGTCTGAGCATAGTTCCGGTCCTGCGACCGGGCCAGTAGCTCGCCCAGCGCGGCCACGTGCTTGCCAAAATCGGCCGCCGGTTCCGACGGCAGGTCGCGCGGGCGGCCGAAAATCGGAAAGCGAGCGAGGCAAAACAGGATGCCGACGATCGTCACTTGCACCATGATCACGTTGAGCGGGAACGGCGGCCACGGTTCTTCGCCGCTCGACGGTTCCTTTTCGAGGACGGTCGGTCCGCCGGGCCCGCTTTCGATAAACGCCACGCGGCCGGGCGGCCCGCACTCGTTCACCAGCCGCGCGGCGAGCTTGCGATGTTCGTGATTCACCAGCGGATAGTTGAGGAGCCACGAGCCGTTGGCGATCACAATCACTTGTCCGTCACCCCAGGCCGGATCGGTCAGCCGCATCGCGAGGATGTCCCCCTGCGATGTGAGCAGACGATCGGGCACGCTGGTCAGCAGCGGCGGATCGGCCGGCGCCTTGTCCGCTTGCATCGGAATATCGAGCCGCCCCTGCAGCGTGATCTCGCACTTGCTCGCATCGATCCCGTCGGCCCAGGGGCCTTCGAGCGTGCGAATCTCGCGATACGGATACTCCCGTTTCACCGTGAACCAGCGGGCGTACTCCTTCGCCGGCATCTTCGCCCGAGCCTCGGCCCACTCGGCCTTCGAGCGCGCCAAGCGGCGGCGGACTTCCGTTTCGTCCTCTTCCGGCGCGGTCGGCAGGACGCTCGCCCAATAGGCCGAGGGGGCATCGAAGTCGCGGCCGATATAGACCACGACGCGGCCCCCCTCGCCACGACTGAGCCAGTCCTCCAGAAACTGCCGCTGCTCCTTGGTGGGCGCGGCGAAGTCATCGGGAGCCCAAACGATCACGTCGTAATCGTCGAGTCGGGGCGAAAGCCGCGTCCACGACGTGGTCCGATGGCCGGCCGCCTTGAACATTTCGGCCAAGACGCTCGTGCCGCTCACGCTGCGCACGGACTCGGTGCTGCCACGGCGGCGGCCATACACGGTCGGCAGCTCTTCGTTTGTCGTGCGACTGGTGAGCCAGTAGCCGACGACCAAGAGCAACAGCGCTCCGCCGAGACCAACGACGGGCCAGAGCCAATCGGGCTGCGCGCGAAGCTGAGTGGGGCCTCGGCCAGCCGGCGAAACACCCGGAGCGGTGGCGGCGCCAATGGAAGCGTTGCCAAGGGAAGGAGTGCCAGTGCTCATGCGGCAGCTCGCTCCAGTTTTTCGAGATGAGCATGAAACTCCTCGACGCGGCTATAGCACGCCTCGAAGTCCTCGCGAGACAAAGCATGATGCCCGAAGAAGACATCCTCGAAGGCGATCATCGTCCGTTCCAGAATTTCGCGGAGCGCCGGCCGACTGCGAGCTTCGCGGAGATACTGCCGATTCGTCTTTCCCTTCGCCAGGCGAATGACGTGATGCGTATCGAGTTGCACGAGGAGATGGCTATAGAGGTAGATGATCGCCTCGGAATAGCTTCCCGCCGCATACAGCCGCTGGGCTTCGGCGAGGAAATCCCCTGTCGGTTTGCGGAGCTGGAACGGCAGGGCCTGCACTTTATCGACCTCGCGCGACGTTTCGATCACCTTGGAGACTTTCGTTTCGGTCACCTCATTCTTGAGGAACGCCCGGGCAATCAAATAGGCAATAACGCCGATAAAGAGGACGAGTGCTGCGAGGCCGATCCCTTGCAGAAACGGGCCGAGGGCGCTCGCCGCATTTCCCCCGCCGCCGGTACGGTTCTTCGCCGTGGCGTTTTTGCCGGTCCATTTCGACTTGCGATTCGCCGCCTCATCGACCGCCGGCTCTTGCACCTCAAGTTGTCGCACATCGTCCTTCTGCCGGTCGTAATACGGATAGCGGGTGCGACCGGAGAAGCTTTCCTTGGCGGTTTCGACGGCCCGCTCGTCGGTGAGTTCCTGGGCCGTGGCGAGGGAGCATACCGCGAGCGCAACAAGCATCGCTGCAGCAGCAAGCAGCTTCGTGAGTGGTGAGTGGTGAGTGGTACGTAACACGAACAATCCTCTCTGTCCTCTGATCTCTGACTCCTGTCCCCTGTCTCCTCAGTGGGCTCACACCCACTGCTCGCCTCCCTCATCCTACCTTCGCCGCCAGCCGCAGTGCCTCGGCACGCATCAGCAGTTCCACCTCCCACCCCTCATGCCGAATGCGGAGGTCGAGATAGCTGAGAAACCGGACGACGGAAAAGTAAGCGACAACGAGCCAAAGGCAAAACGGCCAGACAACTTGCAGCTGAAACCAGCCGATGTTCCAGGTCCATTCCTCGCCTGCCATATCGATTTCAACGGGCCACATGCTCATCAAGACGCCGAGCAGGATTTCCGCGGTTCCCAGTGCCAGCCCGATCAAGAGCAGCCCAATCATCGCCGACACAATCCACCGCACGAACAGATCGGCAGAACTCGGCCCATGCAGGTGCTGGCTCCGTTTGCCGATCGTGATGCGGCTCGGGTCCTTCGACGTGAGCGGGTTCTTTTCGAGCAGGACGATCTCGTTGATATACGGCCGGAAGCACCGCATCGCCGCCGAATAGACCGCAATCGCCGGCAGCAGGAACCCCTCCTGAAAGCCGTTGAATTGGTTCCGGTCGAGCGTCAAGCAAATGAGCCATGCCGGCAGGATGCCGCGTAACAGGAGCTGGCACAGAATCAGGTTGACGATCGGCCGCGTATCGTCCGCCCGTTGGCGGCGAAAGCGAAACACGTCGCCGATCACCTGGCGAATCGTTCGCTGCTCCATGAAGACGGCCGGGCCGAGATACGCCGTCACGAACACCGAGGCGAGCGGCGCCTCGATGAAAATCAGGAGCGTCATGTTCCAAGCGAACCGCAGGCCGGCATAGTCGGTGTCGTAGTCGAGATCGGTCATCCAGCCGATCAGGGCATAGTTGAGCAAGGCCAGCGGCACGATCGCCAGGAGCGAACAGAGGAGCCACGGCCCTGCAAACTCGCGCGTCACGTGCAGCGCAAGGTCGAAGACTTCCGGAATGCTCCGTTCGCGAACGGCGATGCGCGTGCTATCGAGCTGCATGGACAGGGGTCAGGGTTCAGGGATCAGGGTTCAGCAAGGCGAGCGGTGGGCGTAAGCCCACTGAGGAGGAAGATGACAGGAGACAGGACACAGAGGACAGATTCTGCGAGGGTTGGCTGTTTCATTCACCGTTCACCTACTCACTCCGCAATCCGCATTCCGCATTCCGCATTCCGCAATCCGCATTCCGCATTCAAAACAACCTCCGCGGGAAACCGAGCACGATGAAATAGAACGCCAAGAGCCCGCTGGAAAGAACCGCCACCAGCGCTTTCGACCAGTACGGCAATCCCGAGGGACTGAGGAAGCCTTCGATGATCGCCGCCATCGCAAACATGACAATGATGGCACCGACCACGGGCATCATCTCTTTTCCGGATTTCCGCAAACTCGCGTAGCGAGTCAATCCTTTGGGCATCATCCATGCCACGCCCAAACGCAGGCCCGCGCCTGCGGAAAGGACAATGGCAGTCAATTCAAACGGTCCATGCGCGGTGACGAAGTGAAAAAAGTTTTGTCCTTCCGGCACATCGGGGCGGGCCATGTAGCCGAACGACGCGCCAAGGACGACGGCATTGAACATCGTCAGCAAAAGTCCCGGCACAACCAGCAGCCCCCACGCAAAGCAACGAAAGCCAATGCCGGTATTATTGCGGACGTAGAATGCCATCATGACGGAGTTCTCGTCGCCATTACGCTGACTGCCGTCGATCGGGTTTTTGTACATCTCCTCCAGCGACGAGATTTGTTCGTGACCGAGCACCTGATCGGCAAATTCGGGCCACACCGTTTTGGAATAGGCCAGCCATGCCGACAGGATGAACAACACCCAGAAAAGGACAAAGACGAGCTGGATGCAGCGGTCGTTGAAAATCTGTCTGGGTACGTCATGAAACAGCATATCGACCCACTTCTTGTAGTCGAAGTGCCGGCTCCGATAGAGCTGATTGTGGGCCCGGCCGACGAGGCGATGCAGGTACTGCACCGTGTTCTGTGGGAGCTGATACGCGTGGGCGAGTGCCAAGTCGGCGCAAGCGGCACGGTAGAGCGCGGCAAATCGCGACATGGATGCCGGCGGCAGCTTTGGCGCGCGCGGGCCTCCCTGAAGCTGGTCGCACATCCGTTCCAGCTCTTGCCAGTTGTTGCGGCGGCGTTCGAGGAGGTCAACGACTTTCATCGTGTAGGGCAGGACTTGTCCGGACGTTGTTGGTGATTAGCGGCAGGATAAGTCCTGCCCTACGGAATTCGTTCTTAACTTCCTTGCCCAAACCCACCCGCACCCGCCATCTGCGCCTGCGGAAGCGGCGGCGGAGCAGGGGGCTGTTGTGCGTAAGGATACTGACCAGGAGATTGGCCTATCGGGTACTGACTCATTTGGTACGGCTGGCCGGTGTTCATGTACGCGGCAAACGGATTGGCCTGGGCAAACACCGCCTGCGCCTCGGCCAGCATCCGCTCGTCCTGGCTCCGGTCGGCGATGAACGTCCGATAGTACAAAGCGCAGAGCAACAAGTCGTAGCTCGTATCGGCCGGCAGTCCAAAGCGCTCGAGCAGCGGCTCGGCCAGATGCTTGGCCACCTCGCGCCGCCGCGGCAGCGAAAAGAACCGCCTCCGCTCGACGTAGGTGGCAAGCGCCTTCGCCATGCTCTTCGTCACAACAAAGTTCGGTGGCAGGTACGCCGCGAGCTGAATCGCCCGCGGATCGTCGAGCTTGGCCACGCCGGTGAGCCATTGCCGATCTTCGACGACCACGATCGTCCCGCAGACCAGATCTCCCAGCCGTTGATACCGCCGATTCATGGTCATCACGCCCAGACCGACCACACCGAAGAGCAAATCGCTCGTTCGCATTAGATTTCGCAGCACCGCTTGCATCCCGTTGATCGGTTGGCCGTCGTCATTGAGAACCCGCAGCGAACAGATCATTTTGCCGGGCGTCTGTCCGTTAAAAAAAGTCTCGAAAAAGCCTCCGTAAAACCACTCGATAAGAAATAAGCCGAGGAGAAAGATGGCAGTCGCCAGCCCCTGACTAATCCAACCGATCGTCATTCCACTGACGAATCCCAGGATAAGTGCGAGCGTGAGTCCAATGGCAAAGTCGATCAGCAGCGCCCCCAGCCTCCGAAACGGCCCGGCAATCCGATACTCAAACGCGATATTCTCCGGCGTCACCACCTGGATGATCGAATCGATGGGCTGCTGTCGCAGGGGCATCAGCGGGAGGGCTCAGGGGACAGGAGTCAGAGAAATGCCGAAGGTCGAAATCCAAATGACGAGTTTCGCTACTGCCACCGCAAGTGACAAATGACAAGTGACCAAGGACAGGCGTAGCGACCGTCTGCCATTATTCGTCCCGCCACGGGCCCCCGCAAGCGGCACCTGGAGAGCTTGGTCTTTCGCTCGGCCTCGCTTCCTGACAGCCGCTGCCATAAAATACGTATCTCCTCAGGCGGATCAGGAACAGGCCATGGCAACGCGAAGCTCTCGCACTCGCTGCTGCGCGCGATGGGCCGCCTTTACGCTCATCGAGCTCCTGGTCGTCATCGCCATTATCGGCATCTTGGTGGCGCTCCTCTTGCCTGCCGTGCAAGCCGCTCGCGAAGCGGCCCGCCGGGCACAGTGCGCCAATCACCTGCGGCAGATCACGCTGGCGGTTCACAACTTCGAGGGGACGTACAAGCAGCTCCCCATGAATCGCTACGGCGATTACGACGACCCGGCAACGTGGGGCGGGCCGTACGAGAACTCGCGGAGTTGGAGCTGGCTTTCGGCGATCTTGCCGTATCTCGAACAGACGAACGTGTACGACCAGGGGAACGTGCCCAGTCGCCCACTCGATACCAGCACGATCCTGGGGACGCCGGTGCCGACGTTCTGGTGTCCGAGCGATCAGCTCAGCTCGATCAAGGTTTTTCCCGAGCGGACGCGTTATTTGCGGACGGGCGTTCCCGTCGGCCTCACGAACTATAAAGGCGTCCAAGGGGCCAATTTCTGCTGGGGAGATTGGGCCAACGGCAGCACCATCGGCAGCGACTGCGAGCCGTGGTGGAAGGGGGACGGCATCTTCTATCCGATGGACTGGCAGAAGCCGAAATCGCTCGCCAAGATCACCGACGGCACCAGCAACACGCTGATGGTGGGCGAAGACATCTGGAACCAGACGCGGGCGACGTGCTCCGACCCGTGCTACGGCCTCGGCTTCTCGTGGGCGCATCCTGTCGAGGCAAACGCGACCGCGGCCATTCCGCTCAACGCCCGCCGTCCCTCTGCGACCCCGTATGCCGACAACGACTGGACGGGGCACAACGGCTTTCGGAGCTGGCACCCCGGCGGTGGTCAGTTCGGTCTGTGCGACGGCTCGGTCCGGTTCGTGCCAAATACGGTTCCACTCGGCATTTACCGAGCGGCCGCCACGATTCGCGGGCACGAGGCTGCCGTGCTGGGCAATTAGGCCTGGCAATCTAGGCAAGCCGAAGACGCATTCCACTGCAAAACCGCCGTTTCCCGCCCGCAAAAGACCCGCTATAAGTCGCTCTAACTTGGGGTCGTGCAATCGCTGGCACGCCCCGCGTGTACTCGCTTGGCCGGCGTCATGAACGGAAGCTCCATTGCCGCGATCGTTCCCGTCTATAATCGCGCGAGGTCCGTGCTGGCGACGCTCGACAGCATCGCCGACCAGACGCTCTTGCCGCGGCGACTGATCGTGGTGGACGACGGGTCGCAAGACGGCTCGGCCGATTCGGCACTGCAGTGGGTTCGCGACCGGAAGCCGCTTTGCGAAACGCTCGTCATCCGCCAGGAAAACGGCGGCGTGTCGGCGGCTCGGAACCGCGGCATGCGGGCGGCAGTCGATTGCGACTGGTTCGCTTTCCTCGATTCGGACGATGTCTGGCCAACCGATTTTCTCGCTCGCGCAGCGGCAGCACTAGGTCGCAAGGCGAATGCTGTCGCCGCCTCGGCCGACCGGCTGTATGTCGAACACGCGACCGGCGAGCGGCGGCATTTCGACATGCAACCGCTGGCCCAAAAGCCGGCGATGTGGATGCTTCGCTGGGGGGCGGCGATCTGTTCGTGCTCGGTGGTGCGGGCCGATCTCGTCCGCGAGCTCGGTGGCTTCCCTCAGCACCTTCCGACCGGCGAAGACGCCGCGCTCTTCCTGCCGCTGTCGCAGTGTGGCTCGTGGCTGCATCTGCCGGGCGAACCGGTGACGTACGTTCGCCGCAGCGAAGAGCCCGGCGGCGAAGAAGCCTCCCTCAGCCGCAAGTTCACCGACAACCAGCGTCGCTGGGCCCGCGTGTACGACGCCTTCTTCAGCCGGCTCTCGCGCCGCGAACGCAAACGGGTCGGCAACCGCAAGCAGATTCGGCGGATGATGTCCGATCGGTGGCGGCGGGCGGGACTGGAACTCCAGCGGCAAGGGCACATGCTCGCGGCGACTCAGTGCTACCTGAACTCCGTCCGCTGGCGGCCGACCAAGTGGGAACGCTGGCAGCCGTTGCTCGCCATGCCGCTCGCCGTGCTTCGCGGCCAGCCGCGCCGTGCGGCATAATGGCCGGATGGACATCACCTACCAGCTTGAGCCGCAACTTTCTTCTGCGGAATTCATCGACGTGCTCGTTCGCTCGACGCTTGCCGAGCGGAGGCCGATCGACAAGCCCCACGTGATCGAAGGTATGCTGGCTAAGGCCGATGTCATCGTCACGGCCCGCGCCGGCGACCTGCTCGTTGGTGTGTCGCGCGCGATCACTGACTTTGCCTACTGCACGTATCTCTCGGACCTCGCCGTGGATCAGGCGTATCAGCGGCAGGGAATCGGCCGCGAACTCATTCGCCAAACGCACGAAGCAGCGGGCCTGGCCACCATGCTCATTCTCTTGTCCGCGCCGGCCGCTCGCGACTACTACCCGCACATCGGCATGACAAAGCACGAATCGTGCTGGATCATTCCGCGCAAGTAGCACCAATCACTTGTCCGCCCAATAGTCAAACACCACGACTTTCTCGCGCTTGTCCTTCACGACGAGGACATAGGCATCGTGGGCCGGATGCTTCAGGTACGTCTCGCGGCCGGCTTCGTCCTTGAACGTCACGACGAAGACGTGCGTGAAGCCCTCCGACTTCCCTTCCATACTCACGTTCGTGCCGTGCTCGAAACCGATGATTGTGTCGATCTTCTTCGGCAGGCCGGCGAAGGCAGCAACGACTTCCTGCACCTGAGCGGGCGTCGTCGTGTCCTTGAACTTGTACATCACGACGTGCCGGAGCACTTTGCCGGACGTATCAGCCGCCGTTGCAGTCACACTTGCCATCGTCATTGCTACCATCAAAGACAACATTGCGAACAATCTCACGATTCAATCCTCCTCGTATCCGTATTACAAATGTCGCGTTTCTTCGCGTATCACGGAGATTTGTCGCGAACTCGCTCGACCGCGCATCGACTATCAAATTCAACGCAAAGATCGCAAAGTTTGCAAAGTCGCAAAGAGCGAAGGACTTTTCCCTTTGCGGCCTTCGCGATCTTTGCACCTTTGCGTTGAAAGTCTTCGCGGGCCCCACGAATACCACGTCGGTTGCGGCTGGGCCGCGCTGGGTTCGATCGGTGTTTCATCCGCGTCTCCCCTTCATCGGAGCGATCCGCGTCATCCGCGGTTCCTTCCTTGGTTTCAACTCTGCCGGGCTGGGTTTCGTCGTGGCTGCCACTCTCCTCCTGCCGTTTACTATGCCAGGATCTCCCGAATCACCTGCCCGCTCACGTCGGTCAACCGGAAGTCTCGCCCCGCGTAGCGATACGTCAGCTTCTCGTGGTCGAGGCCCAAGAGGTGCAGCACGGTGGCGTGCAGGTCATGCACGCTCGTCGGGTTCTCGGCGGCTTTGAAGCCGAATTCGTCGGTCGCGCCGTAGG
>CAYLLN010000060.1:0-44707 GCA_964384375.1 uncultured Pirellulaceae bacterium
CGACGAGCAACTCGACGAGCGTGAACGCACCATGTAGTCGGCGCATGGCAGATCCCCCCGCGAACGCGAACCAACCTGCCTATTTCCCAACGAAAGGCAGCAGGAATCTGCTGCCTAGAACCGTGCGTCATCGTACATCTACGCCAACCGAAGAGTCAATCATGTTTTGGCGGAAACTTGTGGTTTTTGCGATGCAAATTTGGTTGGATCTCAGAAGCGGCTGTGCAATATAGTCTGTCAGGCCAACTATGGAGGCAGTTCGCTATCGCTTTCTATGACGTTAGAGGCTCAATAGCCGACGGGAATCGCTGATTCCGGTGGCTGGAAATAAACCAGAGTTTCAGGATAGACCACACGCCATAGACCCCAAGTTGTTTCCACGAAGGGGACATCATCCAGCGGAATACCTGGCGAGCTGTGTACGTATCGCTCGCCGTCCACGAACAGCAGCATTTCGCGCTCGCGCCCGCTCCAGCCCAACCCTCCGACTCGAACATCCGGGGGCTTCCCTTCCGCACCGGCCAGGATGCGTGTGCATCGATTCATGTCGCAGTGGGTGACGGCAATGTTAAGAGAGCCAACCCGATCGACCACAACGTGGTTGGCCGGATTGTCGTCGAAAGCATCTCGCAAATAGGCTCGGGGTTCATTCTCAATGAGCACGCCGATCACAACTTCGTCATCCTGGATCGGTGCGAAATCAGCTGCTACGAACTGAGGACTCGTGATTGGTTTGGCATCGACCAAGACCTCGCGGGGAACCGTATGGTGTGCAGAAATCGCTCGGTTATCGCTCCGCGAAGATAGGGGGGTCGTGGGTTCGAACCACAAGCAATTCGTCCCTATGATCAAATAGCTGACCGCCACAACCACCAGCACGGCCAAGATAGCCAGCAAGCCTCGCATCCGTGGTATCCTGCTCCGAAGGACGATTCTGCGTAGCGCCTCGTGAAATGAAACCCCAGCCGCTCGCACTGGGTTGCGAAAAACGATCCATGTTTGCGCCAATTTTGGAAAAAAAACATCCCTTGGTTGTCAATCATTTCAGGCGTGAGTTTAGGGCTTTTTTGGCTGACCCTCTGCGCTGGTCGGGGAATCTAGTTTTTTGGGTTGCTCGCGGTCTGCAAGTCCGTTTTCGATGGATGCTCGCTTAAACGCGGTACAGGCAGTCGCTCCCGAAAGACGCCCGCAAGCTCTCAGCTCCAAGCCTGCTGCACCGGAGTGATTGCGATTGCAAGCACAACGGCGCGACCAACGGGGAACCCTGCAGAATGTGCCGAAGAAAGAGGCGTTCGCTACTGTTTGAGACGTATGCGTTTCGTCGGTTTGATTGACGGCTTCGTCTTCTCGTTCGTATTTGCCTTGGCCGATTCGCTAATCTGCTTCGCCCGGAATTTTACAATCCGCCGAATCAAGTCGTAGGGTATCGGTTGGTCGAGCGGGAATTGCACGGTCCCTTTGCCTCCGCCGTAGCCGGCCAATTCCTCTTTGAACTCGTCCACTCCACGCGGCGCAGGATAGATACCGATGTGTTTTGCAAAAGCGGCCGTGTAGATCAGCACTTTGCCGTTCAGAAAGAACCCGGCAATGCGGTAGCTGATCTTGTCCTCCACTCCGGGAGCAGCCTTGCGAATCGTCGTGCGGATTTTCTTCAAAAGCGCTTGCACGCGCAGGGGAAAGCCGGCGATGTACTCGTCCACGGTGCGGGGCGCTTGACTGCGGGGTGCTTGTGCGGATTTCTTCATCGGGATTCGTCCAAAGTGAGCCTACGACTTCAATGCGAGCAGGATCACGCCCGCGCCTACGAGGATGACGCCAAGCCACTGCAGCGGCGCGAGGCGTTCGCCGAGGAAGGCGAAGGCGAAGATTGCGACCAGCACGACGCTCGATTTATCGACCGGGTCCACCTTCGATGCTTCGCCGAGCTTGAGCGCCCGAAAATAGCAAATCCACGAGACGCACGTGCCTACGGCAGACAGCGACAGGAAACCCAGTGCCGACAGCGGCAACTGGATCAGACTCTGAATCTTGCCCGTGGTTGTCACAAAGCCGGCAAGCAACACGGCGATCACCAGTGTGCGAACGAGCAACGCCTGATCGGGATTGACCTTGGCTACGCCCGCCTTGGCCAGAATTGATGTGCAAGCGGCGGCAATCGCACTGCCGGCAGCCCAGAACAGCCAACTCTTGGATCCCATGAATTTCTCCCACGCCACTTATCGCTAAGCACGAATCTCAAACGCCAAAAACTCCCCTATCGCCGGCTCGCGGCTCACTTGGGCCGAGTGAATATAGTCGGACATGCGATCGGCGATTGCGGCCAACAACCGATCGAGCTTGGCCGGTTCCCCTTCGACCACCAGCTGCACTCGTCGATCGGGCAAATTGCGGACCCAGCCGGTCACCGCATGCTGCTGGGCGATCTGCCGGGTCGTGTAGCGAAATCCCACGCCCTGGACGCGGCCGGAATAGAAAACGATGCGGCGCTCGAAAGCACTGGACATGCCATGGAGCATATCCCAAGACGGGAGTGAGACGAACGGGGAACTCTCGTTGTCTCCGTCACTTGTTAAACTGAGCGAGGTGCTTCTCTTTCCAGCGGAGACTTGTCATGTGCTGCTTTACCGGAGATGTCGATTCCGTATCCACGACGCAGATCTTCGCCCGCCCGACGGACAAGGGGCGGCAGTTTCTCGTCTATCACATGCAATATTCGGCCAAGGAGCCGCTGGCGATGGTGTTGCCGATTCCGACGTCGGCCGACTCGGCCGAGGATGCGGTGAAGTTCATCAACCTTGAAAAGTACGACAACTTTTTCGCCGACCTGCACAATGGCTTTCCCCGGCCCAAGTCATTCAGAGGTGTGCCGGCCGCTGGTGCGGTGCCGCCGCCGTTGGCGGAACTCCCCGTGGTGGAAGTCGGCAGCTTTGAAGCGTCGTTCGTGCCGAAGATCGCCGACTTCGCCCGGCTCGATGCCCGCTTTCGCCTGCCCGACGGCGTGTGGGACAAGCTGCCGGCCTACAAGAAGTTTGGCTTCGCGGTGTTCAAACTGAAAGAAGGGAATCCGAAGTTGCACCCGATGGCCTTCGAGTTTCCACGGGCCAGCACCCGGTCGATCTTTTTTCCCACGGTCCACATTCACGACGGCGAGGTTCACGCCCAAGCCGAATTTGACCACATGCTCTACCTGCAACCGACAGGGAGCCGGGCGCCGCGCGGTTGGGAGGAATCACCGCAGCCGGCGGGCATGTTCATGGACGTGAAGAAGTCGCAGGGAGTGATTTCCGGCGACGAGCACGTCTATCGAACGCCAATCCGGGGAGAGCAAAAGAATCAAGATACGATGGTAGGAGTGCTGGGCTAGAGGCCGCGGATCATTGTTGCATGGTCATATCGCAAATTACCATGCGATGGTCGGAGTGTGCAGTTTTGCGAGAAAATGTTCGGGTGGGCGTAACTAGTGCGTTGCTCCAGATCTGATCGACGCGAAACAGCGGCCAGTCGTTGGTGCCGGTAGCTCCCCAACCAACGCCGGTTGCTGCGAAAGAGTCGCGAAAGCGGGGCCGCAGCTGATCGAGAGCTGCATCGAGTGGCAGTGTGTTAAAGTCGCCACCAATCGCGATGGCTCGATCCGGCTGATTGGAGTTAAGCGACTGAATTGCCGTGGCCAACTGGCTGCGGTGTCGCTGACGCAGCTCCCGATGTTCCGACCAGAATCCGGGCGTCCAGAAATCGAGGCGCGACGACGGTGGAGCAAGACGGAGGCTGATGCAGTCGATCGGTGGAGCATCGCGTAACTGGATGCAAGCGGTCACGAATGTCCCACCCTTGTCGGCGGCTTGCTGAGTTACGGAGCCGGTGGCCAGGATCGCGACGTCCCCAGCCTTGCAGAACTGCCCGGCATCGCCAAACAGTTGGGAGGTCATTCGGGCAAGTCCCTCTTCGCCGGGAACTTCCTGCAGCAAAACAATGTCGGCATGGACAAGTTGCAAATCAGCCATGCACCGCTCGGAACCGCCGCAGTTAAGAGAAACAATTCGGAGCGGCTTGCCTGCCCCTGCACTTGTCCAAGTCAGCTTCCCAGTTTCCACTCGGACCAGCGACGGCACTTCCTCGACCCAGCCGATGGCGAACACGATCCAAAAGAGAGCGAGTCCGAAAACAAGCCGCTTGAACTGGGCACGCCACAGAAGCGGCAGCGTCAAAAGTCCTGCGACGAACCAGCACCAAGGTGGAACAAGCGTGAGCGCCGCGAGTGAATCCGGCCTCCACACGCAGGCGGCAAATGCGGTAAGAACCACCATCCCTGCCGCGGTGGCGATTGAGTAACGAGCGATTGTCGAACGCTTCGGGGACGGCATTGAAGTTGGCATATCTGTCCGTCATTCTAAGCAATCAAGGGAAGCAGTTCATTCAATGTTGCTCGCGAGTCGCAACCGCCATCGAGAGCGCCCCTCATGCTGGCGTCGCCCGTCCGAAGTCAAAGCAACCTGGAGTACAAAAATGGTTGGAAAGACGTCCAGCAAGAAAGAGAAGGTTGCCGTTAAGAAGACCGCCCCTAAACGAACCGCTGCGAAGGGGGCTAAACCGATCCGGGCAGCGGGAAAGTCGCAGGCCGGTAATGGCGGGCCGCCAAAGCTCCTCTCAGGCGGCAATCCTCAGATCGCCAAGGGATACGGCAACGAACCGGTGCAGGCCTACATCGCGGCGATGCCTGGCTGGAAGAGCGAGCTTGGCCGGCGACTCGACGTGCTCATCACAAAGGCAGTTCCTGGCGTGCAAAAGGCCGTGAAATGGAACTCGCCGCTGTACGGCATCGCGGAGCCGGACGGCACTCCCCGCACCTGGTTCCTCGGTATTCATTGCTTCAACAAGTACATCAAAGTGGCCTTTTTCCGCGGCGCGTCGCTGCGGCCATTGCCCCCCGGCGAATCAAAGCAAAAGGAGGTTCGCTACCTCGATATACATGAGGACGACGAGCTCGACGAAGTTCAGTTCGCCGCCTGGGTGAAACAGGCGAGCGAGTTGCCGGGGGAGAGGATGTGAGTGGAAGGCTGCGAGTCCTGGGACCGAAGCAGCACGCCTACTTCACCGCGATGTCGTAACAGAACAGCACGTCCTGGTCGCGCACGTAGAGTTTGCCGTTGGCAATCACCGGGTGCGTCCACGCTTGTTCGCGGGTGCGATCAGGCTGCTGGAAGCGGCCTCGTTCCACGTAGCGCTCGCGACTCGGTTCGATCAGGATCAACTCGCCCCTTTCGGTACGTAAGTAAAGGCGATTCTCCGCCATCACCAAGGAACCCTTGGGAGCCTTCCGCTCGCTCCACAGATTCTCGCCAGTTTCCGTGTTGAGACAGTAGAGGAAGCCCCCTTCATTTCCGCCGGCTGCTCCGTAGAGGCAATTATCGACGATCATCATCCCACCGTGGTGGTTTTTCATCCTTGGGCTGAAGAAGACCTCTTCCGCCGTGATCGCGCCACTGGCGTCCTTGCTGAGCTTCACCGCGCCGCCGCCGGCATCGTACGCGGACGAGGCGTACACAATGCCATCGTGGTAGAGCGGCGTGGTGCAGTTGATGCGGTGCGTGTTGGACGCACGGTCATATCGCCAGAGCAGCTTTCCGTCTTCCCCCGCCACGCCGACGAGCGTTGTCGCCGTGAACTGCACATATTGCCGCACCCCTTCGAAATCGACCACGATGGCCGAGGCGTAGGCTGCCCCCGATGTTCCCAGAAAACCGCGATCGCCCGTGCGGCCCTCGGGAACTTTGCATTTCCAGATCGGCTTGCCGGTCCGCTTGTCGAGCGCCATGAGCACGGCATCTGCTCCGCCAGGAGTGCAGATGATCCGCTCGCCATCCACGAGCGGCGATTCCGAGAAGCCCCAGACCGGCATCACGCCTCCGAAGTCCTTCACGTAGTTGACTCGCCAGACCTCCTTCCCCTCATCCGTCGTGAAGCAGACCAGATCCCCGTTCTGACCCAGGATGTAGAGTCGATCCCCGTCCACTGTCGGAGTCGCCCTGGGGCCGAACGGCTTAAAGATGTTTCCGGGATTGCCGCCGGAGCCGATCTTGGCGCTCCACACGGGCTTGCCGTCCGTCTCGTTGAAAGCATAAAGCCAAGCCGTCCTCTGGTCGTCGTCGCCTGTTGTGTAAATCCGGCCGCCGCTCACGGCCATGCCTCCCATCCCCTTGCCCAGTCCCGTCCCCTTCCATGCCAGCGGCGGACCTTCCTTGGGCCATTCCTGGAGCAGGCCGCGCTCCTTCGAGATGGCGTTCCGTTCCGGCCCTTGCCACTGCGGCCAATCGTCGGCCGTGGCCATCGAAAGCCAACCACATGCTGCGGTCATGGATGCCAGGGTCAAGAAAGTGCGAAGCAAGTAGCGGCCCGTCATTTCAAGTCTCCTAAAGCACGACATGGGACGAAGACGCCTACAGGGGGAACCAGTTTCATCATCCCACTCGCTTCTCATTAAACGCCGACGGCTCGCCAAGGATATGGAACGATCCTCCAAAATGTTTGCCTAATTCTCTTGCCGTTGGCGAATTCCAATCAGCAAATGGTTAAATTGGTATCCTGATCCTGCTGATTCAAGCCTGTTCGGAGATAGCCCGATGGCTACCCTGATGGAGAATCGCGAGAAGGAGAATCGTGAGCGTCTCGCCCGCCTGCTCAATGAGATCGCCGTGAAGGAGGGAATTCATCCCACGCGCGTCGAAGGGGTCGGGGTGGCTCGGCATTCCAGTTCCCAGCCGCGCATCTCCGTGGTGTATGAGCCAGTCATCGTGTTCGTTGGACAAGGCCGCAAACGGAGCTATCTCGGCGACCAGGTTTACGAATACGATCCGGCGACCTATTTCGCCTTGTCGGTTCCGCTGCCGGCCGAGTGCGAGTGGCACGCCAGCCCGGAGGAGCCGGTGCTCGTGCTGGGGATCCGAATCGACCCCACGACCCTCGGGGAAGTCATCCTGGCGATGGACGAACCACCATCGCCGGTGCGCGAAATGCCGCGGGCAGTGACTACGCACCCCCTGCGCGATCCCCTCAGCGGCGCGGTGATTCGGCTCCTGGAGTGCCTGAAGTGTCCGGTGGAGAGCCGCATGCTGGGCCGCCAGATCGTTCGTGAGATCTTCTATCGGGTGTTGTGCGAGGAGAAGGATGGAGCACTGCGGGCGCTCGCCAACCGGAACGAACACTTCATGCGCATTGCCAGAGTCTTGAAAGAGGTTCACGCCGACTCCGCCAAGCCGCTAACCGTCGAGGGGATGTCGAAGCGGGCAGGGATGAGCGTGGCGGCATTCCATCACAACTTCAAGCTCGTGACCGGCAGCTCGCCGCTACAGTACCTCAAACGAATCCGGCTCGATCGAGCGAAGCGTTTGATGATCCACGACGGCTACAACGCCAGCACGGCCGCCAAGGCAGTCGGCTACGAAAGTGCCTCGCAGTTCAGCCGCGAGTTCAAACGGCAATTTGGCGTGACGCCGATGGAGGATGTGGAACGGATGCGGGAGCTCGCCGAAGCATCCACCATCAAGCCATGACACCATGAAGAAAGCGACAACCATCGTGAAGAACTTGAAGAACGCTGCGAAAGAAAGTAAGAGCGGAAAGGCATCCTCTCAGGAGAACGATGCGCGGATCGATGAGCTAGGTGATTGGCGGGTCGATATGCTTGCGCGGGTGCGGACGATCATTCAGCAGGCCGATCCTGAGGTGGTTGAGGAAGTGAAGTGGCGGAAGCCGTCGAATGGGATGCGCGGGGTTCCAGTCTGGTCGCACGACGGAATCATCTGCACGGGGGAGACGTACAAGGCCGTCGTGAAGATGACGTTCGCTAAGGGGGCGTCGCTGCCCGACCCTGCGGGCCTCTTCAACGCCAGTCTGGAAGGGAATACAAGGCGGGCGATTGATCTGCACGAGGGGGACAAGGTCGATGCCAAGGCGCTGACGGCGCTGGTTCGCGCTGCCGTGGCCCTGAACAGGTCGCCGAAAGCACCCTCGCGGCGATGAGGTGATCACGCTCGAAGCGACAACACGACAGACGAAAAGTTCTTGCAGCAACGATCTACCGATTCCCTTTGTAAAACTTCCGTCCGAGCGCCTGATTGAAGCTGGTCCAGGGACTGTCACCGGTTGCATCTTCCTTGAGGATTTGCCCGACGGAGTACATCTTCGCGTCGAGGTTGTCGAGGATGTGCAAAGCGACGGCTTCGAGCGTCATGGGGAGCTTCGGGCTGCCGAATTCGTACTCGCCGTGGTGGCTGACGACGATGTGCTTGAGCCGCAGGAGCAACTCGCGGGGAAATTTCTCGCCGGAGAGCTTCTCGGCTTCGGCCGCTTTGGCTTCGACGAGGCCGACCGCCATGACGATGTGGCCGATGAGCTGCCCTTCGTCGCTGTAGCCCATCTCGCGCTCATAGACCAGTTCGTCGGTCTTGCTCGCGTCGTGCAGCAGTGCACCGAGCAAGAGCAGGTCGATGTCGAGCTCGGGATACAGCGGGGCAACGACCCGGCAGACTTCCATCAGGCTCACGACGTGGGCGACGAGGCCTCCCTTGTAGGCGTGGTGGTTCTTGATGCCCGCTGGCGCGGTCGTGAATTTGGCCATGAAGGCTTCATCAACCAGGAAGCACTCAGCCAGGTTCCGCAGATGGACGTTCTTCACGCCGCGCAGCAGCTCCGCCAGCCGCCGGGCGTTGCGCTCGGTTTCTTCCGAGCTGACCGCTTGAAAATCGGCCTCATCGACCTGCCGCGGATCGGCCGGCTCGATGCGGGTGACGATCATCTGAAGCTGGCCGTTGTACAGCTGCGTCGTCCCCTGCACCCGCAGGTAATTGCCGGCAGCGACCGAATCCGCAGTCCGCTCGTCGGCATTCCAAAGCATTCCGGTTAGTGCGCCGGTTTTGTCGGTCAACCGCAACTGCAGGTAGAGATTGCCGTTGCGATTGGCGCGTAGTTGCTTGTCGGCCAGCAGAAAGACCTGGTCGAGCTGTTCGCGGTCGGCGAGCTGGTTGATCGGGCGGCGGGCCATGAAGAGGAGTCGGGGGTTCGGGAATCGGGGCAGAGAGACAATCTGATTTTAGCGGAGGTCCAGTTATACACTCGCTCCCCTGTACCCCGAACCCCTGTCGGCGAGTCCCCTGCCCCATTGGCTCCAAATCCATTTGCGGATCGTTCTTAGGGCCGGCATACTTTCCCGATGGAATCTGAATCGAACTCGACTGCTCCCCATCCCGGCTCGCAGGCCATGCCGCGATGGACCACGGGCGAACTGATCGACGCACCCAAGATCGGCTGGCGGAACTTGCTGGCCCTGCTAGGGCCGGGCATCGTCATGGGGGCTTCGGCCATCGGTGGCGGCGAGTGGCTGCTCGGGCCGCTGGTGACGGCGAAGTACGGCGGGTCTCTCATGTGGCTGGCCGCTCTGAGCATCTCGTTCCAGGCTCTGTACAACATCGAAATCAGCCGCTACACGCTCTACTGCGGCGAGCCAATCTTCAGCGGCAAGTTCCGCACGCTTCCCGGCCCGTGGTTCTGGCTGGCGTTCTACCTGCTGGCCGATTTCAGTTCGGTCTTTCCCTACCTGGCCGCGAGCGCCGTGATTCCGTTCGAGGTGATCTTGCTCGGCGGCGAGTTGCCCGATCATGACGGCAATCCGGCCCATTGGTGGCTCAACAAGGGACTTTCGACCGGCATCTTTCTGCTGGCCCTCGTGCCGCTCATTTTTGGCGGCAAAATCTTCAGTTCGCTGAAGGTGGTGATGACGACGAAGCTGATTCTCGTCTTCAGCTTTCTCTTGATCCTGGGACTTCTATACTCCAAACCCTCGACTTGGAGCGAGATTTGGGGGGGCTTCCTGCAAGTGGGCAACGTCCCCGTGAAGCCGGTCGAAGGATCGACCGAAAACGTCCAGAACGTCTTCGTCGAACTGGTCCAGCGCGGACGCTTTCCCAAGCTCGATTTCACCCTGATCGCGTTCATTTGTGCCCTCGCGGCCATTGCAGGCAACGGCGGCCTGTCGAACACGCCGGTGAGCAACTACGTCCGCGACCAAGGCTGGGGGATGGGGGACAAGGTGGGCGCGATCCCCAGCATCGTCGGCGGCCGCGGCATTGCGCTGACGCATGTCGGCTGCGTATTTGAGCCCAGTGCCGAGTCGCTGCCGCGCTGGCGGCGGTGGTATCGGCACCTCTGTCGCGACCAATTGATGGTCTGGCTCCCGGCGTGCCTGGTCGGCGTAGCTTTACCGAGCATGCTTTCGGTCGAGTTCCTGCCGCGTGGCACCGAAACCGATCGCTGGAACGCCGCTGTCATGACCGCCGATGGCGTGCGAAAAAATGTCACCGATCCACCGCCGGGTGTGCTGGTGACCGAAGCGGGGCTGACGCCGTGGCTGGCGGGCAAAGGTTGGGGGAACTTCTTCTGGGCCCTGACGCTCCTATGTGGATTCTTGGTGCTGAGCACGACACTCGTCAGCACGATCGACGGCATTATCCGCCGCTGGGTCGATGTCTTTTGGACGGCCAGTCCGCACCTTCGCCGCGTCGCCCCCGAGAACATCCGCTACGTCTATTTCAGCGTGCTCGTGGCCTACAGCGCCTTCGGCATCACGATGCTCTGGCTCAACGAGCCTGCAGCACTTATCAAGTGGGCGACGCTGGGATACAACTTCGCCCTCGGCTTTAGCTGCTGGCACACGCTGGTCCTCAACCGCATCCTGTTGCCGCGAGAGCTGCGTCCCGGCATCGTGCCGACGGTCGGCCTTGTCATTGGCGGGCTGTTTTTCTGGATGCTGGGAATCGTCACGCTGCTCAATGCACTGCGGGAGGCAGGGTTGATCAATTTGTAGAGATCGCCACTATCCCTTGGTGTGACGTGGGACGAGCGAGATTACCTGTTTTGGTGTCCGATTGCCAACTCGCCCCTGCTACCCGATAATTCGCGGCTCAATTCAATTCGCAGGCGTCAGGTAGCAGACGATGAAAATTCACGAATATCAGGCCAAAGACCTGTTCCGTAAGGCAGGCGTGGCTGTGGTGAAGGGGAAAGTCGCGGCCACAGCCGACGAAGCGGCAGCCGCGTTCAAGGAACTGGGCGGACCGCTGGCGGTCGTCAAGTCGCAGATCCATGCCGGCGGTCGCGGCAAAGGAACGACCAAGGAAAATCCACAGCAGCGGGGCGTGCAACTCGTTCGCTCGGCGGACGAAGCGAAGACTGTCGCCAGCAACCTGCTTGGCAAGACGCTCGTCACGATTCAGACCGGACCGGAAGGGAAGACGGTCAATCGGGTCTTCGTCGAAGAAGGTTGCAAGATCGCCCGCGAGCTGTACCTGGGCATTGTCCTCGACCGGGCTGCCGCCAAGCCAGTGCTCATGGTGTCGAGCGAAGGTGGCGTTGAAATCGAGAAGGTCGCCGCCGAAACGCCGCATCTGATCTTCAAGGAACATTTCGATCCGCACGCCGGGCTGTATCCTTACCAGGTTCGCAAGTTGTGCTTTCGACTGGGGATTAAAGGCCCGAGCGTCGCTAGTGCGGAGAAGTTCATGCGGGCCCTCTGCCGGATGTACGTGCAGCTCGACTGCAGCCTCGTTGAGATCAACCCGCTCGTAGTGACCGAAGCGGGGGAACTGGTCGCTCTCGACGGAAAGATCAGCTTTGACGACAACGCCATGTTCCGCCACAAGGATTTGGCCGAGCTGCGCGACCTGTCGGAAGAAGACCCGGCCGAAGTGCGAGCGAGTAATACGGGCCTGTCCTATGTGAAGCTCGACGGCACCATCGGTTGCCTCGTGAACGGAGCGGGCCTGGCCATGAGCACGATGGACATCATCAAGCTCCACGGCGGCGAACCGGCGAACTTCCTCGATGTCGGCGGCGGCGCCAACGAGCAGCAAGTAACTGAAGCCTTCCGGATCATCCTTTCCGATCCGAACGTGAAAGGGGTGCTGGTCAACATTTTCGGCGGCATCGCCCGCTGCACGACGATCGCCAGCGCCATCGTCGCCGCCAGCAAGGCGGTCGGCTTCAAGGTTCCCTTGGTCGTTCGTCTGGAAGGGACCGAGGTTGAAGAAGGCAAAAAGATTCTGCGCGAGAGCGGCGTGAAGCTGATCACGGCCGACGATTTGACCGACGCGGCAAAGAAGATTGTCGCTGCCGTGAAGTAGCAATTGGTTCCTGACTCCTGTTCCCTGTCACTTGATTCCTGACAAATGAGCATCCTCGTCAATAAAAACACCCGCGTCATTTGCCAAGGCATCACGGGCAAGGCCGGCGCGTTCCATACCAAAGGCTGCAAGGACTATGGCACGGCTATGGTCGGTGGCGTCACGCCCGGTAAAGGGGGCGAGACCGTCGAAGGGCTCCCGGTTTTTGACACCGTGATCGAAGCGGTCGAGAAGACGGGGGCCAATGCCTCGATGATCTTCGTGCCGGCAGTGTTCACGGCTGATGCGATCTTAGAGGCCCTCGACGCAGGGATCGACGTGATCTGCGCGATCACCGAAGGGGTCCCCGTGCTCGACATGGTTCGCGTGTACGAGCTGGTTCGCCGCTCGAATAGCGTGCTCATTGGGCCGAACTGCCCCGGCGTCATCACACCCGGCGAGTGCAAGATCGGCATCATGCCGGGCTATATTCACCAGCCGGGCAAGATCGGCATCATGAGCCGGAGCGGCACGCTGACGTATGAAGCGGTGTGGCAGACGTCGAACCTGAAGCTGGGGCAATCGACGTGCGTCGGCCTCGGCGGCGACCCGATCGTCGGCACCAACTACATCGATCTCTTCCGGCGCTATGAAGACGATC
Organism: uncultured Pirellulaceae bacterium; assembly: GCA_964384375.1. Lineage (GTDB taxonomy): Bacteria > Planctomycetota > Planctomycetia > Pirellulales > Pirellulaceae > CAYLLN01. The sequence continues at coordinate 12,811 of CAYLLN010000060.1, forward strand.
CGCAGACCGAGGCGATCCTGATGATCGGCGAAATCGGCGGCACGGCCGAGGAGGAAGCGGCCGCATACGTGAAGGAACATATCAGCAAGCCGGTGGCGGCATTCATCGCCGGCCGCACGGCTCCACCCGGCCGGCGCATGGGGCACGCCGGCGCGATCATCAGCGGCGGCAAAGGGACGGCAGCCGAGAAGGTCGCCGCCCTTAAGGATGCCGGCATCGAAGTGGCCGACAGCCCGGCCGACATGGGGCAGGCGGTGGCGCGGGCGCTGGCGAAGGGGCGGAAGTAATTCCGGCTACCACGGCTTCCACCACGACTTCTTTTTGGCGGTCGAATAGTCGAGCCGCATCACCTGCCCCTCGTGGCCGAAGGCGGACGGGGAATAGACGACCTTAATTTTCTCGTTTGCGTCTTCACCGACGGTGTCGCCGTCCTTGATCACGGGGCCGTTCTCGAGCAAATAGCCGCAGAGGCCGAACAGTCGCTCGCGCAATTCCCCCGGCTGCTCGGGCGAGTTGAGCGTTTCGATCTCCATCAGGTCGAAAGCCGTCATTCCGTGCGTGAAGCCGGACATTTTGCCGTCGGGCCCTGGGCCGACGCGGAAGTCGATCCAGATGACGAGGGGGAGGCCATCGGGAAGCATCCCGCTGGCGAACTCGCGAAAGACGGGCGGCGAGATGACGAGCGCTGCATTTCCCCAATAGATGCCGACCGTCTGAGGACAGGTCGCGGCAATCGATCCGATGACTTGCGTGAGCAGCTTCGTCCGCTCCAGTGCTGAACCCTCGCCCATGACGGTGACGATGAGGTGCTGCTTGTGCGGCCGTAGCTCCTCGGCCGCCTTCGGCCAAAGCCAGCTTGTTGCGCACGGTCCTTCCAAGTCGCTCCACGGGAGCGGCGCGGGCATCAGGCCGAGAATCACCTGCGACTCGCCGACGGTGAACGCCAGCGTGTTCTCCTTCATTTCCAGACCCGTAACCTGTGGCAGGCTGGGCCAGGTGGCATTGAGATCGCGGCCGATTGCCGCGCCGGAGAGCTTGGGTTTGTCGCCGAGGGCGACGAAAGCCAGGGAGAGGGACATAGTGTTGGCTCGCGGTTTTCGCCAATGCTAGTCGCGCAATGCAGGCGACGCAAACAAAAACCGGGAGCAGTTTACTCCCGGTCAAAGAGATTCTCGATTTGTGCGGCGCGAGCTACTCGTACTGGAATTCACCCATGTAAGCACTGCGGCTGCCGGGCGTGCTCCACTGTGTGCCCAGACCTTTCCCCTTGTACTCGGCTTCGATCGAGACACCCGCGGCGAAGCGATCGACCTTCACGAGCGGCGGGTAATAGGCGACTTCGTTCGTGCAAATGCAATCGGTCGCCTTGGCCTTGCGCGTGGTCAGTTTCACGATGCTGCCGGCCGACAGGTTGCCGCGGAGATCGGCCGTGTCGAGCGACATGGTGATTGGGGCAGCATCGACGCGGACGATCCCCTCCCCTGCCTTGCCGGCATGGTCCTTCGCGAATTCGACGAGGGCGGCACGCTGTTCGTCGGTCGCCTTCTCATCGACGATGACGGCCGAGCGAATGTGCTTTGGGTCGTTCAGCCCTTGATGGCCGAGCGTATCGTCGGCTCGCACCACCATGACAACCGACAGGCCGGCAAGATCGACCTCGCCGCGGCGCCCTTCCTCGATGTTCCAGGCCATCACCGCTTCACGGCCCGCGAGCGCCGTCTCGGCATTGGCGAAGCACGGGCCGGTATAGACCTGGCAGGTGCGGGTTTCCAGGTATTTTCCACTGATCTCACCAGCCGCGGCCCACGCGGGTGCAGCGAGCAGAGAAGCGATCGCAAGATACCGCAGCATGGCAATTTCCTCCGCGACAAAATGCCGGGTTAGGGCAAAGGACAAACCGAACGATCCAGAATGGATTCTATCGCGACTGAGGCCCGGTGGCTACACAAATGGCAAGATTGACCGCGTCCCATCGGCGGGCCTAAAATCGCGGTTGGGCAAGCGAGGAGCGGCGACATGCGACATCACTTTGGATTGGCTGCGATTCTCGTTGCGGTGATCGCCACGTGCGACGTGAGCGTCTCCTCGGCCCAGCAAGCAGTTATCGGCGCGCCACATCCGGTGGTCGGCCATAGTTTCCACGAGCAGATCGGCGTGCAGTGGGGTGTGCGTGGCAACGGCTGGTTCTTCAATTTCGGCGGGCCACCCCCCGCGCCGCAATTTGGCGGATTCCAGCCGGGCGACGGTGCGAACTTTGGCTTCGCCGGTCCCGGCGGATTTCTAAACATCACGGCCGGCCAGGGCGCGAGCACAACGTTCGGCAGCCAGACGCCGATGGTCACCATGCCCAATGGGGGCTTCGCGGTGTTCAACGACCAGATCAGCCGACCGTTTGTGACGAGCGTAATCCCGGTTCTCGGCGGCGAGCCACCCGTGTTCAACTCGGTGCTGGCCGAGCGGCTGCATCGGCTTCAGTCGGAGAGCTCAAGCCAGCAGGCGCCACAGTCGGCGGGCGGTGGAGCATTCACACCGGCTGCGGAAAGTTCGGCCGAGCGCGGTGCTGAAAGTGTCGCCGAGATCAAAGCCCGCAAGGTTGCGGAAAAAGCCGCCCATGAATCGACCGCCAACGAGGAAGTAGATGTGCTGGTCGAGAAGGCGAAAGGAGCACTGGCCGAAGGGAAGAAGAACGTCGCGAGAATCTATCTGCAAATGGCCTCGCGCCGCGCGGAAGGGGAGCGGCGGGAGGAGATTCTGGCGGAGCTGGAGCGGTTGAAGTGACTGTGCCCTAACGGCCGCGGTGAGTTAGAATTCAGGTATGACAGCCGCCGAAAAGCTCAATTTGATTTCGGTCGAAGACTACCTCGCGGGGGAACTTGCTTCGCCGATCAAGCACGAGTATCTCGGCGGCGTGGTCTATGCGATGGCGGGTGCGCGGAACGTGCATAACACCGTTGCGACTAACATTACTATTGCGATTGGCTCTCGCCTCCGTGGCCGCAAGTGCCGCCCTTTCAACTCCGATACCAAGATTCGCGTCCACCTGCCCACACACTGGCGGTTCTACTATCCCGATGCATCTGTCGTCTGCCAGCCCAATCCACCCGACGATTCGTTCCAGGACGAACCGGCGGTGATCGTCGAAGTCCTTTCGCGATCCACGCGGCGTACTGACGAAGGCGAGAAGAAGGACGCGTATCTGACGATCCCTTCGCTCGCCGTGTATTTGCTTGTCGAGCAAGACTCCGCTGCTGTCGTCGCCTTTCGCCGCACCCAGAACGGCTTTGTACGCGAAGTGTACGAAGGCCACACTGCGACGATTCCGCTCGCCGAAATCGAAGCGGAATTGCCGCTGGCCGAGATTTACGAGGGCGTGGAGTTTTCGCCAGAAGTTATCGACGACGAATTGAGCCTTCGCTAGTTCGTCTTCGCTGCCGTGACCGCCGCGGCCGCATCCGACCCAAACGTCCGCGGGCCATAGACCTTCTCGCGATAGAGCACCAAGCCGTGGGCCGCGTGGAAGAGCGCGCCGCATTCGACATCGACCGGCTTGGTTTTGCGGAAGAGTTTGCAGACGTCGAGCACGGCTCGCTTGGTCCATTCTTGTTGCAGACCCTCTTTGTCGAGCGCCGTCGCGAGGAACTCCATCGTGTGGCCGGCCGAACCCATCGCCATTGCGGTGTCGGCCGACTTCCCTGGCCGCAGGAAATAGTTCGACGAAAGCGAGCCGTCGGGATTCTGATACTGGTGAGCGTCGGCGACGCACTTGTCGATCCGCTCGTGCAACGTCTTCCAAATGCCTTCGTCCTTGCCGCCCGCGGCGACATGCCGGTTGTAGGCCATCGTCAGCGCGGTCATCCGATGCGTGCCGCCACAGGGGCTATTGTCGAGTGCGTGTTCAAGTTCGATCTCGACCAGCTTTTCGATCGACCACTCCTCCCCATCGCCGGCCGTCCACTTATAGTCGGTCGGGTAATATGCCGTCATCGCCATGAGCGTCCAACTGTATTCGCGAATTGGGTTCTTCGGCACGTCGAGCTTCATCTGCTCGATGTAGTCGGACACGGTGTGCTCGTTGCCTGCGACGAGAATCTTCTCCTCCAGCGGCAAGCGGCAATCACTGAGGTAGCCCATCCACTGATCGGTGTGCCCCTGCCCCATCTTGTCCCCGGCGACAAACGACTTGATGCCGCGGCGACCGGACGCCTGATCCAGTACGTCCCCTTCGAGGAACTCCATCCCTTTCATCGGCCGGCCAGCAAGCACGTAATCGACCGCGGAGACGTCTTGTCCGTCTGCGCTCACGAGGAATTCACGTTTGAAGGCGAGAGCCCCGTGAATGATCTGCCATGCCGCCTGTTGATCGACCGACAGCCGGCGATGCTCGTAGGTGTAGTCGAGTGCGTCGTCGATCTGCTTCAAGATTTCGTCATCGCTGGGCAAGTCGCCGTTAGTGGCTTTCGTCTCGCTTCCGCCGCTCGACGAAACCGGGTTCGCAGGCGTCACGCTCGTTTCCGTCGAGCCACAACCGGCCACAGCCCAAACCATCGCGAGGGACCAAATCGAGCGGGGGATGCGAATCATGGAAAGTTTCCAAGGCGGGGAGTGCCGGCGAATTCCGTCCCGAAGCCGGCCAAAGGGGAGTCCGCAAATATACCCCGCAGTTACGCCGGCAACTAGAAGATTGAGAGACTGCGCAGCTTGGGTGTTTTGCGGATTCCTCGCGGTTTGGCTCAAGTTTCGCGTGCCCACGAATGCAATCGTTGACAGTTGGGCCGACCCAACCGAGCCGTCCTGCCTGAGACACTCTCTCAATAAGCGCAATCGCCACAAGAATTTACGCCAACGCTCGCATTCGGTTGGTTGCTGCGATAGCAGGTCCGTTTTACAATCCCTCAGCTGCCTCTGGTTCACCACCTTTCACGATTCCCCCATGCTCGCCCGCAAGCCGATCCTTCCGAACGTCATCGAGATGAACTACCAAGCGGGGGAGGTCCTGGGCTGCTGCGTCTATCTCGTGTACGACCAGAACGAGTGGCTGCTGATCGATATCGGCCTCGATGAGACCGTCGAGGAAATCGTCGAGCTGATCCGGAAGATGGATTTTCCGCTCTCCAAATGCAAGATGATCATCGGTACGCACGCCGACGTGGACCACATCCAAGGGCTGGCCAAAGCGAAGCAACTGCTCAAGGCGCCGGTTTACACGCACCCGCGGGCGGTGACGCCGCTCGAATCGGGTGACAAGCTCCGCACCTTCGCCCAGATCGAGGCCCAGAAGATCGACATGGCAATGCCGCCGGTCAAGATCGACGGGACGCTGGAAGACGGCGACAAGATCGAGCTCGGCAGCCTCTCGCTCGACGTCTGGCTCACTCCCGGCCACACCGATAGCCAGCTCAGCTTTCGCCTGGGGGACGTGCTCTTCTCCGGCGACAACATCTACCGGGATGGCTGCGTCGGCGCCATCGACGCCCACCACGGCAGCGACATCCCGTCGTTCGTGAAATCGCTCAAGCGAATTCGCGAAAGCGACGTGAAGTGGCTGCTTCCCAGTCATGGCCCGTTCTTCCGCAAGGACAACAAGCTGCTCGATAAAACGATTGCCCGCCTCGAAAGCTACCTGCACATGGCCGACTTCGGTACGTGCGCGATCGACTGGCCCCTCTTGGACGAATGGGAGCAGGAACTCGCCGAGGGGAAAAAGGCGAGCTAATTGCCGCCAGCTACCGCGAGCTTTTGGCGCGGGCTGCGATCCGTGCAATGGCTTGCTGTAACGTCTCGTCCGTCGCGAGCGCTGGCTGTTCCGCTTGCTGCCGCAATTGACGCAGTGCCGTGCTGCCCCCAATGTGCCCTAGCGTCACCCATGCAGCGGCCCGCGTTTCGGGATCAGGCTCGCTTGAATAAGGCAAAACCGCCTCTTCAGCCGCGGGGCCGATTTCAACGAGTAGGTTCTGAACGCATTCACGTAAGTATGGGTCCATCAGTTGCCGGGCGAGCCACCGGAGGTTATTGCTCTCGGGATAGCGGGCCAGCAATTCGGCCGCGGCCGAGCGCACATCGGGGGATTTGCTGCCCAGCGAGTCAATGAGCAGCGGCACATCCTCTTCGCGAACCCATTTGGCATAACTGCGCCAAAGATCGGCCCGCAAGTTCACATTTCCATCGGCCGACAGTTTAAGAATCGTCACACGGCGGGCATTCTTCGGCAGCTTTCGCAACTGGGCATGAGCCTCCAGCACATGCGCCGGGTCGTCCGCGGCCAGTCGCTCCGCCAGGGCGGCGAGATCGACCTCCACTTCCGGCAGCCCCGGTTGCTCGGGAGCTTTGGGCTGCGTTCCCTGTTCGTTCGTCGTGGTAGCGGGCGGTGCGGAAGGTGGCTTCGGGGATGGGGAAGGCGAGTTCTGTGCGCGCGGGGCTGTTCCGACCGTGAGCACGGACAATGTGAACACCGCTGCAAGGACAATCATCTGGCGCATCATTGGACGAGCTTCTTCATTGCTTCGAGTTCCGAGGCCCAGCGTGCTTCAAGCTCTCGCACCTTGTCGGGATGCTCGGCCGCCTGGTTGTGCATCTCGCTCCGATCCGAGGGCAGATCATACAGCTCCCACGGCTGATCCTTTGCGGCGACGAGCTTCCAGTTGCCGACGCGGATCGCTCGATTCCCTTCGTGCAGCCACCACAGGCTCTCGCGCTCGATCGCGCCATCCTTCGCGATGGCCGGGACCAGGCTCTTCCCAGGTCGCGGCGGCACGGGCTTTCCATCCACGGTCTCTGGCAGCTTCGCGCCGGTCAGTTCGACGATCGTCGGCAGGACGTCGATGAAATGCACCGGGTCGCTGCGCAGCTCGCCTCGCGCTGCGATTCCCTGCGGCCAATGGACGATGAATGGCGTGCAAATACCTCCCTCGTGGACCCACGTCTTATGCCGACGGAATGGAGTATTCGCAGCGCTCGAGAAGCCCGGTCCAAGGCAGAGATACGTTGGCGCGGAACCGGGGGTAGCCTGTGGATCGTGCCCGCCGTGGCGGACCATGATCTCGGCACTTGCCCCGTTGTCGGACGCGAAGAGGATGAGCGTGTTGTTGAAGGCGTTCATTGTCTTGAGCTGTTCGACAATGCGGCCGATCTCGCGGTCCATCCGATCGACCATAGCGGCATGAATCGCCATCTTCGTCGCCTGAAACCTGCGCTGCTCGTCGGTCAGTTCTTTCCACGGCAGCGGGCGGTTCACCTCGCCGGAACCAAGCTTCGTGAAAGCATCGGGAAAGTGGTACGGCGGACCAACATCAACCTCCAGAGGCGACAGCGCACCGACCGATAGCCCGAGCTTCTTCTGCCTGGCGTGCCGTTCGGTCCGCAGCGCCTCCCATCCGGCCAAGTACCGATCGCGATATAGCTCGATGTCTTCCGGCAGAGCATGCAGCGGAAAGTGCGGCGCGATAAAGCAGACGTAGTGGAAGAACGGTCGGTCAGCATGCTTGGCCTGATGGTCCTGAAGACACTCAATCGCGTGATCGGCCACGGCCGTCGTTGCGTAGTAAACCGATTCATCTGCCGCGGGCACGACCGGTTGGTCGTCGAGGAAATTCCCCTTGGCCGAGAAAAAGTTCCCCTGATTCCGCATGTCGAGCGACCGGTCAAATCCGCCGTCGAGCACCTTGCCGTCGATGTGCCATTTGCCCGAGTGATAGTTTCGATAACCCAGCGGCCGCAGATACTCCGGCAGCAGCCTTGCCCAATTTGGCCGCCTCCCCTGCCCTCCCCCGCCCATTCCTGGAATCGCATCGCGCCGCACCTGCTGCGCGTAATAGCCGGTCATCAGTGCCGCCCGGCTCGGCCAGCAGCGGGCCGTGTTGTACGCCTGCGTGAATCGCAGCCCACCAGCGGCCAGCGCGTCGAGATTCGGCGTCGCAATCTCTCCCCCATAACAGCCGAGATCCGAAAAGCCGAGATCATCGGCCAGGATGATGACCACGTTCGGCCGCTGCTCAGCGGCGCGGGAGAAGGTCGCTGAAGCGACAACAAACATTATCAGCATAAGGTTACGCATCGAACCCTTCTCCATCGCCCTCGCATTACGAATCCCCGCAATAATCATATCGTGAGTCCCCACCCCGTAGGACAAGCGTCCCACTTGTCCTGGTCAGCGGCAATCAGTTTCCCGATGATCCGCCCATCGTTCCGCCGTTGCCGACGCAAAGGCGGCGAACTCCGTGCGGGCCCGCGGGTGAAAGGACGTCACGCGACAGCCCGTAGTCCTGGACAGTCTGTTTCTGGCCTCGATTGAGTCCGGGCCTACTGAGAAAAGCGTTCACCGTTCCCGCGGACTCCTCCATTTTCTGAGACGCTCACCCCCGTTTCCGCGCCAGTTAGTTAATGACGGAAGCAATTGCGATATGCTGATCGGGGATGCTGTACCAAGCCGCATTGAGCGATGGTCAGACCAACCGCTCCCGTAAACCGCCAACATCAACGCAAGAATTAAATAAATGGAAAATCTCTGTCAGGAGCCACCCCACAGAGGCAATTGATAAGCGGATAGGAATAACCGTTATTGACCTGGAAATGCAGCGGCGCGAGCTTGTGGGCTCGCGCCAACACTACGCGACCCGGTGGTGCCTCGCGCTGGATCGACCCACGCCGGAGCCCGAGACGGCGTCTGAACGCCTACAGTCGATGATGCACGGCATCGTCCAACGATCCCAAGACCAAAGCCTATCCGGGCAGGGGTGGCGATGACCTACCCCCGAGCAGCGGATATTTATTGTCAGGAGAAACTCAGAATGCGAAAACAATTAAGCGGACTCTTGATGGTCTGTGGAATGCTAGTTGTGGCCCAGCAACAGATCTTCGCATCCGTAATTTCGACGGTCGATCAGCAAAGCCAGACATTAAACACTCCGTTTGGTAACAATACGGGTGGCGCGTTGTTCGGTCAATCATTTACCCCAACATTGTCTGGACTTGACGCGGTCGAGTTCGACTTTACGTTGGCCGGGTTTAACACGACAATTGTCGCCCGCGTGGTGATTCGCGACGGCGTATCAGGACTAAATGGTCTCGGCGGCAATATCATTGCGACGTCAAACTCATTATCAATAACGACCTCTCAAAACCTGCTTCCCACCCATCACTTTGATTTCTCTTCGACGGTCGCACTTACCCCCGGCAACATTTACGTTGCCCAATTAGAATTGCTTAGTGGCGATCCGTCGGTGCTAATTATCCCGTTCAATAACTCCAATCCATACGGTGGCGGACAAGCGTTGATGTGGCAAAACACCGCGACCGGACTCGCGAATGTCGATTTTGATTTTCGTGAGGGACTGCATGCTTCAGCCGTGCCAGAACCCACCACGCTTGGCATTTGGGGTGGCCTTGCGCTGGCCGGCCTGCTCGTCGCTCGGCGACGAAAGCGGCGGGCGGCGTAATGTGGCTTCGGTGATGTCATAGGGCAGGTTGACCATCCGCCACCTCGGCGATCACGCCAGCCGCAGCCACCGCGCCGGCAATCGGCACGCTCCACCGCGGATAGCCTTGGTGAATCAAGAGGACAAGCGTTCCTGCGATGACCGTCCCGCCGAACTTGGCCGCCAAGAGATACCAAACCTGACCGTCGCCGAGTTCAAGCAGTGCTTGACCGACCGGATTGAGCTCCTCGCTCGCCAGCACGTCCCGATTATGAAGCGCCAGGTAGCCGTCGAGCACCGAGAGGAACAGCCAGAGCGATTGAAATACAAGCGATCGCGTGACGGTTAGTGCTGTGTCAAGGTCTGATTTGAGGGTAGTGGAACTCGTGAGAGTTCCGACTGCCGCTGTGCCAGGAAAGGCGAATTCCGAAGCCTCACGACTTCGGCTATTCCAATTCGCAACGTTGACAAAGCACTCGGAGTTAACGCGAAGCACGTGCCTGGCACTGCACGCACGGCTCGCCATTCATACTTTTCGCGCAATTGTCATCAGACGAACTGACATGAATCGCCCTAACCCATTGCGGCGCAACAACATTCCACGTTGCACGAGTTCCGGCGAGTATGACTTTTATTCCTCGCCCCCGCTGACTTCGCGCGTCCAAGCAGTCCTCAACAAGAGGGACCGTTCACCGCCATAATTTGATCGCCGAGTTTATTACTGCAAATTGTGAAAGAGCCGGCGCCCTGCTCGATTTCGCTTTGCGAAATCAGGCACGAGCGCACCGCGAACGAGCCATTCTGACAGTCGTTTCGCGACGTGTACAAATGATGCAAATCGCGTGCCAAGACCGCTTCGGCACACCCACTTTTCTGCGGAGCGTGCCGAAGCGACATTCTCAATCGGTAAGACGGCGAGCGCTATGCTTTCGCTTTGGCCTTCGCCTTGTTCTTCTCCTTCTTCTTCCCGCCCCCGTCCGCCGGCCAGAGCGGCGCCTTTTGCTCGGCATTCCACTTGTCCCATAGCCCCTGCAGTTCGGCTGCCTTGGCGGGCTCCGTGGAAATCAGGTCGTTCTTCTCGCCGATGTCGGCCGCCAGGTTGAAGAGGGCCGGCGCGCCAATGTCGCGAGCCTTTACCAGCTTCCAGTCGCCGTGGCGCACGGCCCACTGCGGCCCGAACCGCCAATACAGCGTCTCGTGTGGCCGCTCGGCATTCTGGCCCGTGAGATACGGCGCAAGATCGACGCCGTCGAGGTTCCAGTCCGTCCCAACCGTCCCGCCAGCCGCAGTGATGCACGTCGGCAGGATGTCGAGCTGAATGATCGGGTTCTCGTACACCTTGCCGGCCGGCACCTTCCCCGGCCACTTCACCATGAACGGCACGCGCGTCCCCCCTTCCCACGTCGTCGCCTTGAAGCCGCGCAGCGGGCCGTTTTGCGAGGTCGTGGAAGCGGTCGGCCCGCCGTTATCGGCCAGGTACCACACCAGCGTGTTCTCCTCGGCCCCGATCTCCTTCACCTTGGCCAGCACGCGGCCAACGGCATCATCCTTGGCCGACATCATCGCGGCAAACAGCTTCCGCTTCTCATCGGTGATGTTCGCAAATCGCGAGAGGTACTTCTCGGTCGCCTGCAGCGGCGCGTGCTGAGCGTTGAACGGCAAGTACAGGAAGAACGGCCCCTCCTTGTGCTTCTCGATCCAGTCGCACGCCCGCTCGGCATAGGCGTCGGTCGTGTAGAAGTTCGGATCGTTCACCGGCTTCACCTCGGTACTGACCCGCGAGTCGATAAAGTTCGGCGGATTGAAGAAGGGCGTGTTGGCCACGGTGCCGAAAAACTCATCGAAGCCGCGCTTGGTCGCGACAAACTGCGGCGCCCCGCCGAGGTGCCACTTGCCGACCGCGCACGTCGCGTACCCCAAATCCTTCAGCCGGTTGGCGATGGTCGTTTCGGTCGTCGGCAGACCGAACGTCGCGTTCCCCGCTCCGCCGCCCCCATTGAATTCGTGGCCGAACCGCGTCGGATACCGCCCCGTCATGAGCCCCGCTCGGCACGGGCTGCAATACGTCGCGGCCACATACCCCTGCGTGAACCGAATGCCGGCCGCGGCGATCGAGTCGATGTGCGGCGTCGGAATCTCCTTATTCCCCTGGCACCCGAGCTCGCCCCAGCCTTCGTCGTCAGCCAGGAAAATAATGATGTTGGGCCGCTTGGCATCGGCCCCCTTGGCCGGCAGCGCAGAAGCAGCTATTGCTCCCAGCGAAAATAGGAGCGTGAGAACGTACAGCGATCGCATAACCAGTCTCCGGGACATGAAAAGGGAGAGTGAATCGGTCAAAGGGATGCCGGCCAGTGGAAACTGCCGCCGTCCCTTGATCTTCCCGTGGACGAGTCAGATCCGAGCGGATGATTGTACCCCGCCCGCACTTACGATGCGCGAGGGTCGCTGGTTATGCGCTAGCGACGCGGAAAATCGTGGCTAGTGTCCAGCTACCCCACTTCGGCAGGCACGAGGTCGCTGAAGGCGAGGCGGAAGTTTCGTTCCGACTGGTCGGCAAAGAAGCGGACGACGGCATTGCGCTTCACCCCCTCGCCGGAGAGGGCGACGATTGTGCCGGGGCCGTACTCGGGGTGTTCGACCGTCATCCCGTGTTTGAAGACGCTCGGTGAAACGCGGGGGCGGGACTGTTGGTTCAGGAGGTCGGCGCCGGTGACGAGGCCGGAGGTGAGGGTCTGCGCCTTCTGTCGCTTGGGGCGCGGGCGTTCAGGTTCGTCCTGCGAGAAGTCGTCGGCGTCCTCCGTGGTCCCTCGCTTACGCGTCGAGCTTCCACTGGCTAGCTCGTCGAAGAAGTCGAACGCCTCGTCTCCTTCGTGCGAGTCCCCTTCGTGGGCGTTCGGTTCGAAACCCTCGTTCCACTCCGGCGTTGTTCTCCGGCTGGCGACGCTGTCGCTTTGGGTCATCTCGTGCCGCGGCAGCTCCATCAGGAAGGGGCTCGGAACGGTTGGCGTCGTTTGCCCGCGGAACGACCGATACTGGGCATAGCTGAGCTGCAACTCCTCGCGGGCCCGCGTGATGCCCACGAACAAGAGCCGCCGCTCTTCCTCGACCTTGGCCTCGTCGTGCAGGTTTCGCTCGTGCGGCAGAAAGCCATTCTCGCAGGCGACAACGAACACGACGGGAAATTCCAGCCCTTTGGCCGCGTGCAGCGTCATCAGGGCGACCTTGTCGTTTTCGGACTCCCAGGCGTCGGTGTCGGCAACGAGCGACGTTTCTTCCAGAAATGTTTCGAGCGAATTCCCCTCCGGGTGCTTCACGTCGAACTCGCGGGCGGCCGTCAGAAATTCCTCCAAGTTCGCCAGCCGCTCTTCGTCGTCTTCGGATTCGCTGTTTTCCAGCACCTCGCGATAGCCGGTCTCGCTCAGGATGCGGCCGACAATCTCTTCGACCGGATGCTGCAGCGACTCGCCGAGCGCGTCCATCATCGCGACGAAGCGGGCGATGGCGACGGAAGCCCCCTTGTTCAGATCCTCGATCAGCCCCGCTCGCCGCGCTGCCTCGAAGAGCGGCAATGCGTGCCGGCGGGCATACGTCCGAATCCGCTCGACGCTCGCCTTGCCGATCTTGCGGGCCGGCACGTTGATGATCCGCAGCAGTGCCGCGTCGCTCCGCGGATTGTTCAGCAAGTGCAAGTACGCCAGGACGTCCTTGATCTCCTTTCGCTGATAAAACTCGAGGCCGTTGACGATCTGATACGGCACCACGTGCTCGCGGAGCGCATGCTCGATCTGCCGCGAAAGGGCGTTCGTGCGGTAGAAGACGGCAAAGTCGCGAGCCCGCCGCCGGCCGTCGTGAATCTGCGCGGCGATCTGCGCGGCGATGTCGTCCGCTTCGTCCTTCTGCGTTGGATAGCAGGCGAGGCGGACCGGATCACCCTCCGGATTGTCGGTGAAGAGGTCCTTCTCCTTGCGGCGGACGTTGTGTTGGATCAGTTCGTCGGCGACGCGGAGGATCGCCTTGGTCGAGCGATAGTTCTGTTCGAGGCGGACGACCTTCACCTGCGGAAAGTCTTTCTCGAACTCCAGAATATTGCTTAGGTTCGCGCCGCGCCAGCCGTAGATCGACTGATCGGGGTCGCCCGTCACCGCGAGATTTGGATAGTCGATCGACAGGGCCCGCACGATCGCATACTGGGCCAGGTTCGTGTCCTGATATTCATCGACAAGGATGTAGCGGTAGCGGTCGTCGAGGCGGCGGCGAATCTCGGGGCTTTGCCGGAGGAGCGTCGCCACGTGCAAGAGGAGGTCGTCGAAATCGACCGCGTTCGCCTGCAAGAGCCGCTGCTGGTACTTCGGATAGACCTTTTCGACGATCCCGCCGACGAAATTCCCCCGTCGCGGCTGATACTCCTCGGGCGTCATCAGGTTGTTCTTGGCCCAACTGATTGCGTGGGCGATCGCATCCGGCGTCGCGTGCGTCAGTTCCACCTGCTCGTCGGCAATCGCCTCGACGAGCATCTGACGGGCGTCGGCCACGTCGTAAATCGAGAAATTCTCTGCCAGGCCGACATACGAGCCATACTGCCGCAAGAGCCGGGCGCAGAAGCGATGGAACGTCCCCATCCAGACCTGCGGCAGGGCAACGAGCCGACCGAGACGCGACTTCATCTCGTCGGCGGCCTTGTTCGTGAATGTCAGCGCGACGATGTGCCGCGGCTCGATCCCCTGACGGAGCAAGTAGGCAATCCGGTGCGTGACGACCCGCGTCTTGCCGCTGCCGGGGCCGGCCAGAATGAGGAGCGGCCCATCGACGTGCGTGACGGCAGCCCGCTGCGCGTCGGTCAGCGGACCGAGCAGATCAGGAGCAGCGGCCGGCTCGGGCGAAGCGGGCGATTCGGCCCAGGGATCGTCGGCATCGAAAGGTGCGGTGGTGTCCATACGGCGGCTGGAAAGATGGGCCTCCATTCAGCCCGCATTATAGCGGGAAAGGGCCGCGGCGAGCGTGCTGTGACAGCACTGCTAGCGACTCGCCAAAGAATTCTTGAGGAGTGCTGCCAAAAAACGCTACCAATTCGCCAATGACTTGTTATATTTTTCGCCGTGAGTTGGACACGATCGTTCAATCCCGCATTCACGCCACGGAGGGAACCATGAGCCGGACCCGCATTCCGATCAGCCGTCAGGAAGAAAACACCCGCGTGATGGCCGAGCGTCTGGAGATGAGCACGGCCGAGATCGGCCTCTCGGTGCGGACGACGAACTGCCTCGAAGAGCGGGGCATCTTCACCGTCCGCGACCTCCTCAACAGCACGCCCGAGCAGTTGCTCTCGATCGCCAACTTTGGCGAGAAGACGCTGGAAGAGGTGTATAAGGCGCTTGAGAAGTTCGGCTTCTATCGCCGCTCGCGGCAGAAGCAGCTGGTGTAATCGAGCTACTCCGCCTTCCGCTTCCTGAGCACGGTTTCCGCCTGGCAGCATTCGCACGGCTTCAGCTCGACCATCGCGATGGCGCACACGTCGCACCAGTAGTCGATTTCGAGCGGGCCGTCCTTCGTTGACTCGAAGAGGCGAATGACCTGCACGGCTGGTACGCCTTCGTACCGCCGTACCAGCATCGTCACGTCCATCTTTCGCAGCCGTTCGTCGGCGCGGAAAGCCCGTCCGCGCACGTCTTCGACGATGGGAACGAGCTTGCCGTCGGCCTGCTGCAGGGCGAGTGTGCGGTCTTTTCCTTCAGGGACGACCGAAATGCCGTACTTCTTCTCCAGCACGTCGCCGAGATAGACGACG
The DNA here is from genome assembly GCA_964384375.1 of uncultured Pirellulaceae bacterium. Lineage (GTDB taxonomy): Bacteria > Planctomycetota > Planctomycetia > Pirellulales > Pirellulaceae > CAYLLN01. The sequence goes on from CAYLLN010000060.1 coordinate 28,006, forward strand.
CGCCCCTTGAGCGTTTCGAGTTTGAATTCCGGTTCGGCGCAGCGTACTGACGACGGAGACTGAAGCAGCGCAATGAAAGACAGCGCGAGCATGGTCGCAATTCGCCAACTCCGCAATCCACACTCCGCATTCCGCATTTCGGTCACTCCGCTGCAACGCCCACCAGCACCGCTTCAACTGCCAAATCCTTCACCGCATCACCGGCTTTGGTTTTGCCGGTGAAGCGGACGATCGTCCACTCGTGATCGGCGTTTACTCGCACTGACAACGCTTCGCCCGCTTCCTCAGGCCGCTGGAGCGAGAGAATCGCGGGATGGCTGGTCCCGCTCGTTTCCTTCCCGCCAGCAACGAGTGTTTTGTAGTCGAGGACGGCTGCCGTCTGGTCCTTCTCGACGGGTGTCACCACGAAGAAGTCGCGTGTCGGCGACGTGCCGACGTGGGCCCCATCCACCGGCTGCTGGCCATAGCGCAGCGTATAGAGTCCCGAGCCGATTTCCTGATCGCGAAAGTCAGTCGCCTTCCGTGGGTAGCGAATCAGGCCAATGAGTTGCCCCGGCGTCAGCGGATAGAGCACTTCCGCGCTCGTCTTCGCTTCGGCCGAAATGGGCCACTCCTTGCAAGGCCAGATTTCGCAGATCGTCCGCGATTCCCCCTTAACCAGCTTGAAGCCGGTCGGTGAAAGCAGCGCGGAGGTCTCGGCAGCAACGCCGTCGGTTGGAGTGGCGGTCTCGACCTTCTCGACCTTGAACTCTTGAGCGGAAACGGACCCCGCCGCAATAGCGACGAAACATGCCAATAGCGCGACGCGAAACATCGAAAAGCCTCACAGCGGGTGGGACAGGCTGGCGGGAAGGAACGCTTCAGTATATTCCCGGCGGGCCCGCCCGACAAACGGCCCGCCCTACGTCATTGTGACATGCATCCGTATAATTCCACGCAGAGTTTCCATACCACTCCGACTTCCGGCTGCTGAACTCTGAACCCCGAACCCTGAATACTCCGTTGCAGATTATCACCTATCCTCACCCGACACTCCGCCGCGTCTCCAAGCCCCTTCGCCGCGTCGATGCGGAACTGCGCGGCATCATCCGGCAGATGTTCGACCTCATGTACGAGGCGAAGGGGATCGGCCTCGCCGCGAACCAGGTTGATCTGCCGCTGCGGCTCTTCATTGTGAATCTGGAGGCGAAGCCAGACGCGGGGCAGGAACTCGTCTTCATCAACCCGGTCATCTCGCTCCCCCGCGGCGGCAGCGAGGAGGCCGAAGAAGGCTGTCTCAGTTTGCCGGGGCTCTATGGCCAGGTCGTGCGGCCGAAGCAGGTGAAGATCAACGCTTACTCGATCACCGGTCAGGAAATCGAAGCCGATGCGACCGGCCTCTTTGCCCGCTGCATTCAGCACGAGCTCGACCATCTCGACGGTGTTCTCTTTCCTGATCGGATGAGCACGACCGCCCGGGCCGATATCGACGACGACCTGCACGTTTTTGAAACAGAATTCGCCAGCCGCCGCGACACGAAAGCCATTCCAACGGACGACGAGATTGCCAAGCAGTGGGCCGAGTGGGAGGGGCGCTACGCCTGAGTTCCATGCGTCTTCTCGTCCTCGGCACCGGCCCCTTCGCCGTGCCGATGTTTCAGTCGCTCTTCGATTCGCCGCACGAAGTGCTCGCGCTGGTCACGCGTCCCACTCCGCTGCCGAGGCCGCGCGAGAAGGCGCCACCCAATCCGATGCGCGATCTGGCCGAACAGCGCGGCCTGTCTGTGTATGCTCCCGAGAAGATTAACAGCGACGAAGGAAGAAAGCTCATTGCGTCGCTCGCGCCAGATCTGCTCGTCGTGTGCGACTATGGACAGATTCTGGCAGCGGACATGCTCGGCCTGGTCCCCCAGGGCGGAATCAATCTTCATGCGTCGCTCTTGCCCAAGTATCGCGGAGCGGCGCCGATTCATTGGGCGCTCTTGAACGGTGAGGTCGAGACCGGCGTGAGCGTGATTCACATGACGCCGCGGCTGGACGGCGGGCCGATCCTCGCGGCTCGCGCGACGCTGATCGGATCGGACGAGACGCAGCCGGAACTGGAGGCGCGCCTGGCCCAGCTTGGAATTGAACCGGTACATGAAGCAATCGCCATGCTCGCGCACTGGGACCGCGAGTCGCCGATTGGCCTGTTGCAGGATTCGAGTCACGCCACGAGCGCCCTTCGCTTGCGGAAGGAGCACGGGGCAATCGACTGGTCGCGGACTGCCGAACAGATTCGCAACCAGGTCCGGGCGCTCAAACCGTGGCCGGGAACGTACACGTTTTGGCACCGGCCGGGCGAAGAGCCGCTCCGGCTGGCGATCGACCAGGTGAGCGTGCTCGGCCGCGGTTATCAGGCGGCGATTCGCGGGGCGGGCCTTGCACCGGAGACGACGAGCCTGGCCCCAGCCGGCCATTTGCCTCCTGATCCGCTTGAGCATCAGCCGGGGCACGTCATGGTTTGCGACGGCAAGCAACTGATCGTCGCGACGGGCGAGGGAGGTCTCTCCATCCTGGCCCTACAGCCAGCGGGGAAAAAGGTGATGTCGGTCGATCAGTTCCTGCGAGGCTATCACTTGCGTGTCGGCGACAAGTTCGGCACGGTCTGACTATTCTTCCTTCTTCACCCGCTCAAAGACGAGCTTCGGTTTGTCGTCCACGAGTAGCGTGAGCGTGTCCTTGTCGATCGTGAACTTGTTGACTTCGGCGAGCGCCGAGGTGTAGGCGAACTCGAGTTTGCTCAGTTCGGGCGGACCGCCCTTTTTGGTCATGGCGAGCGGTCCAAAGAGCGTCTTTTCCTTAGCTGCATCTTCTTTGGCGAGGCCGCCGAAGAAGCGGTTGATGCCGGCAAAACCTGAAACCTTGCCTTCGTCACTGACGCTGAGGGTTGGCTCGGTGGCTTTCACTTCTTCGTCCCCCAACTTGACGAGCTTCCAGTCCCCTGTGAGTTTGGGCTGGTCTTCGGCGACCGTAGTAAGTGGCGCAAGAGCGATGGCAGCGACGAATGCTGTGGCAACCGAGCGGATCAGGGAGTTCATGGCGATGTTCCGAAGTGACGAGTGGGCGAATTCAATCCACGAACATTGTACCGGACGATTCAAGGGCGCTGGCCACGGCTGTGGCGCCACAAGTACGCGATAAACGACGTCAGTCCCGCGAATTTGTACGACGAATCGACGTAGTGCTCGATGACATAGAAGCAGAAGTAGTAGAAGCGGCAGAAGCACCAGATGGCGATCGCGAGCAGTGCGGCCACACGGAGCGTCGGCGCCTCGGCCAGTAGCAAACCCGCTGCAATGCTGCCGGTCAGCAAAAACAGGAACCCTTTGGCGTAGATGAGTGTCGGGCTTTTGAGGTCGGTCATGGCGTAGCCAGCCAAAAGGAGTAGCGTTCCGAGGGCGATTTTCTCCAAGATAGAGCAGTTGCCCGCGAATCACCAATCAGCCGCTGGAGTGCCGTCATGTCTCTGACCCAACGCTTGATCTTGTCTTTGGTTCCGCGTAGCTGGGGCCAGGCGATGGAAAAGGAGTCCCGCCTCTGGACGATGCGCTGCCTGACCTGCGGCTGCGAGCGGTCGATTTGGGACCTCGGCGGCATTCGGTACAAGGGATACGGCAATCCACGGAAGTACTACCCGTGCCCGAAGTGCGGCTGGAAGTGGCACTCGCTGACGAAGAAGGACGCGCCGATCGCTGAGCCGGTAAGCTAGTCGCGCTTCTGCATTCCGCTCCGGCGAGTTTGCAGTTCTTGCCCAGCAACGACGGCCCCGATTGCCAGCCAAAGTGCCGCCACACTCCCCAGAGCAATGCCGACCGTGGCTCGCGGATGGTCTTTCACGCCGTCCACCACTTTGCCGAACAGCCGCGTCGTGCCGCGCTGAAACGGCTGCGACAGTGAAATCGTTCCTCCCAGAGCCAGCAAAATCGCCGCAGCTACCACGAGCGTGCCGCGAATGAGCCATTTTCGGCGGCGAGGCGGCGCGAGGGGAGCGGCGGCGGACATGTTCGATCAAGGCTCCAGTTTCAGATCGTCCGCTTTGATCTCGGCAGGAAAGCCTTCGGCGGGCGGGTCGATTTTCAGCGTCCACAGAACGCCTTGCGAGATGAAGCGGCGATACTCGGGCCGCTCCCAATTCTTGTGAAAGTGACAGCCGGAGAATCCAAACGAGCGGCCGCCGTCGGGGCGCTCCCACCCCCAACTGACCATCGGCCTTTCGCCGTCGATCTCCGCGGTTAGCAGCGGCACGAGCTTCGCCTCGGGCTGCTGCTTGAGCTGATAGTAAAACTCCTCCTCAATCCGAAAATCAGCGAGCCCTTTGGTTGCTGGGTGATCGGGCGCGGCGACTTGCACGCCCGCTTCCCCAAACTTGTACTTCCGATCTGTCCCGCCGTGACAAGCCCCGAATAGAGCAACAAACGGTTCAATATGTTCCGCCGGCTTCGTCCCCATTCCCCAGTGCAGCACCGACAAACCTCCGCCGCGCTTAGCCAGTTCCGCAAACGCCGCTCGCCGCGTCGGATTGCTGCCGATCCACTTCGCTCCTTCGGAAACAAACAAGACCACACCGTCGGCTTTGGCCAGCACTTCCGGTCCTTCCGGCCAATCGCCATCGCAGCGGACGATTTCGCAGGTCAAGTTCGGGACGTTCGCCAGGCACTTGCCCAAGATTGTCTGCCCGGCGACATACTCGTGTGTTGCTTTCGGGTGACCATCGGGGCCTTGCGCCAGCAAGAGGAGACGCTTCGGTTTCGCGTCATCGGCAAACGTCGTTACAGAGAGGGCCGCGACGACGGCGACCGCGAGGAATCGAGTGAGGGACCGGGGCATCAGACATCGCTCCGCCAGGCGCACGAAAAAGGGCCGGATGGCCAGCGGCACATCCGACCCGGATTGTAGTTTTCGGGCGCGGACAAAACTACCGCGCGGCTAACTTTGCATCGAGCTCTTCGCCGTAGCGAGTGATAAGGCCGCTGACATACTCGCGATCGGCCTCGGAAAGTCGCTCCATCGGAACCGTCGTTGTGCGGCCGGTTTCCTTGAGGACGCGGACCTTGCCATCAAGCACGGCGATCAGCCGGCCGCAGATGCGGAACGAGCCGGAGTCATCGACCCACTCGCGAGTTGCGAGCGTTCCTTCGGCCGAAATCTTGAACGGATCGTCATCTACCGCGGGAGCGGCTGGAGTCGCGGGCTTGGGCGCTGACGGTGGGGCCGCGGGAGCGGGAGCGAACGGGTCGTCGTCCACTGTCGGCGGCTTCGGCGGAGTTGTAGGAGCAGGAGCGGGCTCGGCTGCGCGAGGCGTTACCGGCTTGGGAGACGCGGCTGGCGTTGCCGCAGGAGCCGGAGCAAACGGATCATCCTCAGTCGGCGACGGCGCGGGGACTGCCGGTTTCGGCACTGCGGGAGCAGGTTCAGCCGGAGTTTCGGCAGGTGTTGTTTCGGCTGGAACTGCTGGTGGCGGCGCAGGAGGCGGGAACAGGTCGTCGAAGTTATCGGGCTTGGCGGGTTCGGGTGCTGGCGCGGCTGTTGGAGTCGTCGGTTCAGCCGGCGGCTCGACCTTCGGCGGCTCCGGAATTGCGGGTGGTGCAGGTTCCGACGGAGTTGGCTCTGGCTTGGGTGCTTCCGGAACTACCGGTTCTACCTTGGGCAGTTCGGTTTTGTCGGATGCGGATGCTTCTGCTTGCGGCGGCGCGGGATCGACGATGACCGCGGGTTCCACTGGGGGAACGGCAGGAGCGACTGGCGGAGTTGGGACTGCCGGCTCGTCGGTCAACGGCGCGGCACCTTTCTGAATCGGCGACTGCGACTGTATCGGAGACTGAGACGCCACAACCTCGCCGGCTCCGCAGGTGGCATAGCTGCCGCCCGATCGCCGCGTTCGCCAGCGGCAGGCGAGCGCCGAGTCGAACGTCAAGAAAACCACCAACAGCCCGACCAATCCGGTCCGGCACCAACGCATTGCTTTCCTCGACATGGTCGCCTCCTCGCAGTGTTTGCGCAACTCCGCGCTTTCGTTAGGCTACGCCGCGGCTAGGGGTCTCGCAACCGGCGCGGGCCCTTTGGTACTTTATGCCGATGGTACGGCTGGCGACGGCCCGGCCGGCGGGTTCGCACCCTGAGAGGTGGCGGGCAGGACGAACTGAAACGTCGCCCCACCCCCCGGATTGTTTGCGGCCCAAATGCGTCCGCCGTGGGCCTCGATCGTCGAGCGGCAGATGGCCAGCCCCATGCCGGTGCCGTCGGCCTTCGTCGTGAAGTACGGCTCGAAGAGTCGTTCGAAGTGCTCAGCTGCAATGCCGCGGCCGCTGTCGCTCACGGCCAAGCCCACCTGCCCCGCTTCGTCCTTGAAGGTGCGAATCACGAGTCGCCGCCGGTGCGGTTCCGTCTCGCTCATCGCTTCGGAGGCATTTCGTACCAGGTTAATGAGCACCTGCTCGATCAGCAAACGATCGGCAATGACCGTCGGCAAATTTTCGGTGAGGTCGTACTCGACGCCGACTCCTTCCTTCCGCGTCGCGAACTCGAGCAGCACGGACGTGTCCCGAATTCGCTGGTTGAGATCGAGCAACTCCGGATCGAGTTCCCCTTTGCGTACGAAGCGGGCGATGCGGCGGACAACATCGCCGGCTCGTCGCGCCTGCTGGGCGATCTGCTCGATCCAGCGGCCCAGCTCGATCGGATCGCTGGTCCCCTGTTTCAGCTTCCCGAGGCACGCCTCGGCAAAGTTGGCGATGGCGTACAGCGGCTGGTTCAGCTCGTGAGCCATTTCCGACGCCATTTGGCCCATCGTGCTCAGCCGTTCGGAGTGGGCGAAGTCGGCTTCACGCTGGCGGAGCTTGCGCGACGATTCGAGCTGCTCGGTCACATCGCGCGAGGTGACGACGATTTCACCGACTTGGCCGGTTTGCGAGTCCTGCACCGCGGTTCCGCGCGATTCGATCCAGATGTATTTGCCGTCCGCTCGCCGCAGTCGATACGTGGAAGACGACGCCCGGCCGGTCTTCACCATGTCCTGCAGATTGAGCAGCAGCCGGCCGCGGTCGTCGCTATGCACGAATTCAAACGGATCCAGACCGACCAATTCGTCCGGATGGTAGCCGAGAATCGTGCGGCTGGCGGGCGAAAGATAGCGCCACTTGCCATCGGCGCTGTGCCGCGAGATCAGGTCGGTCGAGTTATCGGCCAGCAGGCGGTAGCGCGCTTCGCTGTCGCGCATCGCCTGCTCGGCAGCCCGCTGAGCCGTGATGTCGCGCACGATGCCGCTGGCGCGATAGACCTTGCCGCGCTCGTTGACGATCTTCGCGCCGCGATCGCGAACCCAGCGAATCTGCCCGTCGGGACGGACGATGCGATACTCGACGTCATAAAAATCCTGCAAGCCCGCGAGCCAATCGTCGAACAGGTCATGCACGAACCTGCGGTGCTCGGGGTGAATCCACCGCTCCCCGCCGCGGAGATGGCCATAAAGCTGATCGGCGTTCACCCCCCAGATGCGCTCGAACGCCGGATTTACATACAGCAGCCGCTCGGGGGCCAGATCGATGAGCCAGAATCCCTCGTCGATGGAACTTGCCAATTGCCGGAAGCGTTCCTCGCTCTCGCGGACGATCCGCTCGCTTTGCTTCTGATCGGTAATGTCGATATCGACGCCGACCGTACCGCGGATTTGTGCGCCGGCCTGAATCGGTGCGATGACGCATTGATAGGTCCGGAGTTGGCCCGCAACGGGGATCGTCACCTCGTCGGTGACGACTTCGCCCGCCTGCGCCCTGGCAACCTTGTCAAGCCAGCGAGAAATGGACTCCGGCGGCAGGGAGAGTTCGCTCGCTTGCTTGCCGATGAATGGACCGAAGTCGCGGACGGAAACCGGATTTTGCAAAATGCAGCGGCCATCCAAGTCGCACGCCCACACGCGAAAGGGCAAACTCTGAATCATGGCGTCGAGCAGCGCTCGACTACCATCGGTCGTGTGGTTGCCGGACGCTGCCGGCGCAGGACGAGATGGTTCGCTCATGGTGCAACGCCCGGAATGAGGCGCGATCCACTAGGAAGCCTGCGACGAGGTTACCAGCCACCCGGTTGCCAGCCTTTGGCACGCTGCCAACAATGACGAGAACCTCGCGAACGAAACCCCGGCTGGCGCTTGGCGTGATCGTTGAAACCGACAACCTGACGAAGGCTTACGGCCAACTAACCGCGCTCGATGCGTGCAGTCTGGGAATCGAGGCCGGCGAGGTTTACGGGCTATTAGGCCCCAACGGAGCGGGAAAAACGACACTTCTTCGCCTGCTTTTGGGGTATTTGCGGCCAACCGCAGGATGGGCCCGCATTGCCGGCTTCGACTGTCAGCAGCAATCGCTCGATGTTAGGCGGCAGGTCGCCTATCTGCCGGCCGAAGCGGCCATGTTTCCGAACATGCGCGGCCGCGACGCTCTCGCGTTCTTTGCCGAGATTCGGCCGGGAGGTGACTTGGCCCGTTCGCTAAGACTGGCCGAGCGGCTGGAGCTCGACCTGTCGCGGCGGGTCAGCTTCATGTCCACCGGGATGAAGCAGAAACTGGCCCTCGCTGCGGCGCTTGCTGCAGCGACGCCGATCTGCATTCTCGACGAGCCAACGGCCAACCTTGATCCAACGGTTCGCTCGACCGTGCTCGCGATGGTCAAGGAAGCGCGCGATGTCGGTACGACGGTGCTGTTCAGTTCGCACGTGCTGTCGGAAGTGGAAGAGATTTGCGATCGCGTCGTCATCTTGCGGGCGGGAAAGCTCGTGCATACGCAGCCAATGGGTGAGCTGCGGCGACAGCATCGGATTGTGGCAGCGCTGTCCGGCCCGTTGCCGGAGATACCCGAACATTTCGATGGTCAGCTTTCGCTCGTGCGGACCAGCGGCGACGAAGTGGTGTGGGAAACTGCCGGCGAACTCGCCCCGCTCCTCGGTTGGCTCGCGACGCTGCCGCTGGCCGATGTGCGGATCGAACCGGTTGGCCTCCGCGCCATCTACGATCGTTTTCACTCTGATAAACCAATGGCGAGCGGTCCGCGTCAGCTGGCCGATGGGTTTCCAATTCCTGAAGCTGCCGCATTATCGGGAGGCTGACGCCTCCCGCTCGCCTAACCCCTGACTCCTGTACCCTGCCCTCTTGAACGCCGCCCTTCTCAAAAAGTGCCTCCTGGAGGTTCGCCTGCTCTTTGCGGCGTGCCTGGTGCTGGTGTTCGCCTTCTGCTTCGTCCGGGTGTTCATCGTTGCGTCAATTGAGCTGGTCGACTTTGCCGCGATCGTCGAGCGGCTCTGGGACAAATGGGAAAAGTTCGCGCCGGTGCCGCTGTCGCACTTGCTCTCGTACACGGGCCGCATTGCGCTGGCCTGGGATGAGCCGATTGTCGTGTTTGGCATTTCGATCTTTGCGATCTCCCGCGGCAGCGATGTGGTGAGCGGTGAATTGAATCGCGGCACGATGGAGCTGCTCCTCGCCCAGCCGGTGAGCCGCTTGCAAGTTCTCTATTCGCAAGCGGCCGTTACGATCGCCTGCATCGCGCTGCTCGCGCTGGCGACCTGGGCCGGCACCTGGTGCGGCATTCAGGCGACGACCGTCAGCGAGCCGGCCCCGCCGCCGCAACTCAAACTGCCGTTTCTGCCCAAGCTCCCCCTGCCGATTCAGTCGAAGGAAAAGATCGAATCACCGATGCGGGACAAAGTCGATCCGTTTATGTTCCTCCCCGGCGTCTTCAACGTCTTCTCCCTCGGCATCGCCGTCGCCGGGATCAGCACGCTGGTCAGCGCATGCGATCGTTACCGGTGGCGGACGATTGGCATCGTTGCCGCCATCTATATCCTGAGCCTCATCGCCAAAATCGTCGGGCTGGCGTTCGAGCGGTTCTCGTGGATGAAAGGGCTTTCGCTCTTCACCCCTTACGAGCCGCAGAAGTACATCGCCATTGCCGCCCGCACACCGGCTGACACCTGGAGCTTCGTCCGCTTTGCCGAGGATGGAACTTGGCTGGACCTCGGTCCGATGGGTTACAATGGCATCCTGATCGGCGTGGCCCTCGTCGCGTTTGTCCTGGCCGGCATCGTCTTCCACCGCCGCGACCTGCCCGCCCCGCTGTAAAGCCCCGACCATTGGTCGGGGTGCTAACTTTTGGGGCTATCCCATGAATCGTGCTCCTCTTCTCGTTGGCGTTCTGTTCCTTGCCATGGCGCTCACGGGCTGTGCCGACACCGACCCCCGCGTCGCCACCCTCTTCGGCGGCCAGCCGACGCTCGACGCACTCAAGACCGCCAAGTCGGTCGAAGCCCTGCGCATCGACGGCAAGAGCTTTGACGCCACCAAGTTTTCTGACGGCAAGGCGGGCATCGCCGGCTACAAGATCACGAGCGAGCCGGTGAAGCTCTCGGACGCGCAGGTCAAAAAGCTCGCTGGCGTTCTCGCCGACCCCGGCACGTACAGTTTCGACATCGCCAAGGGTTGCGAGTTTCTGCCCGGAGTCGCCCTGCGAACGACGGCCGGCAAACAGGAAGTGGTGATCCTCCTCTGCTTCGGCTGCAACGAGCTGGCCATTTACGTCGGCGGCAAACAGGTCGGCCACGAGGACATGGACAACGCCCGCAGCAAGCTCAGCGCGCTGGCGAAGGAAATCTTTCCGAAGGATGAGGAGATTCAGTCACTTGAGTAGATCCCGCCTGCCGGGCGGGATCTGACGTCGCGATGCGTCCTATCCCTTCGGCAGGCAAGGTCCGGCTCGGCAAACCGGACCTACTCAGAAAATCCCAAGCTGATCGCGCGCCTCCTGCGTCATCTTATCGGGAGACCACGGTGGATCGAGGACGATCTTCACCTCGACGTTCCCCATCCCGGGCAATTGACCGAGCACCTGCTTGCTGTTTTGGATCATCTGCGGCCCGGCGGGGCACATGGGGCTCGTCATCGTCATGTCGATCTTGCAGTTCGTTTTGCCTTCGTCGGCCGGCAAGAGATCGACGTTGTAGATCAGCCCCAGATCGACGATGTTGATGAACAGCTCCGGGTCGATCACCTTCTTCAGCTCTTCGCGGACGAGGTCTTCCGAGAGGCTGCCGGCGGCGTAGGGACTCGCGGCGGGAGCGGCGGCCGGCTGCAATGACGCCGGATTCCACGGGCCGGTTTCGCTCGTCGAGCCAGGACGCTTCTCACTCTCGGCTAGCACCGAAGTCGTCGGCGATGTGGCCGCAGCCTTCGCGAGCGGCACGCCGGTTTCGTTGATCCGGACCCAGACTTCATCGCCGCGGATTTGCACCTCGTGGGCGATCGTGTCCTCGGTCGCCGGCATTGTCAGGGCCTCGCCGGTCCGCACGTCGAACTTCGCCCCGTGCCGCGGGCAAGCGATCGTGTGATCGTCGAGCGTGCCGTCCGAGAGCGGCCCGCCGTCGTGCGTGCAGACGTCGTCGAGGCAGAAGAACTCACCGCCGACTTTCATCAGCACGACGATCCGATCGTCCACCTCGGCCAGCATCTGGCCCGGATCGTCAAGGTCGGTCGTGCTCGCAACGCGGACGAAATCGGACATGGAACCCGCATTCTTTTAACGCAAAGACGCGAAGGCGCAGAGATCGCAAAGATAAGGCAGAGAGAAGGATGACTTCTTTCCTGCCCTCTTTGCGAACTTTGCCTCTTTGCACCTTTGCGTTAAATGCATTAGACGTACTCTCTTACTCGTCTCAGAATCGCCTGTCCCAGCGCTTCGCGGACAGACTCGATCGTGATCCGGTCAAAAATCTGCTGGAAAAAGCCGCTGACGATCAGCCGCGTCGCTTCCTTCCGCGTCAGGCCGCGGGCCTGGGCGTAGAAAATCAGCTCTTCATCGACCTTGCCGGTCGTGCTGCCGTGCGTGCAGCGGACGTCGTCGCACTGGATTTCCAGGCCCGGAATCGAATCGGCCCGGGCGGTCGCGGCCAGGAGCAGGTTGTCGTTCCGCTGGTAGCCGTTGGTCTTGATGGCCAGCGGATCGACCTTGATCATGCCGCGCCAAACCGTGCGCGACTTGTCCTGCAGGGCCGACTTGTAGAGGAAGTCGCTCCGGCAGTCGGGGGCGGCGTGGTGCTGGAGCGTGTGATACGAGAGGTGCTGCTTCCCCTCGGTGAAGAGGACGCCATTCACCTGGCTCGTGGCGCCGCGGCCCACCAGCTCGACGTGCTGGTTCACCTTCGAGAGCCGGCTGCCGATGGCGGCAAGCGTCCACTGCAGCGAAGCGTCACGCCCGACGATTGCCTTCTGATGAGCGAAGTGCCAGACGCCGTGTCCCCAGTTTTGCAAACTGACCATCCGCAGGCGCGAAGACGGGGCCAGAATGATCTCGGTCGCGCCGCAGTGAAAGCCGGTGCTTTCTTGGGACGGACTCGCCGTTTCGCACATCACCGTTGCTTCAGCGTTCTCTTCGAGCACGATCAGCGTGTGGCCAAGGTCCACGCCGCCATCGCTCATCGCTGATAAGCAGTGCAGCGGCTCGTCGATCGTGACGTTCCGCGGCACATACAAGAGATGCCCACCCGACCAGCAGGCGGCCTGCAGGGCGGAGAACTTATCGAACGTCGGATCGACGGCCCGCGTGAAGAGGTGCTTACGGATGAGGTCGCCGTGCGTGTGGACCAACTCGTCGAGGCTGCCGAAGAGGATGCCTTTTTCGGCCCACTTGGCCTTTAATTCAGAATGCGTCGGCCGGCTGTCCGTCGCGGCCGTGCTGCCGGCGAGGGCGACACCTTCGGTGAGCAGGGATGAGATTCCCTCGCTCGCGCTTCGGGTTGGTGTGGCATCGACCGGCAGGCCAAACTGACCCAGCTTGAACAGCCGGATATCGGTCCGCATCCACTCTTCTTCGTTCCGCGCGGGCCAGTCCTTCTCGAGGAACGACTGCCACGCTTCGCGGCGCTGCTCGACGAGCCACGCCGGCTCGTTGCGGGCAGCGAGGAATGCGTCGAACGATTGCTGGTCGAAGCCAGCCTTGGAGAGCGTCGCCGTCATGCCTAACCCACCGAACCTTCCATCTGCAACTGAATCAGCCGGTTCATTTCGACGGCATATTCCATCGGCAGCTCCTTCACGAGCGGCTCGATAAAGCCGTTGACGATCATGGCGCTTGCCTCGTCTTCGGTCAGGCCGCGGCTCATCAGATAGAAGAGCTGCTCTTCACCGATTCGCGAGACGCTCGCCTCGTGGCCGACGGAGACGTCCTGCTCTGCGATCTCGATATAGGGGTAGGTGTCGCTGCGGCTTTTGGCGTCGAGGATCAAGGCGTCGCAGACGACATTTGTCTTGACGTTCTTGGCCCCCTTCTCGACCTTCACGAGTCCGCGGTAGCTCGCCCGGCCGCCGTTCTTGCTGATCGACTTGCTGATGATCTGTCCCGACGTGTTCGGAGCGCAATGGACGAGCTTGGCCCCGGCATCCTGGTGCTGTCCCTGGCCGGCAAAGGCGATCGACAGGATCTCGCCGCGGGCCCCCGGCTCCATCATATAGACGGCCGGATACTTCATCGTCAGCCGGCTGCCGAGGTTGCCATCGACCCACTCCATTGTCGCGTCGGCATAGGCCATCGCCCGCTTGGTGACGAGGTTGTAGATGTTGTTGGCCCAGTTCTGAATCGTCGTATAGCGGCAGCGGCCGCCACGCTTGACGATGATCTCGACCACTGCCGAGTGCAGGCTTTCGCTCGAATACATCGGGGCGGTGCAGCCCTCGACGTAATGCACGCTGGCCCCTTCATCGACGATGATCAGCGTCCGCTCGAACTGCCCCATCCGCTCGGCATTGATGCGGAAATAGGCCTGCAGCGGAAAGTCGATCTTCACCCCCTTGGGAATGTAGATGAACGAACCGCCGGACCAGACGGCCGAGTTGAGGGCCGCGAATTTGTTGTCGTTCGACGGAATGACCGTGGCCAGGTATTGCCGCACGATTTCGGGATGCTCCCGAACGGCCGAATCGGTGTCGGTGAACAGCACCCCCTTCTTTGCCAGATCGTCCTTCAGCGAGCCATAGACGACTTCGCTCTCGAACTGGGCCTTCACGCCGGAGAGGAATTTCTTCTCGGCTTCGGGAATGCCCAGGCGGTCGAACGTCTTCTTGATCTCCTCGGGGACGTCGTCCCAGGTTTTGCCCTGGTGATCGGCCGGCTTGAGGTAGTAGTAGATGTCCTGGAAGTCGAGGGCGATGTCGCCCCCCCACTTGGGCATCGGCTTAGCAAAGAACGTCTCCAGCGCCTCCAAACGGAACTGCCGCATCCAGTCGGGCTCGTTCTTCATTTCCGAAATCTGGCTGACGATCTCGGCATTGAGTCCCTTCTGGGCGCGGAAGACCGGCTTCGACTCGGTGTGGAAGTCGTACTTGTTGATATCGCCGACGGGATCGGCGAGAGTCGGTGTGAGAATGTCGGTACTCATGGTTGGCTGCTTTCCTACGTTACGCGACGACGGCGGCGGTCTCTTCCTTCTCCACCATCTGTCGGTTTGCCGCGTCGGCATCGGGATACGTCTGCCGGATGCGGTCGTAGCCTTGCGTGTGCAATTCGTTCGCCAGTTCGACGCCGCCCGTCTCGACGATGCGGCCTCCGAGAATGACGTGCGTGAAATCGGGCGGGTTGTGTTCGAGCAATTTGTCGTGGTGTGTGATGATGAGCAGGCCCATCTTCTCGCGGCCGATCTCGGCGATCGACTGGCTGGCCAGGCGAACGGCATCGGCGTCGAGGCCGCTGTCGGTCTCGTCCAGGATCGCGATCTTCGGCTGCAACATGGCGAGTTGCAGGATTTCGGCCCGCTTCATTTCGCCCCCGGAGAAGCCGTCGTTGACGTAGCGGCGGGCGAACTCGGGGTCCATCCGGAGCTGTTCCATCTTCCCCTTGAGCTCCTTGCGGAACTCGCGCATCGGCATCAGCTCTTCACCTTCTTTGCGTTCAGGGTGGCGAACGTTCGTTGCCGCATGGCGGAGAAAATCGGCCAGCTTCACGCCGGGAATCGCCACCGGCCGCTGAAAGGCATAGAACAGGCCCAGGCGGGCCCGCTCGTCGGCCGCTTTGTCGAGCAGATCAACGCCATTCAAGGTCATCGTGCCGGCGGTCACTTCGTATTTCGGGTGACCCATGATCACCAGGCCGAGCGTGCTCTTGCCGCTGCCGTTGGGGCCCATGAGCGCGTGCGTCTCGCCGCGACGGATCCTCAGGTTCACGCCGCGGAGGATCGGTTTCCCTTCGACCGAGACGTGGAGGTTTTCGATTTGGAGGGTGTCAGTCATTGTTCGGATTTCAGGTCACTGCCGCCACTCTAAGGCGATGATGCATGCATCATGCTAAAAACTTGTCAGCGGCAATTCTTGTCTTAAGTGCTTTTTGCAAAAGGACATAAGGTGCGTTCGCGATTTATGCAGTTATGCAAGATATGCAGTTTTACAACTTTCAGGGGGCGGTTATGTATTTGGTCTTAAGCGGACAATGCCGGCTCTTGGTGAAGAAAGTTGTGCGACGAAATCGACCGCAAAGCCACATCGCGAAAGGGAACCGTCACCACTCGCCCGTCGCTCAGCAGGATGCGGTGAACCCAGCCGTCGCCTGTCGAGCTTTGATCGAATTCGTCGTAGAGCCAATGCGGATTTTGTGCCGGAAATGGCCAGGAGCGGACCTTGGTGCTGCGTACTGGTCCCGCCAATGCGTAGAGCAAGAGGCGTGCCTGGCCTTCATCATTGGCCGAGCGATCGACGAGGGTAATCAGGCCCAACTCCTTCGACGCTTCGATCGGCTTCTGCGCGTCGAGCAGTTCGGCGTCGTGCAGAGAGACCTTCGATAGTTCCTTGGCTCCCCGCGGCAGTTGCTTCTGTAGCCGCCGGAGGTGCGTCTGATAGGCGTCCACGGCGGCTTCCCAGGCGTCGTTCGCCCGGTCGGCAAGCTCCGGATCGGACGAGTTGAATTGCACGTACAACTCTGGCGTAAAAAACCGGAGCGTACTATCGAGTGGCTTGGCGACGGGGCGTTTCATAAAAGGTGTGTCCCGCGGGTCCGCGGATTTCCGGCTGGTAGTGCGGCAACGCATCCGGGCCGGCGCTGGCGTGCGGTGGGCAGCGCTTCCAGCGGCCATTGGCTTGCTGCTCGATTGACTCCGCCAAAGCACGATTGGCTGCCAGATCGGTTCCGCAAACAACAACGTCGCGGCCGGCCTGACGCAGCTTGATCGCCGTGGCGAGTGCAACCTCCCGGACTCTTTGGACACCTCCATCAGCCAGGAGCCGAGCCTCGAAAATCGTCGAGGACGATGCGGCAAAGTTCGATTTCTTCTTGGCCATTCCGAAACTCGCCGACACTGTTTCGGTCTAGCTACTGATGTTCAACCTGTAATCTTCTGGTGGTCCGTCAGCGGATCGACCCCTTCGTAGGCCGGTGCCGCGTAACCGCTGTGGTGTGGAATTGGCAGTTCGTCCTCGACCTTCGGACCGAGCTTGCCTGCCGTGCTTAGGAAATGGCCGAAACCTTCGCCCGTCTTCTGCTTGGCCATTTTGTGGCCGCGAATCTTGTCTTGAATCCGCATCAGCCCTTCGAGCAGCGCCTCGGGCCGGGGCGGGCAGCCGGGGACGTACACATCGACGGGGACGACCAGATCAACGCCCTTCACGACGTGATAGCCCCATTTGAAGTACGGCCCGCCGCCGACGGTGCAGGCACCCATC
>CAYLLN010000061.1:0-44445 GCA_964384375.1 uncultured Pirellulaceae bacterium
TATTCAGCAGCCGTGACACGTCTGGTCCGTAGATTCCCGCCAGTAGATCCCGCCTTGCGGCCAAGATGCCGCACCTCTCCTGCACGCCGTGAGGTACAGAACTGTGACAACGGTGGTTTCGTCGTCAGATTCACCCAGCAATGCGGCGTTCACGCAGCTTACGTCGCCGCGGCAATCCCGGGCGGTGGCGTCTTGGGCGTCACGCGCACCTGCACGTCGTCCCCTTCCACACGGCACTCGAAGGCGTCGATCTTGATTTTCGGGTTGTCGCACCAGCGGCCGTCTTGCACGCAGAATCGCCACGCGTGCCACGGGCAAGTGACGATGCCGTCGGCCATATAGCCGCCGGCGAGCGACGCACCCATGTGCGGGCAGAAATCGTCAATCGCGAAAAACTTCCCCCCTTCGTTGAACACGGCGACCATGCGCCCGCTCACGGCGAACGCTTGCCCTTGGCCCGGCTGAATGTCCGCGACTTTGGCGACGGTGGTGAACGGGGCGGTAGTGGACTGTGTCATCCCAGTTGGTAGGCTGTGCGGTAGGCGGGAATACTAACCCGAAGCGCCAGCGAGGACAGCTCTGTACTCCCTCGCTGACGCTTCGGGTTTGTGAGCGTGTGATTACTTATTGTAGAAATAGCAACCCGCAGCCGACAGGGCAGGCCAGCCGGATGATCGACCGAATTCGCCGATTCGCACGCGCCGCGCTTGCCGGACTCCTGCTGGCGTGCGTCGCGCCGCTGGCTGGTGAAGCCGCGGATTTGGCTGTCGCTCGCTCCTTGTTTCTGACGGGGCGCTACGACGAAGCAGCCGAGCAGTTCGCAACGGCGGGAACAGACGACCCCGCTGCCGTCGTCTGGCTCGCTCGCTGCAAAGTCGCGGTCGGCAAGCGGGACGAAGCGGTCAAGGCGCTCTCGACGGCGCTCGCCTGGCATCCCAAGTCGGCTGCGATCCCGGCAGAACTGGCTGTGCTTGCGCTGGACCGCGGCGATCACGATGCCGCGGCCAAGCATGTCGCTGCAGCGCTGGAACTCGACGATGACTCGGTTCCGGCTCGGTACGTGCAGGCGGAACTGCTCAAGGCGAGCGGCAAGCTGACCGAAGCCCAGGAAGCGTATGCGTGGCTCGGCAAGTTCTACAACCGCGCGACTAGAATCGATGATCCGCAGTCGCTCGTGCTCCTTGGCCGCGGAGTGGCCGAACACGCTCGCTGGACCCGCAATAGCAACCAGTTTCGCCGTCTAGTGAGCGACGTTTATCCGGCTGCTCTCCGGCAGGACAAGCAGTTCTGGCCGGCGCATCTCGAAGCGGCACAGCTATATCTCGAAAAGTTTAACGAGCCGGACGCAGCGAGCGAAATTGCCGCGGGGCTGGCGATCAATTCGCAGGCCGCCGAGTTACATGCAGCCCGCGCGGCGCTCGCGCTCGGTTCGTTCGATCTGGCAACGGCCAAGGCATCGCTCGATCGGGCCGTGGAGATCAACCCCGAGCTGATTTGGGCTCTCGAACTGAGGGCCGACTGGCTCTTTGCGGACGTTCGACCGGCGGAGGCGATCGAGATACTTGAAGCGGCTCGCAAGCTGAATCCACGCCGGGAATCGGCGCTCGGCCGGCTCGCTGCCGCCTATGCCGCGGTCGATGGCCGTCCGGAGGGAAAGCATTCGCCGCGCGTGCAGGCGCTCATCGACGAAGTCACCGCTCGCAATCCGCAATGCGGCGAGTTCTACCTCGCGGCCGGCGAAGCGTTCGACCGGATGCGCCGCTTCTCGCAGGCCGCCGAGTTCTATCGCCTGGCTGGCGAGCGAATGCCCCAGCTCATTGCGACACGCGGGCAGTTGGGGCTCGTGCTGATGCGACTCGGCGACGAAGCAGAAGCGGCCAAGCTGCTGGCCGAGTCGTTTGCGATCGACCCGTTCAATGTTCGCGTGAAGAACCAGCTCGAAGTACTCGACGTGCTCGCTGGCTATGCGGCGATCGAGACGGACCACTTCATCATCAAGTTCGACCGGGGACAGGATGAATTGCTCGCCCAATACGCGGCCCGCTACCTGGAAGAAATCTTTCCCGAGCTGACCGGCCGCCTCGGCTTTGTGCCGCAGGGGAAAACGCTGATCGAAATTTTCAGTCGCCACGGCAACACGGCGGGGCACAACTGGTTCAGTGCCCGGATGGTCGGCCTCCCGTTCATTGGCACGGTCGGGGCCTGTGCCGGCAAGATGGTCGCCCTCTCGTCGCCGACCGAGCTGCGACAGAAGTACAACTGGGCCAACGTCTTGCGGCACGAGCTGGTCCACGTCATCAACCTGCAGCAGACCGATTTTAACGTGCCGCACTGGTTCACCGAGGGGCTGGCCGTGCATCTGGAGGACGAGCCGCGGCCGCGCGAGTGGACGCTGCTGCTTGCCAAGCGGACGCAGGCGGGGACGCTCTTCACGCTGGACGACGTGACGCTCGGCTTCGTACGTCCCAAGAGCGGGGACGATTGGACGCTCGCCTATTGCCAATCGGAACTGTACATCGAGCATCTGATCGCGAAGTATGGCGAGGACGCACCCGGCAAGATGCTCGCGGCCTATGCCCGCCATCAAACCACGGCGCAGGCACTATCCGAGCTGTTCGGCGTGACGCAGGCCGAGTTCGAGGCGGACTATCGGCTGCACATTGCGTCGGTGCTGGCGACGGCGGGCGGATCGATCGCAAAACCGAAGCCAACGCTGCTCGAACTACAAACCCGCGTTGCCGACAACCCGGCAGATGGCGCGGCACTGGCGGAACTGGCCCGCGCGTGGCTCGACCGGGACGACAAACCGCAGGCCCGCAAGTTTGCCATCGACTCGCAAAAGCAACGGGCCAATCAGCCTTTGGCCGCGTATGTCCTCGCCCGGCTGCAGCTTTCGATCGGTGACACCGATGCGGCGATCAAGTTGCTCGAAGGGGCGCTCGATCGCGAGTCGCCTCAAGAAGACGTACTCGCGCTGCTCGCGGCGCTCAAGCTGCAAGCGAGCGACAATGCCGCCGCGCAATCGCTCTTCGAGCTGGGAGATGCAAAGCTGCCGCAGTCGGATCGCTGGGTGAAGGGGCTCGTGAAGATTCATCTGCAGGCGGGGGACGATGTAAAACTGCTCCCAGTGCTGACTCGGCTCGCGGAGTTGGAGCCGGAAAACGTGGCTGTTCGCAAGAAGCTGTTGCAACTTGCGCTGGCGGCGAAGGACTATGACCGTGCGACGAAGCTTGCCTGGCAAGGGATCTACTCGGACGTGCAAGACGCGGCGAGCCACGCCGCCCTGGCCTCGGCACTGGCCGGTCAAGGGAAGCACGCCGAGGCCGTGGCTGAGTTTCGGACGGTACTCAAGCTCGACGAAAAGCAGGCCGATGCACTCGCCGGCCTGGCACAGTCGCTCCTCGAATTGGGGAAACGTGACGAAGCCGCCGCAGCCATCGACCAATTGAAGCAGCTCGACCCCAAGCATCCACAACTCCCCGATCTTGAGAAGGCCCTCGCTCCGTGACCGATCCATCGCCCGATTCGCCGCGCGACATCTCACTCGCCGACTTGCAGCTCCTCATTCGCCGCATGTACTTCGAGAAGGACCGCGAGCGAGGCCTCGAAGGAACGTTCCTCTGGTTCATGGAGGAGGTGGGGGAACTCGCAACCGCCATTCGCAACGGCTCCCACGAGGAGCGGCTGGGGGAATTTGCCGACGTGCTCGCCTGGCTGACGACGATCGCCAACGTCGCCGGCGTCGATCTGACCGAGGCCGTCGCCCGCAAGTACGGCCGCGGTTGTCCCGGCTGCGGCAAGATGGCCTGCACCTGCCCGGACAGCGAGAAGCCGTGAAGTAGGTCCCGCCGGCCCGGCGGGACTGCACCGCGCCATCGCGGCAGGACCAGTCCTGCCCTACAACAGTCGCTCCCCCGTAGCTATTCTGAACCGTTTGCTGTCCGCTCGCCGCCATCGAACCAGATTGCTGTAGCCTGCGTAAAGCGGTGCAGCCGCCCCGTTTACGTCGATCCTCTCCGCACCGCATGTCCCTTCGCCACCAAGCCGCTGTCTGTCTTGCCGGACTGGCTTGGGCTTGGTCGTGCCTCGCTTCGGTCGCCGTTGCGCAATCGGCCGCCGCGCCGCTCGCGGTGCAGTCGGCCACCGTCGGCATCGGGAACAAGGCCAAGGCCGGCTTTTGGACGCCGATTTGGCTCGATCTGAAAGCAGGCCCCAGCGGCGCACGGGGCCGCTTGGAGATCGTCGTTCCCGACGGCGACAACATCCCCGTCATTTACGACGATCCAAATCAGCCGGACCTCGCTATTGCCGCCGGCCAGGACCATCGCATCCTCCGCTATGCCAAGCTCGGGCCTATCGCCGCGCCAATTCGCGTGCAACTCCGCAGTGATTCTTTCGAGAAGGGCGGCCGCGTCGTTTGGTCGCAGCTCCTCGCCGGGCCAGCGACGCGCCTGGCCGCCACGCAGGAACTGATTGTCGGCATTGGCCCTGATCTCGACCTGCCGGCGGCTCTGGCGGGAATCAAGCGGACGGCCGACGTGTCTCTCGCAAGCGTGCAGATCGACGCGGCCTCAAAGCTCCCCGATCGCTGGTGGGGCTACGAAGGGGTCGATTGCGTCGTTCTCGCGACGAGCGACAAAGCCGTGCTCGACGGATTCTCCGCCGATCAGCGCGACGCACTCTTCACCTGGCTCCGCCTTGGTGGCCGCGTAGTCCTCCTCGCCGGCAGTCGCGGCAAGGAACTGTTCGCGGACAACAGTCCCTGGAAATCGCTCGGGCCGGGTAAGTTCGTCGAAGTCTCGCCGCTTCGCGAACGTTCTGGCCTGGAGTCGTTCGCCGGTGCTGAGCTTCCGTGGGACGAAGAGTCCTTTCAGCGCAATCGCCCTGTCGTGACGCGCCTGACGGAACTCGAAGGCATCGTGCTGGTGGACGAAGTCGGCAGCGGGAACGCGCGCCCGCTCGTCGTTCGCTCGCCGCACGGCTTGGGCGAGCTCGTCTTCGTTGGGCTCGATCTCGATCAGCCCGCTCTTGCCACTTGGTCCGGCCGCCCGCGGATGCTCGCGAGTCTTTTGGCCGGCAGCCAGGGCCGCACCGCCAGCGACGATCGCGAAGGCCGCCGCGCTGTCACGCACCTCGGCTACGACGACCTGATCGGTCAGTTGCGGGCCGCCCTCGATCAATTCCCCGGCGTCGCGCTCGTCAATTTCACCACTGTCTCGGTCCTGACCGTCGTTTACCTCTTGCTCATCGGTCCGGGCGACTATCTGCTCCTGTCGCGGCTCGGCATTCCTCGGCATATCACCTGGATTACGTTCACGCTCGTCGCCCTCGGCTTTGGACTCGCCGCCTGGTATCTCGGCCGCGAGGCCCACGGCAGCCGAGTCCGCGTGAATCAGCTGGAGATCGTCGATATCGACGCGTCGGACCGTATTGTTCGCGGCACCGTCTGGACGCACCTCTACACCCCGCGTGCCGCCCTCTTCGATCTCGCGCCGACAATTGATCTCGGTCAGCCGCCGCTGGCGACAGGGCGAAAGTCGTGGCTCGCCTGGCAGGGGCTTCCCGGCGGCTCGCTCGGCGGTCTCGCCTCAAACCAACGGTCGCTCATCGAGTCCGATCCGTACCGCATCCTGCCTCCCGGCGAGCAATCCGGCATCGACCAACTAGCGGTGCAGAGTGCTTCGTCGAAGAGCCTCAGCACGCGCTGGTGGGGCGAGGCGGCAATTCCACTTCCCGCCAGTCTGCAACGCACGGAGCACGGACCGGTCGAGGGAGAACTGACCAATCCGCTGCCGCACGACTTGACCGATTGCCTGCTGGTGTATGGCGATTGGCTCTATCGTTTGGGAAAGATTGAGGCGGGTCAGTCGCTTAAAGTCGATGCTCGCGAGTCGCTCAATCTGGAGTACCGACTGACCGAGCGGACGGTTCAGAACTCGAAAGACATCTCAACGCCGTGGGACCAGGCGACGACTGACATCCCCCGCGTCGTTCGGATGCTCATGTTTCACGAAGCGGCTCGCGGCAGGCAATACACGGGGCTCTCGCACCGCTATCAGCCGTACATCGACCTGACCGAACAGGTCCGGCTCGGGCGAGCCGTGCTGGTCGGCCGCTATGCCGGCTCGTTCACCGAATTGACCACGGGAGGCAAGAGCGTCGCCGAAGCCGCCGACCAGCAGAATTACACATGGTGCCGCATCGTGTATCCCGTTTCGCCCCAGCGCCCAGCCATCGCCGCCGCCGAGTAAGCCGTGATCAAGACCAGCAACCTGACGAAGAAATACGGCGAGCTGTTCGCGATCCAGGCGATCGAGCTCGATCTCGCGGCCGGCGACCTGTTCGGCTTCATTGGCCCCAACGGCGCGGGCAAGACGACCACGATGAAAATCCTGGCGACGCTGCTCAACCCGACCTACGGCGAGGCCTACGTCTGCGGCCACTCGATCTATCGCGACCCCAAGGAAATCCGCCGCCTCGTCGGCTACATGCCCGACTTCTTCGGCGTGTACGATGACATGAAGGTGATCGAGTACCTGGAGTTCTTCGCCGCCGCCTATCGCATCAGCGGCCCCAAGCGGCGGCAGGTCTGCAACGAGAAACTGGAACTGGTCGATCTCGACTTCAAGCGCGACGCCTACGCCAACACCCTCAGCCGTGGGCAAACGCAGCGGCTCGGCCTGGCCCGCGTCCTCCTGCACGAGCCGCAGGTGCTCCTCCTCGACGAGCCCCTCTCCGGCCTCGACCCGCGAGCACGCATCGAAATGCGTGCCGTTCTCCGCCGCCTCGGCCAGCAGGGGAAGACGATCATGGTTTCGAGCCACATCCTGCCCGAGCTGGCCGACATGTGCAACAAAGTCGGCATCATCGACAAAGGGGTGATGGGCTTCAGCGGCAGTGTCGACGAGGCGATCCGCATGGCGCGGGAAAAGATCGTACTGCACGTCGGCGTGGCGAGCGATCCCGATTCAGCCGCCCGTCTGCTCGAGCAGAGCGACCTCGTCGAAAGCGTGAAAGCCAACTCCGACCACCTGCACGTCACGCTCAAAAGCGGCGTCGAGGATTACACGCCCCTCTCGGCCCTCCTGATCGGTGCCGGCCACAAGCTCAAACTCTTCCGCGAGGAAGAGGTCAATCTCGAATCGGCCTTCATGGCGCTCACGAAGGGGCTGGGGCAGCGGGTGTAGGGGCGAGCAGAATTTCCGCTTGCTTGGTCGCCTTCGATGTCCCCACCCGATACCTCGATCATCACTGTGGGAATCTCTAGTTTAATTTCCTGTTAAGAGGGGTAAACCTAGTGTTCCTCGCCACAGCGTATTGATTCGTATGGCTATTCCAGTACCATAAGTGGGGTTCCTCGCCATCATTGAACCATCTGGGAACTTCTATTCAGATTGTTCCCGTCTCTCGGAGGTGGCGTCATGCAATTCGACCCAGCTCTGACGCGCGACGAATTCCCCCATCCCCTCCGCCGGGCGTTTGCGCTGTTGCACCTGGCCCGCGACTATGCCCAGTCCACTTGCAGTCCCGCTTGGGATTTTGCGCTGGAACTTACCGAACTGAGACGCCTGGGGCTCAACGCCAATGACTTTCGCTGGCTCATGCGTCGTGGGTTTGTCGAGCATCTGCGCGAGACAACCCATCCTCACGAAATGGGCCGCTCCTTTGTGTCGTGCGACAACCTTGCTTTTAGCGATCAGTCCTGCTTCAGCCTCACGGAAACTGGGGTCGCCGCAGCCGAGGAATGGTTAGGGGGGACTTCCCGGTTGGCACTGTTGACTGGAGAGGTCGCGCCGCTTTCCGAGTCGGATTGCCAATCCGCGCCGGACAGGCACGAGGCTCCCTCGCGACTTCGCGCTAGTGCGACCCCGCGCTGGAACTCGGAAGTACGCGAGCTGCTGGTCGGCCACACGCTCGTCAAGTGTTTTCGTTATGCGGCGGTCAATCAGGAAAAGGTATTAGCCGCCTTCGAAGAAGAGGGGTGGCCCAGCCGCATCGACGATCCCCTCCCTCCCGAACCGGAGCAGGACCCCAAGCGCCGCCTCAACGACACGATCAAGTGCTTGAATCGGAAGCAGGCCAATCGACTGCTGCATTTTCGCGGTGATGGAACCGGCCAGCGCGTGGTGTGGGAATACGTGTGAGCTGCGCTCGGCCGGAACTACACTCGGTCGGAAGCACACTCGGCCCCGGCGAACCCGCGGCTCTTGCGAACCTTTACTCTCCTTGTGTCCGCATTCCTTTCCGCACGCGTTCCCCGCGTCTTCCCCGCGCGTTCCGTGGAACGGGTGCTGGACATCCTCGTATTTTTCAAGGACGCACGACGACGCAGCTGTAGGGAACGGCAGTCTGCAGGTGTGAGTTGCCAAATTCCTGCACGCGCCAGTCGCGCTTGACGTATCCGTGGACTTACTTGGGAGCGACTCACATGGCGACGGACAAACGACGCGACGGAGCAGGAAGTCATGCTGGACAAACCAATGTTTCTTCCCCGGTGGAAGAGCTGCTGTTGGCAGCGATCGAACGCGGAGACGATTCGCTGCGCACAGGACGCTACCTCGTTACCCTCAAAGAGGGCGCGGACGAAGCTGCGTTTAAATCGTCCTCGTTACGCGGCCTGCGCATGGCCGATGCGCGCGATCTGGGAGACACGCCGCGCCTGGAGGCGGCCGGAGATGCCGACGCAATCCTGTTTCCAGAGATCAACGTGGCTGTGGTGAGTGGATCGGCCGCCGAAGAGCGATCGCTCAGTATGCAGGCCGACGTGGAGCCCGATGCCGACGATCCTGTGGCCTCCATCGATCCCGAGTACTTCATGTTCCCCACTGCCGCAATAGAAACACTCGACGACGTACTGAGCGTCGGTTCGGATGGAAACGGCCATGGCGGCCCGCGTTTCGAACTTTCCCGAATCGGCGAGCTACTTCCACCCGTCGCTCGCCAAGGCAACTCCGCAGAACAAGCCACTCGGAGCGCGTACCTCCGCGGCTTCATGCGGGCTGCCGAAGCTCTAGTACACGACGTGCAGCTCGAGATGCCCGCCGAGGCCGAGGAAGTGCAGCCCGTCGCACTGGGTGCTACTTGGGGCCTGATTGCCTGCCGCGTCCCCCCCAGCACACGGAGCGGCCTGGGAATCAAGGTCGCGGTGCTCGATACCGGTTTCGACTTGGGCCATCCCGATTTTGCGGGCCGCCCGATCACCCACGCCACCTTTGTGGGACAGCCCGTGCAGGATCTGAACGGCCACGGCACACACTGCACCGGGACGGCGTGTGGTTCTCAGTCCCCCCCGGGAACGACGCCTCGATACGGCATCGCCTATCGCTCGTCGATCCATATCGGCAAAGTGCTCTCGAATGCGGGCGGCGGCACGCAAGCGACCGTTTTGGCCGGTATGAACTGGGCAATCGCCAACCGGTGTCAGGTGATCTCAATGTCGCTTGGCGCCCAAATCGGCGTGCAGCCTTCCTACACTGCTGCAGGACAAGCGGCCCTGAACCACGGGTTGCTCATCATTGCGGCAGCCGGAAACGCTGGCGGCAGTACAGGTGCTCCGGCAAATTCTCCAACGATCATGTCGGTAGCTTCCCTCGATCGCAATTTGCAGCCCTCATCCTTTTCCAATTCCGGAAAGATTGAAATCGCCGCGCCGGGACGCGACGTCTTTTCTTCGTGGTTCCGACCGCTGCGCTACAACACGATCAGCGGCACCAGCATGGCCACGCCGCACGTGGCGGGTTGTGCCGCGCTCTGGGCTCAGCGATCGCCCAGCTTCCGGGGTTTGGCACTCAGGCGCGTACTGATGGCCACCGCGCGCCGCCTGCCGTTCCCGCCATCTCGCGTGGGTGCGGGGCTGGTCCAGGCGCCGGCTTGATTTGCCTTGCCCAGCAAGGACGTTACGATGCAGTCGGAGGAGCATGGTCTCCCCGACTGCAACACAATGGAGGTCGCGATGGCTGGCGTCAGGAAATGGGTGGTGACAACTTCGGGCCAGCGCCCGCTCGCAGACGTCCAGGCGGAACTGGAGCAAAACGGATTCGCCGTCGAAAACTCGTTGGCGGAAATCGGCATACTCACCGGCAGCGGCGACGATGAAACGATCGACCGCCTCCGCGGCATCGACGGCGTGGCGGATGTCGCTCCCGATACGCCGATCGATATCGGCCCACCCGGCGGAAAACTTACCTGGTAACGGATCGAACCCAACTACAAACACTGCCGCTGCTGGGCTACCCAGGGCCATGCCCCAAAAGCGGCATCGTCGAGTTGACATTTGGAATGCCGCAAGTGGGGCAGGCGATTGAGGTTGGGGCACAAACCGGCACGGCGTGCGGTTTGCTCCGTTTTTCGGTTTGACTCCTGGTCGATATAATTAACGCCATGCAGCCTAATCCTGCAAAGCGTGCAGGAGCGGGGGAACCAAAGATGCCGGTGAACGCACCGGCTTGGGGCGCAGGTGAAGCGGATGGCAGGCGAAATGCCTGCTCCACGCCTACCGGGGCACTTTCAAGCCCTAGCCCGACAGCTAACCTCGTCGGCGGGCCGGCGGCGCGTGCCGCGGTCCAGAGTTGAAAGGGCTTTCTTGTCCGCTGCTCGGACAATGACGCCCCGGATGGAAGGACACGGTACGTGTCCCCGGAGGTTTCTATGTCACTCCTCGTGCTCGTCTGCGCTCCTCTTGCGCAGATGTCGAATGTTGTCGCGACGCTGGGCGTCGTTGGCATCGTGCTCGCGATCGTTGCGGTCGGCGTGCTCAAGGTGATCTGGCTGACGACACGGTTCATTCCGAACAATTGCGTCGGCGTCGTCGAAAAGCTCTGGTCGGCCAAGGGCTCCGTCCCTGAGGGGCACATCCTGGCGCTCGATGGTCAGGCCGGCTTTCAGGCCGACCTCCTGCGCGGCGGCATCCATTTCGGCTACTGGCGGTGGCAATACCGCGTGCATATTTGCCCGCTGGTGACGGTGCCGCAAGGGAAGATCGGCTATGTCTATGCCCGCGACGGCCAGCCGCTGCCGGCGAGCCAGACGCTCGCCCATGCGGTCGATTGCCACAATTTTCAGGACGCGCGATCGTTTCTGGTGGGGCAGGCTTCTGTCTTGGCGAGCGGGAAGCGTCAGCTTCCCGATGGTCCTCTACAGTCATTTGACGATCTTTCTGTCAAAAGCGCCATCGGCCAGCTTACGCAGGCCGCTCGCCAGCGCGGTCGCCGCGGCCGCCAACTGGCGATCCTGCGCGAGGGTGTGTATGCGATCAACCCCGCCCTGTTCATCGTCCTCACCGAGGACGGCGTCTATACGCTCCGCTGCCTGCTGGCCCAGCACGAACTGGCCACGGTTCGCACCTGGCAGGACGAGCTGAAGGAAATCGACGGCTTTGCGCCAGTCATCATCGGCCAGCCGCTTCCTAGTTCCGATCCGCTCCATCCCGAAAAGTCGGTCGAAGTGGACAGCATCGGCATCGTGACAGTTCACGACGGCCCGTCGCTGGCCCCCGGCGAGATCATCGCGCCGGCGGTGGGAAGCGACGTGGGCCTGCCGCACTATCACAACAACTTTCAGGACCCGCAGCGATTCCTCGACGGCGGCGGCCGCCGCGGCCGGCAGTATCAGCCGCTGACCGACGGCACGTACTTCATCAACCGCTGGTTCGCCACGGTCGAGCTGATTCCCAAGACCGTCGTGCCAATCGGCTACGTCGGCGTGGTCGTCAGCTACTACGGCCAGGCCGGCGACGACCTGTCCGGCGTCGCCTTTCGCCACGGCGAGCGCGTGACCGAGGGGCATCGCGGCGTGTGGGAGCGGCCATATGGGCCGGGCAAGTATGCGTTCAACACGTATGCCGGCAACATCGTCCTGGTGCCGACGACCAACTTCGTGCTGCACTGGGTGACAGGGCGGAGCGAGACGCATCGCTACGACGATTCGCTCCGCTCGATCGACCTGGTCACACGCGACGCATACGAGCCGCGGCTGCCGCTGTCGGTCGTCGTGCATATCGACTACCAGCGGGCGCCAAACGTCATCCAGCGATTCGGCGACGTGAAGAAGCTGATCACTCAGACGCTCGACCCGCTATTGTCGGCTTATTTCCGCGACATCGCGCACAAAAAGACGATGCTGGAGCTCTTGCACGAGCGGGACGCGATTCAGGAGGAGGCCCGCAGCGAGCTGCGGCGGCGGTTCCACGAGTTCGACATCGAATGCGTCGATGTGCTGATCGGCAAGCCCGACACCGACGAGAAAGACGGCAAGATCGAGTCGCTCCTCGAACAGCTCCGCCAGCGGCAGCTCTCGATCGAGCAGATGGAGACCTACGCCCGGCAGCGTGAGGCGTCGGAAAAACGCCGCGAACTGGCCGAGGCACAGGCTCAGGCCGACATGCAAACCAGCCTGACTAACACCCGTGTGAAGGCCCAGATTGCCGAAAGCGAGGGCGAAGCCGACCTGCAGCGGGCCCGCAAGCAGGCCGACAAACAGATCGTCATGGCCGAGGCGGCACTGGCCCAGTCGCGCCGGCAGGCGGAGCAGACTCTGGTGCTCGCCGAGGCCGAATGCAAGCAAGCGGTGCTTGCCGGCCGGGGCGAGGCGCAGCGCGCGATGCAAGTCGGCCTGGCCGAAGCCGCGGTGCTGATGCGCAAGGTCCACAGCTACGGCGATCCGCGGCTGTATGCCTTGCAGCAGGTCGGCGGCCAACTCGCCAAAAGCACGCAGCCGCTGGTACCGGAGCGTGTGTTCCTGGCGGGGCACGACACACTAACCCGAAGCGCCAGCGAGGACGGCAGCACTGCTGGGCAAGCCAGCAGTGGCACGCTCGCCACGACCGGTCTCGTTGGCCTGCTGTTGCAGACGCTGCTCGCCGAGCGGACGTCGTTCGCATCAGCCGACGCCAATGGGGAACTGGCCGCGCTCGACGCGTTGGCCAATCGCATGGCCAACGAAGCCGTGGCGTCGATGGATGGGGCAGCACCGACGTTGGTCTGTGGCGGCAAGAACGGCGCGGCTACAACTTGATGAACTATAGGCCTGCAGTGATGGGGCGGTTACCGCTGGTGTAACCGCTCCTCCGAGTCGATAACGGACCAGCCGTGGTTCGCTGCGCGACCCACAGCCACCCCAAATGTCGTGAGGTATTGGGAGCGAAGACGGCTCGGCGGGAGCCTCGCCCTATTCAGTTACCCAGCGACTTTTCCCTCTACCAGGCGGACGATCCGATCCGCCTGGCGGGCGATCGCCTGGTCGTGCGTGACCATCAGAATCGTCAGCCCCTGCTCCCGGTTCAGACGCTTGAGGATGGCGAGAATCTCAGCGCCGGTTTTCGAATCGAGGTTGCCCGTCGGCTCGTCGGCCAGGAGCAGCTTTGGCTGGGCGATGAGGGCGCGGGCGATGGCCGTTCGCTGCATCTCGCCGCCAGAGAGTTCGCGCGGCTTGTGCGTGAGGCGATGCGAGAGGCCGACCATCTCGATCAGTTGTTTGGCACGTTCGAGGTGCTCGCGGCGGTTCCAATAATACGACAGGACGCCGTAGCGAATCATGATCGGGGCGAGCACGTTCTCAAGCGTCGAAAGCTCCGGCAGGAGGTGATAGAACTGAAAGATCATGCCGAAGTACTTGTTTCGGAGCACGTCGCGACCGCGAGCGGGCAGGTCGTCGATCCGGTTCCCCTCGAAGTTGATACTGCCGTCGTCAGGGGCGTCGAGTGTGCCCAAGAGATGTAACAGCGTGCTCTTGCCGCTGCCGCTTTGGCCGACGATGGCGACAAACTCGCCGGGGCGAACGGCAAAATCGACCCCTTTGAGCACGGGGACTTCGACCCGCCCCTTGTGATAGCTCTTCACGAGCCCCTTGGCGGACAGGAGCGGGGCTGAGTTCGGTTTCGCGGGAAACTTGGTATGCGGCGCCGGAAGCGCGGAACTCGCGTCCCGGACCTCCGACCTTTGTCCTCTGACCTCTGCGACAGCTTCACTCATATCGCAATGCCTCCACCGGATGCAGTCTGGCCGCCCTGAGAGCTGGCAGCACGCTGGCCGCCACGGCGATCAGCATCGCCCCAATGGCCACGCCCACCACGGTTTGCGGCTCGATGATCGTGGGAATTTTCTGGAAGTAATAGACGGTCGGGTCGAAGACCTCCTGCCCCGTCACCAGTTCGACCAGCTTCGCGATGCCGTTGATGTAATAGACGAACAAGAGGCCGCCAACGACGCCGACTCCGCTGCCGACCATGCCCAGCGACAGTCCGTAGCCAAGGAAGATGCTCATCACGCCGCGGCTGGGAGCGCCAAGGGCCTTGAGGATTCCAATGTCGCGGGTCTTTTCGACGACGATCATGAAGAACGTGGCGAGAATCCCGAAGCCGGCGACCGCGATGATCAGAAACAACAGGATGTTGAGCAGCGTCGTTTCCATCTGCACGGCGGCGAGGAGCGGTCCCTGCATGTCGCGCCAGGTTTGAATGCGGTACGGAAATTCCTCTGCGGGGAATCGCTCGCGGAGGCGGTCGCGGACGGCAACCAGGTCTGCTCCGGGTTTTAGTTTGAGTTGGATCGTCGTGACCGCGTCCCCCATCACCCGCTTCTCTTGCAGCCACGACAGCGGCACAAATGCAAAGCCGCTGTCGTACTCGCTCATCTTGCTTTCGTAGAAATCGACGACCGTGCAATGCTCGCTGGCGGCCTTCGGCGGCTGGCCGGCGGTGGGAAAGGTCACACGGACATCATCGCCCGGGCGGCAGAGGAAGTAATCCTGCACTTCCCCCTTCGCGTCGCGCTGACGGACACTGCCGATGGCGATCCCGAGGACGATACCGGCATATTGATCCTTGGCGGGATCAAAGGTTTCCGCGGCAGGACGATGAGAGGCGAACGGGTCTTGGGGAGGAAGGGACTCGGGGCTGAGGGGCTGGGAAGCTGGGAGCGTGGAATCCGATTCCGCGAGTGGCCCAGCGGGCTGGTCTACCCCGTTTGCCAATACCGCTTGCTGCAGCTCCCGCTGATGCGCCTCAAACTCCCGCTCGTACTGCACTTTCAGACGGCGATACTGCCAGCCGCTAGGCGGGAGTTCGTGCTCGCTCGTCGAGTAGCCGTCTTCGCGGAGGAAGAAGCTGAGTTGTCGTTGGTTTTCGGGATGAATCAGGTACTCTTTAAAGTCGCTGACGTTGGCATAGGTCGCTTCATCGACGCCGATCAGGTTCACCTGCTTCGTGAGCCACTGATCGCGGACCTTGATGTTGATCATCGCCGGCACATGCACAGCGCGCGTGATCCCGACAAGGTCGTCGCCGACAATCTTCTTGATCTCTTCCATGTGCCACTGTGAGTTCGCAAAGCCGTCGAGGCCGTGCGACTCGCAGATGATGTCGGCCAGAATGCCGTGCAGGCGGACGTGCATCTCGTGGGCAAAGCCGGCCATCACGCTGTTCACGACAATCAGCGTACCGACGCCGAGCGTGACACTGATGATCGAGGCGAGTGCGATGTAGCGGGTGCGGAGATACCGCCAGGAAAGCAGCAGCTTGTACATGGGCCGTCCGTGGCCAAGGAATGGAAGATTTCTGAATATTGATTTCAGATTTTCGGGCAAGGGAGTTATAGGTAACGGCTGGCCAGTTCCCAATGCCAGTTGGTGCTAGCAAAGGAGCCCTCATGCGTGGCAAATGTCCGGATTGCGGATCGGAGCGAATCGTCCCCAACTTGCCGCTACTCGATCATTACGGCGACACCGGGGCCTACAACAAGGAAGCGACAGTCGCCATTCACGGGAATCCCGACGCCTGGTTCTTCAAAGACACGACCTTGGCGACGCTTCGGGCGGATATCTGCGGCGAATGCGGCTGTGTTGCGTTTCGGGCCGGCAACTTCCGCGAGCTGTACGAGAAATATGTAACAAGCCGGCGGGCCTGACCGGCAAGATTCTGTGGTAACCGGCGAACAAGGGACATGCGACACCTCGCAATCCTGCTCGTTGGTTTCGGAATGCTGCTCGCTGGCTGCGGGCCGAGTGCCGACGACGTCGTCAATTCCCACCGTCCCGCTTACGTCGCCTTGAAGACCAAGCTGAAGCGGTTGGCGGACAAGATTCCGGCGGGACCGCTGACCGGTGACCAACCGCCGGCCAAGCCACTCGATCCGCAGCTAGTGCTCAGCACGGACAACATACCCGGCAATGCCGAGGGGGTGATGGTGGAGCATCTGACCAGCGACGACGCTCGGCCGGAGTTCGACCTGAATCTCGGTTCCGACCTGACGGCAGCCCTGGCCTGGACCGCCGAAGGGAGAAGCACCAGCACGGGCGATCCTGAGTTCATGGAGGCGACGCTCACACGTGGCCTGAACCTCCGGTATCTCGTCGTCCATCGCGTTGCCGACTTAAAGCTGCCCGAAGCGGTGACCGATCGGGAGTACCGCCCCGGCAGTGTCACCGTCGAAGGTTTCGTGTTCGACCTGGCAAGTGAGGAGCTCGTGGCCAGCTACGTCGTCCGCGCCACGACCGACGACAAGGTCGAAGCGATGGTGCGGCCCGATGAAAAGGACGCCGAAGCCCTGGCCCGCTTCGCCCGCTCGTCGCTCTGGACCAACTGCCGCCGGGCGATTGCTGAAAAGCTGCAGTCCGTCGTCGGAGCGAAGGCCCAAATCGACTGACGGTCATTCCGCGCAGTTGTGGCAGGCCGCTTGTATAATCAGGTTATGCCGCTGCGCATCAAATGTCCGACGGGCCACTCGCTGATCGTTCCCGACGATCGGGCGGGTCGCACGCTCAAGTGCCCGCGCTGCGGCGAGTCGGTGCTGGTGCCTGGCGAAGCGGTTTCAGTGGCCGTCGCAGTGATCGAATCCCCCCCGCCTGCGGCCATCGATCGCGCGCTCGTACAAGTCGCGGCCGAGCCGGTCCAAGCAGTCACTGTCACCGTTGCTCCACCAAAGCCAACTCCCTCCAAGCAATCGTCTCCGTCGCACAAGCCGTCGCCGAAGTCGCCAACTCCGCCGCGGACGGGTTCGCCCGCCGCAAAGCCAGCAATCGTCAAACCCGCCGTCGTCAAATCCGCAGTCGTCAAGCCGAAAAGCCGCGTCTTGCCAGTTCCTCCGCCACAAACGGCGTCGCCACCACCTCCACCGGCTGCCGCCGAACCTGCGCCACCTTCACCACCGCCGCCCGCTCCGCCAGCCCCACCGCCGGTCGGAGAAGTGACTCTCCCGCTAATCGCGGAAACGCCTCCAATCGTTGAAACGCCGGCAGCAATGGAAGCCGCCAACGAGCCATCGGCCGAGAGCCCACCAGCACCCAGTCCTCCACCCGATCCAGCGATTTCCCAGCCGCCCTCCGCCCACAACAGTTCCGACGACATTGCCGCTTTCCTGAAGCTGCAGTTCGCCGACCAGCCGGTCCCTTCGGCTCCAGTGCGACCGATCGCTGCTGTCACTCACGACACGCAAGACGATGCCGACGTCAGCCGCACACTCGCCGTCTATCAATTGGCGGCCGCCCTGGTCGTCGCGGCACTCTTCAGCGTCGCCCCGGCGGTGTGGGATTTGGTCGAATACATCCGCATCGACGAGTTCGATGCCCCGTTTGTCGCCCGCTGGGCTCTGGTCCTATTTTTCGTCGGCATCGTGCAACTGGCCTACGCGGTCTTCCTGTTTCAGCTACCTGACTGGGCGAGCGTCTGGGTCGTGACGCTGTTCCAACTCGCCCTCGCCGCCGCTTATGCCGCCGTGCTCGGCATCGTGCTCATGTCGGACACCGGCGGCCTCCTCGTCGGGCCGCAGGGTCTGCAACTGGCCGACAAACTGGCCGGCGGACAAGCCGCCCTCTGGTGCCTCTGCATGGTCAGCGTGGCGACGATCCTGGCCTTTTTTGCCGGGAGGATGAGCGTCCGCTGGCGGCAGGCGGAGCGGATGCTACAAAGTGTGCAGTTCGGATCGGCGCACTGAGCGTTGTCGCGCCCGAGGATTGCCCACTGGCAACTCTCCCGCGGTCCCGCTCTTCACCCTCGCACCCCCGCCATGCAGCACGGACTCCTCCACGAGATCATTGCCCTGGTCGCCCTCACGGCCATGGAAATCGTCCTCGGCATCGACAACATCGTCTTCATTTCGATCGCCTCCGCTCGCCTGCCCGCCGAGCAGCAGAAACGGGCCCGCCAGGTCGGCCTGTTGGCCGCGATGCTGATGCGGATCGCCCTGCTCTTTGGCATTTCGTGGGTCGTGCAAGCAAAGCATCCGATCTTCGAGTTCACGCAACTTCCGCTTCCCGCCGATCTGGCGGCGTGGCTGACCGACGAGCACCATCAGGAAATCAACCAGGTTTCGATTCGCGACTTGATCCTGCTTATCGGCGGTCTATTCCTGATCCGGAGCAGCGTCGTCGAGATTCACCACAAGGTCGAAGGGCAGCACGACGATCACGTCACTGCCGTCAAAGTGACGTTCGCTGGTGTCATCACGCAGATTGTCACGCTCGACATTATCTTCTCGCTTGATTCGGTCCTCACCGCTGTGGGAATGGCCGAGTCGATCTGGGTCATGGTCGCGGCGGTCATCCTGGCGGTCGGCGTCATGCTCGTCTTTGCCGGGACCGTTTCTGGTTTTGTCGAGCGGCATCCGACGGTGAAGATGCTCGCCCTCAGCTTCCTCTTGCTCATCGGCGTGATGCTCGTCGCCGAGGGAATTGGGACGCACATCGAAAAGGGATACATCTATTTCGCGATGGCGTTTGCCCTGGGGGTCGAGTTTCTGAACCTGCGGTCCCAGGCAAAGGCGGCCCGCCGCTTGAAGGCCGAGCACTAACGGAGTTCGCCCGTGCGAACCGTGGTCTATCAGTCATTTCGCACGGCCAACGTTCCCGCATGGATCGAACGGTGCCTCGCTTCCACGCGCGCCTGGGCTCAGCTGCACTCGTTCGACTACCACTTCGTCGATGACCGGATGTTTGCCTATGCTCCCGACTGGTATCGCGAGAAAGTCGCCGGCGACGTCCTCCTGGTTTCCGATCTGGCTCGGCTGGCGATTGCCCGCGAGCTCTTGGGCCAAGGCTACGATCGTGCCATCTGGGTGGATGCCGATGTGCTCGTGTTTACGTCCCAGCGTCTGACAATCGACGTAACCGAACAGTTTGCGTTCTGCCGGGAGTTATGGGTCGAGCCGAATGAGAGCGGGGGTCTGCGGGTAAAGCAACGCGTCAACAACGCCGTCTGCGTCTTTTGCCGCGGCAACGCCCTGCTCGACTTTTACATGCATGCCTGCGAGTCAATCGTCCGCGGAATGAACACGATCGATCGCTTTGCCGTTGGCACGCGATTTCTCACCGAGCTCCACAAGTTGGTCCCGTTTCGCCTACTGGAGACGATCGGCCTCTTCAGTCCCGTCCTGCTGGCCCACGTGGCCCTCGACCGGACGGCTGGACTGGCAGCATTCCGCGAGCAGTGCGGCACTCCCCTATTTGCCGCCAATCTCTGCTCGTCTTTTCGCGACACAACCGTGCAAGGGATTCCGATGACCGACAAGCTGTTTGAGCGGGTCATCGAGCGACTGCTCGGCCCGACGGGCGAGGTCTTTAGCCGCTGACAGAACGCATCAAATTCGCTTCACTTGGCCGGTACCGTTCCGAACGTGAGGCTCGTCGGATGCTCGGCCGACCGCAGGATGCGGTGCGTCGCCTTTTGATAATCCTCGGGCTTGGCGAAGTAGATATTCGGCACGAACTTCTGCGGGTTGCGATCGACGAGCGGGAACCAGGTGCTCTGAATCTGCACCATCAGACGGTGTCCCTTCTGAAAGCGGTGCATTACGTCCAGCAGTTCCAGCTTGATTCGCGTCGGCTGATTGGGGACGAGAGCCTCGGGCCGCTCAAAGCTCTTGTGGAACCGGCCGCGGAAGACCTCGCTCCGCACGAGCATCTGATAGTTCGGCTGGGCCGCCGCGTCGGATGAGTCCGGGAAGACATCGATCAGTTTCACGATGAAGTCGGCATCGGTGCCAGTGGTCGAAACCCACAGATCGACGTCGAGCGGGCCGGCGATCACCAGATCGTCAGTCATTGGCGGCGTCTGATACACGAGCACGTCGGGCCGCCGGGCGGCAAACCGCTGGTCGTCGGTCATATACTCGATGTCCATTTTCGGCGTCACCCGTTCAACGAACGGGACCGGCCGATTGGGATCGCTCACGTATTCGTCATAGGCACTGGACTCCGTCGGCGGCTTCTCGACAAGCGTTCCCCCTTCGCCCAGAAACAGCGCCCGCGGCTGGTTCTCCTTCGGCGGCCAGTCGTCGAACGTTCGCCAGACGTTCGAGCCCGTCTCGAACACGGTCGCCTCGGCCAGCGGCGCGTGCTTCTCCCCCTTCAGATGCCGCTCGAAGAACGGCAGCTCGATCTGCGCCCGATAGAACGCTGCCGTCTTCGAGCCGAAGTTCGCCTGCCCGAGCCGGTCCCCCTCGACCGACGCCCAGCCGCCGTGATGCCACGGCCCAACGACGAGGATGTTGTTTACCTTCGGGTTCTGTGACTCGATCGCCTGGTAGGTCTTAAACGAGCCGTACAAATCCTCGGCATCGTACCAGCCGGTGACGACCATCACCGCCGGCGAGACGTTCTTCAGGTGCGGCAGGATCGCCCGCTTCTGCCAGAATTCGTCCCGGTTGGGGTGGGCCATCATGTCGTTCCAGAACGGGGCCGCGTCCTTGAGGAGGTCGCGAGTCACGTTCTCCATCGACCCGGCCCGCAGGAACAACTCGTAGCCGTCGAGCGTCGGATATTCGACCGACTTGGGGCGCTCGCTCGTCGGCTTGCCGCGGGTCTGGGCGTTGTTCCCGAGCCAGCGATAGGCATGGGCGAGGAAAAACGCCCCGTTGTGCAGAAAGTCGTCGAAGTACCAATCGCCCACCGGCGCCTGTGGCGAGACGGCAACGAGAGCCGGGTGCGAGTCGATCATGCCGGCCGAGCAGTAAAAGCCGGGATACGAAATGCCATACATCCCGACACGGCCGTTGTGCCCCGGCACGTTCTTGAGCAGCCACTCGATCGTGTCGTAGGTGTCGGTGCTTTCGTCGATGTCCTTCGGCCCGCGCTTGACCGGCACGTGCGGCGTCACCTGCACGAACTCCCCCTCGGACATGAACCGCCCGCGGACATCCTGATTGACAAAGATGTAGCCGGCCTTGGGAAAATGCTCGCTCGGCCCCAGTGACGCGGCAAACTTATCGACGCCATACGGCGACACCGCATACGGCGTCCGCTTCATCAAGAGCGGATACGTCTTCGTCGTGTCCCGCGGCAAATAGACGGCGGTGAACAGCTTCACGCCGTCGCGCATCGGAATCAGGTGCTCCTGCTTCGTGTAATGCAGGCGGATGTAGCTTTCCAGCTCGCTAGGCTGCTGAGCCAAGGCCGATAGGTTGCCCAGAAAACAGGCCAGGGCGAACGAACAGATCAAGATGCGGTGCATGGCGGGAGACTCGCGTAGGTGAGGGGGCTGGCGGCGATTCTAAACAGCCGGTGCGTAGCAAGCCAGTAAATGCGAGTTCAGTTGCCTGTTCAGGGCTACCCCTGCTCAATCCCCAGCGCGTCACCAGCCAGCACATCCAAGCCCGTCAGTCGTTTTCCCGCCTCTCCCAAGGCTTCGACCCACGCCGGCTCCTGCCGAATCCGCGCGGCCTCGGTCATTACGCGCTGCATCTGGGCGATGCTTTCGGGCAACTCGGCGTGAATGGCGGATTCTTGGCCGAGGGGGACGTCGCTGGGATCGTAAACCCGTTCGATCTGTTCGTTCAGACGATCGATCTCGTCGATCAGTTTCTTCAATCGCGGGGCAGCCGCTTTGGCTGACGCGACGTCTTTCACCCCCGCCAGCAAGTCCGCCGTCTCCCGGCACTTCGCGGTGGACTGCCGAATCAGCCGCGCAGCCGGCGGCTGTGCCAGGCCGCAGCCCGTGAGCACGACCAGTGGCGATAGGGAAACCATCGCGATCAAGTGCGTTGCGGTAGCCAAGTAAGTGTGACCCATGGCGGTTTTGCGGAACGTGGCCCAGTGGTGAAGTGGACATTATCTCGGCCCGCGCGGCGCCGTGCTACAATCCGTCCCAAGGAGCTCTCCATGTCCCGCCCTTTCTTCCCTGCTCGCTCACTTGGCCTGTTCACGTTGCTTGTCGCGGCGTTGGTTCACAGAGCCGTTGCCGTGGACGAAAAGCCCGCTCGCCCGAATGTCGTCCTCATCCTTTGCGATGACCTCGGCTACGGCGATCTCGCCTGCTTCGGGGCCAAGGACGTGCAGACACCGAATCTCGACAAGCTGGCTGGCGAGGGGGTGCGTCTGACGAGTTGCTACGCGGGGCATCCGAACTGTTCGCCGTCGCGAACCGCCCTGATGACCGGCCGCACTCCGACGCGGGTCGGCGTGCGGAACTGGATTCCGCATGGTTCGCCGATGCACGTGCGGCGCGAAGAGACCACGATCGCGACGCTGCTGAAAAACGCCGGCTACAGCACTTGCCACGTCGGCAAATGGCACATGAACGGCCATTTCAACCAGCCCACGCAGCCGCAGCCGAGCGATCACGGCTTCGACCACTGGATGAGCACGCAGAACAACGCCCTGCCCAGTCACCGCAATCCCGACAATTTCGTCCGCAACGGGGAGCCGGTCGGCAAGCAGCAGGGGTATTCGGCCGATCTGGTCGTCGGCGAGGCGACGAAGTGGCTGCAAACGGGGCGCGACAAAGCCAAGCCGTTCTTCCTCTACGTCTGTTTCCACGAGCCGCACGAGCCGATCGCCTCCGCCGAACAATACACAAAACTCTATCCGCACGAAGACCCGGCCTATTCGGCCCATCACGGCAACATCACGCAGATGGATGCTGCGCTCGGCCGGCTGATGCAGGTGCTCAGCGACGAGGGGCTGGCCGATTCGACGCTGGTCTGGTTCACGAGCGACAACGGCCCGGCGATCACGGCCCAACATCCATACGGCTCGTCGGGCGGCCTGCGCGACAAGAAGGGGTTTGTCACCGAGGGGGGAATTCGCGTGCCGGGGATCATCCGCTGGCCAGGACATATCAAGGCGGGCACGACCAGCAACGAGCCAGTCTGCGGCGTCGATTTCCTGCCGAGCGTGTGCGAGCTGACTGGCATCAAGCCGCCGAGCGACCGGACGCTCGATGGCGCGAGCATCGCGCCCCTTTTTGCCGGCGGCGAGGTCAAGCGGACCGAGCCTCTCTACTGGCATTTCAATCGAGCGGCCGGACAGTTTCACATCGCCCTGCGGCAGGGAGACTGGAAGATTCTCGCCCGGCTCGACAAGACTCCTCCCCGCGGCAACGACACGACCGAGGCGGAGGAACGAGACTTCAAAGCAGCTGAACCGGTGAGCTTTGCCCTTTATAACCTGAAGGAAGACCGGGCCGAGATGAAGGACCTGTCCGCAATCGACGCCGTGAAGTTCGCGGAGATGAAAGCTCTGCTGCTCGCGAAGTATCATGCCGTCCGCGAAGAAAGCCCAACCTGGCCGGCGTGGACCTTCGACAACCGCGAGGGGCAGCGGATCGAGGTGCCGGAGTACGTGAAGGAGCGGCAGGCGAAGGGGAAGAAGAAGAAATCTAAATAGCGCCGTCGATCGACTGCCTTCTATTGATTCCCAAGGTGACGCAATGCGAGAGCCATTCTTACGCGAACATCGTCGTCTGACGCGGCGGTACTTCATGCGGCTGGGGGCGGCTGGGATTGCTGCCGTCGGAGCATTGCCGCTGATCGGACGAGGGGCGGAGCGAACGCCGGAACTCGCCAAAGCGATCGACGCTCTGGAGCCGTTCTTCACGCCGCCGGCCGAGTTTCGTGACGTGTCGCGCGGCAAGCCGCTGCCCCATTCGCTCCCCGACGAAAAGAAGGCCGAAGTGGGCCTGACGCGCGAGTCGTGGAAACTCGAAATCGTCAGCGATTCGGAGAACCCAGCCAAGCTCGGCAAGCCGTTGACCAAGGCCGACGGTACTGCGCTCGATTTCGCGGGGCTCGTGTCGCTGGCCGAGAAACACGCGGTGCGATTCCCGAAGGTGATGACCTGCCTCAACATCGGCTGCCCGCTGGGGATGGGCATTTGGGAAGGAGTGCCGCTGCGGGAGCTGATTGCCCTGGCTCAGCCGCGGGAGGACGTGCGGCGGGTCTTTTACTACGGCTATCACAACGACGACGCGGGGCAGATGTTCAAGAGCTCGCTCCCCTTCGGCCGCATACTGGAGGATTATCACGACCTGCCGCCGGTCATCGCGTGCTACAAACTGAACGGCGAGTGGCTCGACAGCACGCGCGGCGGGCCGGTGCGGATCGTCGTCCCCGAAGCTTATGGCTTTAAGTCGATCAAGTGGCTCTCGCACGTCGTGCTGACGAACCTGGCCTACGCGAACGACACGTACATCGGCGGCAACAACGACGTCGATAGCCCGCTCAAATCGTTTGCCGCTACGCTCGCATTTCCCGATCCGGCCGTCGCAGGCCAGCCGATTCCGGTCACGGGCTATGCCCAGGTCGGCATTTCGGGCGTGTCGAAAGTGCAGGTCTGGATTTCGCCCGCGGGACAGGAGTGGCCGGCAGAGGACAAGCATTTTGCGACCGCGCCGTGGGTCGACGCGGAGATCCTCGGCCCGCCAAAATCCTGGGGGGGCGATTTGCCGGAAGGCAAGATTCCCGATCACACGAGCGGCTTTGACGATGACGGCCGGCCGAAGACCTGGCCGCTCCCGCTTGGAAAGCTGCACTGGGCGGCACTGCTGCCGGGCCTGCCCGCGGGCGAGTATCTGCTCCGCTGCCGGACGATCGACGCGAAAGGCATCGCTCAGCCGTTGCCGCGGCCGATGCGGAAGTCGGGGCACGCGGCGATCGAGACGAAGAACCTAGTGGTGAAGTGACAGGCTACAGTCGGGAGTCGCTGGCCCGGAGGATCACGAAATTACGAAGAAGGAGAAAACACGAAGTGGCGTGAAAAATGCAGCATCAGCCTTCGCGAGGCGCTACGCCTTGAGATTAGTGCATCCTCGGTTTCGTGGTTTCGTCTTCATTCGTGTTTTCGTGATTGTTTAGGCCAACCGGCTTGAATTTCAGGGTATGCACAGATCAGCACGCGGTAGAAGCCAATGAGGCCTATTTCGCCACATACCCCGGCGCCGCCGTGAACGAAGTGATCACAGCGCCATCGTCGGCATTCCACACGAAAACCTGACCGTCGAACGTGCCGCCGGCGATCCGCTTCGTTGCGGGGTGCATCGCCGCCGACAGAACCCAATCCTTGGGCCCGGCAAGTTCGCGAATCTGGTCCTGCTCCTTCGCCTTGAATTGGCGGACCTTGTTCTCGGCCGAGGCTGTGAGGAACTGCTCGCCCGAAAGCGTCAGCTTATAGACCTCTCCCCCGAAGCCGCTTTCTTTGGTCTTGGCCGCGTCGGCGATCTTCCAGCGATGAACCTTGTTGTCGCTGCCGGAGGAATAGACTTCCGCCCCGTCGGGATGAAACAGCACGCCCCGCACGGGCTGGTTGTGGCCGGAGTACGTGATTAGCAGGTCGCCGGTTTTCGCATCGAAGACTTTGGCCGTCTTGTCGCGGCTCGCGGTGGCGAGCTGGCTGCCGTCGGCTTTCCAGGTGACGGCGAAGACCCAGTCGCTATGGCTGGTGATGGTGAGCTGCTCGGCTCCGTCGGCGACGTTGAAGATGCGGACGGCCCCATCAGCCGCAGCAGTGGCCAAGCGGTCCCCCTGCGGGCTGAAGGCACAGTCAAAGACTACGTCGCTGGTCATGCCGAGCACGCGAACGAGCTCGCCCGTGTCGGGCTTGAATATACGTACCTCGCCAAGACGGCCGGGCGCGCCGCAGGCAACCGCCAGCAGTTGCCCGTCGGGACTATAGCGGATGGCGTATGTCCGCTGGCCGACGTTGGGCAGCCGCCGCAGGAGCGCGCCGTCGGCCGGGTTAAAGAACAACAGCTCGTGATAGCCGCCCACGACGAGCTGCGAACCGTCCGGGCTGAATTCGACCGCGGTGATCGGGAGCGTCGCGACGTAGGCTTCCGGCGCTGGTGGATGCGTCGGCGGAGGAATGTACGACGAAAGGGCCGCTTTCGGATCGGGACCGTCGAAGGCCGCACCCTCGGTCAGCCACCGCTTCAGCAATTCAACCTGGTCGGCCGGCAGAGGGTCGCCGTCAAGCGGCATGCGCTCGGCTTTGTCGGTCGAAACGA
This sequence comes from uncultured Pirellulaceae bacterium, assembly GCA_964384375.1. Classification (GTDB taxonomy): domain Bacteria; phylum Planctomycetota; class Planctomycetia; order Pirellulales; family Pirellulaceae; genus CAYLLN01. The sequence goes on from CAYLLN010000061.1 coordinate 26,204, forward strand.
TGCGGCGGAAGGCCTCGCTCTCGTCCAGCTTGCCGGCAATGAAGCCGGGCTGCGTCGAATCGCCGGCGGCCAGGGCCCGCTCGAACGTGTCGATCCGATAGCCCCCTTCGGCCTTTTTCGGCCCGTGACAGGCCAGGCAGTTGTTGAGCAAGAGCGGCGCCACGTCGCGCTTGAAGCTGACCGGGTCAGCCGCGGAGCTCAGTTGCGGAATGAGTGCAAATAACGCTCCCAAACATGCAAGAAGCCTATTAGAAACGTCCTTTCTCCAATGAGTCGTCATCGGGTCGCTTCTCCATTGCCGTTGGACCTGAAAGCACCATTAGATTGAACTGGCGGCGAACAAGTAATTACGAACCCATTCCGCTGCTTTAAACGGTTCTGCGCTGCATAGTAGTCTGATTCCTGCTCCGACGGACTTCGAGTTGGACAACCCTCACGTTGCCAACTCGCATAGGCCTCAGTTCTGACATCTGCGTCGCGTATTTCAAGCGGCCGATGCACATTGGTTTGAAAAACTATACCTTTTTCGGCAATGGACAGCAGCCACAAAAAGTACAAGCCATTTGCACATCGACCACCGACATGTCGCGCTAAGGAAGTCGCAGCGGCAATGCCAAGCAACAATCCAATTACAACTAAAGCTCTGTTTTGCGCGGCCCAAGGAAACGTCGAAGGAAAAACGAGAATCACGGCAAGTAACAAGCCTAAGCCGATCACAAACACGCCAGCCATGTGCTGCTCTGCACGCAACTTGGCTAAACGTGCCGCGGAAGTTGGGTGATAAACCGACAAATAATCATACATGAAAGCGATTCGTTCGGTCAGCGACATCTTGCTCAGTAGCTGCGGTCCATACCACACGTTCTCGCCACCAAAGGTCGTCCAAAAGAATGTTTCGATGCGCTGATCGCCATCGCCGGCGAACCCTAAAAATGCTGGTATTGAATTGCCATCCCCTTTCCATCGCAGCGGATACAACCACCGGAACCACAATCCTCCCAGGAGTGCACCTGTAACGTAGGAAGCCAAAACATTACACGGAAAGACTATCCATCCAGAGACATTGGCCCGAGCGGAATCAACTTTGGACCACGTCGTGGCGACTAACAAACCTTCGAGTGGGCCGTAAATCAACATTGACATGAGTATCAACAATACCGCGCCAGGGACCATTCTCGCGATAATGTCATAAAACAACTGCGGAATGAATAAAGGAATACTCATGCGTGTCTGTACCATAACTAGTTCTCTTCAACGATTCAGCGACTCATGTTGGGAATTGCAATTGTTACCGTCTAGATCTTAAAGAGTGAGCTTAGCATGGATGAAGCACTAATGCTGAAATAGAAACTCGTTCGTGTTCAGGATCGCCCACGCAATGTCTTCCAAGGCAACTACCTGGTCCCCCTTGGCCGCGATGTGGGCCATGCTCGCTTCCAGTTCTTTGGCAGACGGCTTGCGGCAGACGGCGGAGAGATACAACTCAGAGATGATCTCTTCGTTTGTCTTCCCCGCTGCCATCAGCTTGCGGAAGCGGTTGTTCGCGTCGCGCAGCTTGCCGTAAATCAGCGGGCCATTGAAAAACTGAATCGCCATGCCGAGGTTCGAATCCCCCGCACGCTCGCACGCACAGACCGTCTGCCGCTCGGGCTGGCCGAAGATCTTGAGGAAGTCATGCTTGGCCAGATCCGGCGCGGGAAGCTGCGTCGCCTTCGTTCCTGCGGGGAGGCCGGCGAACGCTTCGGGCAGCGCCGTCATCGTGCAGATCGCATCGAGCAATTGCTCGGCCGACAAAAGCCGCGGCTGATAGTGCGAGAAGTACTTGGCGTCGTCCTTGTTGAACTCATTGGCTCGGAAGTCGGCCTGATACGTACGGCTATTCAGGATCGTCCGGAGGACATGTTTCCGGTCGTAACCGTGCTCGGCGAAATCGGCAGCCAGCGCGTCGAGCAGGGGCGCGTTGCTGGCAGGATTGCTGTCGCGAAAATCATCCGGCGGATCGACGATGCCGCGGCCCATGACTTGGCTCCACAAGCGATTCGCCTCGACCTTGGCAAACAGGCGATTGTCCTTGGCGGTGAGCCACACGACGAAGGGCTCGCGGCGGTCGGTCCCGGCGGGCGGGTCGATATCTCCCTTGCCCGGCAGCCAGGGCTTCATCTGCTTGCCGGTGCGCGGCTGGGTCACTTCGCCGCCGGATGCGACGAAAATGAACAACTCGTCGGCCCGCGGCGATTTCTTTCGCTGCACGCGGTTGAAAAACGCCGCCATGCCGTAGTAGTTGTCCTGCGTCCAGCGCTCGAATGGGTGATTGTGGCACTTGGCACATTGCAGGCGGGCGCCGAGGAAGACCTGCGAGATCGACTCGACGGAATCGAGCGTGTCGGTTGCCGTGCGATAGAAATTGGCGGTTGGATTGTCGAGCGTGCTGCCGCTGGATGAGACGAGTTCGCCGGCAAAGCGGTCGTACGACAGGTTCGTCTCGAACGCCCGCTCCAGCCAGCGATGGTACTTGTGAACGCCCTGCCCGCCGATCTGCGTGCTGGTCATCCGCAAGAGATCGCCCCATTTGAGGGCCCAGAACTTGGCGTGCTCCGGCCGCTCGAGCAGCTTGTTGATGAGCACTGCCCGCTTGTCCGGTGCGGCGTCAGCCAAGAACGCTTGCGACTCTTCGAGCGTCGGCAGTTGGCCGATCACGTCGAGGTAAACCCTGCGGAGAAACTCTTCGTCGCTAGCGAGGCCCGACGGCAAATACTGCAATTGCCGCAGCTTGGCATTTACGTGCTCATCGACATAGTTGTTGGCTGGCGGATCGTTCCAGGCAAAACCGGGAATGTCCTTCACGAAGGTGAAGAAGCACGACTCGATGTGTTCGAGATAGCGCACGATCACGGCCGCTTCACCCCGGTCGTGGCCCGTGACCAGGCCGCCGGCCGTCACGTCGGCAACCATGCTGTCGCTCGTGCTGCACGAAGCGAGGTCGGTCACGTCGCGGATCGTGCCATCGGCGAAATGGGCCAGCACGCAGAGTTGCTGCGTGTGGGCCGGTCGCTTCAGCAGACGGCCCGTTGGCGGATAGACCTCAATCTTCACGCACCGCGGCGCTTCGGCTGGATCGGAGCGGCACCCTTCGGCAATCCACTGGTGCAGCACTGCATAAGACGCGTCGCTTTTCTTGAGCTTCAGCCCGCCGCCGTGCGGCACTTTCATCAGCGGCTTATTGAGAAGCAGGCTTTCGTCTGGATTGAGGGAATTGGTGCGGCGGCCGAGATCCTCGCGAATGAGCGTCAGCTTGTCGAGGACCGAATCGAACGCCCGCAGCGAGAGACGAAAGCCCCCTTTGCCGCTCGGCGAGCCGTGGCACGCGCCGCTATTGCAACCTTGTTTGGAAAGAGCGGCCAGCGTCTCCCACTCGAACGAAATCGGCTGTTGGGCAGCAAATGCAGTCACTTCAACTGCTGCTTTGGCCTCCTGCCCTCCAGCCGTGACGATGATCTCCGCCGTCCCGTCTTGTTTGGGCTGGGCGATCGCGTTCTCGACGGCGACCACGGCGGCATTGCTCGTGGCATATTGCGCAGCGCGGGTCAGATCCTGATACGTGCCGTCGGCATAGTGGCCGGTGACCACCAGGTGCATCTTGGCACGCGGCCCGACGAGCTTGAACGACGGCGGAAAAACTTCAATCCGCACCGGCTGACCGACGTTGACAGGCTCAAGCGCCGGTTCGTCGGCACTCGCCGTTGTGGCAATCGCCGCCAGAACAAGTGTCGCAAATAGCTTTAGATTCATTCGCAGTTCCCTCTACTACGGTGCTTTCACTTCCAACGCGACGGGCACGCTCTCGACCGTGATGTCCACACCTGCGTACTTGCTGGTGGCGACAGCAATGAGCTGATCGAACTTGGCTACGGCTGCATCGGCTGCCGCGGTGAGTTCGATTTCGATTTCATTCTGGTCCGCGGCTAGCGTTGTCTTCTCCGAAGCGGTCACGCCTGCTGGCAGGGCCTTGAACTTCACATCCACCGGCTGCTTGTCGTCGCCGCGGCGGGCGAGCGTCACCTTCACCTTTTGCGTTTGCCCCTGAGCGAGCGGCCCAGCCGGAGCGATCGTCGCAGCCAGCGGCGTGACGACGTTGAGCCGAATATCGCCCGATTGCACGGCGCGGCCGTTCGTCCCCATCTCGGCGAAGGCAAAGTAGCGGAGCGTGTGCTGTCCCTCAGCAAAGTCCTTCGGCCCCTTCAGCACAATGTCATAGGTCTCGTCCGGACCGTTGCCGTTCCGCTTCACCTCGGCGGCGATGCCCGCGGGCAGGCCCAGCGGCAGAACGACGAGCGGGGCGTCTTTGAAGTTCGGATCGGTCCGCTTGAAGGCGAGCGTCAGCTTCGTTTCACCGACAAGCCGCGGAAAGTTGACTTCCGCCCGGTCGGCCGTGGCGGAATAGAACGATGGTGAACTGGGAATCGCGGAAACGAGCAACAGTCCATCGAGCCAGGCTGGCGGATATGGCGTTTGCGGCCGGGCAGCACGCAGCTGCGTCACCGTGCTCATCGTAGCCGAGACGTTCCGGGCGGAATCATCAGCCGTCCCCACGATCCGCAACTCGGCCAGTTCGGCCGGCGAGAAATCGAGAGGGGCCACGACGTACATCCGAACTTCGTTCGCATTGGCGGGGATGACGCTATTAAACACCTGCCAGCCGAGACGAGGCGACTCAACATTGAGCGTGATCGGGCCGGCATAACCAACTCGCTGGCACTGCACGTCCAGATGGAAAGCTCCTCCGCCGGGGACGAGCGAGTGGCGAAGGCGGTTGTTGGCGTCGTTCTTCAGCGACAGCGTGAACTGCGGCCCCGTGCGGGCGGTCACCGCGTACGTGTAGTCCGGTCCGCCGCGGCCAGCGAGTTCCTCGACCGAAAGCTTGTAGGTGCCATCTTCGGGAATCGTGAAGTTCAGCACCGGCTCGTCGCTGTCGCCGATCGGGCTTTCCGCAATCTGGTTGCCGGCGGCATTTTGCAAGCGGAGCATCAGGATCGCCCCGCTGCCGGCGCTGCGGCTGGTGCTGGTGAAGTAAATCGGCGTTCCTTTGGTGGCGGTGAATTGATAGAGGTCGCGATCGCGGCCTGCGTCGAGGCGGCCGGAAAAAACTCCGGGAACCGCGGCCTGTGTTGGTTCGTCGGGCTTGTCGGCAGGAGTCGATTCCGCAAAGACGGGCAAATCGGTCGCTTGCAGGGTGGCAAAGCCGGAGGCCTGGCTCGCGGTCGATTTCACGGAGATCGGCAACACGTCGCTGTTACCCACAGGAGCGAGAATCGTCAGCGGGGCGATCCCTTCGGTTGCCGGGCCGCTGAACGAAACGGGCGTCGCCGCGCCGCTCGTGACCGCCAGCGGCAGCGGCGTGCTGACGAGCGGAAACTCGCCCAACCGCAGTCGGTAGCGACCGGCCGGCTTGTACCGATTGTCGCGAAGTTCGAGCGTGAACTGCCCGTCAGCCGGCGCGACGAAGACGAACCGCGAATCGGCGGCCGTCGCGGCGTCGTCGTCGGCTCGGAGGACTTCGTTCCCGCCTGCATCGAGCACGCGAATCACCGAGTCGAAATCCCAGCCCAGCCGCGTGCCCAGCACTTCGCACGAAATCCGCTGCCCGGCTTTGGCGGCAAAGCGATAATAGTCGAACACGGTTCCGTCCGAGTGCCCGTCGATCGCTGCGGGAAGCTGCACATCCTGCGGCGTCGCAATCGTTTGATTGTTGCCGCTATCGGCGACGCTCGGCAGGTCGTCGATCATCAGATAGAGCACATCCGACACGCCCCCCACTGAGGCGACGGCGATCCCGCCGATGCCGCAGGGGACTCCAGCGGGCAACGTGATTTTCGCCACCAGGCTCGCTTTGTCCTTTTGATTCGGGTCGCCGGGAACCAGTTCGACAGAGGCGGGAAAGCTCGTCCACAACTTCAGCGGCTGATCGAGCTTGGCCCCGTGCAGCGTGACTTCCGTCGTCTTGCCGGGAGCAACCGCGCCAGGAACGGCATGCGACAGCGAAGGCTGGGCGACGGCGTTTGACGCCGTCCACAGCCAACCTGTCGCAAGGGCTCCCCAGAGCGCAGCACGGACCACGGGCGAGGGGAGATAGAACATCCGGCAATCCTTGGCGGGCTAGTAACTGGCGGGACCGCAGCGGGAAGGGGGTTTCCTTCGCCGCCGCGACGGGCGGGAGGCGGCTGGCGTTGCCCTAGTTCACAATCCTAATGCAACGATCAGCGCCGCTTCATGCGTGCTCTATTGTGAATTCATTTGCCGCCGCGGTCAACCAAAGGTCGGAGATTCTGGCCAAAGAGATTTTAGCGGTCAACCGTCTCCAGCTTGGGGAGCGCGGCCTTCAATTCTTCGATGCCGCTGTCGCTCACGCCCGAAGCGAACGTCAGCACGAGCTCCTTGAGGTTCTTTAATCCGTGCAATTCCTTCAGCCCGTCGTCGGTCACCTGCGTGCTGCCGATGTGCAGGTATTCGAGGTTCGCCAACTTACCGACGCTCTTCATCCCCTTGTCGCCGACGTTGCACTGGTCGAGTTTCAGCCACGTGAGATTCGGCAGGCTTTCCAGATGCACGAGTCCCGCGTCGTCAATCCGCGTGGACCAGAGATTCAGCTCTTTCAGATTCGTCAGCCCCTTGAGATGTTCGAGTCCTTCATTGCCGACATTCGCCGTGTTCGTCAGGTCGAGCACCTCCAGATCCTTCATCTCGGCCAGGTACGAAATGCCGAGGCTCGTCACGCGGTCGTCGCGCAGTTCCAGTTTCTTGAGCTTCGTCAGCCCCTTGATCTTCTCCAGACCCGCATCGGTCACCCCCGTTGCTCCGTACAGCATCAGCTCCTGCAACTCCGGCAGCTTGGCGATGTGATCGAAACCGGCTTCGGAAATCTTCGACTGTTCGAGCGACAAGCGGCGGAGCTTCTTCAGATCGACGATGTTCGCCAGCACGTCGTCGGTAATCGTCTGCCCCCACAGGCGCAAGAACGAGAGATTCGGAAAATCCTTGAGCACCGCAAGCCCCTTGGCCGACACCTGGTTGCAGTCGGACAGATCGAGCGAGGTGAGTTGTTTCATCCCCGATATCGCCTGCAAGCAATCGTCATTGAAGTTCGTCTGCGGGGCGCGGATCGCCTTCAGCGTCGGAATCTCCGCCAGTGTCTTGTAGCCCGCCGCCGTGATGTCGGTCTTTTTCAGGAATAGATCGTCGAGCTTGGGGACGTCCTTCAGCGCCCCCATGCCAGCATCGGTGATCGAAGTCTGCTCGAAGTCGATGTACCTGAGGCTAGGGTGATCCTTAAGATGCACGAGTCCTGCGTCGGTGATGCCGCGCGAGTTGCACTGCAGCCGCTGCACGCCAGGCAATCCGGCCAGATGCTTGAGCTGCTCGTCGGTCGCACTGCTGGAAAGCTCGACGCCGATGATGCAGCCCTCTTTCTTGCCGTCTTGACGGACGAGCCAGGCGTTCGCTGCTTCGAGCGCGGCCACATCGTCCGCATTGTCTGGCGGCAGCTCGACCTTTGGGGCTGCGGCTTGCTCGACCACGGGAGGACCAGCGAGCGGGCCCGTCGGCTGATTCGATGGGCATCCTGCCGCGAAAGTGAGCAAGGTGGCGGAGAGCGACAAATACGCAAGCGAACGAAGAGCGTCTGACATGGGAGGGAACCTCGAATTCAGGTAGGCGGGCAGACGGTTCAGCCTATCTTCACCGCCGATTTTGGGCAAACCCCCAGTCATTGGCATGAGCCCATCGTGCGCACTGGCGCACTGGTTGCACGCCGCTCTCTCGCGTAACAGAATCGGTAGTTCAAGCCATAATACCCCGACTGCCGTCCTCCGCCCGCGGATACTCGCCCGAATGCTTAGCAAACTGCGGTACCTCTGTGCCTGGCCGGCGGTTGCTGCTTTGCTTGGCATCGTGGCCGCTTTTGGCAATGGTGCAGTCGGGGCCGAGCGTCAGCCGCGCTATGCCGCACTGCTTGCCAATGGCCAGCGATTGACGGGAGAGAAGCTTACCGATTGGCACGACAAGAACGCGATGCCGCGGCTCGACGGACAGCCGCTGCTGGAACCGTCGAATTCGTTTCGCTGGATTCGGGACCGCTCGCTGCCGCTGGCCGAGTTGCCACTGTCGTACGTCGAATTGGCGGGAGGCGATCGCTTTCCGGGAACAGTCGTCGATTTCCGGACCGGCCGCGAGCAGCCTTATGACATCCTGCCGCCCCATTTGGTCGTGCGACCGACGCAAGTCTTCGAAGCGCCGGAGAATCGGCCGGTCGGCGACATTCGCCTCGCCCTGGCCAGCGTGCGGCGGATCGTTTGGCAACGCCGCGGGCGAATGCCGCACCAACCGGGAACGGCCTTTTATCGGGACGGGCGGAGCGTGCAGTTCCGCGCCTTCCGCATGAGTTCGGGCGAGGCGCACTTGCTGCTGAGTGAGGGTGGCGACCGGCGAATTCCCTGGAGCGATCTGGCCGAGTTGCACCTGCCGGATACTGATCCTTGGTCGGCAATCTACGATGAAGTCGCGCAGCTTTGTCCGATGCTCGAAACACGGCTCTACCAAATCGAGACGACCACGGGGCTCGTCGCGACGGCGTCGCTCGCTCGCCTCGCACCGCGCTTCGAGGGAAATTCGGCAGAATCCGATCGCTGGGTGCATGGCATTCAGCCGGCGTGGAGTCTCGATATCCTCTGGGTTCCGTGCCGCGAGATCGTGTACAGACGGAGTTGGCTGCCGCGAGAAGTGCCGCTTGTGCGGTTGCCGGCAATGGCTGCGGGTAAATCGGGAGCGGCAACCTGCGCGGTAAATCGGAACACGCACGGCGGGGCACTCCGCAGCCAGTCGCAAGACTTCGGCTGGGGACTGGGCGTGCATGGCCGCGGCTCGGTTGCCTTCGAACTGCCGCCAGCGGCGCGAGCCTTCCGCACACAGCTTTGTCTCGATCGCTCGGCAGGTCGCGGCGGCTGCATCGTCGGCCGCGTCTTTGTCAACGAACCAGCCGGCAATCCCCTTTGGCAAAGCCCGCAACTGGTCGGCAGCGAGACGATTGCCGATAGCGGCGGGATCGGTTTGATTGGTCCCGCGGGGGGTCAGAAGCACCTCGTGCTGGCGATTGATTCTGTCGATCAAGGAAGGCCGGCCGGCGCCGATCCACTCGACATTCGGGATCATGCCGACTGGTGCGATCCGACGCTCGACCTCGATGCGAACCTGCTACAGGCGGAACTCGACAAGCGGCTGGGCCAAAAGTTGTTCGCTTGGAAAGACTGGAGCGTCTCCCTGCCCGGTTCGACGAACGGGGCCGAGGCTGGCCTCGAATGGTCGATCCAGCGCGACGAACGGCGACCCGTTCCGGGAACCTTTAACGCGGCAATTCAGGTCAAGCAAAGGCCGCTCGTGCTTTCGCGACGAATCTCGGTCGGACGAAATGACAACTGGCTGATCGTGGGAGCAACGCGGCCGTTCAATCGGGGGCAAGAGCCGAAAATCGAAGTGCTCCTCGGCGGCGAACCGGTCGCCGAGTTCAACGTCCCCGAGCGGCAGCACGACGCCGACGAAAACCGGCCGCTCGCGATTCCGCTGGCCGCCTATCAGCGGACGCCCTCCACCACAATCGACGTGGAGATCCGCCAACTCCCCAGTGCCGATTCCGCGCCCGTTGAATATCGACTGCTGGAAACGGCGAGGCAAACGCCGACGCTTTACCAGGTCTTCGAGGAGCACGGCCAGTTCGCAGCCGTCGATCCGCGAGCAGGTGGTTCGGCGACGCTCGACGCCGACAATCGCCACTTTGGCGTGCGGTCGATCAAGGTCATTCCAGGGAGCGAATTCAAACTGCCGCTTTCGGACGTGGTCCGGATTCGTGAGCGGCCCACGTGGGGCGAATACCGATTCCTCCGCTTCGCGATGCGTAAGACGGGTGGGGGCCGGCTCAGTCTTGGCTTTGACACCGCCGACCTGCGGCTGAATCCGCCCCGGTACGATGCCGGGAATGGTCAGCCAGCGTTTGCCGGTGCGACGCGCGTGTGGGGAGACGTGCCCAAGGAGTGGGTCGTCATCACGCGCGACCTGTATGCTGACTTCGGCAATGTCGATGTGAAGGGGTTGCTTGTCGGTTGCCAGGAGGGGGAGGCGGCCTGGTTCGACCACGTTTATTTCGGCCGCGGCCACTACGATCTCGACCGCATCCCCGCCGCCCCCTCGGCGGAAGCGACGAACGAGAAGGCGGTCAGTGAACTCGCGAAGCAGGCTATGGAACGAGGTCGGCCGGCGACGGTTCGCATCGAGTATGCAGACGGTCGCAAAGCCGCGGGAGCGCTGGTCTATGGGCAAGGTGAAATTCTGACGGCGGGACACACGCTCGTCGCGCCGGGCCAAACGGCCAAGGTGCAACTGGCCGACGGGACGTGGCTCACCGCCAAGACGGCAGGCATCGCGCGCGAGCTGGACGTCGGCCTGTTACGCATCGAGCCGCAAGGAAACTATCGCGGTCTCGAACCAATCACGCCCGGCGACTGGCCGCAGGATCGCATCTACTTTGCTCTTCTCTGGCCAGCCGACGTGGCAGAGTTCGAGCCTCCCGCGGGTGAGATTGTCACGCTTCGCCGCCTGTTTCGCAGCACTGTCTGGACCGATCTGTCTCCGCAGGGTCGGCTTGTTGGTGGACCGCTCATCAATCGGGACGGCCACCTGATCGGCATTCAAAGCCGCGAAAGCCGCTTCGGCGGCGTCCTTTGTTCCCGATTCCAAGAGCTGATGCCGCAGTTTCATCGACTGCGCGGCGGGGAGGTGTTCGGCGCGTGGCCGCAAGGGGCCGAGCCGATGCTGGGATTCACGGGCAAAGGAATTGCCGCCGGTCACGAACTGACGGAAGTAGTCGCCGGCGGACCGGCAGCAACCGCGGGCCTGCAGAAGGGGGACGTGATCGTACGGCTGGATGGGCGGCCGATCGTCGGTGACGCGGACCTGTTGCCAGCGATTGCCGAGCGCGACGCCGGCCATGAAGCGGTCGTCGATTACACGCGTGGCGGCGCGGCCATGCAGGCCCGCGTGAAGCTCGCCCCGCGAGTGCCGTAATGCCCCGCATCCCGATCGACGACCTCGCCGACCCGCGGCTTGCGCCGTATCGCGAGCTAAATCAGCGCAATTTGATTCGCGGCTCGGGCCTGTTCATTGCCGAGGGGGATAAAGTGACCGAACGGCTCATCGCCAGCCGATATCCGGTCGATTCGCTGCTCGCCGAGGAGGACCAGGCCGCCCGTCTCGTTCCGCGATTACCAGCGGATACGCCGATCTACGTCGTCAGTCGCAAGCTGCTGGAAGCAACGATCGGCTTCAATTTTCATCGCGGCGTGCTGGCGTGTGGACGGCGGCTGCCGGGGCCAACGGTCGCGGAGGTTGCTGGCGACGATGGAGCCTCCGCCAGCACGGTCCTCGTCTGCCCGGAGGTTCACGACCCGACGAACCTCGGCAGCATCATTCGCACCGCGGCGGCGTTAGGGTGCCAGGCAATGATTCTGGGCGAGCGTTCGGCCGATCCGTTTTCGCGCCGCGTGCTTCGCGTCTCGATGGGAGCAGCGCTGCACTTACCGATCATTGAGTCACGCGATCTGGTTGGCGACTTGGCTGCTGTTCGTCAGCGTGAATATTCGCTGGCGGCGACGGTCCTCGACCCAGCCGCCGAACCGCTGCACACCTTTCAGCCGCCGCCCAAGCTGGCGATTTTGCTCGGCAGCGAAGGGCATGGTCTCACGCCCGAGTGGCTCGATCTATGCGATCGCCGCGTCACGATTCCGATGGCCCTGGGAATCGACTCGCTCAATGTGGCGGTGGCCGCAGCGGTGATGTTGTACCATTGCCGACCGGTTCATTGACGCCCGCACAACACCTGCAACATCCCGAGGCAGAAATCCGGCAGGTCGTCGGGCTTGCGGCTGCTGACAAAGTGGCGGTCGATCACGACGGGCGCGTCTTCCCAGATCGCCCCGGCATTCACGAGGTCGTCCTTGATCCCCGGCGAGCCGGTGACTCGTACGCCCCGATAGACGCCGGCCGAAATGGGAATCCAGCCGCCGTGGCAGATGGCCGCAACGAGCTTTCCCTCATCGGCAAAGTCGCGTACCAGTTGCAGCACGTCAGGATCGCGTCGCAGCTTGTCGGGCATGAAGCCGCCGGGGACGACGAGGCCGGCAAAATCGGCGTGCCGCATCCGGGCGATCGCCTCGTCCGAAACGCACGGATAGCCGTTTTTACCGGCATACTTCTCGTTCGCCTTCTGCCCGGCGACGACCACCTCGGCCCCGGCCTCGATCATCCGCAGCTTGGGGTACCAGAGTTCCAGATCTTCGTAGATATCGCCGACGAACGTAAGAATCCGTTTTCCGGCAAGCGGGCGATCGGCAGGCATGGCGAATGCTCCTCTGGGGTCACATGCCAGTTTGCCAGAGTCGAGTGCGACGCGGTAGGTCCGTGCCGAGGTAGGTCCGTCCTGCCGGGACGGACCGTGGACGATCCAGGTTCCACAATTCCCGCCGGGCCGGCGGGACGTACTTAAGCCGCCAACCGCTGCTTCAGCCCGAGCCAATGCTTCTCGAAGACGTACCAGCTGGCTACGCCAATCGCGGTCGTCAGGGTGAACATGATCGCGCAATAGACGCCCTGCGCGATCCAGGTATTGCCAATGGCGGCGGCCAGCCCCGGCGCGGTGACGATGCCGGCCATGAGCGGGATGAGCGGATTCTGAAAGACGTACATCGCGTAGCTGTATTTGCCGAAGAACCGCATCGGTCGCGAGTTGCCAAACCAGCGAAGCCACGAATAGCGCGGAGCGGCAATGATGAGGATCAGCATCGCGCCGAAGAAGATCGACCAGAGCGTGTAGGGAATACCCATCAGCCGCTTGTCGGCCAGCCATAGAGCAAGGACCGCGATGCCGCTCGCGATTGCTGCCGGCTTGGCCCAGCGGACGAGCCAGGCCAGTCCTCCTTCGCCGCGCACGACCAGAGCCAGCCAACCGCCAAGGGCCAGACCATCCATCCGCAGTGGCGTGAGAACCTCGATTGCGACGCTGTTGCCTCCCATCACCAGCCATGCGATACGGCCCACGAGCGAGGCTGCGACGAGAGCAAGGCAAACTCGCATCGCCGTTTTGCGAGAGCAGAGGAAAATGACCAGCGGCCAGGCGAGGTAAAAGTGTTCCTCGACCGCCAACGACCAGAAGTGGTTGAACGGACCTAGGCACCATCCGGCGTTGTAAGCCTGAAAGAAATTGGCGGCATAGAGCCAGAGCCAGGCCTGATGTTCGATCGCGGGGCGAAAGACCGCCTCGGCCGACGGCACCAGGATCGGCAGGAGAAATACGGTCGCGGCGAGAACGCCGTAATAGAGCGGAAAAATACGGAGCGAGCGGCGAATGTAGAAGTTGCGGAAGTACCGCTCCTTCCCTTTCGCGTCGTACAGAATGCCGGTGATCAGAAAGCCGGAAAGGACGAAGAACAGATCGACGCCGCGCGAACCGGGCTCGACGAGCCAGTCCGCCTCGATCGCTCGCCCCAGACCATGATCTCCGCCGCCGAAGCGATAGAGCGTGACCAGGACGATGGCGAGCCCTCGAATGGCATCGAGCGCAGGGATGTGCCCCTTAAGATCGGGCAGCGGCTCGGCAAGCGGCTGGGGAGCCGTGACGCGAAGCCAGGGAGCGAGTTGGGCGCGAAGGGTGTAGAGCATGGCAGGCAAGTGTAGGTCACGGCCCTTTGCGAGCGATCAACGAGCTTCGGTTGTGCTGGCAGCAGCGCCGACACACGCCCACTTCCTGGATTTGTGGTTCACCGTCCGCACAGCCGCTACAATCCGCATCAGGTTCACGCCTGCCCCCCTCCCTTCGCGACGAGGCGACCCATGCTCAACCGAACTGCCCTGACCCGGCTGATTTGGCTGACACTCGCTTGTTGGAGTTCGCTGGCTCCTAACTCGTTCGCTCAGAAAGCCACGCCCCGGGATCTGCACGGCGACCCGCTTCCCATTGGGGCCGCCGTCCGGTTGGGCAGCGTTCGCTTTCGCCATGCCGTCGGTTTTTTCTCGGCCGGGCCGGAATTCCTGCCCGATTCGAAGACAGTTGTAACGGCAAACGAAAACGGCGCTGTCCGCTTTTGGGATGCTCGCACGGGGGCGCTCGTGCGCGAGTTCCGCACCGATCCGCTGGTGATCAAGGGGCTGGCCTTGTCGCGCGACGGCAAGCAAGTCGCCATCGCCGGGTTTTTCGTCCCCGACGAAGCGAGCGACACACAAGGGGAAGTTCGCATCCATAGCGCCGAAACGGGGGAATGGCTGCACACTCTCAAACGTAACGCCCGCGAGTCGGATCATCCCGCCCTGGCGTTCACGCCCGACGGTAAGCACCTGATCTCGCTCGCCGGCAACAGCGGAACGCTCCGCATCGAAGTCGTGGCCACCGGCATCGAACTGCTCACGCACAAGTTTGCCGGCGACAACGGCCCCTCCGTGGCCGTCTCAACCGACGGGAAGCAAATTGCCGTCCACACTGGTTCCAATACAAGGAAGCAGTTCGTCTGGTCATGGCAAGCGGGCGAGGAACCTCGCGAGCTCAAAACCGTAGGGATGCCCAGTGGGGGCGGAAACATCGTCTTTTCGCCGGATGGAAAGTTCATCGCGTGGGTTGGCAACGACAGCGATCCGATCCACGTGTGGAATGCGCAGACCGACGAACTGATTGCCCGCCTTACGCCTCCCACCGCCGAAGAGTACTTCACGGGCCATCTGACATTCGATCCCGACAGCAAGTTGTTGATTGCACCCATATCGCAAAATCGACAGGGGCGAATTGGCGTATGGAGCACTTCTGACTGGAAACTGGCCCGAACGATCGACATGGCCGCAGGCCGCATCGCCATTTCTCCGGATGGCCGGTTCCTTGCGACTGCCAATGCGGTCGTCGATGTCGAGACGGGCCGCAGTGTGGGCGCCATCGAGGCAGCCCACCGGGGCTCGATCATGCAGATCGTTGCCAATCAACCGGGGACAATCGTCACCGCCAGCGACGACCACACGATTCGCTTGTGGGACGCTACGACAGGCAAACAGAAACTCATGCTCGAGCATGGCGCGTGGGTCCGCAGCATCGCGCTTTCGCCGGACGGATCGCAACTCGTCTCGTCGAGCCTCGACAACACGGTCCGCCTGTGGGCCGCCCGGAGCGGTAAGGAAATCTATCGTCTCCCTGGGCACGGCCGTTTGGGAGGTCGCCGCACCGTGGCGTTTACGCCCGACGGCCGTCGCTTCGCAACCTTTGGCGACGATTTCTACCTGCGCCTGTACGAAGCGCGCAATGGCAAAGCGATCGAAGAGTTTGCGATTCGCCCCACGGGAATCAAGATTCCTGGTGCTGACGACGATGACGATTTCTTCCATCTGGAGGAAGTGGAGCTGTCACCAGATGCCAGTCGACTCGTCGTTTGCGTCCAGGGAAAGATTTTCGTGTTCGACGTGGCTTCAGGTCGGGAACTGCAAGTGCTCGAGCACGACGGAGGACACATCACGTCGGTGACCTTTGCTCCCGAAGGCAAACGCCTGCTCGTCTGTGCCTGGGGGCGATCCCGTGAGATCAAATTGCCAGGAGGAGGGGCGCGTTTCACGGCCGAACGCGATCACACGGCAGCGGTCTGGAATCTCGAAACGGGCAAGGTGGAGACGACGGTTTTGCACCCCGAGGGCTCGATCGGCGACGGGGCGTTTTCACCCGACGGCAAACGGTTCGCCGTCGTCAGCGGGCGCAACGTTTCGAAAGTCACGGTTTTTGACGCCACGGGTCATGTTACAGCGATTCTGCCCAACATTTCCGGGAGAGTTCAGCGGCTGGCGTTCTTGTCCGACGGCTATTCGCTGGTCACCGCACTCGAGGATACGACGGCGCTCGTTTGGGGTCCCGTAGCGCTGGTGGATCCGCCCCCTTTGCCCTAAATTCGTCAGGCTCATATTTGCGATCGGAAAAGCCATGATTGCTCACCGATTCATACTGGCGATTGGGCTGGGATTGCTCGCCCTGGCCGGAAGCCGTCTCGCGGCCGCTGATCCTGCGCCCCTCGCCGTTCGCACCGCGGCATTCACGCCGGATGGAAGCCACCTGGCAATTGGCTTAGGTACGCGGGACGTTGCCGGTGGACTTGTCGTTTGGAACGTCGCGGAGCGCAAGGCCCTCCGCTCCTTGCCTAAACTGCCCGGCATCAGCTCGCTCGCCTTTTCGCCCGATGGGAAACTCCTGCTGATGACCTCGTTCGGACAGCCCCCGCGAGTCCTCCAGTGGCCGTCGCTCGAACTGCAGTTTGAATTCGATGCGGCGCGCCGCGGACCGGTTCAGTTCTCGCCGGATGGCAGCATGCTGGCGATGTCGAGCGATGACTTTACTGTGCGTGTGTACGACGTTACCTCCAGGGCCGAAAAGGTGGTGCTCAGCGGTCACGCCTCGGGGCCTTATTCAATCGCTTTCTCACCCGACGGCAGCCGTGTCGCATCGGCCGCGCAGGCCGGAATTCTAGTTTGGGAGTTGGCGACCGGCAAGCAGCAACTGCAACTGCAACATGGTTCGTCCCTGAACAGCAGCACTCTTTTTTCGCCCGACAGCCGGTGGGTTGTCACCGGCGGCTGGGACGGGACGGTGCGAATTTGGGACGCGACAACGGGTGCTCTGCGGTCACGGCTGGGAGGAATCGGTGGTGTCGATCGCCTCGTCTACGCGACCACGCACGAAACGCTGGCCGTGAGCGGTACGGGGAACGTAATTTGCCTCTTTGGCCTGACGTTTCGCGAGCCGACGCCGGACCAGCAGTCGAAAATCGCGGACGCCCTGAAGCGGCTGGATGACAATTCGTATCCCGTTCGAGAGGCGGCGAGTGCCGAATTGCTAAAGTCCGGTTTTCTGGCTGAAGTGGACCTCGCGCGAGCGGCAATAGAGTCCTCTTCCGCGGAAGTGCGTATCCGCGCACGGACGACGTTGCAGGAAATGTCGGCCAAGCCGGCCGAAAAGCTCAACGGGCATTCAGCCCGAATTCGCTGCTTGAGTCTGTCACCCGATGGTTCGCTGCTGGCCACCGGCGGCGACGATGGAACGCTCGTCCTGTGGAGCCTGCCGGAGCGAAAGCCGTTGATGACGATCGTTCCAGGAGATCATTTGCAGCCATCAGAATCGCGAGAGTAAACCATACGGCGCGATAGTCGTTCAAAGCTTGCCGATCGCGCGAAAGCTCTTCCGCAGCGCCGGATAGAGGCCCTGATAGACCTCGAAGCCCCGGTTGTAAGCCTTGGCGGCCTTCTTCTCGTACTTCGTTTCCTGCACGACGCGGATCGTCGCGGCACACGCTTCTTCGATGTCTTTGAAGGCCCCCGCACCGACCGCCGCCAGCAAGGCGACGCCGTACCCCGGCCCCTGTTCGGCATTGATCGTGACCACGTCCTGGCCGAAGACGTCGGCCTGAATCTGCCGCCAGAGCGGGCTCTTGCCGCCGCCGCCGGAGGCCCGGATTTGCTTCACGGGGACGCGCAGGTCGCGAATGATGTCGAGGCTTTCGCGAAGCGAGTAAGCGACTCCTTCCAGCACGCTGCGGACGAGGTGGCCGCGGGTGTGGCTCATCGTCAGGCCGACGTAGGAGCCGCGGGCGAGCGGATCGGCATGAGGCGTGCGCTCGCCGGCCAGATACGGCAGGAAGAAAAGGCCGTCGCTGCCGCGCGGAGCGGCCTCAGCCTCGGCCATGAGCTGATCGTAGGCGGGGGCGGCCCCAGAGCCGCCGAAGTCCTTAAACGCCGTTTCGACGAGCCACTGCAGCGAACCTCCTGCTGCGAGCGTGACCCCCATCATGTGCCATTTGCCGTGGACCGCGTGGCAGAAGGTGTGCAGCCGCCCTTCCGGATCGACCTGCACGTCGTCGGAATGGACGAACATCACGCCGCTCGTGCCGATCGAGTTCGACAAGATGCCGCGCGACACAACACCGGTGCCGACAGCGTTGGCGGCACAGTCCCCAGCGCCGCCGACGACGACGCAGTCGGGCGAAAGGCCGAGGTCTTCAGCCACTTCCGGCCGCAGTTTGCCCGTCACTTCCTCCGACTCGTAGCATTGGGCGAACATTGCCGGATCGAGATCGAGCTTGCCGAGCAGCTTCTTCGACCAGGTCCGCTTCGCCACGTCGAGCAGCAGCATGCCG
>CAYLLN010000062.1:0-27117 GCA_964384375.1 uncultured Pirellulaceae bacterium
GCCTGGCGAATCCACCACGTGGCGTAGGTGCAGAACTTGAAGCCGCGGCGATACTCGAACTTATCGACCGCCCGCATCAGGCCGGCATTCCCCTCCTGAATCAGGTCGAGGAACGACAGGCCGCGGTTGCGGTACTTCTTGGCGATCGACACAACGAGCCGCAGGTTGCCTTCCGACAACTCGCGTTTGGCCTGTTGGTACTCGGTATAGACCTGCTTGAGCAGCATCACGCGGTTTTTGAGGCTCGAAGGCGTTTCCTGCGTCGCCAGCAGAATTGCCCGATACTCGCTGACCCAAGCCTTACGCTCGGCAGCCGAGCCCTTTTCGCGCTTGTGAACGTCGATCTTCGCCCGCAGCTCTTCTAACCGCCGCTGGAAGTCTTCGAGCGTGCGAATCATCTGCTCGATCCGTTGCGTACGCAGGCCGAGTTCCTCCACCAGGCGGACCGCTCGACGGCGACGGCGTGACAACCGGGTCCAGGCGAGCTTCCGCTTGTTTTTGTTCTGGTTTTTATCGAGGGCGGTCAGGTAATCTTTGCGGTTTCGCTTGAGCAGGATTTCAAGCGTCCGCAGGTTGTGCGGCAAACGGCCGAGAATTTGATCCTTTTCCAGGTGGTCGGTCACCGAAACCTGCACCGTCCGGTCGAACGGCAATTCGCCGTCGTGCACGCGTTTCAGCACCTTGAATGCCTGCTGAATGACGTAGTCGCATTCGAGCAGCTTCGTGCGAAAGCGGCGGCGAGTCAGTTCGATCTTTTTGGCCAAGTAGATTTCCTGCTGGCGCGTGAGCAAAGGGATTTCGCCCATCTGCGTCAGGTACATGCGGACCGGGTCGTCCGACCACGATTCCGTGTCTTCACCCAGGCTGAGCAATTCCTCTTCATCCAGCTTGGCAGGGACGTCGGCATCCGTCGCGTTCTCGACGACCTCGAGATCGGCGTCTTCATCGACGAGCTCAATTTCGGCCACCGCTTGCGCGGCAATGCCATCGTCGTCCTCGGGCGTGCGGACGGCGTCTTCGTCGAATTCTTCCAAGAGCGAATCGTACAAGGGGAGGACTCCTAAGCTGTTCTAGCGTGCAGAGCAAGTCACGATAAAACCCGTGTCGCGGGCCAAACCAGGAGCATCCGCATGGTGCGGGGCCGTGTGCATTTCCTGGGGCCGGCGAGCTTGGGCATCTAGGGCGGGGAATAAATAATAACCACGTCGGCAAGTGACGATCGTCGAGCAAAAACACCCTCATCTTCGACGACCTTCACGCGCACGACGTTCCAACTCTATCACCTCTTGCCGCACAAGCGGCCGCTGCCGCACACTTGGCAAGAGATTACAACTGCGAAGACGCTACGGGAGCGCTCGCATCTTTCCTAAAGCATCAGGCTTTCCTGGTTCAACAAAGGACAGAGTTCATCAATCGACACAGAGTTCATCGCCATGAAGCGATAGAGCGTCAATGCGGCAGGAGGCTGAACTCGCGCGGTCGATCCCTGCACGTGCGAACTCAAGCGACCGTAGGCAACTAACAACACAAGCCCGACACCAACACTAGCCCTGCGAAGGAGTTTCTTTCCGAATGTCCTCGCCAGGCTCGTGGTCGATGTCTAGACGAACCTGCTTGCTCTGGCCTCAATGCCAATGCGCGACAACACCGCAACCCACAAAGGGGAACAGCGATCGCACCACCGGCGCCTCAATTCCGGTCGCGAACCGAAAAGCCCCAGCGACGACTCCACAAGGTTTAGGTGGGAAGGAGTTGCGTCGCAGCTTGTATCGGCTACGCCAATTCTAACTAGGTGAAGTTCCCGGTCCAGTCGCGCGAAGCGAAAAAACTCGGCGGAATTCCGCAAGTCGCCGCCAGCGGCTTTGATCCGTTCGCGCCGCTTGTGAGCGCTGGCAACCAGGGTTAGCATACGAACGGTGGACTTTGCCGCCGTAATGTCCACGTTATCGCTTTACTATTTGCCGCTCCTGCGAGGTTGCAACGTAAACCCATGTCAGATGTGGACTTACACGGCCGCGTCGCCGTCGTGACGGGCGCCAGTTTGGGAATTGGACGAGCCACCGCGATCGCCCTGGGGCGAGCTGGGGCGAGCGTCGTGGTCAACTACCGCTCCAGTCCCGAGAAGGCAGCAGAGGTCGTCGAAGCAATTGAGGAAACAGGAGCGAAGGCCGTCGCCCATCAGGCGGACGTCGCCGATTTGTCCGCGGTCGAGGCAATGATCGCGCTGGCTGTCAAACAATTTGGTCGGCTCGACATCGCCGTTAGCAATGCGGCCTACAGCGATCGGGAAGTGTTCTACCAGGCCGATATGGCTGGCTTTCGGCGAACCGTCGATGTGACGATGTGGGGGGCGTTCCACCTGATGCGAGCTGCCTCGCAGCAGATGATTCGCCAAGGGGGAGGGGGCGCGATCGTGCTCGTCAGCTCGCCGCACGCGTTCATCCCCGCTCCGCGAGCGATGGCTTACAACATGTCGAAAGCGGCGATCGAACATGCCGCCCGCACCGCCGCGATCGAAGTGGCCGAGCACCGCATTCGCATCAATATCATCCAGCCCGGCTGGACCGATACTCCTGGCGAACTCAAGTTCGCCTCCCGAGAGACGCTGGACACGGCTGGTGCGAAAATCCCGCTCGGCCGCCTGGGCACGGCGGAGGAAATGGCCGACGGCATCCTATTCCTATGTGATCCGCGTCACACGTATATGACCGGAGCGGCCTTACTCATCGACGGCGGCATTAGCCTGCCGTGGTGGGCCAACCGCGGGTCGGCGGCACCTGGGTGATTCGCTTAGCCGCCGCGTCAACCGGCGAACCAAAAACGGTCTGCATCGTAGGATCACCCATGCCCCAATACCTACTTCCATGTTCCTGCGGCCAGAAGGTGCGTGTCGAGCCTGCTCAAGCCGGTGGACAGGTCGCTTGTCAGTGTGGTCAGTCACTGACCGTGCCGACGCTCCGTGCTCTGCGAGCGCTGGAGCCGGCTGGACCCGATGTCACAGCGAAACGGCATGGCCGCGGAGGCAAATGGAGCCGCACGCAAGGAGCCATGTTTTCAATTGGCCTGGCTGTTGCCGTAGTTTCGCTGGCGATCGTGGCCTACACGTTCTTCATGTTCACGCAGGCCTCGCAACTCACGCGCGACTATACACCGGAGCTGACCGAATTGTCCGCTCAACAGGTCGATCAATTGACCGCGCTCGAAACCTACGACGAGTATTTTAAGATGACCAACGAAGGGCTGGGGGAAATGGGCACGCCTGTTTGGATTCACTTTCAAAAAGTCGTGGCCGAACAAAAGGTCATCATGATGGGTTCGGGGATCGCGGCTGCGCTCGGAATTCTTGCTGTCCTCGCTTCGTTCTTCGTCGGCCCCGCGAAGCAGCCGACATAGCGACGATTACAGAAGTTCGCTTGCCAAGTCGGCGAGCGCGCTCCGCTCTCCCTTCTCCAGGGTGACGTGCGCGAAGATCGGTTGCCCCACCATGCGGTTAATCAGATACGACAGGCCGTTGGAGAGGGCGTCGAGGTAAGGCTGGTCGATCTGGCGAATGTCGCCGGTTAGGACAATCTTCGTCCCTTCGCCGGCCCGCGTGATGATCGTTTTCACTTCGTGCGGGGTCAGATTCTGCGCCTCGTCGATAATGAAAAAGAGCCGCTGCAGGCTACGGCCGCGGATATAGGCCAGCGGTGTAATCATCAGCTTCTCTTGCTCGCGCAAGTCGTTGATCCGCTGGGCGGCCGCATCGTGGTCGCCAAATTGGTGGCGAATGACCGTCAGGTTGTCGTAGAGCGGCTGCATATACGGATCAAGCTTGGCGGCAATGTCGCCGGGCAAAAAACCCAGATCGCGATTCCCCAGTGGCACTACCGGCCGAGCGAGCAGAATTTGCCGGTACCGCTGCCGACATTCGAGCGCCGCCGCCAGGGCGAGCAGCGTCTTGCCCGTCCCTGCCGTACCCGCGAGCGTGACGAGTTTGATCTCGTCGTTGAGCAGGGCCTTGAGCGCGAACGACTGCTCGGCATTTCGCGGTGAAATGCCGTATGTGTTGGTTTTTTCCACACGCACAAACGCCTTGTCGCTCGCGCGATAGGTGGCGAGCACGCTCTTACTTCCCGTCCGCAGAATGAAGTTCTCGTTAGGCACGGGGCTCTGCACACAACCAACCAATTCCGCCGGCACGACGCCGCCGTTCTCGTAAAACCGCGAGATCGTCTCGGGAGGCGCATCCTCGATCACTCGTTTGCCGGTATAGAGCTTGTCGAACGATTCGATCTTGTCGTTCGTGTAGTCACCCGCCGGAAGTCCGAGCGACTTTGCTTTCATGCGCAGGTTGGTGTCCTTGGAGATCACCACGACCTTTCGTCCCGGCTCGCGTTTTTGGAGGGCGAGCGCCGTGTTCAGGATGCGATGGTCAGGCGAATCCTGAAAAAACGACGCCTTGAGCCGGCTGTCGAGCTCGCCGCCGAGAACAACGCGAATACGCCCCAGATTCGGCCCGAGCGGCGCTCCGCGTTCTGACATGAGATCACCCGTGAGGGCGTCAATCCGGCGTAGAAACTCGCGGGCCTGGAAGTTGATGTCCTCGTTGCCCCGCTTGAACTTGTCGAGCTCTTCGAGCACCGTGATCGGAATCGCGATGTCGTGCTCGTCGAAGTGAAAGACGCTGCCGCTATCGTGCAAGATGACGTTCGTATCGAGCACGAACAGCTTGGTGTCGGTCGGCGCACCCGCGGCATGCGAAGCGGTCATCGCGGCCTCCGTGGACAAACGAGGGATCGTCCCTGAACTCGCTTATTCTCCCGCTCTTGGCCGATCAGACAAGGCCGTTTCAAGCGTCTCAATTCAATGACGAGGATTACACTCCCATATCGAGAAACGACCGTACATACGAAAACTTCATCATGGCTGATGGTATTTGCGACTGGTCTTGCTTGCCGTCAAACAGTGTTGCACTCTCACTCGTCGAAGTTGCGATCCGCAGCACCAACCGCACCTTTCAACCGGCCGGAATCCGAGGTCGCCCGATCGAGATGGGATTGGTTCGTCGAATCAGACGGGTTTGTCGAATATGACTCTGGCGAGATGATGAGTAGCTGATCAAGTGGAGGCTTTTGCAACGTGACCGTTGTCCCGTCCGGCCACGTAACTTCCAGTCGGTCCACGGATTCAACCTCGCCCAGGCCAAAGGTGACCGTCAATTCGGACTGCGACAAGTAGCCCCGCGTGGCACACACCTGTCGTTCCTGCGTAGTCGTGCCGTGGTGCAGGCGAACCACCGCTCCCAGCGCCTCGCGGTCCGCGCCGCGTCCTAACACTTTCACGCGTAGCCAGTGGTGTCCCAGGGCTTGATCGTTTCGCAAAAGCCGCGGAGAACCCGCGACCTGCGTAATGACAAGGTCGAGATCGCCGTCCCCATCAATGTCTGCATAGGCGGCGCCGCGACCCGCAAGCGGCGCGGCAAACGACTCGCCAACCTTATCGATGGGGACAAGCACCAATTCTTTGCGGCATGCAGATCCCGCATTCCAGAACAAATTCGGAAATTGACGAAAGCGATAGACGGTGCTGACTTCGTCGATATCGCTTTCGACGTGGCCGTTGGCGGCAAATAGATCGAGGCGACCGTCAAGGTCGTAATCGAAGAACACCATCGCGAACTGAGAATTGGGGCGTGTGGGCGATGCAAGGCCCACTTGCAGCGACTCATCCCGGAAGAACAAACCGCTGTCATCGGAGCAGTGAAAGGTTGCGGCCTCATTGACGAAAGTACCGATAGCGACTGCCGAGCGCTTTGCGTTCCGCCAACGGGCTACGTCAATTCCCATACCCCCGTTCACCCCTCCCGCATAGTCGTAGGCGATTCCTGCTTGCTCAGCAATTTCCTCGAAAGCGCCGTTGCCGAGATTGTGGAACAGAAAGTTGCGAGCCTCGTCACTCGCCACGACAAGGTCCTGCCAACCATCTCCATCGAAGTCGAACGAGGATACGCCGAGCGCCTTGCCGACTGGTTGCGGACGGCCGGGATCATCCCGATTCACAACCTCGATGCCCGCAGTCGCTGAGACATCTTGGAATCTCCCGCCTCCTTCGTTCCGATAGAGGTAGGACTGGGCCCCCTGGAAACTCTGGGGAGGTCGGTACGCGCGCTTTCCATTGCTGAGCTGATACGTTCTGGAAAGATCGAGTTCCCGCGACCATTCCAGATAGTTGCACACGAACAGGTCGAGTTGACCGTCGCGGTTGTAGTCGAGCCAGCAGCAACTCGTTCCCCATGCTTCGTTGCCGCCGGCAACACCCGCGATTGCCGTTGTTTCGACAAAACGTCCCTGCACGTTCCGAAACAGTCGATCCGGACCAAGGGCGGAGAAAAACACATCGCTCCAGCCGTCTCCGTCGTAGTCTCCGACGGCAACGCCCATTCCGAATAATGAAACATCCAAGCCGCTTTCGACCGAGACGTCGCTGAATTTTCCGCCTCCCTCGTTCCGATAGAGCGCGCATCTAGGCTGGCTCGCACTGCTGACCTTCTGACCCGGCCAATTTCCGCTGTTCACAAGGAGCAGGTCAGCATCCAAGTCGTTATCGTAGTCAAAGAAGGCGACGCCCCCTCCCATCGACTCGGGGAGTAGCTTCTCCCCGATCGCCCCGTTTTCATGGAGGAATCGAATTCCGGCAGACTGCGTGATGTCGGTCATTGTTACGCGCGGAATGCGAGCCTCATCAGCTTGTATCTCTTCCGCCGTCTCCTGGGCGAGGGCGATAATCTTGACGGGCGGCGGGGCAAGTCTCGCGCAAATCAGGTGGATGCCAAGTGCCGAGGCAACACCTGTTGTCAGTGTGCCAATCAGCAATGCATAAATAAATCGCAGCCCCATGACGCACCGCAATCGCATGGGCAGCGCTCATGGCAAGTCACTCGCTATGCGGCTCGACTTGAATTGCCGAGAGGATGTTTCGCAGGGAGGCGTCAGCGGTCTTGGCCAACATCGATGTCTGCGGAGCGAGAAGGAGTCCTTCTAGCCACGGAAAACATCGCATGAAAGCCGCGACCGAGCGCGCGCGGTTCCAGTCCTCAGTTGAAGCCCCAAGCAAAGCGATGGCGACGAGTGGAGTCGCTGCCCCATTGCAGTCGCAGAGTAGGCAGTGGATCACAAAATGTCAATAAAATATGAAAATTATGTTCGCACTTGTTCGCTTCTATGTGCCTTTATGTCCAGTGACTTCTAGCCGTCAGGTTCTGCTTCAACGATCCGATCAATGACCGGTGCCATTCGTTGTAGGGCTCTTGTTACTTCCTCCTCGCCGTACAGCTGCTTGGCTTCATCCAAGCGTTTTTGGGCTTTCACCTTTTCGAGGCCGCCCGAAAGCTGGGCTGCCGCGAGCTGGTAGCAGTAAGCCGCACGCATGTGAAGATTGCGAGTTAGGGGGTGCTTGAAGTCGTTGGCCATCGTCCAATATTTGTCGGCCAGCGAAATTGTCTGCTGGGGAGTGCGGCCCGATTCGAGGTCGATCGTCGCCACGACCCGCAGGTTCACATCGGCCCCGCGCACCAGAAGCGGCAGCCCATCGTGCCAGCGCCCCTTCACCAGGCACAGATAACGGCCAACCGTCTCGTTGGCGGAGGCGTCATTCGGATCGGCATCAAGTCGCTTGATCGCATCGGGCACTCCCGCAAACGCCTTCTGCGCCGCTTCGAGCGCGGGTTTCGTCTGGGTGACACGCTGAATCTCGACGCGATCTCCCTTGAGCTTCGTGTACTCAAATAGCTGCTGATAGGCTTTCAAGGCAGAGGCATAGTCGTCGCCGTCAATGGCGGCAAGCATGAGCTCCCGTGCCGTTTGGGACAGGGTTGTGGCCAGCGTCGCTGAGGCATTGGCCGACCGGGCCGCTTTGAGTGAATCCTCCAGTAGCTTGAGACGCATCGAGAGCGCGTCGATTTGGAACTTTTGTTCGAGCAGATCGACGGCTTTGAGAGCCGACGCGGCATCTCCTCCCGCGGCCGCCATGTCGCGCACGATTCGCAAAAGTTCAAAATAGTCGGACGGATTGGCCTCGACCTTCGGCGCATCCCTGAGCAACATCGGAACAACCTTCGCCCATTGTTCCGGAGAGCGAGCCTCCTCGACCTGCTTCTTGTAGAGTTCCTTGAGCAGTTCGCGCGAGGCCGCGAGCGACGCTTCATCGGGAACTGGCAAAAGTCCTGCTCGCGGCTTGTCGGTAGATGCCGACAGGAGCGACGCGGCAGAAACAGGGGTTGCTTCAGAGGGCGTGGCGCTCGGCAAAAGTTCGTCGAGGGGATCGACCGTTGACGCGACGGCTGGCCTGGCTTCCAGCGTCGGTTGTTTCAGCACCTGTGCTGCGACGACTGGCTCGCCGCGGTCCGTCGTGAATAGCGCCGCGAGCACGTGGTTTGGCACCTCGGAACCAACATTCACGACGCGCCCATCGGCGAGGACAGTCAAAACTCCGTCGCCGTGCAGCGCACCGAGCCCAGAGCGGAGTGCCTTGCTCTGCAAGAGAAAATCGTCGGGCTTGGTCCAGGGGACCGCATGTTCATCATCGGCATCAACAATGATCGCGGTGTTTTCCGCTCCATCTTCAAACGAACCAGGGGCCGGCCCGCGCAACCCGCCGAAGGCTGTGTCCGGACCAACGACCGCCAGATAATTGGTCGCAGCGTCCCTTCGCTCCGGTGATAGGTACTCTGGGGGAATCTGGCTCGCCAGCTGGCGATTGTGCGGGCTGTCCCACGGCTCGTGGAGCCGAAACTGCCGGTAGAGCGCTTCGTGCCCCAATTGCGGCAAGATCGCGACGCGCCAACTGAGTGTGCGCTCGCCGTTTTCGTTCCGAATCGCCTGGGGTGGCAGTACGCCGAACTTCGCGACGTAGGCATTCATCGCTGTGCCGATCCGCCGCAAGTTGTCGATCGTTCGAGCACGGCAATCGAGCGGCGAAAGCTGCTCGCCCGCCGCACTCTGAGGAATCACCACGGTGACATCGTCCACTTCGGAAAGAGGACTCTTCGGTAGCGGAGCGGCAAGGTGCTCGGCCGAGGGGAAATAGCGCGGGGGTGGAGGTGCGGCGGAAACGACTACAGAGCCGCTGGCGGCAGGCATTGGGGCAGATGCGGGAGTTGATGGCGATTCCTCAACGACTCCTGGAGTCATGGGAGGCGCCGGCGAAACTTGAGGCGCGGGAGCCGGCGCTACGGCAGGCGACTGGGTGGAATTCGCCGGGGGAGATTCAACTACTGCTGCTGGTTGCGGCGCGGCTTCGGCTGAGGGATCGGGCACCCGCTTGCGCGAGCGGGCGCGCATGCTCGCTTCCGAAAGCCCGCCGCCACCGCAGCCGGTCATACCCACAATGAAGCACGCCAGCAGAAATCCCATCGCGAACTTCCGCATCGTCGGCCCTCTCCTTGCACGTTTGGAACCTCCAATTTTTGAGCGAACGCATGAAGATTCGGCGAATGTTCCGTGAAGGACTCCAGCCAATGCCCTTCGGAAACTCGTGCCGGTCAACTCGTTACAATGAGCCGCATCATGACCAGTGCAGAGTTTCGCCTTGAACCAATGTCCGCGAGCGACCATGCGGCGGTCCTCGCGCTTTGGAACGCGTGTGAAGGAGTGCGAGCCAGCGAAACGCCCGAAGAATTCGCCCGCATTCTGGCCCGCAATCCAGGACTCTGTCCCGTGGCCCGTGTTGGCGAATCGCTCGCCGGCGCGGTCCTGTGCGGACACGACGGCCGCCGCGGCTATCTCTATCACTTGGGCGTCGCGCCGCAGTTCCGTCGAATGGGCATCGCGACGGCGCTTGTGGAGCACTGCCTGACGCAGTTGCAACAACTAGGCATCACCCGCTGCACGATCTTCCTGATCCGCGGCAATGCGGAAGGGGAAGCGTTCTGGCGGAAGGGGGGCTGGTTTGAGCGGACGGAACTCGTGGCGTATGCCAAAGACTTGCCGACGATCGGTTAGTCGGATTTCAGTTCCAGCGGCGAAACCTCATTCGGCTTCGCCCGCGTTGACTCTTTGACGCTTACTTTAATTTGCGAGTTTGCCGCATCCGCATACTTGCCCTTGAGGCGATCGGGGGATTCGGAATTCACCATCAGGCCTTCGCCCTGAGGCCACTTCGCCGTCACTGTGTAATCGCCAAGGGGAGCACCGTCCTCCGAGTCATACGTGGAAACCCAGTACTCCCCTTTCTCATCCGTGATGGCATTGGGGTAAATGCCGTGTGTTGACGGTTGCTTGTCGGGCACCAAGAAAACGTAAATCCCCTTCGTTGGCTGACCATCCACGGTCACCTTTCCGCGCACGGGATACGACTTTAGCCGCCCATCATCCTTGGGGCCACAACCGATCAAGACGAACCCGGTCGCAAGGATGATACCCGCAGCCCATGCGCGGCGATTCGCAGTCAATTGAAACATGCAGACCTCGCGGATTCCTTTCTCGATTTGATCCGACGCGTAACGAGCGGGAATCGGAACCTATTCGCTGGCCGGTATTTCGCCTTTGCCACGCGTAATCATGAACGCCAGAACTTGACCGTTGACAGTTTCCGTTAACCCTCGGACCGAGCCGTCGGCAACAACGACTTGGGCTGTGCCCGGGTGGAACGAGAACAAATTTCGCCCGACTAGATTGATGCAATTGATGCCACACGGGCCCTCTTGCGTAATGTTGCTATTGTTGGCGGCATAGCTGAACAAGCCGCCGCTCAGCCAGTTCTCGCCGTTGTAGGGGTTCCCCCAGCCCCCGCCGTAGTTGTTGGCTGCGGGATTTCCCGGACTCGGATAGGCGGGATAGGCAATCGCAATCCGCCGCGTGCCGTTCACTTTGGCCCACAAGTCATTGCGTCCCGCGAGTTCACCGAGCAGGATCGTGTTCGATGTTCCATCGACAAGTTCAGCGAGCCGTACCGCCGAATTTGCACTCAATGCACCGTCGCGCTGTCCACCAGACCCGCCCGGAAAATTCGCGTAGGCCGTGTTTGAGTAAACTCCACGAACGCCCGTCGTGGGCGCGTAGTCGCCCGCAGACTCGTCAAAAGTAATATTGGTAGAAGGCAGCCCAGAAGCGATTGCATTTGCGGGGACGAGGAACTTGTGCAAGCGATTAGAACTGGGTGTCGAAGGGCACTGCATTACTTTCAGGTGCGTCCGCAAAACGTTCTGATTCTGCGGATCCGCGAGCGAAATGCTGTAGTTGTATTGGTTGTGTAAGGGACCTTGTTCGATATAGGGCAATATGCGAACTCCCCAACCATGAGCGATCATGTTTCCTGTCACTCCAGCCTGAGGATAGAGCGTATAGGCATAAGGCAGAGCGTTGTGCGTGCTTTCGTAGTTGTGAAACCCCAAACCAAGTTGCTTCAAATTGTTGCTGCAGCTGGACCGCCTAGCCGCTTCGCGTGCGGCTTGTACCGCAGGCAACAAAAGAGCCACCAGCACGCCGATGATCGCGATCACGACGAGCAGTTCGACGAGCGTAAAGCCGCGATGCGGCACAGCAGCAGAAACACGGGAAGGAGCACGGACGTTCATGGCGAGAAGCCTGGGATAAGGTGAGAAAAGATGACCCACGCTGGCCGCCATTCTCATCTTCCCGGCGAAACAAGTCAATTAAACTTGCCGTGAAGACTGCATTTGCGGCAGATTCGTCACCCTTGGGTGACATGTGTCGCTGCATTACTGCACGCCTAACCCGGTTCCGCCGAGCCAGCCACCGGCACATCCTCCTCGGGAGGGACGCGCACGACCGCCACCAGGGTGTCCCCTTCGTCCAGGGACATGATTCGCACCCCCTGCGTGTTGCGGCCGATCACGCTCACATCCGAAGCTTTGATCCGCTGCAATTTTCCGCGGGCGGTCATCATGAGGAGCTCGTCGTTGTCGCGGACCACTTCGACACCGATTACCGGGCCGTTCCGGTCGGTAGTTTTAATGTCTCGAACCCCCATCGTGCCGCGCCCCTTGGTTGGATAGCGATTGCTCGACGAATCTCCTTCGTCTTCTTCGCCGGCAGCCTCCACTTCGGTCGGTGGTGCAACCTCTTCGGCCGATTCCTCGTCGGCGACATCGCCGGCAGCATTGGGACCGATCGGCGTCCGCTTGCCGTACCCCTTTTCGCAGACGGTCAAAAGCGTCGCGTCAGGGTCGGCCACGACCATGCCGACGAGGTAGTCGCCGGCGCGTAGCTTGATGCCGCGAACTCCCTGTGCATCGCGGCCGGAGGAGCGGACCGTCCCCTGTCGGAAGCGAACCGCCTGTCCGCGGGCCGACGACACGATGATCTCGTCGCTCTCTCCGGCAATGCCGACAGCGACCAGCTCGTCCCCGTCCTTGAGGTTGATCGCGATGATGCCACCTTTCTTTGGCCGGCTGTATTGTTCGAGCGGGGTCTTCTTCACGAGGCCGTTGCGCGTTCCCATGATCAGGAACTGGCCAGCCGCCTCAAAGTCCCGAATGGCGATGCACTCGGCGACCTTTTCCCCTTCGGCCAGGTTCAGCAGGTTCACGATTGCCCGGCCGCGAGCGTCGCGCTTCAGCTCGGGCAGATCATAGACCTTTTGCCAATAGACTTTGCCGCGGTTCGTGAAGAAGAGCAGATAGGCGTGCGTGCTGGCGACGAAGAGATGCTCAATCGGATCTTCGTCCTCCGTTTCGGCCCCCTTCAGACCCTTGCCGCCGCGCTTCTGGGCGCGATAGACGCTCGACGGTGTCCGCTTGATGTATCCCTTGTGGCTGATCGAGACGACCATCATCTCCTCGGTGATGAGATCGCCGATATCGACCGAGCCGATCTCCTCGCCGCTGATTTCCGTTCGGCGTTCGTCGCCGTGCTTCCTTTTGAGTTCGAGCAGCTCTTCGCGAATGATTGCCCGGATGTGGGCCTCGTCCCCGAGAATGCGCAGGTACTCGTTGATCTCGGCAAGCAGTTCGGCATGTTCGCCGGCCAGCTTCTCCTGCTCCAAATTGACGAGCTGGCCGAGGGTCATGCGGAGAATCGCGTCGGCTTGCACCGCGCTGAGGCGATAGACGTCGGCGATGCCGCGCTCATCCTGAAACACCTGAAAGCCGCTCTCGCCAAGCGCCCGCTGCATCATGCTGGCGGGGCACTCCACCCCCATGAGCGCTGCTTTGGCTTCGGCTTGCGTTTTGCTGGCGCGGATCAGCCGGATGATCTCGTCAATGTTGGCCAGCGCCAGCAGTAGCCCCTCGACCGTGTGCTTCCGCTTGCGGGCTTTGGAAAGCAGGAACTGCGTCCGCCGGCGGATGACAATCACCCGGTGGCGAAGAAACTCTTCGAGCAATTGCTTGATCGTGAGCGTACGTGGCTTGCCATCGACCAGGGCCAGCAGGATGATCGAGAACGTGTCTTGCAGCGGCGAGAACTGGTAGAGTTGGTTCAAAACGACGCTCGGATCGGCGTCCCGTTTGATGTCGATCAGGATGTGGACTGGGTGCTTGAGGTCCGAAATGTCGGTGACCTCGCTGATCCCTTTCACGCGGTCGTCATCGACCAGATCCTTGATCTTTTCGAGAACGCCGTCTCGCGTCTGCTGGTAAGGAATCTCGCGGACCACGATTCGATAGCGGTCCTTTTTGTGCTCCTCGATCGAGCAGCGGGCGCGCAGGACGATCGTGCCGCGGCCGGTCATGTAGCCACGGCGCAGGCCGGTGCGTCCCTGAATCATGCCGCCGGTGGGAAAGTCGGGCCCGGGGACGATTTCCATGATCTCGTCGATGGAAATCTCCGGACGGTCGATGATGGCCACAAGCGCGTCGCAGATTTCGCTCAGATTGTGCGGCGGCACACTGGTGGCCATGCCCACCGCGATCCCCTGCGTGCCGTTCACCAGCAGATTGGGGAAGCGGCTGGGGAGCACGGTGGGCTCGGCGCTGCGCTCGTCGTATGTTGGAACGAAATCGACCGTGTCGAGCTTGAGATCGTCGAGCATCATCGCCGCGATCGGCGAGAGGCGGGCCTCCGTGTATCGCATGGCCGCGGGGGGGAGGCCAGCGACCGAGCCGAAGTTCCCCTGCTTGTCGATCAGCACGTGCCGCATGTTCCATTCCTGGGCCATGCGGACGAGCGTCGGGTAAATCACGCTTTCGCCGTGCGGATGGTAATTGCCGCTCGTGTCGCCGCTGATCTTGGCACATTTCACGCGGCCGGCGGTCGGACCGAGATTCAGGTCGTTCATCGCGACGAGAATTCGCCGCTGCGAGGGCTTCAGCCCGTCGCGCACGTCCGGCAAAGCGCGGCTGACGATGACGCTCATCGCGTACGTCAGGTAGCTCTCCTTGAGCTCGTCCTCGATCGGCTGATCGATCAGGCGATGGGCGTCGCCGGAAGGGGGTGGCGTGGCTGCGGAATCGGCAGGATCACCGGGCAAATCATCGTCGGCGGCCAAGCGAGAATCCTTTCGAGAGATGGCAAAGCAAGCAGTGCTCGGCACGTCGCCAAGAGGGCGAAAGAGCCGGCAAAATCAGGGGCAAATCGAGATCCTGAGTTTACCAGTTTTGACGTGTGCCAGCAACTAGCCAGGCAGCTACACTGAACATCGCAAGTGGTTGCAGTTTAACGACTTGCGAAGTGTGTTGGCGAGCGGTCTGAGGCCCGGGCGAGCGGTCTGCGTAAGCTGGCCGATTGGCGGCAACGTGCGATAGGTTGAGCCATCGGGAGGCTCACGCCTCCCGCTCGCCGTGAGTCGGCGCCAATCGCGACTACGAACCACCCGCGCCCGCGGCTGGAACCTTCCACTGCGGGAAAGTGCCGAACTTCGCGAGTTCGAGCGACAGGACCACGGTCGCCGTCACGATGAAGCAGAACGACAGGATCAGCATCACCGTGTAGATGTTCGAGCCCGGCTTTTGGGCGGCAGGCTGGTTAGCTGAGCTTGGTAGAGACACGGTCCCCTCGCTTGATCTGTCCGCGTTGGAGTTCTTTGATGATCTGTCCCACGGCCCGGTCAGGCGCGGTGCGGCGGATGATAATCCGGCCGAGATAGGCGTTGTCGCGATAAACTTCGAGCGAATGCCCTTCCTTCAGGCCGTCGTCCTTGCCGATCGAAATTTCGATCAGGTCCTTATCGCTCACCTCGAGCACGACCCCGTCCACCTTCGGCGGAATGTGCGAGACGAGCGTGTCGGGCTTGAGGCCATGAGCGTCCATCACCATCTTCATTTGGGCCAGTTGCAGCACGGCCTGCGTGTTCTTCTCTTGCTCCTGATTGCGGAGCGTGATCGCCTGGTTCAGATCGTCGGTCAGCTTGACAACTTCGAGCACTTTGGAATCGAGGTCCTTTTCGGTGCTTCGGAGATCGGCCCGAATGCCGGCGATTTCAGTTTCGAGGGCGGTCAGCCGATCCTGGGCGACCTTGGCGGCTTCGGCGACTTGCGTGTGATTGGCGAGCAGCGTTTCGAGCTCGCGCTGCTTGGCTGACAGCTCTCCTTCGGACTTGACCAGACGGGTGGTCAGAGCGGCAATAGCATGAGCTCGGGCGGCCGACTCAATGCGATACTCGTCCTTGAGCTTCTGAATCTGTGCGTCGGCATCGCGCTTGAGCTGCTCCATATTGGCGAGCTGCTGCTGCAAGCCGAGCTTTTTGCCGCCGGCCGTGTCGGTGTTGGTGGCAGTCTCTTTCCAGTTCTTGTGGGTCGCGAAGACCATCACCGAGAACGCCAGAAACACGGTGCTCATCACGAAGATCAGCACGGTGAAGATTTTGCCGACAAGAGTCATGGCAACCGTTCCTTACTCGGGGACTTCTGTAACCCGGCCCTCGCCACCGGCACACTCACTCCGCAACGCGAACGTTTGACGAAGTTGCGGTCGTTACCCCGCTGCCGGGAATGGGCAGCTTGAGCGTGCGAGAAAAGCGAATTGGCCAAAGCACTTCCGCAGTATAGTTACGCCGGAAATGAAATGTCAACGAAACTCGCTAAAATCGGGATTTTGGGGGATCTAGGGCGATTTCGGCGGTTTTTCCAGCCGCTTCGAGGGGCACTCTGGCGGGCAATGAACTTTTGGTTCAGATGCCTGCCAGACTGCCACTCCACTCCTCTCTTCCCCAATGGCCCGCGTGTTCAGCGATCGTTACGACAATGTTTCGGAAACTGAACACCGACTTATTCCCACCTGCAGGCAAATAGCGGATGGGTCAATCCGGCAGCGTGAAGATCCGCACGATCGCCGGCTGGCCGTACTCCGCACCGCCGATCATCACCGAGACGTTGGGCAGCGGGTTGTGCTGACTGCTGCTGTGCAGATGCCCGCAGAGGACCGTCACGCGGCGTTTCGGATAGTCCTTCATCACCTCGACGATCGCCTCTCCCACGGCAATGCAGCAGTAGTGCGGGGCGTATTCGTCCTTGAGCAGCTCCCCCTTGTGGTAGCACAACTCGCGAAATGGCGGCACATGGGTGAGCAGCATGACGTGGTCGTACTGCTTCAGGGCGAGCGGCAATTGCTGGCGAAAATGGGCTGCAGCCTCATCGCCCAGCGCCCGCAGCCGCTCCTTCCGATCCGCTTTTGATAAGCCGGTAAGCTCGCCGATCACCAGGTAGTCGTTGAGCATTTTGTCCGAGCGGTCGTAGTCCCCCGCTCGGCCGTCGGCCCAGCCGTCATGTCCGACGAGTCCCAGGCGCGATCCTACGGACATCGGGTCTGGAGAAATCGTCAAGTACTTGAGGTTTGGCCGAGCGAGGCACAACTCGCTCACCTTCTGCCGGACCGCCGCGATGGTGCCACGATAGAAGTCGTGGTTTCCCAGGACGAAGAACACCGGCAGTTGCAGGATGTCGTCAATCCGTTCGAGAAAGCTGATGACGTCGGTCGCCTCGCCAATGTCGCCGCTGATGAGCACGGCATCGGGGGATTCGGCCTTCACCATCTCCAAGTAGCTATCGACGGCCCGCCGAGGCCGGACGAAGTTCAGGTGGATGTCGGTCAGCCAGGCGACGCGAGGCATGAGGAGGGCAGGTCGGGCAAGTTGCAGCAGTGATTAAGGCCTAGATTGTAGTTGAAAGGGGCACGGGCAGTCGTGAAGATTGCGTTAAGCCCGCTCGTTCCCACGCTCCGCGTGGGGACGCAAGTTCCGCCGCTCTGCGGCGCTACAAGGCCGCAGGAGCGGCCGGACGTGTGGTCCCACGCAGAGCGTGGGACCAAGAAGTCCCGCCGAGCCGGCTGGACCTACTACGCCACAATCTCCCGCCGCCGAGTCACGTAGTCCCAGACCACGTATCGATCGAGGTCGCGCCCCGCCGTAAAGAAAACCCGCCCGCGCGTGCTTTCGGCCAACCGGTACGCAAAGCGGATGTCGTCCTCCGACTGTGACCAGCTCGGTACGAGGAACAGGTTGATCGTGATTCCCTCGCGGGCGCACTGCATCCCTTCGCGGAGCGTTGCCGCCTCGGTGCGCGGGTGCGGTGGATACATCATCCGCAGGATCGGCCCCTCGAAATGAGCCGTGGGAAGGCCGTCGGTGATAAGTATGACCTGTTTGTTGGGAGTGTCCTGCGTCGCCAGCAGCTGCCGCGACATGCTGAGTGCACGTTGAATGTTGGTGAAATGGTGCGGCACCTGGTATTCGCTGATGTCATCCCGGCTCATGTCGGCCTTCAGATTGACGAAGGAGTCGAAAATCGTCACCGGCTTGGGCATCAGCTCGACAATCTTGCCCGGTTGCGTCAGGCGGGCGAACGTGAACATCTCGATCATCTGCAGGAAATCGCCCGGATACTCGCGACGAATAAGTCCTTCGAGGGCGAGCGCCATCCGCTTCACGTTCACATACTGCCCGTCGTAGCGCATCGAGCCGCTCATGTCCATGATGACGACGGTCGCGCACTTCGGGCTGTTCCGCGTGCGATGGATAACGATGTCCTCCTGGGAGAGCCGCAGCGGGCCATCTTTGCTTCGGACCATTGCGTTCACGAGCGACTGCGGAATGTCCATGTGCGCGAGCGAGTCGCCGAATTCGTATTCCTTGGTTGCCTGAAGCTCGACCGCCCCCTCGCCGACGATCGGTCCCTGATGCCGGCCGCTCCGTGCTGCTTGCAACTGGCTGAAGATCTTTTCGAGCAACCGCCCCTGGAAGATCCGAAATGCTTGCGGCGTCAAGCGGAACGAGCGGCCGTCGCGTTCCAATCCCTGACGCTCGGCCATTTCGCGGATGTAGTTTTCCACCATCCGCTGCAGCTCTTCGAGCTTCTGCATGTCCCCCGGCTCGGTGAATTGCTCCAAGAGGTCGAGGTCGATCAGGCCGATCTGCGCGTTTTCACGCGCCTCTTCAAGCTGCTTCAGCAGTTGGTCGATCTTTTCGAGCTCTGCCTTGACCGCGAGAGCTTCTTCGATCGACAGCAGCGTCCGGCCGGTGAACTCGTACTTCGCGGCCAACTCGTCGATCTGGTACTTCTGACCGAGCGATTCGACGAGCGACAAGAGCTGCCGAGCAAATCGCGAGCGCTCGTCGCCGGCTGCGTACCAGAGCATTTCCAGATCCCGAAGTTGTTCCTCTTGCACGGCCTGGCGGAAACGATCGCGGAGTTTCGACGGCGGATCGATCTTTTGGCTCGCCCGCTGAAATTCTTTCCGCGCGAGATTCTGCACCGAGTCGGTTTCGTATTTCGCGAGAATTTTCCGCTTCCGTTCCAGCAGCATCGCGAGCAATGCGTCGATGCTGGGGCCAAGCCCCGCAATCTGACTCGGATCGAGCCGCACCGCTCGAGCCAACTCCGCATCAGTTAGGCGGCGGCCGTCGCCGTACATCAGAAAGTGTTCGAGCGCCGGCGAAACAAGATCCGGAGGGGGCTGCGTCGGCGGCGGCAGATTGACGGGGTCATACTTCTGGTAGGTGTGGATAATCCCGCCCAGGTTGTCGCGTGTCGTCATGCCGGCCTCCTGGGTGCATTGTACGCGACCGGGTAGTTACCGTCCGCCGGACGGTAACAATGCGGCTTCTCCGGCGTGTGATTCGCGAATTCGAAGTCCCGCCGGGCCGGCGGGACCTACTTGCGCCCTCCCGATTCAATGCTCGTCAGCCACCGCCCCACCGGCATCGCGCTCGAACAGATCGCGCCGACAATGCAACCCAAAGCCGCTCCGACCAGGACGTCGCTCAGATAGTGCGACTGCGACACCATTCGCTGTGCGCCGGCAGCCACCGCAAGAATCGCGAACAGCCACCAGCCGCGGGGATAGAGAACCGACAGTGCAATGGCAAAGCAGACGGCGGTCGCGGTGTGGCCAGATGGAAAGGACTGGAGCTTCGAGCCGTAAACTAGGCCCAACTCTTGCAACTGCTGCCGGGAGAATAACGGCAGCCAGGCGACGAACGTGTCGGCTGCGATTCCATCGAGATTGGCGGCTAAAGGACGCAGGCGCGCGACGAGCAGGAGCTTGGTCAGGTCGGCGGAGAGCCCCGCGCCGAACGCCCCGATTACCAGCCGCGGTGTCACGCGCCAGCCACGCGGATCGAGCGTCGCCGCGACGAGAATCAGAATCGCCACGCTGCCGCCGTAGGCAAACGCCTCAGCCATTCGGATCAGCCGCACGAGGTCTCCAGGCCCGTCCGAATCGCGCATTGCTCGGGCAATTGGCAAATCAACCCAAAGTGCCGCCATCGCAGCCAGTGCCAGCACGAGGGCAGCGGCGAGGAGCGAAATGCAGTCGTTGGGACGTGTGCTAGCGGGCATAGAGCCAGCGATTGTCGCTGCCCCCCGCGGAATTGCCAAGGCGAATCGTCTGGCCGCCGCCGCAACGATTTGCTATTCATCCGCACCCTGCGCTGCGATTCCGCGCGCCTTTGGCTTGCCGGTGAGATTTCATGGGATCCACGATTCATAAACTTACGGCTCCCGCAGTGGCTGCACTACTGATCGCCAGCGTCCTTACCGGCTGTGCCGACGGACCCGTGCCGGAAATGCGGTCGCTCAATCCGTGGATTCGGAAGCAGTGGGCCGAAGACGAGCAATTCGGACCGACGTATCACAAAAAGGTCGCGGATCTCGCGGCGTTGCGGTCGAGCGCGGCCAGCCTCGCGCCTCAGGATCAGGAGCGAATCGCGGCGGAACTGGCTGGACGCCTCAAGGATGAGCCGAGTGCGGCCATGCGAATTGAACTGGCCCGTGCCCTCGGCTCGCTGCCGACAGCCACCGCCCAAGCGGCTCTTGCTGCCGCGATGGCCGATGAAAACACGCAGGTACGTGTCGTCGCCTGCAAGGGACTGGGAAAACGTCCCTCGCAAGAATCGTTGCAAGCCCTGGGAACCGCAGTCGCGGGCGATGCCGATCTCGATGTCCGCATTGCCGCAGCCAAGGAACTGGGCCGCTTTAACGACCCGGCAGCGGCTCAGGCTCTGCGGCCGGCGCTCGACGACGGAGATGCCGCCTTGCAAGGAATCGCCATGCAGTCGCTCCGCGGCCTGACAGGCAAGCACGAGTATGCCAACAGCGTCGTCGCGTGGCGGCAGTATCTGGATGGGGGCAATCCTACACCTCCGCCAGCGCCGACTCTGGCCGAAACGCTGATGAAGTATCGGTACTGGTAAGGCGAGCGGGGTGCGTTAGCACCCCGATGAATCGAGCGCCACCAGAAAATCACGCCATCGGGAGGCTTACGCCTCCCGCTCGCCAGGATCGACGCTTGGCCCGCTCACAGCCCGCTAGCATCTCGATTCTTTCCATCTCTGACGCCAACTGTCGTCAAACTCCCCCTCGCCCGCGAAAGTCGCGGCACTGGGCCAAATTCGCGCAGCGGCCCAGCGCGAAAAATCGGCCGGCCGTGACGGTTTGACGGGCCGGCGGCCGATAGCACTTCTACCACCCCCAGCGGGGCAATCGAGTCGCTTTGCGCGCGAGCGGGACAGCCGCGTGTGAAGAAGTCGGTTGCACCTGGGCCCTACCCGTCGCCCTGCGCGATGCACGTCGTGGTAACCTGCCAGGACGTCGGCCCACCCTCCTGATGCGGAAATCTTGCCGATGATTCGCACGACGCTCTCGTTTTGCGCTCTGTTTGGCAGCTTGATTCTCGTCAGCAAGGTGCTGCAGGAATCGAGCCGGCCAGAGAACAGCTCGCCCAGCGCCGCGCCGCACGTTGCTCCTGCCACTGGTGCGACAAAGGCCGTCGAGCCGATCGAGATGGCTCGTCCGGTGCAGTCCCCTCCCGGACAGCTCCGCAGCTCGCAAGACGCGTTGCCGCTCGTTCCGGCCGGCAAGGTCGTATCGCAACCTGCGATCGGACCAATTCAGTATGTTGCCTACGAGGAAGACCTGACCGAGAAAATCAGCGATCCCGAGGAATCGACGGAGGAGGCAGCAAAGGTCGAAGCGACTCCGCTTCCCAGCGACGCCAAGCTGCTGAAGTCGCTTGAACAACTCCTGCTCGAGGACGTTCCCACTGCAGACAAGTCGGAAGACGAACCGGCCAACGCGAAGAGCGACTCCGAAGAGAAGACTCAAGAAGAACCAGCCAAAGACGACGCACAGGCCAAGCCTGCCGAGCCGGAAATCGAATTGACGCCCGAACTGGCCGATCTCCGCCGCCGCGTGCGGGATTGCCTCGCCTACTACTACTTCCGTCCAGAGAACGTCGCGACCCGCAGCCCTTGGGGCTCGATGCACTGGATGCTCGCTTACGGCGTCGATTCCCAGCTCATCGTCGGTGGCAAACGGGTCAACGCGATCGGCTACTTGAACTACAACGGCGTCTGCAACGGGCAGCGGCTGTTCTATCTGAGCAACGGCAAGATTCAGGCCCAGGTGGGCGTTGGCGTACAGGGGCACGCGGGGCAGTACCTGTCGATGCTCGCCCAATCGCGCGTGAAGCCCGACTACCCGATGATGGTTGATGGCCAGAAGCTGACCGTCGCCGACCTGATCGAACACGAAAAACTGACCTGCCGTCCCGCCAGCGAACTGACCTTCAAGCTCATCGCCCTCTCGCACTACCTCAAGTCCGACGAGACCTGGAAGAGCAACGACGGGCAGACGTGGGACATTCCGCGGCTGATTAAGGAAGAACTCGCCCAGCCGATCAACGGCGCGGCCTGCGGCGGCTCGCACCGGTT
The DNA here is from genome assembly GCA_964384375.1 of uncultured Pirellulaceae bacterium. Lineage (GTDB taxonomy): Bacteria > Planctomycetota > Planctomycetia > Pirellulales > Pirellulaceae > CAYLLN01. Next base: position 22,084 of record CAYLLN010000062.1, read on the forward strand.
GACGTGCTTTAGCTACGCCGTCCGCAAGCGCGAACAGCGGAACGAGCCGATCGAAGGGCAGTGGAAGCGGGCCAAAAAGTACATCGAAGACTTCCACGAATACACGTTCAAGCTGCAAAACCCCGACGCGAGTTTTAGCACCGACTGGTTCGTGCAGCGAGCCGACTACGGCGACATCGGCCGTCGCGTGCAGACGACCGGCCACATCGTCGAATGGCTGGCGTTCTCGCTCGAAAAAGAGCAGCTCACCGAAGAGCGGATGGTCCGGAGCGTCAGCTACCTGACCGACGCTCTAAACAACAACCGCCACGAGAAGTGGAGCATCGGCCCGCTCGGCCACGCGTTGCACGCCCTGGCCATCTACGACGAGCGGGTCTTCGGCGGCAAGCCCGGCATGCGAGAAGAGCAGCTTGTGCAGATCCGCAAGCTGCAGATGGCGCGGTAGGCAACGCGTTTCAGTTTGGTAAGTGCCTAATCGCCGCGTGATTGCGCACGGGCTACGTGTTTGCACCCCTCCTCCCCGACTGGCATACTGACGGGCCAAGGGAGGATCGCGATGCGGTGGCAATGGTTGGCGATCGGTTGGCTCATGGCGGCGGCCACGACTGCCAGCCTCGGTATTGCTGCTGACGATCTCGATGCCCAAATCGACGATTGCCTTGCCGACATGACCACCGGCGGCTCGGCCTACGATCCGAAGCGGCTGCACGAGTTGGGTCTGCCGGGGCTGGAAGGGCTGCTCGATCGGCTCTATCCCGAGACGGCGCCGAAAGCCAAGGAAGCACCGGCTGCCCGCGAGGAAGAGGTTCGCACACTCGTCAAGCAATTGGGGGACGAAGAGTTCCGCACGCGCGAGCAAGCGACCGAGCGGCTGATCGCCATCGGCAAGCCGCATCGGGAACAACTCGTCAAAGCAGCCGATAACGACGACGCCGAGGTGCGGCTGCGGGCCCGCCGCATTCTCGTCGCGTGGGAGCCGAAGCCCGGCGGCCTGGCCGATCAGTCTTTGGGGGGCTATTGGAAGTACCTGGAAGGAATTCGGGATCGCGAGCGACTCGAGGCGCTGGCTAAGCGAACGGTTCGCGTCCTCGAAGCAGGTTGGCCCGACGGCGGAAAGGTGCACCTCACGCGGCTTTGCATCGCGGGCGTGGCCAAAGGGGGCACGGAAGAACCTTGTGAGATTCTCCGGCCGCTCATCGACCACAAAGACCCTCGCGTCGCCAAACTCGTCGTCGAGACGGTGGGGAGCTACAAGCCGGCGGACTTTTTCCCGCAGTTCCTCGTAAATGCGATCGCTGCCGAGCGCGACGAAGTGGCGGAAGTCGGCGTCCGCTGGTGCCAGAACTGCGGCGGCTTGTCGCGCTCGGACGCAATCGAGCGCGCACTGCGGCAGGTGTTCGAGAATCGCGGCGAATCGCTCCGCTTTCAAAGCTCCCTCGCTTTGTCGCAAGAGTTTGACGACCCGGCAGCGTGGCTCTTTCTCATCGAACAAACCCAAAGCAAGGAGCCGCTGCGGGCTGCATCAGCCCAGTCGCGGCTGGCCGGGCTCCCCTACACAGGGAAACCAGCCAGCGACAAACTCGTCACGAGCCTCATACCCCTGCTCGATTCGCCGAAGCTCTCGCTTCGCTGGGGGGCGGTGAAGGTGCTGGCCACGCACGCGGGCGAAAACGTCATCGAGAATCTGATTCCGCTCATCGTCGATAAAGAGCAGAGCGTGGCCGACGAAGCTGGCCGCGGAATCGTCAAGCAGAAGGACGCAGCCCGCGCTCGCGAACTGCTCGTTTTTCTAGCCAAAAGCCATGCCGAAGCCGCCGTGCGCGACAAAGCGGCTAAACTGATTGCACAACTGAGCAAGCAATCATCTCCGGAGAAGCGATAATGCGTAGGTTCGTCACGATTTGCTGTTTACTCTCGTTTTCGGCGGTTGCTGTTGCCGCCGACCCGGCTACCGAAGCGAACTGGCACCAGTTTCGCGGCCCGCTGGCGACCGGCGTAGCTCCACAGGGAAATCCGCCCACCGGGTGGAGCTCGACGAAAAACGTCCGCTGGAAGGCCGAGATTCCCGGCATCGGCAGCAGCACGCCGATCGTTTGGAACGACAAGGTCTTCCTGCTCACGGCGATCGAAACCGACCGCGCGGACCCGGCGCTGCCGGCGCCCAAGGACCAGCCGATGCGGCAGTTCGGCATCGTCTTCCCGCACAAGTTTCATCAGTTCGTCGTACTCTGCCTCGACCGCGCGACCGGCCAGCCGCTCTGGCAGCGCACGGCAGCCGAACTGGTGCCGCACGAAGGGGTTCATCCCGACAACGACTTCGCTTCCGCCACGCCGATCACCGATGGCAAGCGGCTCTGGGTCTCGTTCGGCTCGCGGGGCGTCTATTGTTACGACCTCGACGGCAACAAGATTTGGGAAAAGGACTTTGGCGATTTGCAGACGCGGCTGAGTTTTGGCGAGGGGAGTTCCCCCGCGCTGCACGGCGGCACGCTCGTCACGACGTGGGACCACGATGGGCAGTCGTTCATCATCGCTCAGGATGCAGCGACCGGCGAAGTTCGCTGGCGAAAGGACCGCGAAGAAAAGAGCGCGTGGGCCACGCCGCTGATCGTCGAGCACGGCGACCGCACGCAAGTCATCACGAATGCGAGCACCAAGGTTCGCAGCTACGACCTGGCTACTGGCGAAGTGCTCTGGGAATGCGGTGGGCAGGTTGGCAACGTCACGCCGTCTCCTGTGGCCAACGACAAGCTCGTCTTCTGCATGAGTGGTTATCGCGGCAGCGCCCTGTACGCTTTGCCGCTTGATCAATCGGGCGACCTGACCGACTCGGACAAAATCGCCTGGAAAGCGAGCCGCGGCACGCCGTACATCCCCTCGCCGCTCCTCTACGACAACCGGCTTTACTTCACGCAGTCGAACGACGGCCTCTTAACGTGCCTCGACGCGGCGACCGGCAAGGAACTGATCGACCGGACGCGGCTCCCCGAGATTCGCAAGGTCTATGCCTCTCCGGTCGGCGCGGCAGGTCGCGTCTATCTCACGTCGCGCGAAGGGACGACGCTCGTCATCAAGCACGCCGACTCGTTCGAGGTGCTGGCGACGAACAAGCTCGACGAGCCGATCGACGCCTCGCCCGCGATCGCTGGCAAGGAACTGTTCCTGCGTGGGTCGAAGCACCTGTATTGCATCGCGGAATGATCGCCTATTTCCGCAGTGCTGTAAGTGCCGCCTGAGCACTCGCCAGTTGCTCCTGCATCTGCGCGAGGCTATCGCGGTCGGCTTGCACGACATTCGCCGGCGCGCGGGCGACGTAGCTCTCGTTGGAAAGTTTCCCTTCCTTCGCCTTGATAAGGCCCGTGAGCTTGGTCACTAGCTGCTCGTTCTTGGCAATTTCGGCCGCCACGTCGATCAGACCCGCCAAATCGACGTAAATCTCCATGCCGGGGAGCGTTGTCTTGGCGTTTGTCGCGGGAATCGCGACATCAGCACCAAAGCCTGTCGCCGTGGCATTCGCCATCGACTGGAAGTACGTCGCCATCGGCGCGAGCAGTCCCGCGGTGGCGACATCGCACTTGATCGCGAACGACAGCGGCGTCTTCGTCCCGATGTTCTGCCGGCTCCGGATTTCGCGAATCGCAGCCAGCGCCTGCTGGAAGACGGCAAACCGAGCCTCGGTCTCGGCATTGTGCCACGACATATCGGCCACCGGCCACGGCGCGGTGATGAGCCACTGTGTAGTAGGCACACTCCGTGTGCCGTCCAGACCCCGTTCCGGCGCGACCTTATTCAAGTTCTGCCAAATCTCCTCCGTGATGAACGGCATGATCGGATGCAAGAGCCGCAAGAGGACGTCGAGTGCGTGGGCCAGCACCCGCTGGGCCGTCGCCTTCTGCGCCGGGTCCGAAAGCCTCGCCTTGGCGATCTCTACATAGAACGAGCAGAACTCGTCCCAGGCGAAGTCGTAGAGCAGCTTCACCCCCTCTGCATACTTGTACGCCTTGAGTGACTCGGTCACACCGGCGGTCACTGTCGCGAGGCGCGAGAGGAGCCAGCGGTCTTCGAGCGTCAGCTCTGCCTCGCCGTCGTTTGCTAGCGCTCCCTCGCTGACGCTTCGGGTTAGTATGCCCTGACCTCCGACTTCCGACCTCTGACCTCCCTTGTCAGCCAAGTTAATCAGCGCAAACCGGGCAGCATTCCACAGCTTGTTCGTGAAGTTCCGCGCCACCTCGAACCGCTCGCTCACGACGGCGGCCCGCGGCAGGGCTTGGTCCGCGTCGGTCTTGGCCCACTGCGTGCTGAACTCCTTGCCGCATTTGGTGCAGGCGACGCGCGGCAGTTCGCGGTTCTTCTTCGTCTGGTCGATCAGGGCCTGGCAGTGCGGGCATTCGAACTGCACCGCCATCCGGACGTCTTGCGTTTCGGTCGTCAGGGCGGCCAGGCCGAAGCGGAGGGCGTCGGCCCCGAACTTATCGACGATGTCGAGGGGATCGACGCCGTTCCCCTTCGACTTGCTCATCGTCTCGCCGTAGCCGTCGAGGATTTTCGGGTGAATGAACACCTCGCGAAACGGCACCTCGCTCAGGTTGTTCAGCCCCGTCAGCACCATCCGCGCCACCCAGAGCGTGATGATGTCGCGACTGGTGATCAGCGCGCTCGTCGGATACCAGTAGGCCAGGTCCGGCGTCTCTTCCGGCCACCCCATCGTGCTGTGCGGCCAGAGTGCGGAGGAGAACCAGGTGTCGAGGACGTCGGGGTCTTGCTCGAACCCGGCCGCTTCGATCAATTCGGTTGCTTCAGAATCTCGTGCATCTCTAATGCAGATCAACAACTCATCGTTTGCTTTTGCATCGGCCGAAGTGCTGAAAGCGATGCTCCATGAAGAGGGAGTCACTTCAAATGGCGAACCGCCAAAGAAAGCCGAAACACGACCTTCTTCTATCCATCGGGCTAAACTCTCAATGCGACTTGCTAATGCCGAGCCAAGTGGCAGTTCCGCATCATCGCGCAATCTCCAAACAGGAATCTGATGCC
>CAYLLN010000062.1:27127-44072 GCA_964384375.1 uncultured Pirellulaceae bacterium
GCCCCCACCAAAGCTGCCGGCTCACGGGCCAGTCACGCTTTTCGCTGAGCCAGTCGAGGTAGCTTTTGGCGTAGCGTTCGGGGACGATCTTCACCCGGCCATCTGAAACGGCATCCATTGCCATTTGGGCGAGGCCTGAACCCTCGCTTACGCTTCGGGCTTCCATGTCGCCCATCCGCACAAACCACTGATCCGCCAGGTACGGCTCGATGGGGGTCTTACTGCGATCAGAATGCGGCAGCTCGATCTCGCGGTCTTCCACGTCGCCGAGCAGTTCGAGCTTCTCCAGGTCGGCCACCACGCGCTCGCGGGCCTTGGGAATCGTCAGTCCCTTGTACGGCCCGGCATTCTCGTTGAGCGTGCCGTCGGGGTTCAGTATGTTGACCATCGGCAGGCTTTGCCGCTTCCCCACTTCGTAGTCGTTCGGGTCGTGGGCCGGCGTGATCTTCACCGCGCCGGTCCCCAGTTCCGGCTTGGCCCATTCGTCGCAGACGAGCGGAATCTCGCGGTTCAAAAGCGGCAGCATCACTTTGCGGCCGGCGCGGGCCATGTCGCGCAGCGTGATGAGCAGCGGCAGCATTTCGGTGCGCCGCGTGGCGATGTTGTCGATCTGCGCCTGGATAGCGTCTTTCTCTTTGGCCGGCGCCTTCTCCAGCCGCTCGCGCAGTTCCGCTTCGGCGCGGTCGAGGGCGGCCGCTGGATCGGGATGCACGGCCACGGCTGTATCGCCGAGCATGGTTTCGGGGCGAGTCGTGGCGATTTCGACGAAGGCGGGTTCATTTGGCAGGCGAGACGCCTGCCCCACGGCCACGACCGGATACTTGAAGTGCCAGAACTTCCCTTTCACGGTTTCCTGGAAGACCTCGTCGTCGCTCACCGCGGTTTGCAGGAAGGTGTCCCAGTTCACCAGCCGCTTGCCGCGGTAGATGAGCCCCTTGCTGAAGAGGTCAAAGAAGGTCTGTCGCACGGCCCGCGAGCACCCTTCGTCGAACGTGAACCGGGTCCGCTGCCAATCGCACGAGCAACCCATCTGCTTGAGCTGGGCGAGAATCCGCTTCTCATACACCTCTTTCCATTGCCAGATCCGCTCGACGAGCCCTTCGCGACCCAGGTCGTGCCGCGTTTTCCCCTCTTCCTCCCGCAGCCGCTTCTCGACCACGGCCTGCGTGGCGATCCCCGCGTGGTCGGTCCCCGGCATCCAGAGCGTGCGAAAGCCCTGCATGCGATGCATGCGAATCTGGATGTCTTGCAGCGTGTTGTTCAGGGCGTGCCCCAGGTGCAGAGCCCCGGTCACGTTCGGCGGCGGAATGACGATCGAATATGGCCCGCGCGATTCGTCCGGCTGGCCCGGCGCGGGTGGCTCGGCATGAAAGAAACCGCGCGATTCCCACTCGGCATACAGCCGCGACTGGGCCTCGGCGAATTCAAAGCGATTGGGGAGGGATTCGGGGGAAAAATCAGGCATCGGATTCCGATTCCGGTTCAAACAGGAGATTGAAAGCGCAGATACTACCGCATGACACGGCGGGGGCTATTCTACCCGCCCGCTGCCGCTGCATCCTTGGCCAGTTTGTACTCGATCGCATCGACTAGCGCCAGCCAACTGGCTTCGATGATGTTTTCGCTGACGCCGACTGTCCCCCAGACGTCGTGCTCGTCGGTCGATTCGATATGCACGCGGATGCGAGCCGCCGTCCCCGCTTCGCCGTTGACGACGCGGACCTTGTAGTCGATCAGCCGCATGTTCGCGAGGCCGGGGAAGTCGCCGTTCAGGGCTTTTCGCAGGGCCGCATCGAGGGCGTTCACCGGGCCGTCCCCCTCGGCCACTTCGTGCCGGTCCTTGCCGCCGACACGCAGCTTGATCGTCGCTTCGGTCACCGGCTGGCCGCCCCCTTCGGTGCTGACCGCGACGTGATACTTGAGCCGCTCAAAGTGCGGCTGGAACATGCCGGCCGCCCGGCGGACGAGCATGTCGAACGAGGCATCGGCGGCTTCGAACTGCCAGCCTTGAGCCTCCAGATCGACCACCTGCTTGAGGATCGCGTCCATAAGCTGCTTGTCGTCGGTCAGTTTGTGCTTGGCGGTGAGGGCGGCGATGTTCGACCGGCCGGAGAGCTCGCTCACCAGAATCCGCCGCTCGTTGCCGACGAGAGCCGGGTCGAGATGCTCGTAGCTGCTCGTGGCCCGAGCGATTGCATGAACGTGCATGCCTCCCTTGTGGGCAAACGCGCTTTGCCCGACGAACGGCTGGCCGTTGCGGCGGTTCACATTGGCCAGTTCATAAACGAACCGCGACAGCTCCGTCAGATGTGTGAGGGGCCGGCCGCCGAGGATGCGATAGCCTTTCTTCAGGCCAAGGTTCCCCATCACGCTGATCAGGTCGGCATTGCCGCACCGCTCGCCAAAGCCGTTGATCGTTCCTTGCACCTGCACGGCGCCGGCATCGACGGCGGCCAGCGAGTTCGCCACAGCCAGTTCGCCGTCGTTATGCGTGTGAATGCCTACACTCACACCGAACGGTTCGAGCGTCGCCTTCGCCGCTGCCGTTCGCTGAGCGATCACCTCCGGCAAACTGCCGCCGTTGGTGTCGCACAGGATCACGAGCTTCGCGCCCGCCCGCGCCGCTGCCAACACCGTTTCGGCGGCGTATTCGGGATTGGCCGCCCAGCCGTCAAAGAAGTGCTCGGCGTCATAGAAAACTTCGCGACCCTGGCTCGCCAAATACTCGACTGTCTCGGCGATCATGTCGAGGTTTTCCTGCAGGCTCACCCGCAGCACTTCGGTCACGTGAAAGTCCGACGTCTTGCCGACGATGGTGACGACCGGTGTCTCGGCCTGCACGAGCGACTGAATGCCTAAGTCGTCGGCCGCTTTCATGCCGCGGCGACGCGTCATGCCAAACGCGCATACCTTGGCATGGCCGAGTTTCAGCTCGCGAACGCGCTGAAAATACTCCGCGTCCTTGGCGTTGCTCGCCGGATAGCCCCCCTCAACATAATCGACGCCGATCTCGTCCAGTCGCTGGGTGATTTGCAGCTTGTCCTGGAGCGAGAGGCTTACGCCTTCCCCCTGCGTGCCGTCGCGAAGGGTGGTGTCGTAGATTTGGATGTTTCGCATGGGCGAGTCCTGGGAACCGCGACCACTGGTCGCGGCTTTGGAAACGAAAAAAGCCCTGAAACCACCAGGGTTTCAGGGCTTGCTGAATTCGGATTTAACCGCTTGGCCCTTACACCCGGAGGCTTCCAATAATAATCACGACCTGGACCACGCCGACGCCAGCCGGCCCGTGGGGATTCGTGTTATAGGAAGCTGGGTTCATGGCGATGACGGCTGGTAACTGGAATAAACCCTATGTCCTGAATTGAAGGCTGTCAACGGCGGGAATCGCGCCCAATTGGCGAGCGGGAGGCGTTCGCCTCCCGATGGTGATGAATTGAAAGGTGGCGCACCATCGGGGTGCTCACGCACCCCGCTCGCCTCCCTCACGAAATCGAGCGATACTTTGCACTCCGCGACCACTGGTCGCGGCTATGTTCCCCAAACCCTGACCAATGAACCCTCATGGACTCCGCCGCTCGCGACTTCCTCCTCCGCCTGCTCGAAACGCCCAGCCCGTCCGGCTATGAGAAGCCGATTCAGGACGTGGTTCGCGCCTATGCCCGCGATTTCGCCGACCGGGTGACGACCGACTTGCACGGTAACGTCATTGCCGCCAAGAATCCGTCGGCCAAGGTGCGGGTGATGTTCGCCGGCCACTGCGACCAGATCGGCATGTTGGTCAGCCACTTTCACGATAGCGGCTTTCTGCACGCCCAAACGATCGGCGGCTGGGATGCCCAGCAGCTCATCGGCCAGCGGATGGTCATTTGGACGGCAAAAGGCCCGCTGCCGGCAGTCATCAGCCGCAAGCCGATCCACCTGCTGACCGACGAAGAGCGGAAGCAAGTCGTGAAACTCGAAGACCTCTGGCTCGATATCGGGGCGAAGAACAAGGACGAGGCGAAGGAACTGGTCCGGATCGGCGATCCGGTGACGCTGAAGCTCGGCTTTCAGGAGATGCGAAACGGACTGGCCAATTCGCCCGCGATGGACAACAAGTGCGGCCTGTGGGTCGTGATCGAAGCTCTGCGGCGAGCGGCGAAGAAAGATCTGGCCGTAGGCGTGTTCGCGGTTTCGACCGTCGCTGAAGAGATTGGCCTGCGCGGCGCTCAAACGAGTGCCTTCGGCGTTGATCCACACGTCGGCATTGCTGTCGATGTCACGCACGCGACCGATTGCCCCACGATCGACAAACGGCAGCAGGGGGACGTGAGCTTGGGAAGCGGGCCGGTGATCGTTCGTGGGCCGAATATGAATCCGGTTGTTGTCGAGCGCCTTCTCACGCTGGCTCAAAAGCTGGAGCTGCCGCATCAACTCACGGCCAGCGGCAAAGCTCAGCCGAACGACAGCAACGCCATTCAGATCAATCGGGCGGGCGTGGCGACAGGCCTCGTCAGCATTCCCAATCGGTACATGCACAGCGCGGTCGAGATGATCTCGCTCGAAGACATCGACCGCGCTGCCGACCTGCTGGCAGAGTTCGTCGTCAGCCTCAAGGGGGACGAGGATTTCACGCCGTAGTTGGGGCGAGCTACCCTCCAAATCCCGCCAGCCAGCCGAGTGCCAACACGACGACGGCGACCACGAGGGCTTCGGAAAACATCCAGCGGAAACAATCCACGGCAATCTGGGGCATGGGAGTCTGCTCCGGTTAAGTGAACTTGGGAAAACTGGGCCTATGTTCTCAGGCGTGCTTGCATCCGATTTGTGACGCCTGCTGCAAAACAACAATCGCAGTCCGCGTGCCGAAAGCCGTTGCCGCCTGCTCGTCGTTATCGCTAAAGCCTTGTGCGGCAACAGATTGCGGCAGCTCCAGCGGTGTGGCCCGGTCGATTGACTCACCACCTCGCGACGCGATTCTGAGACGCTCGTCTCAATTCCGAACTCGCCAGACGCTTAACGGCGAGCGGGCAGCCGCGTAACCTGATAGCACCGGCTGCAATTTGCGGTCGCATCCATCGTTTGAGATGTCAGCATGGCCACCGCACACGGGCCCTCGGGCGATGCCAAGTTGCTCGCGCGCTGGGTCCGCGAGCACGGTTCCGCGGTGCGCGCGTTTCTGCTCGGACTAGTGCGGCGCGGCGACGTGGCGGACGACCTGTTACAGGACGTTTTTCGCCGCGCGTGGCAGGCTCGTGGTTCGTATCAGGAGCAGGGCCGCGAGCGGGCCTACCTGCTACGAATCGCCGATCGGCTGGTGTGCGACCGCGGCCGCCGGATGGGTGTCGAGGTGAACGTCGATGAACAGGCCTGGCAGCAACTGGAGCCGGAGACTGGGAAGGACTCGCCGCTCGACGCGATGGCTCGCCACGAAACGAGCGACGAACTGACGGCAGCACTGGCGGCCCTAACCGATTCGCAGCGCCGCGTGCTGCTGCTCAGATACTTCAGCGACATGGACTTTGCCGCGATTGCCAAACAGATGGACATTCCGCTCAACACGGCCCTCAGTCACGCCCGCCGCGGACTACTGGCCCTGCGAAAGCAACTGGCGGAGAAGACGACATGAACGATCGCCCCCCACTCGATCAGCAGCAGCTGGAGCACGCAACCTCGCGTGAGCTTCCGGCCGACGTGCAACTCGACGACGAGACGCGGTCGCTGCGCGAGGGTTGGCTTGCTCTCGGGCGAGCCGTCGAGCGATCCAATGGCGAATTCGACGCGGGCGCTTTGGCGGCTCGTTTGCAAGCCGAGCTTGTCACGGTCCAGCCAGCCGAATCTGCTCGTAAGCAAGCGAACTCCTCGTGGTGGACGGTGCTCCTGGGCACGGCCCTCGCGCTGACGATGATGGTCGCTGCGATTCGTTCGCTGAATAACGATAGCGGCCAATTGCCCGTAACAAACAATCCAATTCAACAAGACGAGACGATCGCCATCGCTCCCACGGATGCAGTCGTCGATGAAACGGCGCTCGCCGCCTGGTCTGATCCGCTCGACGAGGAACTCGACAAGGCTTCTGAGGTCGTTCAATCGCTCGTGTCCCAGCCACTAACGATCGACGACTCGCTGAGCGGCCTGTCCGAGCAATTGCAATCGCTGGCCAGCGAACTCGAAAACGGTTCCCTGTAACGGGCTTTCACAATGAAACGAAACTGGATTGCCACCTTCGTATTCGCTGCAACTTGCCTGTCGCTAGGTGGAGTTTTCGCGCAGCAGCCCAAGCGCGAAGGGGCACCGCCCGATGGTCCACCTCCGGCGCGCGTTGGCGATGCCGGCGGCGGCTTCGACGACTTTGGTCCGCCGCCAGGCGGTCCTCCACCAGGCAAACGGGGCAAACCGCGGCCGGGGGAAGGGCCGGATGGTCCAGGTGGACGAGGTGGACCGGGTGGACCGCCAGATGGCCCACCGCGCGGGCCCGGCGGAGATCCGGGTCCAGGCGGACCTGGTGGACCAGGTGGACGTGGAGGCCCGGGGCGCAGGCCTGGCATGATGGATGGTCGTGGTCCCGGTCCCGGACGCGGTGGCGGAATGATGCCCAGCGGCCCACCCGGATTCGACTTTGGCCGTCTCGAACAAGACGACCCTGAAATGTTCAAACTCGTCGAGGACGATCAAAAATATGAAGCCGAGTCACTGGCATTGGCCGCGAAAGTTCGTGCCGCAAAACCGGAAGAACGCGAGAAACTTCGGGCCGAACTCGCGGTTAGTGTAGGAAAGCACTTCGAGGTGCGACAGGCTCGCCGTGAACTTCAACTCAAGCGGATGGAAGAGCAACTGAAGCAACTTCGGACAGCAATCGAGTCGCGCAACAAGGGCCGCGACGAGATCGTAGCGAAACGACTGACGGAGTTAGTCGGCGATCCCAAGGATTTAGAGTTTTGAGTCGCCCGTGTCCCGGGGAAAGACATTGACGACTTTCTGATAGCTAGTCGTGCCGGCCGCAAGCGGCTGGCGTCACCTCTGCTGCCTGGTGCGATCGAGTCGGCGAGTGATCGTCGCGGTCGTGCTGTGCCGCAACCTGAAAGGAAGGCGGTAGTTCGATGAGATGGATGAAGCACTGGCGCGAGAGCCTGTTGGCGCTCGCGGTCGCTGGGGGCGGCATGCTGTGCTGCGGAACATTGCGGGCCGATGACGAGGCGAAAACCGAAGAAGCGGCAGACCAACCGGCCGCAGTGACCGAAGACGAGTTCTTTGTGCAGCGCGAAGGGGGCGATCGTGGCCCGCCGCCACGTCGCGAAGCTGATGCTCGTCCTGAAGGACGCGGCGAAGGGGATCGTGGTCCCGGCCCTGGCGCTCGCGGCGGCCGTGGTGGTCCACGACCCGCAGGCGATCGCGAAGCCGGTCCCGGCATGCGTGGTGGACGCGGTGGCCCTCCGATGGCTCGCGGTCCGGGTGGCGTAGGCCGCGGTGGTCCGCGTCCCGGTGGTCCTGGTCGCCCTGGTCCTGATGGTCCCGGTCCGCAAGCCCGCGGACCTCGGCCGGAAGGTGGCAATCTCGACTCGCAAATTGCCGAACTAAATCGCAAGCTCGACGAGATCTTGCGGCAGCTCGCCGCTCTGGAGCGCGGTCGTGGTGAATCGCGCGGTGCGCGTCCGCCGATGGGCGGTCCGGGCCTTGGCCGCAGTGGTTTCGGTGGTCCCGGCTTTGGCCGTGGATTCGGTCCGGGATTTGGTCCACCAGATTTTGGTGGACCTGGATTCGGCGGACCACGTCCGGCAATGGGCGGCATGCGTCGTCCCGGCGGTGATCGGCCAGGTCCACGTGGCGAAGGTGACTCTCCTCGTCGCGACGGAGACGCGCCTCGCCGCGAAGAAGGACCGCGCGATGGCGAGCGGCGAGATGCCAGCCCGCGCGACGGGGAACGACGCGGATCACCGGAAGGCGAGCGTCGTGAACCGGCTGCCGAAGGTCGCCGAGGGGGAGGAAGGCCCGAAGGTCGCACTGAAGCTCGTCCCGAGGGAAGACCAGAAGGAAGTCCTGAAGGTCGCCCGGAAGGAAGGCCTGAAGGCCGTCCTGAAGGTGGACCTGGCGGGCGCGGTCCCGGCCCAGGTGGCCCACGCGGATTCGGTGGGTTCGGCGGCGGCTTTCCCGGCTTTGGCCCAGGCGGCCCTGGTCCCGGTGGTCCCGGTCCAGGTCGTGGTGGCGATCGCCCCGATCGACCCCGCGATGGCGAAGGGCGTGGTGAAGGTGGCGGCGATCGCCCCGACGCTACGCGCGACGGCGAACGGAACGAAACGTAGTCCGCCCCCTCGCGCGATCCGCGGCTGTCCCGCTATACTGCCGGCTGGCATCATTCCGCCAGCCGGCAAGGAGCCGCAATTGTCCTCCACGAGCACCGAACACGTTCTGGTCGTCCCCACGCCGGTCTTTCATGTGATCGGCCACTTCCAAGGTTTCACGGGGGACACCGACCGCTACCTAAGCGGCCTCCTCGACCCGCGACACACGAGCTATCGTCCGCGGGCCGCAATGGAGCAGGATCCGACCTTCAAGCAGCTCATTCCGTATGTCATCTTCCGCCACCGCGCGGCGGACGGCCGCGTGAGCCTGTTTCAGTACACCCGCGGCAAGGGGCAAGGCGAAGCTCGCTTGCACGCGAAGCGGAGCATCGGCATCGGCGGACACATCTCGTCGGAAGACTCGACCGCCGCCAGCGCCTACGACGAAGGAATGCGGCGCGAGCTGGCCGAAGAGGTGCAGATCGACACGCCCTACACCTCACGTCTCGCCGGCCTCATCAACGACGACGAATCGGAAGTGGGCCGCGTCCATCTGGGCGTCGTCCACCTGTTCGATGTCGAGCGGCCAGCCGTCAAGCCGCGCGAAACCGAAATCATCGATGCCGGCTTTCGGTCGGTGGACGAACTGCTTGCCGACCTCACTCGGTTTGAAACCTGGTCGCAAATCTGCCTGCGGGCGCTGTTTGCCTAGTCTGGCTTTGTTGGAGTATCGGCGGGCGCGAGCGGCGGCAGTCGTTCAGGCTTCGAGAGGTTGCCAAGTTCTTGCTCCAAGTCGTCGAGCCCCTTCAATTGTTGCGATATGGGAGTTTCGAACGCGGGCGGAGCAGGCTTCGCGCCTTTGCCGCCAGCCGTGCGGGCGTCGTCGTCTGAGAGAATCTGTCTCTGGAACGCGAACTTAATTCTCTCGCGCAAGTGCTGTTGCCAGAACTGGTCCAACGAGTCTGCCAAGGACTCAGCGATTGGTCGCTTCGTATCGGAATGCAGCCCAAGCAAGGCGTCCGTCAACGATTGTCGAAACGCTTGATCTTCCGCGAAGTACGCCAGATCACGTAGTTCCTGCTTGCTGAGGCTCCGTGCCGCTTCTGCAATCGACAGAACCAACTTGCTGAGCGGTGAATCATCATTCAAGAGCGGACGATAATCGGTACGGAAACCGGCCAGCGTATTCGCGGCCAATCCCGCTTCCGCAGCATTCTCGACGAGCAGCGATGTCAGCAGCCAGTGGCCAATTGGACCCAGATCGGACGAACCGGTGAGTTGGCCCAACGTCGGATCAGTCTCGTCTTCGACCAGCCATAGCAACACACTGCGACTGATGAGCCACAGACAGCCGTCCTTAGGCGCCGAACTGCGCAGCATTCCGAGTAAAGCACCGACTTCTTGGCGGCGTGCATCTGGTTCGTTCCCGAAAAGGTCGACGAAGGCTACGCTCGATTTGACCCCCGGAACGGAAAACTTCTCTCTTTCCGCTTCGCTGCGGACCACTTTATCGTGCGCGCGGTCGTTTGCTATCGCTTTGTGCCAATTTGCCATAAGCTTGGATATTGCACGACACGCCGCGACTTTTCGTTGTGATCCTCCGTCGCCATCAGTTGCTTGATGCTGAAGCGAGAGAATCCATTCATCGAGGACAAAGGCCATTGTTGACAGCCAGGGGGAAGTCGAATCGTAGGTCTTGCCTCCGGCCAAATGTTCCTCAAACCGCCGCTGTTCCGCAGCCAGCGCACTCGATTCCGTGATGACTCGCAGGTGACTATCGGGGTTTTGGTCGCCTAACTCGATCTCTACAGGTCTTCCCGTTGCGGAGTCAACAATCGCGTGAAATTGCGGACCGGTGATTTCCAGCCGTCCGTCTTTTAGTTCAGATTTCAAATCCTTGTCGTGTACGAGCGACAGAAGTGCCGCGGGCAGGAATTTCATTTCGATTCTGAAGAAGTTGCTTTGCGGCTCGTCAAATGACTTCCCGCTCAGGCCGGCGGCTAACAAAAAGGGACGGTCATTGTCCAATTCTCTTGTGGGATCATTGGCTCTCACCTCAAACGAAAACTTGCACTGCAACTTGCCGTCATGCATTACGTCAAGCTTCTGTCGGCGCACGATAGAGCCGAGCACGAGTCGATCACGGTGCGACAACAGCACAACATCGTGCAGGGAATTGCCCTTGGCATCGCTAGCCTTGATGTTAATGGCCGCGCCTTGCGTGGGAGAAACGATGGTCTTAAACGCCAGTCGTTTGATCCACGTTCTTTCGCTTTCCTCCAGCTCGATCCCGAGCGCAGTCGCATATTCCTCTCCTGTACCTGCGAGTTCAATGACGAGGTCTTCGGGCACCTGTCCCGCCGACCAGCGATGGGCCCAGTCAGCCATTTTCAGAACGGCTTGTTCCTTGTCGTTGAATTGTTGGTCTAGCCGTGGTGCATGCTCAAGTTCCCGAAGTTGGATCGTCAGATTGAAGAGATCGTGCTCCTTGTCGGAATTCTTCGGATCGGGATTGGCCAAAACCTCACTGATGACGAATCGCCCGGACTGGTCAAGCTTTTCCTCGATTCGCGTTGGCAACAGGCTATCGAATGGTTGGCCGCGATCGAGGGATAGGAATCGCAGCACCTCCGCAGGGCCGTCGCGGTTGGCCCCTTCCACGGTGATTTCGCCAATCCGAGCCTGCGGTCCCTCGTCGCGAACATTAACGAGAAGTGCCGCTCGCTTGTTGTCGCCTTCGACATTGATATCGATGTCGAACTCGGTCTTGAAGAATCCCGCTGCGCAGAATGTCTGTCGCAGTCGATCGCGAATCGCTCCGCGAGTCACCTCGTCGTAAGGGACGCTCTGACCGACTGGCCACAAGATTTCGTCTGTGTCCACAGCCTCGGTTATGCAAGCGACAATCACATCCGGCTTTATTCGTTGGCAGCCGACGATCTTCACTTCGCCGCACACATGGCGATGCCCTTCCTGAATTCTGACGACGGTGCGATTGCTGTCTTGTTCGTAGGATGCTTTGACTCTCACATCCCGAAAGCCGCTGTGCTGATAGCCAAGCGTGAGCGTGCGCTCAACTGCCTTTAGAAAGAACTCTGGGGCGACGTGGGGTCGCTCGGCGGCCACCACATCGACGTCTCGGCTGAGCGTATCACGCAACTCTTTGACGTCGAACGATTTCACACCCTCAAAGACCAAGTGATCAATAATCCTTGCCCGCGTCGTCTCCAACGCGTGTACCACTTGCGCAGCGAACAGTGCAACAACTGCAACCGTGAAAACGGAGGTTCGACGCATAGAAAAACCTTCAGACGGGGATCGCTGAGAATATGCACCGCCCCAAAGCTGGGGGGCTTTATAGCGGCCCTGCTTGGTTCACCCTATAGCTATTGTGGAGACGGACGGTGACTCAAACGCACCTTGACCCAGCCCGCCTAGTTCTGCTATTTCCCCAGGCTCGAAAGCATGCTCGCCCCAGTTGCACGGAGGCAACGATGGTCGTTTTGCGTCGTTGGTTTGGAATCGCGGTTTGCTGGTCGTTCGCAGCATTGCTGACATCGGCCGCGAGCGGACAGTACTCGCCGAGTGAACTCCTGCAACCGTTCTCTTCCCCGGCTGCCGAACCGGCAGCGCCTGCGATGCAACCGAGAGCGGCGGAGCCGCCAGCGCCCCAGTTCGGCGAGCCAGTTGCCACACCAGCGGCTGCCAATGAGCCAGGGACCTCGCCGCAACCGGGCGATCAATTCGAGTTCGTCGGCCTCGAGAGCGTGCAGCAGGATCTCGGCCAATCGGCCAAGGCGGTGTGGGCCCTGCTCGTCGATATCGGCAAGATTCCGCTCATCGTTGGCTCCGACGCGAAGAGCCCGGTGCTCACGGTCGGCACGCTCGTCGGCGGTCTGTTCCTCCTCGGCTTTGGTTACATCGCCGCCGGCATGATCAGCCGCTGGACCGCGGCGAAGCTCCTGACGCGATTCGGCCTCAACAAGAGTGCCGTCTCGCCGCTGCAGTCGATCACGTTCTACCTGCTCTTCTGCACGTTCACGATGCTGTCTCTCAACATCCTGAACGTGCCGATGACGGTCTTCAACTTCCTTGGCGGTGCGCTCGCCATCGGCGCCGGTTTCGGCAGCCAGAACATCGTCAACAATTTCATCAGCGGGCTGATCCTGCTGGCCGAGCGGCCGATCCGCGTCGGCGACGTCATTCAGCTCGACGCCTTGACCGGCACGGTGACGCAGATTGGCGCTCGCAGCACGAAAATTCAGACCGGGATGAACCACGAGATCATCGTCCCCAACAGTAAGCTGCTGGAAACGAGCGTCGTCAATTGGACCTTGTCGGACGACACCGTCGGCTGCGTCATTACGGTCGGCGCGGCGTATGGCTCGCCGACGCGAGAAGTCCAGCGGCTGCTGCTTCTGGCGGCCGGTGAGCACACGCAGGTTCTTCGCGAACCGGCTCCCACGGTGTCGTTCAAGGATTTCGCAGCCGACTCGCTCGTCTTTGAGCTGCGATTCTGGGTAAACTTACGCTCGTCGAGCAAGGGAGAAATCGAGAGCGACCTTCGGTTCCGCATTGAGGAACTCCTCTCCGATCGCGGCATCGTGATCGCCTACCCGCAGCGCGACGTGCATCTGAACGTCCTCCGACCGGTCGAGGTTCGCCTCACCCAGCCCGTCGCTTCCCCCCTTAGCCAAACTCGTAGTGCCGCGTGAGTCGCCGCAATCGCCGCAAACCGTCGCAGCGCGACCTAAAGGTCCACCGCCGCACGCAGCCGGGGGCTTCGCCGGGGCAAGTCATCCCCGATCCGTCGCATCCCAAGCCGACAATCCAGGTGCTCGCGTGCAGTGCCGGACGACTGGTCGAGCAAGAAGTGCCGACGATCGATGCGGCGCATGCAATGGTGGGCCAGCACGAACTCGTCTGGATTAACGTTGAGGGACTGGGGGATGCGGCGACCGTCGAAAAGGCCGGCACACTCTTTGGCCTGCATCGTCTCGCCCTGGAAGACACCGTCAACGTTCACCAGCGGGCCAAGGTTGAGGACTACGGCGAAATCCTGTTCATCGTCTTGCGGCTGGTGAGTTGCACCGAACGCTGCGCGACCGAGCAGCTCAGCATGTTCATCGGACCCAAGTGGGTGCTCACGTTTCAGGAAGGGACGCCCGGCGATCCGTTCAATCGCATTCGCTCCCGGCTTCGCGAAGGGGGACGCATTTGTCAGCTCGGCACCGGCTACCTCGCGTATGCCCTGATGGATGCGGCCATCGACGCCTACTATCCGGTGCTCGAGGTCTATGCCGAGCGGCTCGATGACCTCGAAGAGACCGTTCTAGAACCCCGCAATGTCCACGTCATGGATCGGCTGCACGAAGTGAAGGCGGACCTACTGATCCTGCGGCGGGCGATCTGGCCGCTCCGCGACGCGATGTCGATGCTCGCCCGCGAAGAGACGACGCGGTTCTCGCCCGAGGTCCGGCCCTACCTTCGCGACTGCTACGACCATGTTGTGCAGGTGGTTGAACTCATCGAGACCTATCGCGAACTGACTGCCGACCTCCGCGACCTGCACATGTCGTCGGTCAGCAATCGCATCAACGAGACGATGCGCATCCTGACGATTATCTCAACGATCTTCATCCCGCTGACGTTCATCGCCGGCATCTATGGGATGAACTTCGACTTTGCCGACGGGGCCAAGCCGCTCAACATGCCGGAGTTGTACTGGTATTGGGGCTATCCGGCGTGTCTTGCGGCGATGGCTGTCACGGCGATGTCGCTCGTCGTCTATTTCTATCGCCAGGGTTGGATCGGCAACGGACGACATCGGGGCTGAGCGCTCGCACCTCCGACATCGCGTCGTGCATGCGTCATCGTGACCGGCGCGGACATTCCTACGGTCACTTTGCGGCCTGCTGGCCCGTTCGGGCACACAGTGTGCAACATTCTGCGACTTACGGGCTCGATCCACAGGATGAGCAAATTAAAACACTGGTAATGTAGGAGGAAGACATGTCCATCAATTGGAGAAGAATGCTGCTGAGTGCGACGGCCCTGGCCGGCCTGGGACTCTTTGTCGCGGCCGGCTCGGCTCAGGTCGCCCCGCCGGAATCACCGGCAGCGGAAGGGGAAACGGGAGTGAAGGTGGATGACGATGAGGCGAAGGCGGAAGCGACGGCCGAAATCGACAGGGCCGCGGCCCCAGCCGAAGAAGCTCGGAGCGAAGCTCGCGAAACGGCCGACGATTTCCGCGATGCGGCCCGCGAAACGACTCGCGATGCCCGCCGCGCGACCGGTCGCGTGGACGAAGAGACTCGCGAAACCGCTCGCGATCTGCGGACAGAAGCCCGCGACGCAGCCGACGACGCGCGGGAAGCGGGTCGGG
Organism: uncultured Pirellulaceae bacterium; assembly: GCA_964384375.1. Classification (GTDB taxonomy): domain Bacteria; phylum Planctomycetota; class Planctomycetia; order Pirellulales; family Pirellulaceae; genus CAYLLN01. Next base: position 41,771 of record CAYLLN010000062.1, read on the forward strand.
ACGTTCGCCGCGAAGCGCGTGAAGAAGCCGACGATGCACGCGATGAGGCTCGGGACTCGGCCCGCGACATGCGTCGCGATCGCGCTGGCAGCGAAGCGCGACTTGAAGGTCGTGCTGACGGTCGCGCCGCCGCTGATTTCCGTGTGGATAGCGTTCGCTCGGCCGATTTGGGCCTTTGGTTCGATCGAGGCTCCGACGACGGGCTGGTGATCAACGACATCGGTACCGGCGTCGTTAGCCGCTGGGGTTTCCGCGAAGGGGATCGGATTTACTCGGTCAATGGTGTTCGCGTCGATGATGAGCGAGCCTTTGTGCGGACGTTGTTCGACAATCGGTGGCGCAACCAGCGGGTGAATGTGATCATCTATCGGCACGGCCGGCCGTGGACTGTTTATGTCCATCCGTCGCAGCTCGTGACCGAGTACAGCACGGTCGCCTATGATCCGCTTGACGCGTATGGTTTGGTCCTGGACGACCGGTACGACGACTATGTCGTTGTCTGGCGCGTGACGCCGCGGTCGCCGGCTTACTATGCCGGGTTGCGGGCGGGCGATGTGATCACCACGTTCGACGGTCGGCGGCTCACGGGGCGCGACGACTTCGTTCGTTACATCAGTCAGGACGGATTGGACTCGGTTCGACTCGACATCACCCGCAATCGGCAGGCTCGACGGGTCGATCTCGATCTGTCGTCGCGAGTAAACGCTCGTGGCGAAGCCCGCACGTCGCTGCGGCCGGATCTGGATGCGGAAGGGCGCGTCGAGGGGCGCAGTGACATCCGGGTGGACGGTCGTTTCGACGGCAATCTCGACGGGCGAATTGAAGCCGACGCCGATGCCGAGACACGGATCGACCTCGATGGGAATTCGAACATTCCCAACCGAGTGGAAAGGAGCACGATTCCCGGCCGCCTTCGCGGGAGCGCCGCGGTGGGTGGTGAAGCCGGAACGCGCTCGACCGCGCCAAGCCTAAATCGAACCGGCGCCGGCCCCGGCCTGCGTACTAATGGAAGCTTGCAGGGACAAGGTGAGGTGCGCGGCGGAATTCAAGGTGACACGCGTGTCCCGACCGATGTGCAGGGGGGCGTGCGTGCAGGCGTGCAAGGAGGGGTTCGCAGTGGAGGGCTGTTCCGCGGGAACCGGAACTAGCTATTGGGCTCTGCTGTGAACCCAACCACGGAGGCGTCGGCTGGCGAGGAAGCGCCCGCCGACGCCTTCGCTTTTCTTGGGAACGTAGCGACGCTTTTTGTAACGCGTCAATCGCCCGTTACACGATCGTCAACTACGATGGGGCCATGGCTTACCGCATTCTCTCCATTGCCCTAGGTATCTGTCTGCTCGCTGCACCGGCAGCCGCTAACCCGGCACTCGACGGCTATGCCACCGATGTGCAGTTCACCGAGCAGGTCCGCGAACTCGACAAGTCGGATGTTGTGGCCCTACGCTCGCTCGGCAAGTCGGTGGGGGGTCGCGACATCTGGCTGCTCACCATCGGCACAGGCAAAACCGATGAAAAACCGGCGATTGCCATCGTCGGCAGTGTGCATGGGCCTCACCTGGCCGGATCGGAACTGTCGCTCCGCATGGCCCAGCGGCTTGCGCAGTTTGCCGATACGGACGAAGCGACGAAGAAGCTGCTGGCTGACTACACAATCTATGTCATTCCCCGTCCCTCGCCCGATTCGGCGGCCAAGTGTTTTGCTCAGCCGTTTCGCGAGCGGGCCGGCAACGATCGCTTGACAGATGACGACCGCGACTTCGCCTTCGGAGAAGATCCGCCGGACGACTTGAACGGCGACGGCTGGATCACAATGGTGCGGATCGAAGACGCCACCGGTTCGTGGATGCCACATCCCAGCGAGCCGCGAGTGATGATTCAGGCTGATCGCAACAAGAATGAACGCGGCCAGTATCGTCTGCTCATGGAAGGGAAGGACGACGATCACGACGAGCAGTGGAACGAGGACGGCGGCGACGGAGTGGCGCTCAATCGCAACTTCCCGTTCCGCTACGAACCGTTCGCGCGGGGAACGGGGGCCAATGCCGTCAGCGAGCCGGAACATCGGGCGGTTGCCGATTTTCTGTTCGACCGGACTAACATCGCCGCGGTCTTTTGCTTCTCGCCTGAGGACAATCTGTTTCATCCCTGGAAGCCGAACCAGCAGGCTGAAGGGGCGCGAATTAAGACAACTGTCCTTGCGGCTGACGCGCCGCTCCTAGAGTTCCTTGCCAGTGACTACCGCAAGTTGCACGGCGGGAGCGATCCGCCCGGCTCGCCGGAGGGACGCGGCTCGTTCTCGCAA
>CAYLLN010000063.1:0-43894 GCA_964384375.1 uncultured Pirellulaceae bacterium
CGGACAGGGCCAGCAGGCCTCGTTGTGCCGATACGCCAACGGCCTCCGCGGCGGCAAGGTGGTCAATCGGCGGCTGCCGGATCAACCGGTGATCGACATCAGCGGCATGGACTTTCGCTTCGATCCGCTCACGGGGAAGGCCGAGGCGGTCAGCGGCAACGGGCAGTTTGGCCTGTGCTTTGATGACTGGGGGAACCGCTTCACCTGCACGAACCGCAATCCGTGTCGGCACGTGGTGATCGAGGATCGCTACTTGCGGGCGAGCCCCGGCGTGAGCGTCCCCGCGGTGATGCACGACGTGGCCGCGTTTGCCGAGAACTCGCGAATCTTCCCGATCAGCCGGGCGTGGACGACGTCGAACTTGCACGCCGGCACTTTTACAGCGGCCTGCGGCGTCTATATCTATCGCGGCGACCTCTTGCCGGCCGAGTTCAAGGGAAACGTCTTTACATGCGACCCGACCGGCAACCTGGTCCACCGCGAAATCATGCAGCCAGCCGGGCCAACCTTCACCAGCAAACCAGCTTATGAGGGAAAGGAGTTCCTCGCCTCGCCTGACGAATGGTTCCGACCGGTGAACATGGAGCTTGGTCCCGACGGCGCGCTGTACGTCGTCGATATGTACCGCTGCGTGATCGAGCACCCGGATTTTGTGCCCGACGAACTGAAAAACCGCCCCGACCAGCGTCTGGGGGACGATCGTGGCCGGATTTGGCGAATTGTGCCGGTACAAGGAAGCCCGACGCGTCAGCGAGGTAAACCGCTCTCCACCGCAACTAGCGCTGACCTCGTCAAACTCCTCGAACATTCCAATGCCTGGCAGCGGGAAACGACGCAGCGGTTGCTTCTGGAGCGCCAGCCGCGAGCCTTGACTCCGCTGTTGCGAAACGCTGCGCGATCCGGCGAGATTGCGGCAGGTCGGGGACAAGCTCTGTGCTTGTTGGCGGCGCTTCGAACGGTGACCAATGACGATTTGACGAAGGCGATGACAGATCCCGATCCTCAAGTTCGCCGCCAAGCGATCGTCGTTGCCGAAAGGCCCGACCTCCAGGACGAGCAGGCGGTAGCTCCTGATTCGCTTCTGTGGGATGCGAACGGGGCCGTCCGGTTTCAAGCCCGGCTCTCCGACCTTCTGCGCCGCGGCTCTAACGATAAACCCAGCCGCTGGGAAGGACAGTATGCAGAGCACATGCCCCGCGTATTTTCGGATGCCGGCGACCCTTGGCAACAGACGTCGCTGGCCCTGTTTGTCACGCCGGTAGATGCCACAGAGTTATTGCTTTACTGGGCCACAGACCAGGAAAAGAATGTACGACCGCCGCTTGGTGCGGGGGTGATCAAGCTTGTGGAAACATTGAGCGAGCGCTCGGCGCACGATACGCGAGGATTCGACAGAGGCATCGGTTCGTGGGCGCTCGATCGGCTGCAGCCGCCCGATATTGGGCTAGCAATCCTGCGAGGAATGTCCAACGTGTGGCTTCGCAAGGGGATCACTGAGAACAACGGTGGACCCAAGGGACTCGGGACGACGTTGGCCAGGCTTGCCGCCGATGAACAGCTTTCGCTGGACAATCGAGCAACGGCAATTTCGCTATTTGCCATTACCGCCGATCCCGTTCGGCATTTGGTTCCGCTTACGAGCCACGATCAAAATCAGGATCTGCGACGAGCGGCCATCGCGGTGCTTTCCCGCCAGCCCGGCGCCGACCACTGGCAACCGCTGCTCGATGGCTTTGTGTCGGATACACCCGCAGCGCGGCGGGCGATTTTGGATGGCATGCTGGCGAACGGCGAGCGGACGAAGCTACTGCTCGAAGCGATCGAAGCGGGGCGGATCAAGCCGAGCGAACTCGATCCGCTGCAAGCGAAGCGAATGCTGGAAAATCGCGATGCCACGATCAAGGAACGGGCGGGGAAGCTCTTTGCGGCGGCCACACCGGAGGATCGCGTGAAGGCGCTGGCGGACTATCAATCGGCGCTCGCGATGCAGGCCGACTCGCTGCGTGGCCGAGCCATCTTTGAAAAGAACTGCGCCGTCTGTCACAAGATTGGCGAAGTGGGGGTGAACGTCGCTCCGGACATCAGCGACAGCCGGACGAAGACGGCAGCGCAGCTCTTGGCCGACATCCTCCAGCCGAATCGGGCGATCGACAACAATTATCTCGGCTACACGGTCCGGCTGGTCGATGGAACCGTGGCGACGGGTATTCTCACAACCGAAACGGCCACGTCGATCACACTGCGGCAGCAAGGTGGAAAGGACCTGGTCGTGGCCCGGAGCGAGATCGACGAGCTGCGTTCGAGCGGTGTCTCGCTCATGCCTGAGGGGCTCGAACGACAGATTCCGCAGCAGGAAATGGCAGACCTCTTGTCTTTCATCAAGAACTGGCGGTATCTCGACGGCAAGACGCCGCTATCCGGCGGCCGATGACCGATCCGCCTTAAGCACCAGCAGCGCCAGCTCCGGTGGGCAGTTCAGCCGAATCGGGTGCTTGCCGCTGATACCGCGGCTGACGTGCAGGAGCGTCGGCGGTTCGTGGTAAAGACCTCCGGCATAACGCCAGCCGTACCAGCTGGGCGTGATGAGGGCGCCGAGCCAAGGGAGGCGAATTTGGCCGCCGTGGTTGTGACCGGCAAGCATTAGCGGGAAGGCTTGCTGCCTGGCCCAAGGGTATTGGTCGGGGGTGTGGGCCAGCAAAATGCGGAGGGAAGGGGCTAGTGGCTGGGGGCTAGTCGCTAGAGGAGCGGAACCGAACCAGGGTAACTCGTTCCCTGCGAGGAGCAGTTTCGTTCCGTTGATTTCGAGTTCGGTCGTGCGGCTGCCGAGGTCGGTCAGGCCAGCTGCGATCAGCGCGTCGCGAAGCGGATGAACGTCGCCTAAACGCTGCTCGTGGTTGCCGAGAATGAAAAACTTGCCGTGCCTGGCCCGCAGCTGGCCGAGCGTCGTGCCAATCCACGGCAGGCAGGCGTGCTTTTCCAGAATGTCCCCCGTGATGCAGATCAGATCGGGATCGAGGGCGTTGGTTTGCTCCACGACCTCGCGGTAAAAGTCCTCGGTCAGGTCGCCGATCATGTGCAAGTCGGAGAGGTGTGCGATTCGGATGCCATCGAGCTCTGGCGGCAGCGTCGGCAGGTGCAGCGTCTTGGTTTGCACGTGCAATTGGAGCAACTGATTGCCGGGAATCGCCGCAAAGAGCCACGTTTCCACGCCGTGAATCGGTCGCTGGCCGAGCTTCGCGGCAATGTCGATCACCTGGGCGTCATTCGCGAGCAGGGCCGCCGGCACTCGTTCGAGGAGCTTCGGGACGAGCCAGAGCGGCACGATGAGCGCCGCGATCACCCAGCAGACGATCGTGTACGCCAGGGGGATGCCACTGGTCGGCGGGGCGATGCTCCCTTTCCAAACCGCCAGTCCCAGATAGACGCCAAGGATCGCTGCCGCGGTAACGAGCACGAGCTTTTCGAGCAGCTTCATCAGCCGGACGGGGCCGGCAATGGCGTGGAGGCGGTTGTAGATCCAGACGGCAAGGGCGAAGTGGCCGAGGAAGGCGGCCAGTGCGAGGAGGAGGTCGGCGAGCATCGGTTCGTTGCTGCTGACAATCGTCAGCAGCGGTGTTTTCCAACTCAGGGAGCTCACTCTCCCCGCTCGCCTTGCGCGACCACTGGTCGCGGCTATGTTGCGCGGCAGCTAAATTGATGGCAGCTTCGGAAGTTCGGCGACCTCGCCACTATAGAGGAAGTCGCGGCTGCGCGGCGGCTCAAGCTTCTTCGTGGGGCTGGTGTAAGTTCGCAGCCCTTCGCGGAACGTGAAGTCGCCGACGATTTTCCAGATCGTCACCTTATCGCCGGTCCGCTGCAGCGTGATCTGTGTGTTTGATGTGTAGGAGTAAACGCCGTAGTTCTTCTCGGCCTTCAGGGTGAATGTGGCCGGCTCCCCTGCGAGAAAGCGAGTCACTTCGGCATCGTCGGCCGGAACCTTCACCATATTGAACTCCCCCTGCAGTTCCACGTCGTAGCCGAGGGGCTTGCCAGCCCGGTCGAGCCGCTGATGGATGCGAATGCCCCGCATCACGACCGGAAGGCCGGCATCCTTGTTACTCTCGGGGAACATCTTCGACGCGCCGCGGAGTGCCTCCAGTCGGCCGAGCGGGCGGGTCACATCGCGGCCCCGATCGTCCTTCCCGCCATCGAACATGACCAGGTACGGTGGCAGCTTCTCCGGCGACTCGGGATCGATGATCGCCAAGTCGAGCGGAAAGAACGTCTCCGCAGCCGGCAAGCGGACGGCCTGCCCGGCGAGGAGCGAAACCGACAACAGCAGGTGAAGAAGGGTGGCGTTCATGCGAGCATTTTACGTCCAACGGCAGCCAGCGGACGAGGGCAGATTCTTAAGAAAGGAAATTGACGTATTAGTGGACATTTGGTACAATCATCTCGCATGACGAGACCGCGCTCATGCACTTTCAACTTTCCGTCGGAAAATTTGTTCACTAGACTGATCGTGGGGTAATTGATGAATCCTTATGAAACGAGCCGGAATCATGAAATTCATACTCGGATGGAATGATTGTTTTCACAATCCCTTTTACCACAATTGTTTGTGGAAAATCATGGATCTACGCGACCGGCAAAATATGAATCCAATTCTGCTCGTGAAGCTGGCATAGCACATTCTCAACGCTGCGGGACAAACCACCTGTAAGAATGGTTCTCGGACAGGTTAATTGTTGTGGCCGACTGGCGCTGCGAGTTGTTGCGGATGCGTAGGCGCGAGATATAACCAAGGAAATTCACGGAGATCGTGCTGGGAGGAATTGCTATGCGTCATTTGCTGTCGGTCCTGATTGTTGGATCGGTCGTCGCTGCGACTTGCTGGGCTCATGCGGCCGAGCCGATCGAGTCGCGGACGTGGAGCTGCTACTTTGCCGGCGGTCTGATCGACGGAAGCTGCATCCGAGTGGCGAAGGATGACATTGCGGTCATCAAACGGGACAACGGCGAACTGGTCGAGGTGCCGCTGGAACTGTTCGAGGCCGGCCAGCAGGAAGAAATTCGCATGCATTTCGGCATCGAGGCCAAGGAGCCGGTGAAGGTCGATGCCGTCTCCGGTGGGCATCCGTGGCATTCGTCACGCGGCGGCGTCATCGTGATGGGGAACATCATCGGCCGCGAAGGGAACCTGCTGTTTGTCGCCGACGACAAGGGGCAGCGGCTCCGCATTCCCTATAGCCTGCTCGCTTCGGGCGCGCAAGACCATGCGCGATCGCATGTGAGCAAATTGGAAGGGAAGCCGTTCAAGCCTGCTGTCGAGAAGCTGAAGATCGAACGGACAACCGCGAGCCGGCCATCGCCACGCGTGAAGGAGGAGACGCCCAAGCCGGCGCAGCCTGCGGAACCAAAGCCGACACCGATGCCTGTGGCGTCCCCAACGCCGCCAACGACCGTACCCGCGATTCCCGGCCTGCCACAACCCGCGCCGGTTCGAGCGATTGGCGAGTCGCGCAAGTGGCGGTTTCGCTCCGGGGTCGTGCTCGCGGAAGGGAAGTTCGTGGAAATCTCGGGAGGGCAGGTCCGCGTACAATTGGCCGATGGGGAGGTGCGTGGGGTACCCATCGATATCTTGGTTGAGAGCGATCGGCAATATGCGGAAACACTTGCCAAAGGCGAGCAGCCGAGCGAGGCGCCGAAGGGTGCGATCGAAGTAGCGGCCGAGAATCCCCAATGGACCGCGGCAGGCGACGGCTCGGCGCTCTACCTCGTCGATGGCACATTGATCCACGTGCTATCGCCGGATGGGAGCAAGAAGCTGTCCACGCACGATTTGGGAGGCGAGATCACACAGCTTGCCTCGGCCGGATCGCGGCTCGTGGCGGCAATCGGCAAGGAACTGGTGCTGCTCGATCCGAAAACGCTGAAGGTCGAGGCGAAGCACGAACTGTGGCGGTACGGAAAAATTCGGAGTTTCGCGCTGCATCCGACGAGGCCGCTGGCCTATGCCTCGGTCGAGAATTCGCGCGAGGCCATCCGCCGGAATTCGGCCGAGCGGCAACGCGTGGTCGCCGTCGATTTGTCTAGCGGCGACGTGACCGAGCTGGAGGACGTGTTCGGCAAGTTCCTGGCGGTTGATCCAGCCGGCAAGTTTCTGTTCGTCGGCTATGCGGAAGTGTATGAGGACGGGGCGACGTATCACATCAATCCCGGTTTCAACATTATCCGCAATCCAAACTGGGAAAACATCGATATTCTGATTCGCTACAACATCGTGGGAGAGGAACTGGAACTCGACGAGACGTTCGAGGACGCGGGTGCCAACGGGCAGGGTCTGGTCCTGTCGCCCGATGGAAAGCGAGTTTCGTACCTGAGTTTCACCGGCTTTCCGACGTTCAGCGGCAACGTGGCGCTGTTCGACGCGGCGAACTTCAAGCGTAAGCCGGTAACGCTCGCGATGAAGGACAAGTCCGACTGCCGGCGCATGGTCCATCACCCGTCGCTCGATCTCGTCGCATCGCCGACGACGGGCGGAGCCGTGCTGTACAAGGCTTCGACGGGCGAAGTTTTGGAGGTCAAACTGCCCGTGACCGCGGAACTCGACGGAGCGATCATCCACGCGATTGCGTTCGCACCCGATGGCAAGCACCTAGCGATGGTTGTGAGCAAAGGGGGCGGGGCGCGCTACGTACAAAGCGTTGCGCTAAAGTTGTCGGCCGAAGAGGCTTTGCAAGCTGCCGCAAAGATGACGATGCCGAAATCACCGTCAGCACCAGTCAGCCGAACTTGGAAGGACAAAACAGGAGCTTTCTCGGTCGAGGCAACCTTCGGCGGTATCGAAGCGGACAAGGTCGTGCTGAAAAAGGCCGACGGCACCGTCTTACGTGTGCCGCTCGATCGACTGAGCCCGGCCGATCGAAAGTACGTCGCCGAGCAGAAGTAGCCTCAGGCAAATCGTGTGAGCAGCACAAGCGAGGCCACGGCCATACCGATGCCGGCCATTTCGGCATAGCTCAGCTTCTCGCGAAAGCCGAGGACGCCGATGGCGGTGAGCAGCAGCACCATCGACACGGAATAAACGACACTGATCGTCGCTAGCTTGAGATGCCGCATTACGAACACCCAGCCGAATGCGGTGGAAGCATAGAGCACGAACCCCAGATAGAACCAGCCGGAAGCGAGCGGTTGCTCGCGCGAACTTGCGAGCTTGAGAAAGTAGTCGCCGACGACGCCGAGGATGCTGAAGGCGATGGTGACGAGAATGGCCGTCGACGATTGACTCATTAACGGAGCGAACCTTATGAATTCAACCTGGCCAAGGCGAACTGTGGTGAGGCTCATTCGTTTCGCGACCGAGTATCGAGACGCCAGGAAGCTCACTCATTCGTCTGGATCGTCCGCTCGCATCGCGACAAGAATTCCGAATGGCTGAATGGCCACCCAAATGGCGTCGCCAATTGTGCCCCCTCGATCGCGGGCCGTCACGGCGCTACCTCCGGAGACGAAGATTACCAGCAGCGCGCATGCAATAGTCAAACCTCCTTCGACGATCGTTGTCTTTAATTCGGGTGTCTCAATTCTCATGCCGAACAAGGGGAAAACCAACAACCCCATGAGGAAAGCGACAAGTCCGAGCAATGCGAGCAACGGGCCTCTATGTCGCAGAAAGCCGCTGGGGCGTGCCGAAAACAAATTCCACGCCACGATCGGCAAAGCGACAATCGCCGCGAGAAGAATACCGTAGCCAATTCGTTGTGGCAGATCGCTCTTGTGTCCCATTCGGATAAGTATTAATTCCAATTGAGAAAACTCGTTTGGAGCGCTGGTTGTCGGGGCATTGGTTTGGGACCAAGTAGTTGATGGTGATCCCCCAGCGAAGGCCATGAAGAATCCCACACATGTGATGCGAAAGAACGCGATTCGCAGGTTTGCCACGAGACTCGAACAATACCGCGATGCCCTTAGGCAATTGCTTTGCAAGGCTCTGCCGGTGTGTTGGGGCATCTCAATTTCCTTGATTCTCGACGCGGAATTCGACGGGTCACCTTAAGCCGAGAAAGCTACCCCGATCTAACCGCAACGCCTATGGTCATATCGCAGACATCTGGCACATTCAAGATAATTTCCTGGAGCAAATTGCGACCAGTGCTCTCGGACTACTTTCCCGCCACGAGTTCCAAGCAACGAACGACGAGTGCTGTCCAGCCCGTTTGATGGCTCGCGCCCAGGCCGCGGCCCGTTTCGGGATGGAAATATTCGTAGAACAGTGGCAGGCCCTTGAAGTTCGGATCGGTGGCATAGAGCGGCTCGCCGCCGTGGCAGGGGCGGTTGCCGTTGGCATCCGGCAGGAAGAGCCGAGTGAGGCGGCCAGCTAATTCGAGCGCGACCTCGCGAAGGTTCATCAGCTTGCCGGAACCCGTGGGGCATTCGACCTTCAGGCTGTCGCCGTAGAAATAGTGATAGCGCTGCAGGGCTTCGATGATGAGGTAATTGACGGGGAACCAGATTGGCCCGCGCCAGTTGCTGTTGCCGCCAAACAGGCCGCTATCGGATTCGCCCGGCACGTAGCGGACTTCGAACTTTTGTCCGCCGCAGTAAAAGACATAAGGCTCGCGCTCGTAAATTCGCGAGAGCGAGCGAATGCCGAAGGGCGATAGGAATTCGCGCTCGTCGAGCATATAGCCGAGAACGCGGACGAGGCGGTCGCGCGGCGGAATGGCGAGCAGCCAGCGCTGCCGGGCGAACTCCTCGTCGTCGTCGGTCTGGCCGGGAACGATGTGGCGGGCGAGATTCGGACGGTATTTGCGGAACCACTCGAAGCGCCGCGAGAAGCCGCTGAGGTACTGCATCTGCTCCTGCTCGATCACCTCGCACGCGAAGAGCGGAATGAGACCGACCATCGACCGGAGCTTCAGCCGCATGTTCGTGCCGTCAATCTGCAGCTGGTCGTAGTAGAAGCCGTCGTCCTCGTCCCACAGGCCAGTGCCGCCGAGCGTGTTGATCGCATCGACGATATGCACGAAATGTTCGAGAAACTTCGACGCAATGTCCTCATTGGCCCGGTGCTCCTCGGCCTGCGCGAGTTCCAGGGCCATCGCGAGCATGGTGCTGCAGTAGAACGCCATCCACGCGGTCCCGTCGGCTTGTTCGAGGTTCCCGCCGCCGGGGAGCGGCCGCGAGCGATCGAAGACGCCGATGTTGTCGAGACCCAAGAATCCGCCAGAAAACAAGTGCTGCCCGCGTGGATCTTTGCGATTGACCCACCACGTGAAGTTAAGCAGCAGCTTCTGAAACGTGGAGAGGAGGAACGGAAAATCGCGGCGGCCTTGCGGTGCCGTCAGCTTGTACATTCGCCAGCAGGCCCAGGCATGGACCGGCGGGTTCACGTCGTCGAAGGCGAATTCATACGCGGGAATCTGCCCGTTCGGGTGCATGTACCATTCGCGGAGGAAAAGGCCGAGTTGCTCCTTCGCAAAGTCTGCATCGAGATGGGCGAACGGGATCATGTGAAACGCGAGATCCCACGCCGCGTACCACGGATACTCCCACTTGTCCGGCATCGAGATGACGTCGCGGTTGTAGAGATGCCGCCAGTCGTGATTCCGGCCCGCCAGGCGCGACGCGGGTGGGACCGGCTGCTCGGGGTCGCCGGTGAGCCAGTCCTCAACGATGTAGTGAAAGAACTGCTTGCTCCAGATCAGGCCTGCATAGCTTTGGCGGGCGACGGCGGTTTGCTCCGGCGTCAGCTTGGCGGGGAGCGTCGCGGCATAGAACTCATCGGCCTCCGTTTGACGGATGTGAAAGACCCGTTCGAATTCGTCGCCAAAAGCGTGCGGCGGACGTTCGCTCTCGGCCGCAAGGCGGAGCGGAATCGTCACCTGCCCCCCCGCGGGAATCGTCAGGCGAAAATGGGCGGCAGCCTTGGTGCCGTGCGGCTTGGGGTTAACCGCGTCGGCTTGGCCGTGAATGACGTAGTTGTGAAAAGCGTCTTTGACATACGGAGTGTACTGCGGCGCGTTGAACAGGAGCTTGCTATTCGTCTCGTTCTCGGTGAAGAGCCACTCGCTCGCTGTGCCGTCGGACGCGACACCCGCCCCGAAGCGATACGGAGCGAGCGTCTCGTGCCACGTGAGGAGCGAACCGTCCTCTTGCCGCTCGATGCGGGCTTTGAGGGTACATCCTTCATGTCGGCAGCCCCAAATCCACGTGTTGCGGAACCAGAGCGTCGGCAGGACGTGCAACACAGAGGCTGCCGGGCCGCGATTGGACAGCGTGAGGCGAATCAGAATGTCTTCAGGGCTCGCTTTGGCGTACTCCGCGAGAACGTCGAAATAGCGGCTGCCGCGGAAGAGGCCCGTATCGAGCAACTCGAACTCCGGCGCGAGCTTGTCCCCCGGATCGCGGGCCTTTACGAGCTGCTCGTAGGGAAACGCGGCCTGAGGATACTTGTAGAGTGCCTTGAGATACGTGTGCGTCGGCGTCGCGTCGAGATAGTAGTACAGTTCCTTGACATCCTCGCCGTGGTTTCCCTGCGGGCCCGTCAGCCCAAACAACCGCTCTTTGAGGATCGTGTCCTGCTCGTTCCACAGGGCAAGCGAGAAGCAGAGCCGGCATTGACGGTCGGTGACGCCAAGCAGGCCGTCCTCTCCCCAGCGATACGCCCGGCTGCGGGCGTGATCGTGCGGGAACGAACCCCAAGAATCGCTGTTGGCCGAATAATCCTCGCGAACCGTCGCCCACTGCCGCTCGGAAAGATACGGCCCCCAGCGGAGCCAGTTCCGTTGCCGGGCGTAGTTTTCGCGGAGGCGAGTCCGCTCGGCGTCGTGGTTGTAGTGGAAGTACATGCGTAGAGAGAGGCGAGCGGGAGGTGTCAGCCTCCCGATGGCTTTGTACCGAATATACTTCGCGGCATATCGGGATGCTTACGCACTCCACTCCCCAGTTCACTCGTGATGCAGCACCTTCGGCCCATCGGTCTTGTATTGCCCCACGCCACCCTGATATTTGCCGTGCCACCAATTGAGAGCGACCCGCTTGCGGCGCGTGATGCCGAAGTAATCCCAACCCCACGTCCCTTCGTCGATGTATCGGCCGGAGCCGAAGATTGCTGCTCCACCACCAACGTAGTAGCCGCAGTAGTGGTCTGTATTCGACGGGATCGCTCGCGGGCGAATGCACTCCGGCCAACCGGCGCGGCAATGAGCGTCCACGCGATACGGCTCATTGAAGTAAGCGGCATTGATCCAGGCAGCCTGGTTGGGATGCAGTTCGGCAAGTTGGGCCGCCCGGTCAGGAAGTGCATGCGGCTGGTAGTCCGGCGCGTCGTCGTAGGGGGAGCGGCCGGAAAGCGTGTCGGGCGAGACCTCGACAGTGACCGGAGCGATTTGTGGATCGTCGGCGCGGGAGGAAAGAACTGTTGCAGTGATCAGAGCAACGACCACGGCGAGTTGGGCGTAAAGTCGCGGCATATCATGCTTGTGGAATGAGGGGACGGCACACGAAATGTGCCCGCTATTCAGATTCCGCCCTGCGGGTTTCGGTTGAACTTCTGATACGGCAAGCGGACAGTGCGATAGAAGATGCGGTCGGCACGCAAGTGGGCCGGCGTTTCAAAACCTTTTTGCCCGGCGAATGTGACCACGTCGTCCTGATCGACGCCGTCACCGCTGACGCCAAAGCCCCCTTGCAGCGAACCACCCAGATACAGCGGCGCACTGCCGGGGAAGAACACCACGCCGTTCTGGTTGGCAATCAGGTTCGGGTTTCGGAAGTTTCGTCCGATGTGGAACGCGTCGTAGCCGAGCACCGCGAAGAAGTTGGCCGCATCGGGGACGTTTGCCGGACCGAGCAACCAATTTTCAGCCGTCGAGCGGTTAAGGCCTACGGTGTTCAGGCTCGAAAAGACCGGTGCAACCGTGCCATCGACGCCGGCAGGAAACCGCGGCTCGGCGAGAAAGCGGAACGTGCGGTTGGTAAACGCGAGACCGTTCAGCGGCGAGTACTTTGCCGAGGTATTCGGAGACGGGTTCAGATCGGCGAGGTGGTTGTTCACGCCGTCGAACTTCGACTTGTTCGCCAGCAGCTTCTGCGCGGTGACGATTCCGTTGAACAGAATCAGATCATCATCGACCTTGTCGCCGTCCTGCAAGAGCGACGCGTTGGCGTAGTACGCCGTGTTGCGAGCCTTGGCAACCGCTACGTCGATCGAGAAGACCGTCGCGTCGAACATCCGGTAGAGGCCGAGCACGTTGCCGTCGCGATCGGCCACAGCGAAGACCATCCGTGACGGGCGGCCGGGCTGGGCAAAGCCGTTCTTCACGTTGTTCAAATTGAGGCGGATCGCCGCGCGCGTGAGGCGGGCTTCGGCCAGCGATTGCTCGATGATCCGCGTCACATCAGCCGCGGTGAGCGCGCTCGATCCGGTAGGCGAGGCGTGGGGTGTGACGAGCCAGCCCTCCGGCACGGGCAAGCCGCCCAAGAAGAAGTCGTCGCCGGCGGTGACGATCTGATTCGCCCCGTTGTTGGCGTCCCCCTGTCCAACCTGCTGACCTTTGCGGACGAGCGTATCGACGCCGAGGCTCGGATTCTTGCTCGTCGGATTCGGACCGAAGACTTCGAGCGTGATGCCGACGAGGTCAATCCGCCCAAACGGCAGGCCGATACGCGGCACTGGAGCGATACCATCCAGGGCATTCACGCGGCCGTCATTGGCCGTTTTGAAATAGCTGCTCGGCGGCGGCAGAAAGCGAATGCCGCCGACGGCCGCAAAGGCGATCCATTCCGCCTCCAGTACCTTCGGCGCGTTGAGCCGCTCTTCGTTCGTTTGAGGTTTACCGCCGGGTCGCGTCCGGGCGTGCTGGAAGTTCTGCTCGAACGTCGCGTAGCCGTCCGGGCCGGGGAAGAAGACACCAATGCCGCCGACGAGCGTGGGAAGCGAATCATTGCCGACAAGTTTATAGATTGGGATGCCGCCGGGGAGCGTCGCGATGCCGCGCGACTGTGCAAACAAGAGTCGCTCGGATTGAATGCCGTACGATTCCGGGGCGAACAGTTCCTGCCCCGCCGGGACGAACGCCGGATCGACGTTGAAACGGCTGGCAAGCGGGATGTCGTCGGGCGTTCCTTTCACCGCGTCAAGGCCGGGGTGAATCAGGCTGTCCCGGCTTTGGCGTTCGATACCGAACAAATCGACCGGTGGCGTATGTTGCACTCCTTGCGGGAAGTGCCCACCGACGCCGATCGGAGCGACAAAGCCGGGGCCGAACGTCTTGGCGATGGCCTGCGACGAATCGAACGGGTTGTTGTTCGTTGGATCGGTCGGATCAGGGACGGTCGGGTTCGATTCGACCTCGCGCTGGGTGATCGTCGATTGGCTCAGGTTGCGGATCGTCCGCGAGGTGAGCGGCGCTTCGCCATTGGCAAAGAAAGCGGCAGTGCGGGCCTTCGCGACAGCGCCGTCGATCGCGAAGACCAACCCCGCGTCGTCGCCAGCAAAACTCGCAACGACGTCGTCTTCGGTTCGCACACCGAGAATGCGGCCGTTCCGATCGACGATCGTAATGATCGCATCTTCGCTTGCCGAAGCGGCTGCGGCCCTGGCCAGAAGCAACTCGACTTCCCCCTCGGTCAGCACCGATACGCTGCCGTCCGCGGGATTGTAGGGAGACGGCGGCGGAGCAAGAGCCGGTCCTTCAGCTTCAGCGTCGAGCGCCAGGGTGCCGAGCAGATCGTCGCTTATATCCGCGATTGTTGGCTTCGCTAAGAGCGACGGCGGTTCCACGCCGACCGGCAAGGGACCATAGAGGAGGTCGCCGGCCAGGCACTCGCGCGTCTCCAGTCGCTCGAGTTGCAGGCGTCGGCCTGACCTTTGGCCCAGTCGTCGATCGCTCGTGGATGCTTTCATAGCAATGCTTACATCGGCGATTGCGCTGCCGGCGCTTTCCCGTCTTCCGCAGACACCCCATGCTCCGCGGCACTGGCCACGAAATCGCAGCCCCCTCTCCGCTTAGGAATTCGGCCGGCAAAACCCGGATACGCGGGTTTATTCGTGCAATCACTACAGCCGATACGACCGTTACAGATTGCCACGTACCCGCCCGACGGAGTGACAAAGCCGGGCCAAGTCGAGTCATCTGCAGAAAGTCGCCGGTGAAGCGTGCTCCTAGTCACGATGCCCGCCGGCGTGCGCTCGTCGCACGTCCCGTCGGCTGCTGCGCGGTGGCGTTAGTCTTTGCGATTGCGTGGAACTCTGTGTTGAGTGCCAACCCGCCCGAACTGCTGCCCCTTGCTGCAATCGCCGACGCTCAGCCGATTGCCGAACACTTCGATCATTCCGATGCGCGGCTGCGCGCGATGGCGGCCGGCAACTGGCATCCCGTCGGCAAAGCGATGTACGACGAGTTTGTTCGTCCCGCCGCCTGGCTCGACGAGCCGGAAGTACTCGCGCCGCCCATCGACGAGCCGCGCCGCTTCGGTCCGCCCGTCCTCGAAGCGCCGCTCCCTGACTTCGTCCCGCTGCCGGAACTCGCCGAAGAACCGGAGATGATGCTCCGCTGGCCCGTCGATCCGCCACTCGGTTACTCCGGCCCCTCTGGCATCCTCCCGCGCGAAGGGCCGGACCCAGAGAGCAGCCACTTCATACCGATGGAGGACCGCTGGCGAGTCGGCTTCCCCGAGTGGGATCGCTACGGCCAGGAGCATCCGTTTCTCTTCGAGTATCCGTATGTCGCAGGGAGTCTTTGGGATCCGTACCACCAAAACGTGCTGAAGGGGGACTACCCGATCCTCGGCCAGCACACGTTCTTCGTGCTCACGGCGGTCGAGAACTTGCTCCTTGAAACGCGGCAGGTTCCCACGCCGACAACGCCGTTTGAAAGCACGGCCGATCCCGACCAGGAAGAGTTCTTCGGCGATCCGGACCAGTTCTTCCTGAACAACAACATGGTGTTGTCGCTCGAACTCAACCACGGCGATGCCGCGTTCAAACCGGTTGATTGGCGAATCAAGCTGACACAGATTTACAATATGAACCATCTCGTCGTCGATGAGCTAGCGATCGTAAATCCCGATGTTCGCCGCGGAACCGCCCGCTTCCGGCAGGACTACGCGACCGAGGAGTACTTCGTCGAGGCGAAACTCGCGGACACGAGCCCCGACTACGACTTTCTTTCCGTCCGAGCCGGTTCGCAGCCGTTTGTGAGCGACTTTCGCGGCTTCCTCTTTGCCGACATCAACCGCGGCGTGCGGCTCTTTGGAACGCGGAATGCCAACCGCGACCAGTTCAACCTGATGTGGCTCGACCAGACCGAGAAGGAAACCAACAGCCTGCTCAACACGTGGGACGACCGGCATCAAAACACGGTCATCGCCAACTACTATCGGCAGGACTTCATCTGGCCCGGTTACACGTCGCAAGTCAGCTACCACTACAATCGGGACCAGGCCAGCTTCAAGTTCAGTGCCAACGACACGCTTGTTCGGCCCGATCCGGTCGGCGTTTTTGCCCCGCATGAGGTGAACGCCCACTACATCGGCTGGGCGGGGGACGGGCACATCAACCGCTTCAACATCAGCCACGCCTTCTATTGGGCGGTTGGGCAGGACGAACTGAATCCGATCGCCGGGCAGCCGGTGAACATCAATGCGCAGATGCTCGCGGTCGAGCTTTCCTACGACCGGGACTGGATGCGGTTCCGCACGTCGTACTTTTTCGCGTCCGGCGACGAAGACCCCAACGATGCCGAGGCGACCGGCTTCGACACGATTTTCGACGGCCCCGCCTTCGCCGGAGGCGGCTTCAGCTACTGGCAACGGCAGCAGATCGGCCTCTTCGGCGTGAACCTCGTCCAGCGGAACAGCCTCGTGCCGGACCTTCGTTCGAGTAAGTTTCAAGGGCAGACGAACTTTGTGAATCCGGGGCTGCACCTCGTGAATTTCGGCATCGACGCCGACATCACACCCCGGCTGCGGGCGATCAGTAACCTCAACTTCCTCTGGTTCGACCAAACCGAAGTGCTGGAAACATTCGTCTTTCAGCCCGACATCGACTCGTTCATCGGCACCGACCTGAGTATTGGGGCCGAGTACCGGCCAATCCTGCACAACAACGTGATCATTGTCGGCGGCTTCGCGGCTCTGTTTCCCGGCGAAGGGTTCAAGGACATCTACAACCCGCTCCGGATGACGGCCGACACGATGGTGCAGGCGTTTGTGGATGTGGCGGTGACGTACTAGAGCGGGGAACGCGGAGTTCGGAACTCGGAGCGGGTAGTGAATGTCGCGACAAGGAAGCTCGCATGAACATTAAATCGCTGGGACCGGTGGCAATCTTGACTTGCTGTGTCGTTGCAGCAGCACAAGCGCAGCAATCACCTGTCCGCGCCGTCGTTACCGACGCAACAGCCAGACCAGTTCCGCCGCCATCGCTCCGCGCTCCGAGTTCCGCGCTCCGCGCTTCGTCCTCGCATATCGTCCCCTCCTCCCATACCGCACTCCGCACTCCGCAATCCACACTTCCCTCCGACCTCTTCCGCCAAACCGCCGAGGACGCCGAGCGCAAGAGTTGGGGCTGCAAGAGCTGCCATACCGGCGTTCACGACATGCACAACCTGCCGACGGTGAAACTGGGCTGCACCGACTGCCACGGGGGCGATGCCGATTGCCCGGACAAGGACGGGGCCCACGTTCGACCGCGGTTTCCGCAGGCCTGGCCCACGTCGGCCAACCCCGTCCGCAGTTACACGCTGCTCAACCACGAAAGCCCGGAGTTCATTCGCTTCGTGAACCCGGGCGATCTCCGCGTCGCTCATCTCGCGTGCGGAAGCTGCCATCCCAAGGAAGTGCTGGAAGTCAAAAAAAGCATGATGACCCACGGCTGCATGTTGTGGGGGGCAGCTTTGTACAACAACGGCTCTGTCCCAAATAAAGCACCGCGGTTTGGCGAAAGCTACGGCATGACCGGCATGCCGCAGCGAGTGCAGAACGTCTGGCGGCCCGAGGAGTCCGACCGCATCGCCTACGATCTCAACTACAAGGGAATGGTTCCGTTCCTCGACCCGCTCCCCCGATTCGAAATCACTCAGCCGGGCAACATCCTTCGCATCTTCGAGCCCGGCGGCCGCTTCCGGACGGAAGTCGGCATACCCGAGCGGAACGAGGAACCCGGCCGGCCGCGCACGCGGCCTTCCAATCGTGGCCTGGGAACCGAGAACCGGACCGATCCCGTCTTCATCGGCCTTCAAAAGACGCGGCTCCTCGATCCGACGCTCAATTTCCTCGGCACCAACGACCATGCCGGCGACTACCGTTCCAGCGGCTGCAGTGCGTGCCACGTCGTCTATGCCAACGACCGCTCGCCCGTGCATTCGGGGCCGTTCGCCCGCTATGGCAACGCGGGTCTGGCGGCGAGCGAGCCCGACCATTTTGTTACCAACGTCGATCCGACGATCCCGAAGGACCAGCCGGGGCATCCGATCGCTCACCGCTTCGCAACCAACGTGCCGACGAGCCAGTGCATTGTCTGCCACATTCATCCCGGCACAAACGTGCTCAACGAGTACCTCGGCTTCATGTGGTGGGACAACGAGACCGACGGAGAACTGATGTATCCGGCCGAGCAGCGTGATCCGACCGCGGAGGAGTATGCCCAGGCTCAGATGAGCAACCCGGAGGAAGCATCGGCCCGTGGCCGCTGGGGCGAACCGGAGTTCCTCGCCCGAGTGCCGGAGTTGAACCAGATCACGCGTCACTCGCAGTTTGCCGATTTCCACAGCCACGGCTGGGTCTTCCGAGCGGTCTTCAAGAAGGACCGGCAGGGAAACCTGCTCGATCCGGCCGGCAAAGTCGTCGAGCAAGTGACGACGCAAAAGCTCTACGACGCGGTGGTACAACCGCACGAACAGTATCAGCCCGCCGAACCGGACAATCCCCGTTCGACCACGCTGGCCGAGAGTAAGAAGCAGCCGGATCATCCGGTCCACATGATGGACATTCACATGGAAAAGGGGATGCACTGCATCGACTGCCATTTCACGCAGGACGTTCACGGCAACACGAAGCTGTACGGTGAAGTGCGAGGGGCGATCGAGATCACCTGCGTCGATTGCCACGGCACGGCAAACGAGAGCATTCCCGAGAAGATCGAGCGGACCGGGCGGATGCCGACGAGTGGACCGGCAGCGAGCGAAGGTAATGAGTCCGTGCCAGCAGGCCGTAATCTGCTCACGCTCTCGACCCCATTTCAGCCTCGCCTGCCACGTTTTGAAATCCGCTACGAGGAGCGGACTTTGCCCGATGGCAACAAAGTGCAAGAACGCGTCCTCATCCAGCGGGCGATAGTCGAGGAGGGGCGTGAATGGCGCATCGTGCAGACGAAGGACTCGACCGATCCGGCCCGCAGCGAGTACAACCGTCGCTCACACATGGCCAAGACTGTCCGCTGGGAGCTTGACCGTGCCGGCGGCTTGCAAATGGCGTGGGGAGGGAAGGTTGCCGATCGTGGCAACGGGCACGAGAGCGTCGGTGGCGTGAAATGCGCACACCAGACGAGCAACATGAGCTGCATTACCTGCCACTCGGCGTGGAATCCGAGTTGCTTCGGCTGCCACCTGCCGCAAAAGGCGAATCGCAAGATGCCGGGACTGCACAACGAGGGGGACGTGTCACGGAATCTGACCGGCTATAACTTTCAGACGCTCCGGGACGATGTCTATATGCTGGCTCGCGACGGCATTGTAACCGGCAACAAGATCAACCCGGCCCGGTCGAGCTGCGCCATTCACGTCACCAGCTACAACAACAATCGCGAGACGATTTACCTTCAGCAGCAGACGATCTCTGGCGGCGGCCACAGCGGCATCGCGTTCAGCACGAACGTGCCGCACACCGTCCGCTGCCGCACGCCGCACGACGACTACACGCTGCCCTCCGGTCGGAGCGAAACGAAATCCTGCACCGATTGCCACGTCTCGAAGGAGAACGACAATAACGCGATTATGGCCCAACTGCTGATGCAGGGGACGAACTTCACCAACTTCATCGGCCGCTACTGCTGGATCGCTTGCGGCGAGCACGGCATCTTCGCGCCGGTCGTCACTGAGCAGCACGAGCCGCAAGCGGTCATCGGCAGCAGCCTGCACCGCGTCGCGTATCCCGAAAACTACCGCGAGCACCTCGCCCGCGGCAGCATTCTGGAACATGCTCACGAGCATCCCGGCGTCGATGTCCTCGATCAGCTCAAGCGGCCGTTTGCCAAGCTGGAAATCCTCATGGTCCAGCCGCGCGGTGAGTTCCTTTACGCGGCTTGCGGCACCGGCGGCTTGCGAGTGTTTGATATCGCGTTCATCGACGACAAGGCGTTTTCCGAGCGAATCATCTCCGCACCGGTTTCGCCAGTCGGGCAGAAGCTGTACGTCCCTTCGTCCTATGCCGCCGCCGTCGCCGCGCCGACGACGATCGCCCCCGATCCGACTCGCATCCAGCCGCCGGAGAACAAAGAGCAGCCGATTCATCCGCTCTACGCGAACATCTACGTCGCGGACAAGCACGAAGGGCTAATTGTCGTGGGCGTGGCGACGCTCCTCGACGGCAACCCGCTCAATAACTTCCTGAAGCGAGAAGTAACATTTAACCCAGACGGCATTCTCGACGGTGCTCGCAACATTACGATCGTTGGGACCTATGCGTACATCTGCTGCGATGCGGGGCTGGTCGTCGTCGATCTGAACGAACCGACCAAGCCGATCGTGACGAGCGTCCTGGGGCACGAAGTCGTCGAGCATCCGGTCGCCGTGCAGGTTCAGTTTCGCTATGCCTTCGTTTGCGACGAGCACCGCGGGCTTGTCGTGCTCGACACGACGGATCTCGCGACGCCGCGGCACGTCGGCCACCTGCCGCTGTCCGAGTGCCACAACGTCTATCTTGCAAGAGCCTATGCCTATGTCGCCGCGGGGCACGAGGGACTCGCGATTGTCGATATCACGCGCCCCGAGAGGCCGGAACTCGACCAGATGTTCGATGCCGGCGGATGCGTGAACGATTGCCACGACGTGAAGCTGGGGATCACGAACGCGAGCCAGTTCGCGTACCTGGCCGATGGCGCGAACGGCCTCCGCGTCGTGCAGCTTACGTCCCCCGATACGCCTGGAAGCACGGGATTCAGCCCGCGGCCGACGCCACAGCTCGTCGCGACATCTCCGATCCCACACGGCGGACACGCCCTGGCGATCGGCGAAGGGGTCGATCGGGACCGGGCGGTCGATGAGTCGGGGAATCAAATCGCCGTCTTCGGCCGCATCGGCGCTCGGCCGCTCAATCTCGACGAGCAGCAGCGGATGTACCGTCAGCCGCTCGTCGGCGCGAAGACCGAGCACCTGTGGCGTGGCGACGTGTTTCGGGTGAGCGACAATCCGTATGATCCGGCATACGTTCGCACAGCCGACGTACCGCCGCCGCCGATGGAACTTCGCGCCGCGATTCGCCGGCCTATCCACACCGCACCGCTGCGCTGAACAGGCTATGGCAGCGCCGCGTGAATCGCCCGGAGTCGCTTGTCGAATGCCTCGACTTCGTAGGTCGAAATCGCTTCCAGCGAACCGGGAAGGTTTTCGACGATCGACACCGCTTGACCGGCAGGCAGTTTGAGCCGGAGCGGTCCGTCCCACTCGTGCGAAGCGTCGCCATAGGCGAAGAGCTGCTCGATCTGCCGCCGTGCGGTCGGCAAGCTCTGCGGCGGCTCTTGCCCGATCGCGGCAGCGAGCAATTCGCGAAAGCGGGCCGCTCCCGGCGGGATCGGTTGCGGAGCTTCGTCCCGCAGCGGCACGCCGGCCAGATCCAGCGCGATACCCCGCGTCGCCCAGGCCAACTGCCGCGCAGTGGCATAGTCGCGCAGTTCCTGCCGCTGGGCATACGGTGCTTCGCTGGTCAATAGCCGCAGCAGCCTTGTTCCCGCCGCTTCATCGAGTGGCTGCGTGGCGAGATTGTTGCCCAGGCTGGTGCAGAGTTCCCGCAGTGAGCTGGCAGCGGCCCGCTTCGCCGCATCGACGCCAAAGGGGCGGGCCGCATACGCCTGATCGAGTTCGGCGAGCCGCCGATCAAACTCTTCGGCGTCACCAGCCGCCATTCTGGCAAGGAGCCGCGGCCATTCGGGCATCGGCGGCCGTCCCGGCGCGATTCCGCGGCGAATGCGAGTCTTCAGGGCTGAAGCCGAACGGAGTTCGTGGTGGCAAGCCGCACAGTCGAAGAGCGCGAAGTCCCTCGCCTCCGCCGGCGGCGCATCGGCCACGAGCGCCGCGTAGCTGCCGAGCACCACAGTGGCGGCAACGAGCGACTCTTTCGCCCGCGCAAGATCGCGGGCCGGATCGGGCGAGAAGCTGGCGCTGTTTGCCGCAAGATAGTTCGTCGCAAAAGCGTCGCGCTCGATCGTGATCGCCCGGGGGACGCCAGCGATAAAGCGGTCGATCTGCGCCTCCGTCGCTTCGCCGGTCAGATACGCGATTGGTTCGATAGCGGCAAGCTTGCCGGCCAGCGGCTGCCAGTGCGAAGGCATTTGGCCGGCAAACGCTGCCAGTTCGAGTCCCGGCAGCGGCGGATGCCCCTTCGCGTACCACTCGTGCTTCACGAAGCGTGGCGGCGGGCTGCCGGGCATCATCGGATCGCTGGCGAACGAGCCGACATGGCACGAGGCACACAGCTCCGCCTTCTTCCGCGGATGCCGCAGATCGCGGAGTCCAAAGGTCCGCTCTTTGACGTCCGCCTTCACGAGCCGCCACTCGGGCTTTTGATGCAGCGTTTCATAGCCGCTTCCCGGACCGTGGCACGCCTGACAGGAGACGCCGTATTCGATGAACGAATCGCCCGTGCCGGCTGGATCCTCCTCGATCGGTGCGTGGCAGGCGAGGCAGCGCTGCACCGTCTGCACGCGCAGGTCGTCCGCCGGCAGATTCGGTCGCAGCTTCGCCGCGGGAACGAGGCCGTCTGCCCGCTTGGGGAACGGACCGAGGTCCAGAACTTCGTCGAGGGGAAAGCCGAGAATCCGGTTGGTGAGCGCAAGACCGTCTCCCGTCGCGATCAGATCGAACGAGCGACGGTGCTTGTCCTCGCGTTCCCAGAGTTCCGTCTGCTCGCGGCGGCAGAAGGTTCCTTGCAATTGGAACGTGTCGGGGAGTCGCTCGGCAGGGCGAAAATGGCAATCGACACAGTAAGCCGTGGCAACGAGCGAGCGTTTGGGGGAATCCTGCGCAATCGCCACATTCGCAACGAAGGCCAGCAGCATGCAGACGGCGCCCCGGCTCACGATGGTTCGCAGATTGCTCATCCGTGGCTCAACTCCGCTAAGGCCCATCCGTCAGCCGCTGGTGCAGCGATTTTGCCAATGCATCAAGCTCTCGCGCGACGGCCGCCGCATCGGCCAGTTCCGGCGGCTGCTCAAGCGGCACGAGTCCTTGCCAGTCGAATGCCGGCCACTCGAAATCCGGCGAGCCGAACCGGAGCGCCGAACCGAGCCGGGCCATCTGCCGCTGCATCTGCTCGTCGCCTGCGTCGATAGCGACCGGGAAGCGCGAGCCGGGAACGTGCGAAACGGTCCGTGTTGGCGGCATCAGCATACGGCGCTCGTCGCGCCTCGCCAAGTAAGCGGCTTGTAGTGCCAATAGCTGCTGGCCGGAAGCAGCCCACGACTGACTTGGTTTTGCTTGCGATTGAACCAGTGCGACGATTTGCTGCGAGGCGAATGCGTCTGGCTCGCCCGCACATAGCGCCGCCACCAACGGATGCTCGTGGAGTTGCCGCCGGGCATCGGCAGCGAGCGTACTCGTCTCGCTCGGATCGACGAACAAGGAAGCACCCAAGTGCTTGCGCAGTCCTGCCAGACGTTCACCTCCGACGAGCGGCTGTGCCAGCGCCAGGTTCCACGGTTGCCAGCCGGGGACGCCGGCGATGCCCGCGCGCAAGGGAACGGAGGACGGCACACCGGCCCGCAGCCGCTGATGACATGCGAAGCAGTCGTATTCGGAGAATTCGGGCCAGGGGGCGCGGCCCGCGCGACCACTGGTCGCGGCTATATTGGCTCGTGATTCGAGCAGCGCGAGTGTTGTGTCGGCTACGGCGACCTGACCCGCGACCCAGAGCTGCGCCTTGAAATGCGGCACTGCGGTTCGCTCGTCGTACGTCCAGTGCTTGCGGCGAATCAGATCGTGATAAGCCGAGAGCTCGAACCGGAGCGGCGGGTGGCCGGCGGCAATCATGTCATGGTTCATGTCCCGCTCGCCGTCGCCAACGTGACAGCCTGCACATTGGCGGCCTCGAGCGAGCAAATTCTTCGTATCAACCATCCCCAGCTCGCCGAGCCGTTCGCGGGAGATGCCTTGCTCGTAGTGGGTAGCGATCCAGTGCTCGGCAGCGCCGTGGCACGACTCGCACGTGAAGCCAACGGCTTGTCCGGAAGACTCGGTGCCGAGTTTGGCGGCCTCAAACCCGACCGGATCGTGGCAAGCGGCGCACCGCTGTTTCATTTCACGGCCGAACTCCTCGCCTTGCTCTCCAACGACGCCCTCCAGAATCTCGCGAAAGCGAGGGCTCTGGATCGTCTGCGCCGCCCGCGAGTGCGGATCGTGCGCGAGCCAGACGGCAAACTCGCGGCCTCTCGGCGAAACCTGGTGCCCGCTGTCGTCACGCCCGTGGCACGACGTGCTCGCACACGATCGGCTGCCGAGCATTTGGGCCCCCTCGCGGCCGAGGGGCTGCCAGCAATCGTCGGCAGAGCAGATGTGCGACAACGTCAGCAGCGCCACCGCGATCGCAGTAGCGCGGCGGTAAGCATCTGAAACTGTCGGCGCAGGGGACATGGTTTCCTACGCATCGACCCGGCTCGCGCGGGACAATCACCCTCCGCACCGCGATGACGACCGCGCGGGAGCGAGTCTCAATCGACCTGCGGGCCTATGCCGTATATTCCGCTTGGCGAAACCTTACGGCGCTGGCGGCATCGGCGGCTGGCCCGGCACCGGTGCGGCGCGCGGGATGAGGCGAGCCGGGTTGATGCCGCGTCCCAGCAACTCGAAGGCGGCATCGATCGACCGATCGACCGTGCCGGCCAGAACGCCGACCGACTTGCTCGACATCTCGCCCGTTTGTGCCGGCGGCTGCGGCGGCGTCGGCTGGTCGGTGAACTGGATCGTGACGGCGCGGCCCGTCGGCGGCGATTGCATCGTGAGCTGCACGGATCGCTTGGCCGGATCGGCGACGATCTCGCAATAGTTCACCTGGCTCAGGATGCGACGCTCATTGGCCGTTTCGTTGTCGCTGTCCCAGACGATTCGCCCATCGCGGCGGTCGAGGCAAAGGACCGAGCCGGCCCCGCGCGACGAACCCCCCGTCGTGCGCGTCCGGTTGCGGACGAACACGAGAAGCGGCGATTCGGCCGGCTGATCGGGGGGCAAGCAATGCTGAGCGACGAACGCGGGAACTTGCCACTGCGATTTGCCCGTGCGGCGGTCGAACGCATAGACGCGGCCGTGAACGCGGTTTTGCGACATGCCGCCGAGCGTCGTCACCGGATGCACCACGGTGCCGTCGGGCGAGTCGTTCATTTCCTGGCTGGCGATCAAGACGTATTGCTTGCTCGAACGGATAACGTGAATGAACGCGAGCGACGGTTCGGGGGCAAGCGGCGATGCGAACTTCGTGCGACCCGTAGTGAGCGAAATCACCGTGAACTGCCCGCTGGATTCGAGCAGGGCCAGCTCCTCGCCATCGATCAGCGTACCGCGGCTGCCGAGCGTGACCTGCCGAGTCCAGAGCGGCTCCCCTTGGGCCCAGGCGTCGATCAGCTTGAGGGTGATCGTGCTGCCGGTTTGTTCCCAGGTGAGGATGCGGCGGCCGTGCGTCGCCCAGCGGCGCTCAGCCCGTTCGACCTTCCGTTTGCCGATGAGCGAACCGTCGATTGTCGAAAGGACGATCGCTTCGTCGGAATTCGGATCGGCAACGAACAGAAGTTCTTCATCGCCGAAAATCTCGGCGGCGGTGGGGATTTGCGCCCGCTCCCAGATCGATTGGCCGGTGAGCGGATCGGCACAGATGAGCTGCCGCCCTTTTTGGAAACAGACGCCAGTTGAGAGGACCGGGCCGGTGTAGAAGTTCATCCGGCCGCTCGGATCGTAAAGCTGCAAACGGCTGCCGGCTAGTGGATTCGTGGTTTGTCTGGGCTGGGGCGAGTAGTAACGCGTGTTCATTGGGTCGATCTCCATCGCATCGAGCCGCCAGAGCATGCTATCGCCGGCGGTTTTCTCGGCCCGAAGGGCATCGACGGCGACGACCTGATCGCCCAAATTCACGACGACGAGATGGCCATTCGCCTTGCCCGTGTGCATGTAGTACGACGAAATGAGCCGCCGCACGGTCCCGTCCGGACCGCGGAGCGATGCCGAGGCAAGCTGCCGCCCCGAATCGTCGCGAACGATGATGCTGCCAAAGTTGTTGGGATCGAACGACGCCTTCAGGCCGCGGAGGGCGGCGCCGTTAAAATGCGTCAGCGACACGCCGTACTGCATGCGTTGCGACGCGATCGTGCGACTGCTCGGATCGCCCATTTCGGCGACGGCGACGTCTGCCCGTCCGGCGGGCCACGCACCAAGGAGCACGGCCGATGCAGCGGCGCCGCTGGCTTTCTCCGCAAGCTGCGCCCCGGTCAGGTTGTCCTTGCAGACGACATCGGCATACTTCTGCTTCAGCTCGGCGTAGTAGCGAGCGGCCAGATCGAATCGTCGCGACTTCTCATAGAGCGCCGCGAGCGTCGCCCGCGCGTGGCCGGCGGACGGCTGGTGCGCGCTGTCGATCAAGTCTCCCGCAAGTAGCTCCGCCTCGAGCAGTTGTTCGGCCGCGACGAGCTTGTCGGCCAGGGCCAGGCGAGCATCGCGGGCCAGCGGATGAAAGCCGTACAGATTCACGAACTGCCGCAGGTCGGCGGCATTGTCGGCAACGATCGCCGCATTCAGACGCTTTTCGATCTCGGCCTGCATTTGCGAGCGGGTCGCTTCGTCCGCCTGCCGATAGATGGCGGCGAGCTGCCCCTGCAGCCAGCGATCGGGCCGGACCGCCAGCTCGCGCTCGGTCGATTCGAGCGGCACCGCGGTCCCGACGACCGCTTCCGGCTGCAAACCGGCGGCATCGGCCAGCGCTAGAAGCGCCTGGAACGCCTCCGCCGTCTTGCCCGCCTTCGCCAAACCCTGCGCCCGCCAGCGGAGCACTTCGCGCTTCTGCACGGGATCGGTCACCAGCTTGTCAAGCTCGTCGGCGAGCTCGAAGTTCGCGGCAAAGTCGTCGCGCAAGAGCGACAGCATCACCTTCACCAGCAGCGACTTGGCCGCCAGATCGTCGGGGTTGGTCGTCACGGCCTTGCGCAAGAGATCGAGGGCCTCCTCGCGCTTGCCGTCCTGCAAGAGCACCTGTCCCTTGAGTGACAGGGCTTTAGCGTTGTCGGGGTCGGTCTTCAGCGTCGCTTCGATCCACGCCAGCAACGGCTCGGTGAGGAAAAACGACGCGACGTGCTGAGCCGACTGCGAAATGAACTGATCCTTGTAGCAAACGACGTTGCCCAGATCGATTTCTGTTTTGGCCCGCGAGACAATTTGCCCCGCGTCGAGATCGAGCTTGGCAAGCTGCTGGTTCGCCAGCGGCAGGTAATAGAACTTGTCGGCATAAAAGCCGCGGCCAGCCGGGGGCGAAGTCCCCAGGTCGATCGGCTCGGTCCACGCCGTCTTGCCGTCGGCGATGTTGACCGCCTTCACCTTGCTCTTGCCGACGAGGATGATCTTTCCCTTGTGGACGCAGGCAACATACAGATACTCGTCGCGCGGCTGCGGCGGCCACTTCGCCTTGCCGGTCAGCACGTCGAGGCAGTGCAGCTCTTGCGACTCGACGGGCGTAAGAATCACGGCGCCGTCGGCGATCGTGGCGGTCGAATCGAGCCAATAGGTCTGTGCCGAATTCACCGGGGCAAACGAGGTGCGAATGCCCAGAGCTGCCGTCTGCCGATGAATCAGATCCCACCGCGAGTACTGATAACCCCAGCGGAGCGAACGGGTCGCCAGATCGACGGCGACCGATGCACCGGCCGATGTCGGGCAAATCAGCACGCCATCGGCATACGACGGCGACGCACCGGCCAGGCGGCGAACGCGGTCGATGACGATCTGCTGGTTGTCCTCGACGATAGCGAGTTGCTGCTTCCATTCGAGGGCCCCCGTCTTGGCATTAAGGCAGACGAGGCGGATTTCTGAATTCATTTCGACGAGGGCGTAAAGCTGATCCCCGAGCGGCAGGGGCGGGCCAAGGAAGAACGCACCGGCCAGGGCCGGATTGTCCCCCGTCGTGCCGCCGACCGCCCAGACTTGATAACCCTGCTTCTTCAGATCGAGAGCGACGAGCAGGTTGTGCGGCTTCGACCAGCCGTTGTTCACCATGGGCCTGCCGCCGGGGCCGATGACGACTTGCACGCGGCCGCTCACGGTGCCGGTCGCTGCGAAGCCAAGGTCGTCGATCACATAGACCTGCCGGCCATCGCTCGAAATCTGTCCGAACGTGTTGTCGTCCCACACGCGCTGCTTGAGTTCTTGGTCGCGAGCGTTGGGCGTCGCGCCGCGCGACGGGGGCATTGCCGCACGGCTGGCGGCAATAGCTGGGCTGTCGTCAAATGGCGGAAAGACCCACTGCCGCTTGCCCGATTTCAGATCGACGCCGATCAGCTTGCTGGAGTCTGGTGCGCGGATGATGACTGAGTCCTGCACCACGAGCGGCTGGAGCGCGACGATGTTCGGCTCGACGCGATCGCGGAGCGAGCGGGCAAAGCTCTTCACCTTCAGTTCGTCCTGCGGATCGTTCACCGTGGGCACTGTCCAGCGATAGTTGAGCAGTGGCGTGCCGCCAGCCGTGCTGGCGTTCCGCGTTTCGTTGCCGCGGAACATCACCCACTGCGATGCGGTGAGCGCGAGCGGCGTGCGACCTCCGCCGACGATCCGCTCGAGCCACGCGAGCGCCTGATCGTCGCTGCTGAAGATCGATTCCTCGCCGTCAAGCAGCTTCACGCGGGCCTGTGGCATTCGCTGGCGCAGGGCGACGAGTGTTTCCGTTGCCTTCTCCGGTTGGCGGGCATGCACCCAACAGGTCGCCAACAAGACGGAAAGCTCGGGATCGTAGAGTGCGGCAGCCGGCGGCGAATCGGCCAGCCGTTTGAGCGTGAGTGCCGCGGCGAGCGGGCGGCCCTGATCGAGCTGCGTCCGGCCGACAATAAGCGTCGCTTCGTAGCCAGACTTCGTGTGAAAGAAACGCCGCGAAACGTCGGTCACCTTCTGCAGGTTCCCTTCTTCGAGCGCCTTGTCGAGTTCCGCCTTCGCGTCGAAGCCGAACTTCGTTTCGTAGATCTGCCGCCCCTTCGCCGGCATGTCGCCGATCAGGGCCAGGGCCTCGCTCTTCAGGCTCTGCTGGGCGTCGGACTGCCCGGGACGACCGAGGAAGTAATCGTCGCTGCTGGGGTTGTCGAGCACCTGGCCCAACTCATCGGCCGCGTCGCTGTATCGCTCCTCGGCAATCGCCGCCTGGGCTCGACTGAGGTTTTGCCGCAGTTCGCGGGGGGCGGTGGGAAAAATATTTCCCACATCGGGACGCTCTTCCAACGGCTGCTGAGCGGCCGCTGGATGGACCACCGAAGCGAGCGACAGCCCCAGAATAACCGGCAAAAACCGCGCACTCCGAGGCGTCAGATTCCGATCGTTTGCCATGCTGCTCACTTGCTCCGACTGGCCGGCCTGGGGGCGCGGGCTGGGGAGGCGTGGAATTGCACGTAACCCGTTACGTAAAAATATCTTACAAAACGGCTGCCGCTGGAGCAATCAACAATGACGATTGCGTTACACGGACCGGCCGCCCGCGACGATCTAATCGTCACAGCGGCGGGTCAAACAAGGCCGCGGCGAACGCCTTCGCATCGCCAATCGACGCTGCAATTCGGCTGAAAACGGCCACCGAGTGGCTCCCGACACCTGGCAAAATTTGCGGATTTCGGCGAGTTTTCCGCCTCCCGCGGCTTGCATTTTTGCCCGCAATCCCTAATCTTTCGCCAATTCGCAGTGCGGACGGACGTACTCGCGCTACTTCAAGTTTCTCGTTCAAACCCTGCAAGGAGGGTGGCACACGATGGCCAAGAAAGCTCCCAGTCCCAAGGCGGCCGGCAAGTCGGAGGTGTTTGCAAACATCGCGACCACGACGGGCCTGGCCAAGAAAGATGTCGCGGCCGTGTTTGACGCACTGACCGCGGAAATCGGCAAAGCGCTCGGCAAAAAGGGCCCTGGCGTCTTCCAGGTTCCCGGCCTCGCCAAGATCATTCTCGTCCGCAAGCCGGCTCAGCCCGCCAAGAAGGGCGTGCCCAACCCGTTCAAGCCGGGCGAGCTGATGGACGTTGCCGCCAAGCCGGCGAAGAACGTCGTAAAGGTCCGCCCGCTGAAGGGCCTGAAGGGCATGGTCTAGTCGGCATTCGCCCGCGGGCGCGATGCAACGTAGAATTCAACGATGGTTCGGCTCTCGGCTGTGGTCCGGGAGCCGGACCTATTTTGTCACCACCACGTTCCTCTCGATGCCACGCGCCACGCACCTGGGCTTTTGGCGCTTCGCATGAATCGTTCGAAGCTCCGGCGGCAAATCGCCTTCGAAGCCGCCCGTTTGATGTACCTGCGGGAAGAGTCGGAATACTACCGGGCCAAGCAAAAGGCCGCTCACCGCATCTGTCAGGGCTGGGTCAAACCGGCCGACTTGCCGACCAACGCCGAAATCCGCGACGAGATTCAATCGTTCGCCCGGCTGCACGAGGGGGACGCCCGCTCGGCCAACCTCCGCGACATGCGGATCGAAGCACTCCGCCTGATGCGCGTGCTGGCCCGCTTTCGTCCAAAGCTGATTGGCAGCGTGATGACCGGCCACGTCCGCGCCGGCAGCGACATCGACCTGCACGTCTTCTCTGATTCGATCGAGGCGGTTACGTCCCAACTCGATGAACTGGGCCTCGTCTATGACGTCGAGCGGAAGCGCGTCCGCAAGCACAACGAGGAGCGAATCTTCACGCACATCCACGTGCAAGACCGCTTCCCGTTCGAACTGACCGTCTATGCCGCCGACCAGGCGCACTTCGTCTTCAAAAGCTCGATCACCGGCAAGGCGATTGAGCGGGCGAGCATCCCGCAGCTCGAGCAGTTCCTCGCCTCCGAATACCCCGATCTCGATGTCGAGGAGGCGGTCACCCAGGCGTCCGAGCAGGTCGATCGCTTTCAAGTCTTCCAAAGCTTGCTCCTGCCGCTGGAAAACGTGAAGCAAAACCCGCAGTGGCATCCCGAAGGGGACGCCCTGTTTCACACGCTGCAAGTCTTTGACCACGCCCGCAATGAGCTACCGTACGACGAGGAGTTCCTCCTGGCTGCACTGTTGCACGACGTGGGAAAGGCGATCGACCCGCACGACCACGTTGCCGCCGGCCTGGAAGCCGTGGCTGACTTCATCACCGAGCGTACCGGCTGGCTGATCGCCCACCACATGGAAGCCCAACAAGTCCTCGACGGTACCCTCGGCGCACGAGCCAAACGCCGGCTGATGGAGTCGGAAAGCTACGAGGAACTCCTCACGCTCGCCCGCTGCGACCGCGCCGGCCGCCAACCCGGCGCACAAGCGCCGGAACTCGACGAAGCGCTACATTACATCCGTGAGCTGGCGCGGACGTTTGGGGGGTAAGCCCTCACGTCTGTTTGGTGGACGACCACTCAATCCTGAATTTGGGCAGATCACTTGGAGGCGCCGCGGCTGGAATCGGCCGGCGCGGTGGGCTCGATGACGCCGCCGTCCCATTCGATCTTGCACTGCGGCAACGCGGCGGCGAGTTGCTTCACGCCGGCCTCGGTGACCTGGGTACGGGAAACATTGATGTGCTCCCACTGGTGTGACGACTTCGCCAGCAACTCCAGGCTCTTGTCCGTCACCTCCGTCTGCGCAAGGGCCACGGCGCGCAGGCCGGGGTGCTCGAGCAGCTGCTCGACGCCGGCATCCGTGAGCGCAGTGCCGTTCAGGTGCGCTCCCTGTAGAGTGGCGACCTCCAACAGAGCGGCAACGTCGCCATCGCCGAAGTTTTTGCCGATTACGGTTAGGTACTGCAGTTGAGCAATGTCCTTGAGGCGATGCCAATCCTCTTTCTTCACCGACTCCAGCGTGATGGCCAGCTGCTTGAGGCCAGGAACCTTCGCCATCGGTGCCAACGCGCCGGTGGTAAGGTGGTTGTTGAACAGCACCAGCTTTTCCACGGGTATGCCTTCCAACTGTTTGACGTCCTCGTCGCGGAGCTCGCGGGCCTGAAGCGCCAGTTCGTAAAACGGTTTGAGTCCTCGCAATCGTTTCAGGTCGGCCGGCACAAACGTGCCCGTGTTCAGCCCGATGACGTGGATTCTGAAGGGGGCGGTGGGCAGTCTGGCGGCTTTCCCCTCGAATCCAATCTGTCCCGATCCATCAGGAATGATGCTCACTGCGCCACCTACGCTTAGCACCCACTCGGCCACAACCCGCTCGGGGTCGGCGACAACCGTCGGCTCGATCACGCCGCCGTCCCATTCGATCTTGCACTGGGGCAGGGCGGCGGCGAGTCTTTTTACGCCGACTTCGGTGACCTTGGTGCGCTGGACCTGCAAGCGCCTGAGATCGGGACATTCGGCAAGGAGCGCCAGGCCATCGTCGTTCAGCGTCGAACCGGTCAACAAAATCGAGGCCAGCTTTTGACATTTGATCAAGTTCTTGAATCCCGTGCCTGTGACGGTTGTGTCGTCCAATCGCAGGTACTTAAGGTTCGCGGAGTCTCGAAAAGCGGCCAGCCCCGCGTCAGTTACACGTGTGCCATACAGTTGAAGCGACGTGAGCTTGCGGCGGTTTGCGAAAAGGGCAAGACCTTTGTCCGTAATCTTTCCGCATTGGCCGAGGTGAAGCTGCCACAGGTTGTTACATTCACTGAAGTTCTCGAGGCCCGCATCCGTCATTGCTAGACCGCTGAGCACGAGGGATTCGACGTTCTGGCATCCTTTGAAGTGGGCGAGTCCATTGTCGGTTACGCTCACGCCGATGAGATGAATCGTCCCCAAATTGCGACAGTTCTTGAAAACTGCGAGGCTTGCGTCCGTGATGTTTGGCTTCGAC
This sequence comes from uncultured Pirellulaceae bacterium, assembly GCA_964384375.1. Taxonomy (GTDB): domain Bacteria; phylum Planctomycetota; class Planctomycetia; order Pirellulales; family Pirellulaceae; genus CAYLLN01. The sequence goes on from CAYLLN010000063.1 coordinate 32,197, forward strand.
TCAATGACGAACCCTTGAAGCTGAAATGGCTGTGCCGGCAGTTCTGCGACCGACTGCAGCCAGTTGCCCCCCGTGTACACCGTCCCACCGACAGACAGCACCCACTCCGCGGCGCGGCGGTCGGGGTCGGTGACGACGGTCGGCTCGATCACGCCGCCGTCCCAGTGGATTTGGCACTGCGGCAGAGCGCGGGAAAGCTGCTGAAGTGCTGGTGCCGTTAGTTTCGTTTTGCGCACGTCCAGCGATTGCAGAAACTTCAATTGCTTCAGATGCTCAAGACCGGCATCGGTGATGTTCGTTTCTTGAAGGCCCAAAGCATTCAGGCGATCATTTGCCAGCACTTTCAGACCCTCATCGGTAACGCTCGTTCGGTCGAGCGCGATATGTTCGAGAGTCCGGATCAGCGGACTGCCGCTGACCGCCTGCAAGTCGGCGTCCGTCACTTGCGTACCTTCCAAGCTCAATTTGTGGAGATCCATCTCCGCGAGCGGTTTCAGGCTCTTCATGCGAGTATTGTCGAGAGTCAGTATGCCAAGCTTCAAGCGACGGAGCACATTGATGTGCTCTTCCGAGATGTCCGAGTCGCCTAGATTCAGATGGAATACATAAGGCAACTCAGCAAGTTGCGCCAAAGTGCTCGCGGCAAGTTCCTTGCGACCCGAGAGAACGACGTCGCTGATGGTGAACGGTCCCGCAGGCAACTCCGTCGCTCGCGTCACCTCGAATTGCTTGTCGTCCCGGTTGTAAGTCAGCCGGCCGCCCGAGCGCAAGATCATTTCCGCGATGCGGCGAGTTGGATCGCCGGCTGACGGGACAACGGCCGGGTCTTTGCGGATCAGTTGGGCGGTGAGCGTTGCTTCGCCGCCCGGTTTCATGACGAATTGGCGATCCGTTTCGAATTGCTCGCCCTTCGGGCCGGTGACAACCAGCGTGTGCGTGCCGGGCTTCACCGCAACTCGATAGCGACCTTGCTCGTCAAACACGACCTCGGCTTCTTCGCCGTCGATGAGGACTTCGGCGGACCGCGTGCCTTCGACCGACAGAATCAGCGTGCCTTCGCGAGTCACGATCTTGACCACGATGGCTGCGATGAGAATCGCGGCGGCTGAAGCGCCGACGATCCAATAGAGGCGGCGCATGAAGGGGGGCAGCGCGCGCGGCGGTCGGGCGTGGGGCTGAATGACGATGGGTGCGGACGCTGGCGCCGTGGCTTCGTCCAGTGCCGGAACGCCGCGGAGGGCGTTCTCTACAGGGCTGGGCGGCGGAGCGATTGCGTCGCTGGTGGTGCCGGTGAGGGAGGAGGAAAGGTGGGAGGCCGTGTCGGAAGAAGCTGCGCGGTCGATGGTCGGCGCGGTGGCCGAATCGCCCTCACCCCGGCCCTCTCCCAGAGGGAGAGGGGGAGCGGAGAGCAAAGCGGGAAGATCAGCGCCGGCGGCGAAGGGGGCGAGAAGTTCGGCGACGGCGGCGGGAGTCTGGGGACGGTCTTGAGGGGCTTTGGCGAGGAGGCGATCGAGCAATTGGCAAAGGCCGGGCGGGAGGTCGGGACGCAGGGACTGAGCCGGGGCGTGCGGCTGTGTGGCGAGGGCGACGAATTTCTTCATGAGCGTGTCGTAGCGCTCGGCGGGGAAGGGCGTGCTGCCGGTGAGGAGCTTGTAGAGCGATGCGCCGAGGCTGTAGATATCGGCGCGGATATCGACGGTGTGGCTGCTCTGGCCCTGTTCGGGGGCCATGTAATCGACCGTGCCCATCATCTGGCCGGAAGAGGTCAGCTCGGCTCGCTGCTCCGGTTCCTGGAGGAGGGCGAGGCCGAGGTCGAGGATCTTCACAACGGGGGCTGGGGACTGGGGGCTGGGGGCTGGGGAGGACCGCGACCACTGGTCGCGGCTTTGGAGGGCGAGCATCAGGTTTGACGGCTTGATGTCGCGGTGGACGAGGCCGTGCTCGTGGGCGTATTGCAGGCCGAGGGCGGCCTGGCGGATCAGCTCGCAGGCATCGGCCACGGGGAGCGGGCCGCGGCTTTTCACAAGTTGGCCCAGGTCGAGGCCGGCGACGTATTCCATCACGAGGAAGTGCGTCCCCTCGAATTCACCCGCATCATGCGCGCGGACGATGTTCGGGTGCTCCAGCCGGCCGACGGCCCGCATCTCGCGCTCGAAGCGGACGACCGCCTCGGGCGAATTCATCCGCTCGGGCGTGAGCACCTTGAGGGCCACGATCCGGTCGAGCTTCGTGTGGCGGGCCTTATAGACCGTGCCCATGCCCCCTTCGCCCAGCTTGGCGAGCAGCTCGTATTCGCGGAGCTTGCCGAGCGCCCCCTCACCCCGGCCCTCTCCCAAAGGGAGAGGGAGATGCGACACATCGCGGCCAACGGCTTTGACGAAGCTCATCACCGCGGCCAGCGCGGGATCGGCCGCCTGCGAATCGGGCCGGGTATTGAGGAGCTGCGAGACCACGGTGTCGGCTTCGCCATCCAAGCGTTCCAGCTCGGCGCCGCAAGCGGAGCAGGCGTCGATGTGGTCGGCGATCTCGTCGCCTTGCGGCGTGGGCAAGTGGCCGAGCGTATAGTCGAGAAGTTCCGAGCGAGTGGGGTGCGTGGCGATGGTCATGCGAGTCGTCCTCGTCCAGCTAAGTGGCTCTAGCAACTACAACGCCGGCGTGTGACACGGTTTTCTGCTCAGCCGCAAACAGCGCCTCACCAACAACTTACGTCGGCCAGTCCGGACCATCGCCGAGTTCCAGCCGCAGGCGGCGGAGGATTCGCGACTTCGCCTGGCGGACGGAGTTCGCGGACAGGCCGAGGGCAGCAGCGACCTCGGCGGGCGAACGGCCTTCGACGACGACCATCCAGAACGCCTGCCAGGTGCGCGGCTCGAATTCGGCCTGCACCTGGGCGAGGCCGCGGTGCAGGAGGCCGGTCAATGCCGCAGCCGGCTGGGGGTCGGTCGAGTCATCGGGCAGTGCGTCGGGAATCGCTTGCAACTGGATGTGCGCCGCGGTGCCGCCGGCCCCAGCCGTTTGCTGCGCGCGGCGGTGGACGTCGCGAATTTTGTTGCGGGCGATCGTCCACAGCCAGCCGCGAAAGGAATCACCGGTTGCACCCTTGCGAAACTGATCGATCGACCGGTGAACAGCGAGCAGCGTCTCCTGCGTCACATCGGCCCCGTCCGCAGGCGACAGGCCATAGCGGCGAGCCCAGGCGAAGATCCACGGCGCATACAAATCGACCAGCCGCTGCCAGGCTTCCGGGTCGCGGGCCTGCACGCGAACGATCAGGCTGGAGTCGGTTGAATAGGCAGCTGTTGTTGGCACGACGAGCAGTGTACTCAACCAGCAAGCTGTGCAGCAATCGAACCGCTCCCACGAACGCGCGGCTATTGCCCGGCCGTCAGCTTGGCGCGGAAGCGTCGGAGTTGGACGAGGCGCTCGACTATATTCGCGAGCTGGCGACGACGATTGGATAGCGCCAACTCGGTTATTTCGCGGCAGTGCTCGCACCGCGCTCGTCGAACGCTGGATCGATCGAGCGCGTCGCAAACGACGCGACGAAATATCCGCGGCAGTCTGCGTTATCGCCGCGGATCCTCCTCCAACTTCGCCTTCGCCGGATCGAGGTCCGCAAAGGGGAGCGTGTCGGGTAGCACGCGTACAGCAGTCGTTAGCTTCAGTGGCGTGGCAGCGCCCACGTCGTAGGTCAGTTCCACAAACGACGCTGTCCAACCTTTAGGCGACGCTTTCAGATTCGCGATGAACGTGCTCGTTCCCTGATCGACGAGCGGCTGGCTCTTGTAGGCTTTGCCGATTACCGCCAAGCGGAAGTCACGCTTGTCGGGATTCGTCGCCTGCCAGAGGACCACTTCCTTCGGTTTGGTTTCCGAACGGACGCGGATCGAGCCGTCCTTTTCGAACGTCCAGTCGAACTTAGGCCGCGGTGTGCCTGAAAGGACCGTCTGATAGAACGCGATGATGCTCTCCACCGCGTCCGTGTCTTTCAGTGAGTGATTTGAGTTCGGCACATAGCGCAAGTATTTCTCGCCCTTCAAATCGCCGAAGTAGAATTGCGACGAATCGGGGAGAAAGAACTCGTCGCCGGCCGAATTCACGATGAACTTGGGGAGCGTCAGCCGGTCGCGATACGAGTAGGGATCTTCGATCGTGTAAAGCTCGGCGAGCTTCGGGTCGTGCATCCGCTGCATGATCTTGTGCTGGTAGTAGTCGTTGATCGCGAGCGAGAAGGCGCCGTAAGCATGCACGTGATGTGTCATCGACGCATTCACGTTCAGCACGTCGATCACGATTGGAATGGCCGCCTCCACGCGCGGATCGACGGCCGCCGTACACCACGTCGTCCAGCCGCGCTTGCTGCCGCCGGCCACGACGAACTTTTCGATCGGCAGCTTGCCGCCGCGCTCGCTGGCCAGCAGTTCCTGCACGCAGTCCATCGCTCGCACAGCGCTCTTCACCATCGGCAGGCGAGCGGGCCACGTCTCATCGCCGGTCTTCAGGAACATGTCCCAGGTGTACGCAATCAGGTCGTCCTCGGTCCGCTCGACGCCGTCGCCGTGAAAGATCAGCGGCTGGTTGGGGACCATCTTGAGCTCGGCGACGACGGAGTTCGTTGCCTTGGCAATGGCCACCGTCCGTGCCTCAGCTGACTGCGGCGCTTCGCGGCCGTTCGCGCCACCGACGATGAACAGCATCGCCTTCTTGGCCGTCGTCTGGTCCGGCTTGGTGACGATCAACCAGTGCTGCCAGACCGTACGGTTGACTTCCTTCTCGGTCCGCCACGTCTGCGACTTCATATCAACGACCCACTGCGTGACGCCGTCGGCTTTGACTTCGCGAACGACCTCCCACGCATATGTCGGATCGGGCTTGCGGACGTAACGGTCGAGTGCCGTTTCCGCAGCCGGGGAAATCGAAGCGAAGCCGGCGATGAGCACGGCAAACGCAATCGCCTTGTGCCACGCCGCCAAACCAGAACGGGGGAGAGACATCGTGCTGCCTTTGCTGGGTTTTGGGTTATGTGCCCGGAATCGGTGCGGTCAGTGTAGCAGAGTGAGGGCCGTCCAATGGTCATCATTGTTCTGCTTCTCTTGGCCGCTGCGACCTTGGTCGTGCTCTTGGCCATTCTCGTGACAGCGGCTATTGCCGGAGCATCGACCGGCGCGGCCGTTGGGGCCGTACTCGCCGGAGCGTGGTCGAACAAGCCGGCGAAGCACCCGGAACTGCGTGGCCTCGCAATCGCCCTTGCCTCGTTACTCGGCGGACTTCTTGGCGCGCTGGCCGCCGTCGCCCTGGCGATTCTGCTGCTCACAATCGCGTCGTCGTAGGGACTGGATCATGCCCGTCCGCGGAGCATCCCATCCCAGTAGAGACGTGGCAGTGCGTAGGCCTTGAGCAGATACATGCTCAGTCGTTCTTTCGATTGGTCGAAGGGGAATGTCTCCTGCGGCTTCCCTTCGTAGTCGAATTCTGCCAGCACCAGTTTGCCGTAACCCGTGACGATCGGGCATGAGGTGTAGCCATCGTAACGGGCAAGCAATGGCTGGCCCTGCATTGCAGAAATCAAGTTGCGGACGAGCACCGGCGCCTGTTTGCGGATGGCTGCTCCGGTCTTCGATGTGGGCAGACCGCTGCAGTCTCCGATCGGGAACACGTTGGCAAAACGTGGATGCTGCAGTGTGAACTGATCGACTTCGACCCAGCCCGCCGAGTTGGCCAGTGGGCTCCGTTTGATCACGTCTGGTGCGCTCATGGGAGGTGTCACATGGATCATGTCGAAGGGAATCGTGACCCGCTCATGCGAGTCAAGGTGTTCGAAGATGGCCTCTTTCCGATCCGGCTTGAGTTCCACAAGGTTGTGCTTAAATCGCAGATCGATGGCCTTGCGCTCGGCCACTTTCTCCAGGGTCCGGCGATACTTTTCCACGGCAAACAATGAGCCTTGTGCCGAGGCAAAGACAACCTGCGACTGCTCACGCACACCCGACCGCCGAAAGTGATCTTCGGCCAGGTACATGATTTTTTGCGGCGCACCGCCGCATTTGACAGCCGTATTCGGCATCGTGAAGAGGGCGGTGCCTCCCTTGAAGTTGCGCACGCATTCCCAGGTGTAGCCAACCTGCTGATAGGAGTAGTTGCTGCATATCTGCTGCGTCCCCATCCCTGCTTGCAACCCTGGGATTTTGCCCCAGTCGATCTGAATGCCCAAACCGACCACGAGGAAGTCGTAGCCGATTTTTCGCCCCTCCTGCGTCACAATGTAGTTCTCTGCGGGGTGAAACTCTGCGACATGTTCGCGAATCCAATCCGCGCCCGCGGGAATAAAGGCGGATTCCGACCGCTCGCTCTGCTCCTTGGGGAACACGCCCGCACCGACCAGCGTCCAGAGCGGCTGGTAATAGTGCTTCGTCGAGGGCTCGACGATGGCAACGTCATAGGACTTCAGTCTGCGGCGCAACTGCGCCGCGACCGTGATGCCGGCGGTACCACCGCCGACGATGAGGACCTGATAGTGATCCTTCCTTGCTGAGTCTGTCATCATTGACTTCCTTACGGTTTGGCCGGCACTTCGTGATTACGATGCGCTTCGTCAAATCCGTTTTTGATGAATAGGGACACGACCTCGGCATGCGCTTGGATCAACTTCACGACATAGGGATCGTCCGAGGTCTCCTTGACCCACATGCCCTTGTCTGTCTTCTTGTAAACCAACGTGATCTTCTCGGCGTGACGAAACACTTCCGCAAACAACGGATCGCGCATGTGAATCGGTTGCTCCGTTTTGACCCGTCGCTCCATGGCGGCCACATGCTTTTGGATGGCGGCTGCAACCTCCGGCTTGTCGGATTCGGTCAGGGTCTCGACGCCTTGGTCGGTCTTCTTGATATCCCGGCGAATATCGGCTCGATGTTCCAAGAGAGCATGAATGAGGTTGTGATCTGCGACCATTGCCGCGTCGCCACCCCCCGCGCCCTTTCCCATGGAACCCTTTCCCATCGGGCCTCTTCCTTTCCCTCGCTGAGCCAAGAGGGGTGAGCTCAGTGCCAAGGAGGCAACCATTGCCAATGCCAATCCCCAATGTCGAGCGTGCATGAAACGATCCTGTCGTTAGTGAATCGAGAGATACGAATAGCCATCCTGCTGCTTGTTGGCGTTGACCGTCAGCGCCGACACAGCAACGGTCACGTCGCCGGCCACGTCAGTGGAGGCAAATCTGTTGCGGGCCAGTGACTGACCGCACACATAGATTTCAACACCGTGAGACTTCAACACCTGAATCAGCTTCAGATTGGGGTTCGCCTTCGTGCCGGTGTGTTTTGCATAGGACGCATCTCCGAGTGCCGACTTGGTTGCGCCGCCGTGCAGCACGAGCGCCAGCTTCACATCGGCGGGTTGGAAGCCTGCGTCCGCGTTGAGGTTCAAATAGCGGGCAACGCTTTCCAGACCCTTGTTGACCTCGTCGGGTTTGCCTTCCGCGGCGATATCGAAGACGACTTTCGCACCACGCCGAGGCAGCTCGGCAGCACCGGGAATGCGGACGATGCCGCCGTATCCGACCACCTGAGGAAAGTGAAACGCCGGGTCATCGGCGGCGGCCGCGAAGGCAGCCACGGAAACCAGTCCCGCGAGCGTCCAACCCAAATGACGCATGTTGATGCTCCTATTGCGAAATGGTGCGCAGCATGACAAACAGGGCGACCGCGACAATCGCGGCAGCAAATATCCTCTGTAGGGCCGGTCCTGCCAGCCGCTGGGCGAGCCCGCTGCCCGCAAGCAGCCCGGCAATGCTTCCTGCCGTGAATAGACCTGCGGTCGCCAGCGAGAGATCTTTGCCGGCCAGCAGATGACTCACGACGCCCGAAGCGCTTATCAGCGTGATTACCAGCAGGGAAGTGCCGATCGCTCGCAGCATCCCCATGCCGCTGAACATGACCAGCGCCGGGACGATAATGAATCCTCCTCCGACGCCAAACAGCCCAGACAGAACACCCACAACCAAGCCAACCAATCCGAGCAACATGGCACACTGCGAGGTCAGCCGCAGTTTGCCGTCGGGGTCGCGCTGGCAAGTTGGGCCGGCGTTGTTGTCCACGATCAGGGGCAGTCGCATGGCAACGTCCCCGGCCTTTTGCCACATTCGGACCGCAATCACCAGCATCAGCACCGCAAACAGTCCCAGGAGAACCGCTTCGGGAATTCGATCCGCCAGCCACGCGCCCACCGGTGCTCCGCACATGCCGGCGACAGCGAACAGCAAGCCCGTAGGAAACTCAACCATCCGGCGCCAGGCCCGTTGCCCAAAACCGACGAGCGATGTGCCCCCCACCGTCAAGAGCGAGACGCCAACCGCCTCGCGCGCCGGTACACCGAGCCCATAGACCAGCAGCGGCACTGCGAAGATCGCACCACCACCGCCTGTTAGCCCCAGTGAGAATCCCACCAGGGCTCCGAATAGGAGAGTGAGCAGGAACATCGACGTCCTTTCACGGCAAACGCGTTCGCTAAGCTCCCGCACCGGCGGTTGAGGCCAATTGCACGGGCAACTTCGACGCCGCCCATGCCTTGTAGCCACCGACGAGGTCCATCACGTTGTGCCGACCTGCTTGAGCGAGCACGCTGGCCGCAATTGCCGAGCGATACCCTCCCTCGCAATGCACGACGACTGGCCTGTCGCTGGGAACTTTGCCGAGTTGATCTCGCAAGTGGTTGAGTGGGACATTGCGGCTGCCGGCGATGTGTGCGGCAGACCATTCTTTGTCCGTGCGTACATCGAGAACGACCGGCGACGAAGATCCACGAAGTTCTTCGGCCAAGGCCACGGCAGTGATCCGGTCGATCTGCTTCAAAAGCTCGGGCCGATCGCGGAGCGCTTCGAGTCCTCCCTGCAAGTAGCCAGCGACGTTGTCGAAGCCGATGCGGCCCAGTCGCGTGACGGCTTCCGCTTCGCTTCCCGGCTCACCGATCACGACGATCGGCGCATCGTGGCTGAGCATCGTGCCGCACCAAGTGGCGTACTTGCCTTGCAAGGCGATGTTCAGCGACCCTGCCAGGTGCGCCCCCTCAAAATCGACGGCGTCGCGCACGTCGAGCAATTGCGCCCCTTGATTCCGCAATCGAAGTACTTCATCCAGGGACAGCGCCCGGAGCGACTCGGCCAGCGTCCGGTCGAGCGACGGCCGCTCCTGGCGATTGCGGATCGCGTCATGCACAAAGTATGCCGGTGCTTCCGGCTGTTCCTCCGTCACCAGCCGCTTGAATTCCTCGCGGCTCATCGGCTGCAGGGCGTAATTGAATTTCTTCTGCTCGCCGATGGTGGAAACGGTTTCCTTGCTGAGGCTCTTGCCACACATCGAACCGGCGCCGTGGGCCGGATAGACGAGCGTTTCGTTGGGCAATTTCACCAGCTTGTGCGTGAGCGAGTCGTAGAGCATGTCGGCGAGTTCGTCGGCCGTTACGCCGATCGACGCGAGCAGGTCGGGGCGGCCGACATCGCCGATGAAGAGCGTATCGCCGGTGAGCACAGCGTGCGGCTTCACCGAGTCCTTCGCCAGGTCGAATACAAGTATCGAGATTCCCTCCGGCGTATGGCCGGGGGTTTCCAGGATTTGCAGGCGGACATCGCCAAATTCAATCCGATCGCCGTCCTTCAACTTGACGAAGTCGAATTCCGCATCGGCCCGGCTGCCCAGGTAGATTTTGGCTCCCGCTCGGTCGCGGAGTTCGATGTGCCCAGCGAGGAAGTCGGCATGAAAGTGTGTGAGCAGGACGTGCTTGATCTGGTAGCCGCCGGCTACTGCATCGGCGAGGTACTGCTCGATGTCACGTTGTGGATCGACGACCGCGGCCGTCCTCGTCCGCTCGTCGGTGATCAGATAGGAAGCGTGCGACAGGCAGCCGAGATAGTACTGTTTGAGGTTCATGGTCGGTCTCCTTGAAATCTTGCTTGCTAGCTCGCTGCCACTCATACCTTGCATGCGGCGCCCTCGCCGCTGACCTGGTTCCACGGCATCCGGGCGAGCAGCATCGCCATGCCACACGTGTCGGTGATGCCGGCGAACATGAGCCCTGCACCGACAAACGCCGACAGGCCGGCGAAGTACGGATGCACAGTCATCGCCAGCACCGCGCCGACGAGCACCAAGAAGCCGGCGGCGATGCGGACCTGTCGTTCTAGCGAGATCGCTTTCTTGCCGCGAACGACGGGAAGGCCCGCTGCGTCCCAAGCAAGCGTGCCCCCTTCCACATTGACGACGCTGATGCCGACAGCGGCGAGCTTCTCGCACGCTTGCTTGGCTCGATTGCCAGAGCGGCAGATGACGTAGAGCGGCTGGCCGCCATTTTGGCCACGCGATTGCTGGACACTTTGTGGATCGAGCCGATCGAGCGGCACGTTGCGGGCGAAATCGACGTGGATCTCGCGGAACTCGACGGGCGTACGCACGTCGATTAGGTCAGTGGGCTGACCCGTGGAGCGGAGTTCGGCGAGCTTTTTGGGAGAGATAGTGGCGGTCATGGCATTTGCCTCCTGATTTATGTCGTTATGTCGGAATTCGTCGATCTATTTGGCAAAACAAAAACGGGCTACTTTCCTCCGCCGAATCGCGCCTCAACGCAGCCCATGATGTCGGCCAAGTGCGGTTCGGCGATCGTGTAGTACACGCTCCGGCTTTCCTTTTCGGCACTGAGAAAGCCGCAACGCTGCATCAGTCGCAAGTGCTCGGACGCCATGTGGCTGGGGATTTCGCACGCCTCGGCCAGTTCGCCCACCGTATAGCGGCCCTGCAACAGCATCTGCACAATCCGCAGGCGATGCGGATGAGCCAGTATCCGCAAGCACTCTGCGGCCCGGCTAAGGGCGTCGAGGCTGGTCAGTTTTAGCTTGGTCTTCGTGGCCATTGTTCTCTTCTCCACCTTAATCATATCGTGATGTAGCGACATGTCAATCTATTAAGCCCGAAAAATCGCCGCGATGCCAGCACCGCGGCGATTCTGGTTCCATGCGAGCAACTACGCACTCTTGAGCGCCGTCTCCGTCACCGGGAATAGCGCCTTCCGGCCGAGCACCACGTTTTCGTCGATCACGTACTTGCTCCCCTTCGGCTGATCGGGAAGCTCGAACATAATGTCGGTCATCACGTGCTCGACGATCGACCGTAGGCCGCGGGCGCCGGTCTTCTTTTCCAGGGCCTTGCCTGCAATCGCGTGCAGGGCGTCGCTCGAAAACTCGAGGTGGCACTCTTCCATCTCGAAGAGCGTCTGGTACTGCCGGAGCAAGGCGTTCTTCGGCTCGGTGAGCACGCGCACGAGGCCCGCGTGATCGAGCGGCGAGAGCGAGCTGATCACCGGCAGGCGGCCGACGAGTTCGGGAATCAGGCCGAACTCGAGGATGTCCTCGGTCTGCACGAGCGGCAGCAGTTCGGACAGATCCGCCTCGTTCTTGGTGCCGCAGGTCGAGCCGAAGCCCATCGTCTTGCGGCCGAGCCGCTTGCGGATGATGTCCTCGATGCCAGTGAAGGTGCCGCCGCAGATGAACAGGATGTTGGTCGTGTCCATCTGAATGTACTGCTGCTCGGGATGCTTGCGCCCTCCCTGCGGCGGCACATTGGCCACGGTCCCTTCGAGCATCTTCAGGAGGGCTTGCTGCACCCCTTCACCCGACACGTCGCGCGTGATGCTGACGTTGTGGCTCGTCTTG
>CAYLLN010000064.1:0-43079 GCA_964384375.1 uncultured Pirellulaceae bacterium
CTCTCGAAAAGCTCGGCCCGTACAAGCTCGAAAAAATCCTCGGCCGCGGCGGCATGGGGGCCGTATATGTCGGCGTGCATTCCGAGACGGGCGAGAGGGCGGCGGTGAAAGTCCTCTCAGGCCACCTCGCCGACGATGAGGCGTTTCGCGAGCGGTTCAAGATCGAGGTCGAAACGCTCAAGCGGCTCTCGCATCCGAACATTGTGCAGCTTTCTGGCTTCGGGGAGGACGATGGGCACCTGTTCTATGTGATGGAGCTGGTCAAAGGGCGCAGCCTGCACGATGAACTGGCTGCGGGCCGGCGATTCACGTGGCGCGAGGTGACGCGAATCGGTGTCGCTGTCGCGGCGGCTCTCAAGCACGCCCACGATCGCGGCATCGTGCATCGCGACCTGAAGCCGGCGAACCTGCTGATCGACGAGCAGGAGCATGTGAAGCTGACCGACTTTGGCATCGCGAAGCTGTACGGCGGGACAAGCGTCACGGCCGACGGCGGCGTGCTGGGCACAGCCGACTACATGGCCCCCGAACAAGCCGACGGCAAACAGGTCACCGCCCGCTGCGATCTCTACTCGCTCGGAAGCGTGCTCTATGCGTTGCTCGCCGGGAGGCCGCCGTTCGCTGGCAAAACTGTCGTGCAGGTCATCACGGCCCTGAAGAACGACAAACCGGTTCCGCCACGGCGACTGGCCCCCGACATGCCAGAGGAACTTGAAAACATCATCCTGCAATTGCTCGAAAAGGAGCCGCAAAAGCGGATTCCGACGGCCCTCGTCCTGATGAACAGGCTCAAGGCGATGGAACACGCCCTGTCGCTGGAGACGCGAGTCATCCAGCCGGGAGATCTGGAGGATGACGACGAACTACGGCTCGCGCCCGATGAGGGAAATGTAAATCAAACACAGCCGCTGGGCCAGACAGTGGCCCGTCCGTCTCGCCGCGAAACGATGCCCCTTGCACCGAGCGAGGCAAGCGGCGACGCGCGAATCTCCGGCGTGCTGCCGACGACGGTGACGGGCTTGGGCGGATCGCCGGGTGGCGGGATGCTGCCCACGCAAGCGACCGGAGCGGCGAAAGCTCGTGGCGGCGCGACGATTCATAGTGCCGGTACGCTCGCGGACGCCGACGCCGGCAATCTCGTTCCTGAAACGCCCCCCGAGCGAAAAACACATTTTACGACGGTCAGCGAAGCAGAACTGCGACGGCGAAACCTTTCGCCCGACGCCGACGAGACTAGTCCCAAGATTTGGATCACCGCCGGCCTGCTCTTTGTGACAGCGGCGGCCATCATCGGCGGGCTCGTGTTTGTCGCCACGCGTCCCCCTTCGGCCGACAAGCTGTACGAGCGAGTGAAAACCGCCGCCGATTCGGGAGAGGCTACCACGCTCGCCCAGGCCGAAGCCGACATCGACAGCTTCCTCGCGCACTTTGCCGCCGACCCTCGGGCGGAGGAAATGCAAGGCTGGAAGGAATCCATTGACTTGTCTCGCCGTGAAAAGCAGTTCCAGGGGGTCGGCCGACTGCGAAAGAAGTTGGGCAGTTCGTCGCCGGTCGAACGAGCTTTCGCCGAAGCCATGGAACTGGAACGGACCGATCCCGAGCAGGCACTGGCGAGGTACGAGGCGATCGTCGCCGTCTATCAAGGTGCTGCCGATCCCAGTGCCGGCAAGCTCGATCAAGGCGCGCAGAAAAAGACGGTCGAGCTCGCCGCCAAGAAAGTGGAAGAGCTCAAAGAGTCGATTGCGACGCAAAACAGCGAGCAGCGCGTGGCTCTGCGGCAGCAACTCGATCGGGCGAACAAGCTTGCCGAGAAGGATCGCGACGCGGCTGAGAAAATCTGGCGCGGCATCGTCACGCTCTATGGCGAGAAGACGTGGGCAAAAGACCTGGTTGCTCAAGCGGAAGCGAAACTCGCTGAAAGCGAACGAGGGGCGTCAGCCCCTGAATGAATCCTCGCCACCCAGCATCATTCGTTTGATTCGTGGTTCCCTCCTTTTCCACCCGGAGCCTCTCCCATGAAGTCGTCCGTTCGCTTGCTCCTCTTGGCTACGCTCATTCTCGCGATCGGCTGGCTGGCCGGTTCGCACTTCGCCGCCGGTCAAAACGCAGTTGCCGGCCCGAAGCTCAAAAAGTGGAAGCAAGGGACTGGCTGGGGATGGGTCTGGGGGAAGGACGACGAGATCGGGGCAATGAACGAGCTGACCGACGAGTCGCGAGCCGCGGCTCTGAAGCTTGCCCAGGCGGGCAAGGTCTATGACCTGGGAATCACCTACAGCCGGCGGAGCTACAAATGGCCGGGGCACGCGCCGGGCGAGATCATGTCGTTCCGCTCCCCCGGTGGCGAAAGTGCTCAGAAGGAAGCGATTGCCGACCTGGCGACGAACCCCAGCCGCACGCGGTGGCACAGCAACGCCCTGTTCATGAGCGACAACGTGGCGACGCAGATCGACAGTTTCAGCCATATTGTCGTCGGTGAGGACAAGCACTGGTACAACGGCAACACAGAGGCGGAATTCGGCGGCGACTTCGGCCCGCTGAAGTGCGATGCCAGCAAGATTCCGCCGATCGTCGCCCGAGGAGTGATGCTCGACATTGCCGCGGCTCGCAAAGTGGACGAGCTTCCCGCGAACTACGCGATCACGCCGGCCGACATCGATGCCGCTCTCGCCCAGCAAAAGGTGAAGCTGCAGCCCGGCGGCATTGTGCTCATTCGGACCGGGACGCTGCGGCACTGGGGAACGGACGGCGACAACCACACGAAGATCGGCGAGCACGACTCAGCCGGCATTACGCTCGAAACGGCGAAGTACCTCGTCGAGCAGCACGGCTCTCTGCTCATCGGCAGCGACACGAGCGGCCTGGAAGTGAACCCCGCCGCGATGGGAAGCGACTCGTTCATCCCGGTCCACACCTACCTGCTCGTGCAGCAGGGGGTCCACATCGGCGAGTTCCACTACCTCGAAGACCTCGCTCGCGACAAAGTCTATGAATTCTGCTACGTCTGCACGGTGAGCAAAATTCAGGGGGCGACCGCCGGCTTCTGCCTCCGCCCGCTAGCGCTACGGTAAATCAAAAACTCTTTTGCAACATTCGGCCGAGGACAGACCGTATTCGGACCACGGGGCCGCGAACGGTGCGCAACCGCAGTGAAGCAGCTGCGAATTGGTGCTCGAAAATCTCAGTGAGCGACGGACCGTCGCAAAGAGAACAGCGAAACGGCAACCAAGTCCCGAGGGACAATTTTTCAAGCCGCACGGAGCCGCTGAAAAGATGGTGCTTCGCGAAGTGACCCCAAGGGGACTCGAACCCCTGTTACCGCCGTGAAAGGGCGGTGTCCTAACCACTAGACGATGGGGCCAGCGGATTTGCTGCAGAAGGACGCAAGTCATTGCGCCCGTTTACAGTAACCACCTGCGATATACCGGGTTAGAGCGTGAACCGTCAAGTGGGGTTCGCGCGGACGGTGTAGATTGTCGTCGTTCGCAGAGCGAAAGGCGCCAAAATGATCAACCACCTGCAAATGGCATCGTGCTCGCTGCTGCGATACGATTGGAGGACCATTCTCGGAGGCTCGCCTATGCTTCGCTCCTCGCTCGCCGTTCTCCTTTCGCTGACTGCACTCTCTATAGGACAAGCCGCCGACGGCAATCGCCTCGCCTATCTCGACGGTCCGCTCGATCCGTACTATCCGCACCGCGATTTCCCCAAGCTGATTACGCCGCAGTGGGTCGGCGAAGAAGGGGTCGAGTGCGTGGTGACGCTTGCCATCGACGACATGCGCGAAAGCGCCAAGTACGAGGCGTTTCTGCGGCCGATTCTCGACCGGCTGAAGAAAATCGACGGCCGCGCCCCAGTCAGCATCATGTCGTGCCGCGTCGATCCCCAAGATCCGCAGTTGCAAACGTGGCTCAAGGAGGGGCTGTCGATCGAGGTCCACACGTTCGACCATCCCTGCCCCTGCCTCGCGGACGGCGGCCTCGTGCAGGCGAAGGAAACCTACGACAAGTGCGTCGATCTGATGAATGAGATTCCGGGGAACAAGCCGGTCGCCTTCCGCATGCCCTGCTGCGACAGCAAAAACACGCCGAGCCCGCGGTTCTGGGCGGAGGCGTTCAACAAGACGACCGCCAAGGGGAACTTCCTGCAGATCGACAGCAGCGTCTTCAACATCATCACGAACAAGGACAAGTCGCTGCCGAAGGAGATCACCCAGCTGCCGGACGGCACCGAGCGGTTCCGCCGCTATGTGCCGTTTGCCAACTTCGTCAACACGATCGAGGACTATCCCTATCCCTACGTGATCGGCGGCATGTGCTGGGAGTTCCCCTGCGTCGTCCCCAGCGACTGGTCGGCCCAGCACGTCCAAAAGCCGAACAACCCCGAAACGGTCCGCGACTGGAAGCTGGCCCTCGACGCCTGCGTGCTGAAGCAGGGTGTCTTCAACCTCGTCTTCCACCCCCACGGCTGGATTCGCAACGACCAGATCGTCGAACTGATCGACCACGCGGTCGTCAAGCACGGAAAGAAAGTGAAGTTTTTGACGTTTAAGGAGTGTGCGGAGCGGCTGAATAAGAATTTGCTTCTATCGAAGAATGCTGTTCGCACTTCAGATGGTCCAGGCTTGGTTCAACTGAAAGACGTCGATCGAGACGGCTACTTGGATATCCAGTTTTGGGGAACGTTTGTTGCCGGGGCGACGTACGAACGGAGTTGGGACTCGCGCAAAAAACAATGGGTCGACAAGCGATTCCCACCCGATGAACCTGGAAAAGGGTGGAGCCTTAACCATCTTCATTTGGACTACGGTTATGGTCTACTTCGGGACATCGATGGCGACGGGAAAACCGAGGTTATTGGGCCGCTGACTTTTAAGGATGGTATTCCAAAGGGACTGGCCTTCTGGAGGGCCAAGGTTGAAATCAAAGGCCCGGAAGGTACATCGCTATTTACCCCCGACTGCAAAGACGCTGGCCTTCGCCTGATCGACATCAACGCCGACGACAAGCTCGATTGCCTCTTCTCCAATCACGAGCGGTATTCGCTCCACCTCTTCAAGGACATGAAAGAGGGCTGGGCGATCAAGGTGATCGACGGTGTACGCGGGCGAGCCGAGGGGAACATCGGACCGGAGATTCCGCCGTTTGTGCGGGCCGATGGGACGAACAACGGCGCCTGGTTCCATTCGGGCGCGCTCTGGCTGCAGAACGAAGACACGTGGCGTCTGCCGGACCATGTGTTCAAGCTGACGTTTAAGGAGATGCTGGCAGATGGAAGCCCGCCGCGTCAGCAAGGGAATGAAGAGGCCGCACCGCGAAAGCCTGAACCACAAGGGGGACTTCTGGACAAGCCAGCAGTGGCACCCTCGCTGACGCGTCGGGCTATTACAGCCATCGAGCACGTCATTGCCCCTAAAGATCCTCCGAAGATCGAAATGACCCGGCCCCTCTCGCCGGAAGAGTCGCTCAAGGCACTGCATGTCCGCCCCGGCTTCACGGTCGAACTGGTCGCCGCGGAACCGCTCGTCGTCGATCCGGTTGCGTTCGACTGGGGGCCCGACGGCCGGCTCTGGGTCGTCGAAATGCGGGACTATCCCAACGGCATCACGTGGAAGAAAGAAGGGGACCAGTTCGGAGTGCCCGGCGGCCGCGTGAAGGTGCTGACCGATGAAAACGGCGACGGCAAGTACGACAAGGCGGCCGTCTTCCTCGACGAGATCCCATTCCCCACCGGCGTGAAGGTCTGGGGAAAGGGGATTCTCGTCACTGCCGCGCCGGACGTGCTGTATGCCGAGGACAAGAACGGCGACGACAAGGCCGACGTGAAGAAGGTGCTCTATCGGGGCTTTGGCGAAGGGAACCAGCAGCACCGGGTGAACGGCCTCAGGTGGGGGCTGGATAATTGGCTGTATATCGGGAACGGGGATAGCGGGGGGAAGATCAAGTCCTTGGCGGCCGTCACACCAACCCGAAGCGTCAGCGAGGGAACCGAGGTGAACGTCAACGGACGCGACTTGCGGATTCGGCCTGATACGGGTGAACTCGACGCGCAGTCGGGACAGACGCAGTTCGGCCGCGAGCGCGACGACTGGGGGAACTGGTTCGGCGGCAACAACAGCGACCCAATGTGGCATTACACGCTGGAGGATCACTATCTCCGCCGCAACCCGCACTTCGCCCCGCCCAGCACGCACAAGCAGGTAAGCGTCAGTCCCGGTGCGTCTCCGGTCTTTCCGCGGAGCGTCACGCTCACGCGGTTCAACGACGAGAATCGGGCCAATCGGTTCACGTCGGCCTGCGGCCACATGATCTATCGGGACGAACTGCTAGGGCCGGAATTCGTCGGCAACTCGTTCGTCTGCGAGCCGGTGCATAACCTCGTACATCGCGAGATCGTGACGCCGCAAGGGACCTCGTTCACCAGCCGGCGGGCTGAGGGGGAAGAGACCAGCGAGTTTCTCGCCTCCGAGGACAGTTGGTTTCGCCCGAGCATGTGCCGCACCGGTCCCGACGGCGCGCTCTGGGTGAGCGACATGTACCGCTTTGTAATCGAGCATCCCACGTGGATACCCAAGCAGTTTCAGGAGCAACTCGATTTGCGGGCCGGCGACGACAAGGGACGCATCTACCGCATTTATCCGACGAATGCCAAGCCGCGGCAGATCGCCCGACTCGACAAACTCGACACGGCCGGCCTGGTGGCGGCGCTCGATTCGCCCAATGGCCCGCAGCGCGACCTTGTGCAGCAAATGCTGGTTTGGCGGGCAGATAAAACGGCCGTGAAGCCGCTGGAAGCACTGGTCACGACGAGCAAGCGGCCGCAAGCACGGTTGCAGGCACTCTGTACGCTCGATGGTCTGGCGGCATTGACGGACCAACTATTGAAGAAGGCCTTGGCCGACGAACATCCGGGCGTGCGGTGCAACGCGGTTCGTTTGGCCGAACCGCGGTTGGCAGACTCTAAGGAACTTGTAAAGGCTGTTGCCAATTTAGCGGCGGACGCCGATCCGCACGTCCGTCAGCAAGTCGCGTACTCGCTCGGCTTCGCCAAGGACGTATCGTCTGAGCGGGCGCTGGCAAGTCTGCTCACATTGCCGCAGGCCGATCAGTATGTCGTCGCTGCCGCGATGAGCTCGCTGAATCAGGAGAACATCGGCCCCGTGCTCGCCGCTGTGCTGGCGGCTGACCGGAATGCAGGTTCCGAGCCGCTGGTGGAGAAGCTGCTGGCAATGGCGGCTGCGATGGGGGACGACCAGGCACTCGGCACGGCGGTCGCGACACTGCTCAAGCCTAATGTCGAAGGTGGCTACGAAGTGTGGCAGATGCGAGGTTTGGCGGCCGTGCTCGACGCCCTCGCCCGGAAGCGAACGCCCCCGGCAAGCATTCTCGACGGCGAGGCCAAGCAACAACTCGCGGGAATGTTGACAGCCGCTCGCAAGTTGCTTGCAGTCGATGCCCCCACGGGCAGTCCGAACTGGCTGCCACAAGCGGTGGCTTCCACGACGATCCTGGCTCGCGCGCTCGACGAACATGGTGCCGCGGACGTGCAGGCCCTCGGGTCGCTCCTGCGTCCACAGTCGTCCCCTGAGCTGCAGTCGGCGGCGATCGCGGCAATGGCCCGATCGGGCCGCAGCGATGTGCCGCCGGTGCTGCTAGCAAGCTGGAACGGGCAAACTCCTGCCCTCCGCGGGCAGATTCTCGATGCGTTCGTCGTCCGCGAGGCGTGGGCCGGCCGCCTGCTCGACGCGGTCGAGAAAGGTCAAATCGCCTCTAACCAAATCGACGCCCGCCGTCGGCAGCAGCTTGTTGCAAGCAGCAACGAACTGGTTCGCACCCGGGCGGCCAAATTGCTTGACGCTGCCGTGAATTCAAATCGTCAGGTCGTTGTGGATCAATATCTCAAAGCTGCTGCCGCACATTCGCTCGACGCCGCGGCCGGCAAGGCCGTGTTTGCGAAGCGCTGTGCCAATTGCCACCGCCTGGAAGAAGTCGGCCATGCCGTCGGCCCCGACCTATCGGCACTAACGGATCGCTCTGCCGGAGCGATGTTCGTCGCGGTGCTCGATCCAAATCGAGCCGTGGAAGACAAGTTCCTCGATTACCTGGTGCGGCTGGCCGACGGCCGCACCGCCAGCGGCATGCTCCGCGAGGAGACCGGCACCAGCATCACTCTCGCCGCTGCCGAGGGAAAAGCGACCACGATCCTGCGGAACGAGATCGAGCAGCTGCAATCGAGCGGCAAGTCGCTGATGCCAGAAGGGGTGGAAAAGGATATCACGCCGACCGAACTAGCCGACCTCGCCGCGTACCTGCGATCGAGTGCTCCGCCGCCGAAGCAGCTCGCCGGCAACTCGCCCGAGGTTGTGCAGCCGTTCGTCGATGGGTCGATTCGCCTGCTTGCGACGAGCGCCCGCGTGTACGGGCCGACGGTGATTCTGGAAGAGAAGTACCGGAATCTCGGCTGGTGGGGGAGCGTCGAGGATCATTGCATCTGGTCGTTCGACAATCCGACCGCCAGGGAATACCGCGTCGTGCTCGACTACGCCTGTGCGAACGACTCGGCCGGCAACAGCGCCGTCGTGGCGGTGGCCGGGCAAACGCTGGGCTGCGTGGTCGAAGGGACCGGCACCTGGGACAACTACCGCGGCAAAGACCTGGGAGTCATTAAGCTACCAGCCGGACCGGGCGAACTGGTCGTCAAGCCGGGCGGTCCGATTAAGAACGCTCTGCTCGACCTCCGTGGAGTGTTCCTAAGGCCGGTGAAGGAATGACTCGCATGAAAAACTCTATCCCACCGCACGCTTCACGTGTGCGAGGGAAACGAGTCTCTTTCGCCAGTATTCCGGATCGCGGCGGATTTCGTCCATGAATCGGGAGGCTACATCACGCGGCGTCTTGTCCCCTTGTTCCCAAGCCCGTACGGTCTGTACAGAGACACCGAGGAACTGGGCAAAGATGGCTTGGCTCGCATCGAGCAGTTCTCGCGTCGCACGAACATCGCGTGCCTTGTACTTCCGCAGCTTCAGGTCAAGTTCTATTCGGCGCACGGTGAACTTGCTCGCAATTGGTTCGCCGCTGGCGAGAACCGCCTTGAATTCGCTCAGGCTATCGATGATCTCCTGGCCTAAGGAACGTTGTGTTTTTGGCATAGTTCTCTGCCTTCAATCCTGTTCGTTCAACAAACGCAAATGCTGGCCGACTTCGTCAATCAGCGTTGCGATGGCTCGCTTTTCGGCCATCGTCGAGTCTTCCTTGCGCCCCTTGGCATAGGCCGTGACGAGCAGCACGACTTGCTCCCGCGCGTAATAGACAAGCAAACCCGAAGCGCTCCCCGCTTTCCGATACGCCAATCGAGTGGGGCAAATCGCAATTTTCGTAGTCTGCCCGTTCCGGGAATGACCGGTGCGGCCTGTGGATCATGCATGATCGCAAACTGCAATGCCGCCAAGTCGTGGTCGGCAAGGCCGAGCGTCCGATCCCACGCCTCCGTAAAAGCACGTAGCTCAACGAAGTGCAGTAAGTTCTCGGGTTGCACGGCTTTCCTCGACGGTCAACTGCCAAGGACGCCTTTATTGTACTACCTAGGAGTAGTTTTTCAATCTCGTCCGCGTAGCAAGCGGGTGAGTGCTTTTACTCTGCCGCCGCTTCGAGCTCCTCCAATTCCTCGATCAGCCGTTCGCGCGGGTCTTTCAGTCCGTCGGCCAGCTTGGCCAGGGCCTCGGTCTCGATCTGCCGCACGCGTTCGCGGGTGAGGCCGAGTGCTTCGCCGATTTCCTTCAGCGTGTGCGGCTCTTGATCTTCCAGGCCAAACCGCATCTTCAGCACGGTTGCCTCGCGCTGGTCCATCACGCCGAGCATCTCGCGGACGTGCTTCAGAACGTCGTGCTCAACCAGCTCGTCCTCAGGCGTCTTCAGCCGTTCGTCCATCACGATCTCGCCGAGCGACCAGCCAGTTTCCGCCTGATCGGTTTGCGGCGTGCTGTTATAGATGCGGATCGCCTTTTTGATGATTGGCAGCTTCTTCTTCTGCAGGCCCAGCACGCGAGCGATCTCTTCCGGCGTCGGCGTACGGCCCAGTTCCTCGGTCAGGCGAGCGCTCGCCCGCCGCCACTTGCTCAGCAGCTCGACCATGTACGCCGGAATGCGGATCGTTTTGGCGCTGTTGATGAGCGCCCGCTTGATCGACTGCTTGATCCAGTAGCTGGCGTAGGTCGAAAACCGCGTGCCGACCGCGGGATCGAACCCCTCGACCGCCCGCAAGAGCCCCAGGTTCCCTTCCTCAATGAGATCCTGAAGGCTCAGCCCCTTCCCCGTGTAGCCGCGGGCGATGTTCACCACCAGCCGCAGGTTGGCCCGCACCATTCGGTCGCGAGCCCGCACGTCGCCATTGGCAATCGCTCCGGCCAGCTCCCGCTCGTCGGCCGCGGTGAGCAGGGCGGTTTCGTTGATCTCGCGGAGATACGTTTCCAGCGGCGTCTGGAGCGAGGCGGCCTTTTTTGTGCGCGTGGAATCGGCCGACTTGCGGGTGGCGGATGGCATCGGGCGGGTCTCGTGGGTTGGCGGCCAGCGCGCCGCTGGCGCGGAGTGATAGCAACAGAGCCAACATCGTCGCCGGCCACCTGCGGCGTGCATTTTTAGGCAAACTGGCCGTCCTGCGCGGTTTGTGTGCGTCGAGACGAGCGTGCCAGTGAATCCGCTGCAAGCGGTTGATGGCGCCTTTGGAAGCGAGCAAATGGCCTGTGCGGATGGCAGGGCCGGTTTAATCGGTGTGATCGCTGGAAAATGTTCGCGAGCCCACAACTTGGTCTGGACGTAGCGATTGCATTTTGCGAAACGACTCTCTTCGAGTGCGCTCGTTCGCAGCGCGCCAGCTCCCTTGTCGCCGGCGACACATCGGCCCGCCGAAACAACCGCCATGAAATCTCCGACCATTGCCCTGTCGCTCGTGTGCCTCTTGGCAATTCCTGCCCTGGCCCCGGCTGCCGACGGCTGGAAGATGCCTAACTTGAACCCGTTTGCGAAGAAGGCCGGCCCGCCGACGAGCGCTCGCGTGAGCGACTCCAGCGGCTGGTCGATGCCGAAGCTGTGGCCGAGCTCGAAAAAGACGACGACCGCAAAGCGCGGCCCGACAACGTGGCAGAAGATGTCGAGCGGCACGAAGTCGATGATGAACAAGACGGCCGACTTCCTGAATCCGTTTGACGACGCTGAGGACACCCCCGCGGAGCCGCAAATCACTGGCAGCAACTCGTATTTCTCGCAGGTCGCCAATCGCAAGCAGCCCGTGAAAAAGTCGAGCACGTTCCTGCCGTCGTGGATGAGCAGTGAGCCGGAAGAAGAGAAGCCGCGCACGGTGCAGGACTTTCTGAAGCAGGATCGACCGGAGTGGTAGTTGGGCAAGCGGTCATGAAACGGAAGTCTTGATGGTTGCATTCGGCGATGGCGCGCGGATAATCGGCACACGGATATCCGCCCCCTTTGCTGGACTTGCCCATGCCTCGCACGCTTTCTCGCCGCTCGTGGCTCGCCGCCACTTCGGCAGCCTCGGCCGTACTTGCCGCTCCCGCCTTGCACCTGCGTGCCGCCACGCCCGCGGCCGAGATTCTCGAAACGAGGGTCATCACGCCGGCCGGCTGGTCGTATGCCGGTTGGCCCACCGTCTGTCGGCGGAAGAACGGTCAGCTAGTCGTCACCTGGTCGGGGAACCGCGTTGCTCACGTTTGCCCGTTCGGCCAGGTGCAGATGATGACGTCGGACGACGACGGCCAAACGTGGACGTGGCCGCGAACGCTGCTCGACGGGCCGATCGACGACCGGGACAGCGGCGTGCTCGAAACGGCGAAGGGCTCGCTCCTGGTGACGACGTTCACCTCGCTCGCCTACGAGCCGACGCTCGCCAAGGCGAATGCCGCCAAGGAGTGGCCGGCCGAGAAGCTCGCGTCGTGGAATGCCGTCAACGCCCGCCTCTCGGCTGAGGAGCGGAAGCAGGATCTCGGCGTTTGGATGATTCGCTCGACCGATGGCGGCCACACCTGGTCGCAGCGGTACGACACGCTCGTCAACAGCCCGCATGGGCCGATTCAACTGGCCGATGGCCGGCTCCTCTATGCCGGCAAGGACCTGTGGCGCGACGGCACGCGCGTCGGCGTGAGCGAATCGACCGACGACGGGCAAACGTGGAAGTGGCTCACCGACTTGCCGGTGCGAGCCGGCGACAATCACGCCGAGTACCACGAACTGCACGCGGTGGAAACGGCCGACGGTCGGATTCTGGTGCAGATTCGGAACCACAACAAACAGAACGATCGCGAAACGCTGCAGTGTGAATCGAAAGATGGCGGCAAGAGCTGGAACGAGCCAAAGCCGATCGGTGTCTGGGGCCTGCCGACGCACTTGCTGCGGCTGCGCGACGACCGCCTCGTGATGAGCTATGGCCACCGCCGGGCGCCGCTGGGCAATCAGGCCCGCGTGAGCACCGATCATGGTCGCACCTGGTCGGAGGCAATTGTCCTTTCAGGCGACGGCGCGAGCGGCGATCTCGGCTATCCTTCGACGGTCGAACTCGAGGGCGGAACGTTGCTCACTGTCTGGTACGAGGCGATGAAAGGCAACCCGAACTCGGTTCTCCGCCAGGCGAAGTGGCGACTGGCATGAGATCGTCGTCTTTCGCTGCGAGGCTGTGAAACTACGGCCGGGACGAACTCGGGCTTTGCCCCTGGAAGGGTGGTTCGATTTTCTTCGCGGTTGTTTCCGCGAAGGAGTTCTTTCGCTTCGCTAGTATTTCGGCATGGTTGGTGTCCCTGCGCTGCGTGGGGAGCTTTGCCATGCCGTTCCAGCTGGTCGCCCCGCGGCACGGTCGAGACTTGCGTTCCCCCGGCCTGGGCCATGGTGACCGATTCCTGAGTCGCAGAGGCCGAATCGATCAGCGCCTGCGGCTGGGTCCGATCATCATCCTGCCAGATTTTCTCCAGTGCTCGGAGGCAACTCACCGTCCGGCCCGCCTCACGATCCGTGACCTCGATGTCCCGATAAAACGGCTCCAAGTCCAACGCTTGGACAAACCCCCACACCTGACGTGCCCGATGATCGGCCGGCAACATCTGACCCAGCGAAAACAACTGCATCTCCATCTGGGTCCGACGCGGACGGTTCACGCGGGCAGTCCGGGAAGTGCTTTCAGCAGTCAGGAGGCGCGTCTTAGCGCTCCCTCGTCAAATCACAACCTCAATTCGATAAATTCACAGCCTCGGAGCGAAAGACGACATTCTTGAAAGCGGCAACACGCGGAGCGCCTCACTGCTACAATCTCGTCGCTCTCGCGTTCACTGCCTTCCCTGCACCTGGAGCAAATCACGATGTCTCGCCAGCTTGCGCTCACCTTACTGACGATCACTGCCTTCCTGCCGATCACTCTGGCTGCCTCGGTTCAAGCCGCGGAACCAATCACGCTCAACGTCTGGTCCGACAAGGCGCCGGCTGACGACCGCAAGGTTGGCCCTGAAGAGTACCAGCCCGAGCAGCCGGGGCAACGGAAGGTTGCGCGACTCACGAACGTGAGCGTCCCGACGATCACCGTGTATCAGCCGCCGGAAGACAAGCGAACCGGTGCTGCCGTGGTGATCTGTCCCGGCGGCGGCTACCGGATTCTGGCGATGGATCTGGAAGGGACCGAGGTGGCTGAGTGGCTCAATTCGATTGGCGTCACGGGGATCGTGCTCAAGTACCGCGTTCCGGTTCCATCGCCGACATCCAAGCCCGGAGCGGCCGATGCCCGCGGCACACCCGAAGCTCCTTTGCAGGACGTCCAGCGTGCGATCAGTCTGGTCCGCAGCAAAGCGAGCGAGTGGCAGATCGACCCCGCACGAATCGGCGTCCTCGGTTTCTCGGCCGGCGGCAACCTCGCGGCAACGGCATGCTTGCAACATGCTTCGCGTAAGTACGACAAGATCGACGACGCGGACGGCGTAAGCTGCCGGCCCGATTTCGGCGTGCTCATCTATCCGGCTTACCTCATCGACGATGCCGGCAACCTCAAGCCCGAGCACAAACCATCGTCCGACACGCCCCCGATCTTCTTTGCCCATGCTTACAACGATGGCGTGAAGCCGGAGAACAGCATCGCCCTGTTCCTTGCCCTCAAGCAGGCAGGCGTGGGAGGCGAGTTGCACATCTATTCGGCAGGGGGGCACGGATTCGGGCTGCGGAAGAGCGACGATCCCTGCTCGACGTGGCCTGCGCGTTGTAACGAGTGGCTGGCCAAGAGCGGCATTTTGGCCGAGCGCAAGTAGGCCGTTTCTCGCGTTTTTGCCGCGAAAAGCGGCCTTATCTCATCCGCTTAGGCGAGATCGCGTAGCGATCGCGGCGCTACTTTGCGCTTTCTTGGCGGCCCGGCAACGACTGTGAATGCACTTGGCATGACGTTCGCAATGCGTAGCGGCGACGGGCGGTTGGGGGTGGTCGATTTAAGCTCACTTTCATTGGTATGAGCGTTTTCTCGGTGCGCGAGTCCATTCTCGGACCGCGTCCGCCGTCATCATTCGTTCTCGTCGAGGAGTTGGATATGAGTCTGCGCATGGGAGTGCGTCGCGGCTTCACGCTCGTGGAGCTACTTGTCGTCATCGCCATTATTGGCGTGCTCGTTGCCCTGCTATTGCCGGCCGTTCAAGCGGCCCGTGAAGCCTCGCGGAGGTCGAGCTGCTCGAACAATCTCAAGCAGATGGGGTTGGCACTGCACAACTTCCACGACACCTACGGCCGCTTCCCGGCCGCAATGATCAACCCCGGCCGCGCTAATGTTGGCGGCGGGACCAACATTTGGAACTACAAGGGGCCTGAAGTAGATCTGCAAGCCATTTACGGGCGAGGCGGTACCAGCGACGCCTCGAATTACCGCGTGTTTAATCACACAGGTTTCGTCGCCTTATTGCCGTTTATCGAGCAGCGGCCCCTGTTCGACAGGTACAGCTACTTGAACATCAACAATGGTTCCAACCCGTATGGCCAAACCCCTGGACCAGACCCGACAGGTAACCCGAATCGGATTGTCGCTTCAACAGCCCTCAAAGTTTACACGTGCCCGTCCGATCAGAGCCCACCTCCCGTAGAAATCGCCAGTGCGGCTGGCAGTTTCTACGAGCGGCTGACGCCTGGGGTAGCACGGGGGAATTACCTGTTCAGCACGGGTTATTACACCGACTACGATCGGGACTACAGCGTTACAGCGACCTGGGCACGCGGGGCGTTTGGCAATAACGGCGCGGCCGCTATGAATATGCGCGATGGGACGAGCAACACCATCGCCATCGGCGAGGCAACTCAGTTGTGGCACGATCCTGCCTACGGTCCGTACCCACTCGGAGGCACGCACACGTCGGTTCACGGCCGCATCCTTCACTGCACGCAGAACAACGCGGATTGCACGCATGGCTTTGTGGCCTCGGGTGGGACCAACTTGGCCACTTGCCTCAACTACTGTGCCATCAATGGCCACAATGGCCGGCTGGCAAGTGGCTACACCGACTATCGAGCGACCTGGCAGTATGCCTGGCAGTTCGGCAGCAGGCACCCAGGTGGTGCGCAATTCGTATTCTGCGATGGGTCCGTCAGGCTGCTCACCAACACGATCGACTACGTCCGTGTCTTGATGCCTTTGTCCACACCGGACGGGGGCGATCTTGCGGCCAGTTCGAACTGAGTTCGAGCGTGATTTCGTTTCTCGACCGCCGGATGAATTTCGGCGGTCCGTGCTCTTATTTCATTCAATGGAGGGGTAGGCCTTATGTCTCTGTGGCGAACCCTGGCAGGGTGCTCTGTCATCGTGACCGTGATGGGATGTGGAGGGAGCGGGAATTTCGCTACCGTGACCGGGGTCGTGTCTCTTAAGGGGAACCCAGTAGATGGAGCCAAGGTCGAGTTCCACGGTACGACTCAAGAGGCGGGCAGAAGCGACATCTTCGCGACCCAAACGGACAGTTCCGGCAAGTACCTGATTTCCGGCGTTGGGGAGAAGCCTGGTATACCGCCGGGAATGTACAAGGTGGTGATTACAAAGTACGAGGGGAAGAGTCCTACGACCGGGCCGGAGCCCGGAATGGACGCTGGTCAACTCGGTGCCCAAATGTCCGACATGGGAAGTAGCGCGGCGGTTCAGAATTCAATCAAGAACCTCTTGCCTGGTGATTACGCATCGCTCGCCACCACGAAGCTTTCGACGGTCGTCGAAACAGGCAAAAACGTAGATGTGAATTTTGACCTTCAGTGACGGAGTTCTCGCGAGCCCACCCCGTACTCACTCCCACGGCCGCTGACCCCACGGAATCGGCATGGTCGGCGGCTGGCAGTGGCATGTTTTATTTGTAACCGTTCACACCCCGAACACTCGGAAAAACTAGGCTCAATTCACCTCGCACCTCGCGAAGTGACAAATCGTTCGACAGATTTTTTAGAGTCTGTTCACTAGTGCTTTAAAAAATGCAGCGCCAAACGGTGTGATTTCCCTATTGTCTGTTCAGTACAGGTTCGTGTATGTCACGACCCGTGAACGGTTACGTTTAATTTCCCCAAGCACTTCCCGTTGCCGCAGTGATTTCGTCCATGTATCCCCAACGATCTGAATGCTCCGAAGCGGAGTGGACTTCGAGTCGTGGGGAGTGACAGCGAGCGTCAGAACGAACCCTTGAGAAGGGTGGCTGCCTCGAGTCTTAACTGGATGCACTTGTGTTGGGCCTGCCTGAGGATTGAGCGCGTCCTGCCGCGGAAAGCAACGTCAATTTTCTTTGAAAAGGTGTTGCAATCCGTTTTCTGAACCGCTAGAACTTGAAGTGGATGCACTTCGCATCCCGAGCAATACGGGTCAATCAGCACTTCTCTCTGGGTGGACCAAGCCCGGCGGATTGACTTTGGCGGCGGGCCGCATTCCGCGGCACGCCGTTCGCTCACAGGCGGCGACGGGTGACTGGGGGTGGTCACTTGATCGAGATTCCTCGGCTCAAGTATTCCTTCGGCCGGCAACCTGACTTCCAGGCTGCGCCGAAATGTCGTCATTCGTTCCTATTCAGGAGACGGTTATGAGCCTGCGCACTTGGAAGCGTCGCGGCTTCACGCTCGTGGAGTTACTAGTCGTCATCGCCATCATCGGTGTGCTCGTCGCGCTACTATTGCCGGCCGTGCAAGCGGCCCGCGAAGCGGCCCGCCGAACGAGTTGCTCGAACAATCTGAAGCAGATGGGGTTGGCGCTGCACAACTATCACGACATCCATCAGGTTTTTCCTCCGGCGCTTATTGGCTCTGGACGTTATAATGTTGCTCAACCTTACAAGAACACAACCGGATGGGCCTTGATGCTGCCGCAATTTGAGCAGACCGCTGCTCACGGAAGATACAACTTTAATGTCTGTTCGAGTTCGTCCAAGGGCGACGGCTATCAGGGCATTCTGCTGGGCCCCGATACGATCAATGAGCCTGTTTACAGCCTGCGTTACAAGATGTTGGAATGTCCCTCTGACCCTGTGGCTGGCGAGAATGTGACTTCCTCGGCGGGTGCCGAAGTTTTCTATTCGCGCCGAAATGCCAAGCGCACGAGCTACCTGTTTGCTACCGGTGTTTACACCGATTACGACTCGCCCTGGCAAACGAAGAACGGCGACCTCCGTCAAGGTGCATTTGGAAACGATGGCGCGGCGAACATGGCTGCCATCACGGACGGAACGAGCAATACGATTGCGATTGGCGAGGCAGTCGGCGGTCGATTCAAGACCTCGACATCGTACGGACCTTGGGGACTTTGCGGTACCCATACCTGTTGCCATGGTCGAGTTGTTTCCACCATAACCAACAATTTGGTTACACCCACTGCACTAGAGGCGCAGCAATGGTCCATTAACGGTGTTTGGACAGCTGGAGATCCGCTCAAGAAAACGTATGCATGGGTGTTCAACAGTCTCCACCCTGGTGGGGCCCAATTTGTTCTGTGCGACGGGTCTACTCGATTCTTGCCGCAAACGATTAATTACGTGACGTTTTGTCATTTGAACTATATTCACGACGGCCAACCGGTTACAAATTTCTAACTACGGGTCGTCGTATAGTCTCGTCCGATTTCAGATTCATCAAGCGCCAGCGAGGTTCCGCTGGCGCTTGGCCAATGTGCTTTGGAGCAAATAATGACGGATTGGCGCATTGCCTTTGTAGGCGCAGGTTTGCTGGCGGTTTTTGTGGGATGCGGGGCTGGGGTTTCGGGACCGAAGACAGTGCGTGTTGCGGGGGCTGTGACGCTTGACGGTAAACCCTTAGAAAACGTTGAAGTCCATTTCCTCTCGGAAAAACATGCCGGTTTCGGCAAGACCGACGCCGAGGGTAAGTTCAAGCTGATCACCGGCGCGGTTGTTGGGGAAAACAAGGTCTTCTTCAGCAAGCTGAAAGAAGGTTCCTTCGGATCGGGAGATGCAGAAAGCGGGATGGACGCCGGACAGGCTGAAGCGGCCGCTGCTGCCACAACCAGTCCCGGTGCAGCGGCACTTGCAGGTCAAGTCATCCCCGCAGAGTATTCCGCCGCGAATTTGACGACGCTAAAGTTCACGGTGCCAGAAGGGGGCACCGATTCGGCAAATTTCGACCTCGATACGCCGAAGCGATAAGTACCCGCTGCTTACTGGCCCACCGGACGTTGGCCCCACGGAATCGGCATGGTTGGCGGCTTGCGGTGGCGATCGCGGCGCTGGTCCTTCGGGCGGTCCTTCCACCAGGACGTGAAACGGACGAGCTGCTTCACGCACTCTTCGTAGGCCCGCTTTCCCTTTTCGGGAGTGGCCAGTTCTGCCTCGCCGAGCACGCCCGTTTCGCTATAGCTGCTCGTCCATGAGACGACGGTGGCCGGACCTGCCGCGAACAGATCGACCCACATAAACGGGCTGTCCTCGTTGTTGAACGAGATCGAGCCGCTCTTGATCTGATCCTTGCGCACGTTGTCGCCGTCGAGGTAGAGATACATCGACGTTTCGAGTTCGCACGCGTGCGAGCAGCCGCCGTGAAACTTGCTCTCCCGCCAGCTGGGCATGAAGTTTTTATCCACCGCCAGCAAATGCCACCACGCGAGGCAGATGCACTCGGCATCGGTTTCCAGATTCGTCCGCCGGGCCACCAGGTCCAGGTTCGGCATGTTCGAGCCGTGGCCGTTCAAGAGGATGATCTTTTTAAAGCCGTGATAGGCGAGCGACTTGGTGATGTCGAGCACGTGGTGCATGAAGTGCTCGAAGTCGTTGTTGATCGTGCCGGGAAAGTCCATCACGTGCCCGGTGTAGCCGTAGGCTACGATCGGCAGGACGAGAAGTTTATCGGGAAGTGCCATGCCCGCCCCGCGTGCGACGCCGCCGGGGCAAACGAGATCAACATCGAGCGGCAAGTGCGGCCCGTGCTGCTCGACCGCTCCGCAGGGGACAATGCAAATCTTGCCGAGATCGACAGCGTCGTTGATCTCTGGCCAAGTCAGTTTTTCGTAGCGGTACTCGGTTTCGGCGCGGCTAGGCATAATGTCCTCGTAGGTCCCGCCGGCCCGGCGGGACTGGCGATTGTCTGGCAAGCGATGGGCGTGCGCTCACGGATAACAGCAGACAGCGTATCGGCCGACTGCCCGTCACGCCACCGGCTCTTGCTGCGAGAGGCAGTGGAATGATCCCAAACCCCAAATCAAGTTGAGCGACGGACAGCCGCGAACGTCGCGACCGGGAAAGAGCGGCGCGAGCGTCCGGAGCGCCTCGTCGTCGGCCGGGTCGCCAAACTGCGGGACGATCACCGCACCGTTAATGATCAAGAAGTTCGCGTATCCCGCCGGCAGCCGCTGGCCGTCGCAAAAGAGCGGCCGGGGCAGTCGCAATGGAAGTACGTTGAGCGGCCTGCCGTCCTGGTCGGACATGGCCTGCAACTCGACGAGGTTCTGCTGCGTTGGCTCATAGTTTTCGTCGGCCGGATCGTCGCAGAGCGAGCAAACGACCGTCGTCGGATTCACAAACCGGGCGATCTGGTCGATATGCCCGTCGGTGTCGTCCCCGGCAATCTCACCGCCGCTGAGCCACAGAATCTTCCTTGCCCCCAGATAGTCACGCAAGTAACGCTCGACGCCCGCCCGATCGAGTTGCGGATTCCGATTGGGATTGAGCAGGCAAGACTCCGTCGTCAGGATCGTCCCTTCGCCGTTCCCCTCGATCGCACCCCCTTCGAGGATGATCCCCGGCGTGAAGGCGCGGCGGCCCTGAATTTCCGCAATCCGCCGCGGCACCTGATTGTCGAGATCGAACGGCGGATACTTGCCTCCCCAGGCGTTGTATTCCCAGTCGATCAAGGCAGAGGAGGAGAAGAGGAGAGAGGGAGAGCGGGAGAGGAACGTCGGGCCATGGTCTCGGCACCAGGCGTCGTTCGTCGGAATGTCGTGCAAAGTGACGTTTGGGACGTTGCCAACCAGTGACTTCGCCTGGGCCATTACCCCCTCATTGCCGCCGGCCAGGATATTCACCGGCTCGTACTCGGCAATCAGCCGCACGAACTGCGCAAACTCGCCTGGCACCGGTTCAAAGTGTTCCGGCCACGTGGCCGGATTCCGCGGCCACGAAAGCCAGACGCTTGCCTGCGGCTCCCATTCCGCAGGCCAGCGGTAACCGAGTAGTGAGGGAGTTTCAGACATTGGCGTCGCTCCGCTGCCGAAACCCGTAGTGATCTGCGCCCACGAGGTTGAGCATTTGAGCGGGAGAAATGCCCGCCTTCCGAGATTCATGGATAGCCAGGAACTCTTCAACGGCAACCTCAAGCACCCAATCAGGAAACTGCTCGCCTTCAGCAATCAGAGCGACGCCAACGCCTAGTTCCGTGATCGGCCTAATGCCATCGGGATAAAGGTTGTGAGCAACAACTCCGTAGAATTGGGCGATGGCCGTTTGAATGTGGTCTCGCCCTGGCTGCCGATACCAAATCCCTTCAGCCTTGGTCTGAAACGTTTCAGCAGGTGCGGATTGAAGGCGCAATTCGGTGAGCAGATTCATGTCCTGAATCAACGCGGCGCGGTGAGGGGTGTGAGTACGTGGCAGCAATTTGCGGATGCACTGTTCATCCCAAATGACAGCGTGCGTTGATTTTGGCTCAGGGCAAGTCAAGGTGATCGCCATGGGCAAATACCAACGGAATTCTTTGGAGCTGAAGAATTGCGACGAGCGTGCGATCGCGTCTTCAGCGGTGGTCGGTATGTAGTTAGTTAGCCAGTCCATAGGACGTTTGCACTGCCAGACAACTTGCGACGCCGCGATTCACAACAGAACTCCGGGATCAAGTTTGGTCCCGGCTAAGAACCATTGCTACTACACGTCGCGATACCGCTTCGTAATCTCCCCATACGCATCGATCCGCCGGTCGCGGAGAAACGGCCAGTGCGTGCGGACGACGTCGATCAGCCCCAGGTCGCACTGGGCCATGACGATCTCTTCCCCTTCGTGCTTCCCCTTCGCGACGAGGTTGCCGTTGGGGTCACTGATGAACGAGCCGCCCCAAAACTGCAGGGCTCCTTCGCGGCCAACGCGGTTGGGGGCCGCCACGAACACGCCGTTGGCAATGGCGTGGCTCCGCATCATCGTTTCCCAAGCGTTGTGCTGGCTGGCACCGAACTCCTCTCGTTCGTCTGGCAACCAGCCGATCGCCGTCGGATAGAACAGGATTTCCGCTCCCGTCAGCGCCGTCAGGCGGGCCGCCTCGGGATACCACTGGTCCCAACAAACGCAGACGCCCACCTTGCCAAACTTCGTTGCAAAGCTCTGAAAGCCGAGATCGCCCGGCGTGAAATAGAACTTCTCGTAGTACAGTGGATCGTCCGGGATGTGCATCTTCCGATAGACGCCGACCTGCGAGCCGTCGGCATCCAGGACGACCGCCGTATTGTGGTAGAGGCCTGGTGCTCGCCGCTCGAAGAGCGAGCCGACGACTACGACACCGTGCTTCTTCGCTGCCGCGGCGAGGGCCTGACTCGTCGGTCCGGGGATCGGCTCGGCCGACGCAAAATGCCGATGGTCCTCGGTCTGGCAGAAATAGTGTCCCGTGAACAGTTCCTGCAGGCAGACAATGTTCGCCCCACGGCCCGCTGCTTCGGTAATTTGGGCCAGAGCTTTTTCTACGTTCGGCTCTTTGGCTTCGGTGCAGGTCATTTGCACGAGGGCAACGGAGACCGGGCGGCTGTGAACGTGATCGTAGGGCATGAAAGCAGGGGACAGGAGTCAGGCGTCAGGAATTGGACAGCGGTGCCTACAGAGCCTCGTTATTCTTCACGGCAGCTTGTGTACGATCAACCTATCGGCAACTGCCGCAACCGTACACCCGGCCAATTGTCGCTCCGCAAAGTTCATCCGTTGACGCCCCTCAGCCCCGAATCCCGAACCCCGAACCCCGAGCTGACCGACCGGCTGAAGTCCGAAGCTCGCTCCCTCGGCTTCTCCCTCACCGGCGTTTGCCCGGCCGTCTCGCCGACCGGCGTCACGCGGCTGGCCGAGTGGCTCGATCGAGGCTATGCGGGACAGATGGACTACATTGCCGCACGCCAGGAAGCATACGAGCACCCGCGACACGTGCTCGAAGGTGTGCGTAGCGTGCTGATGCTTGGTTTGCCGTACCGGACCGTTGATCCAGTCCAGCCAGAGTCAGGCCAAGGCCGGATTTCGCGCTATGCCTGGGGAGATGGGGACTATCACGATGCGATTCACGAGCGACTGAAGCGGCTGATTGTGTGGCTCAAGCAGCACGAACCAGAAGCACATGCCCGCGGTGTTGTCGATACCGCGCCGCTTCTAGAACGCGAATTCGCCCAACTTGCCGGCCTGGGCTGGATCGGCAAGCACACGTTGCTCATCAACAAGCCGGCAGGGAGCTACTTCTTCTTGGCCGCCCTGCTGACCGATCTGGAACTTGTCGCCGACGAGCCCTTCACCGCCGATCACTGCGGCACTTGCCGAGCTTGCCTCGATGCCTGCCCAACGCAGGCGTTTCCGCAGCCGTATGTGCTCGATGCCACCCGCTGCATCAGCTACCTGACGATCGAGTTGCGGGATTCGATTCCGGAGGCTCTGCGGCCAGGAATCGGCGATTGGCTGTTCGGCTGCGATGTTTGTCAGGACGTCTGCCCGTGGAATCAATCGGCCGAGCGTCGCGTCAGTGCCGACGCCATTCCCGAGTTTCATCCCGCTCCAGATGCAAATCCGATCGACCTCATCAGTCTGTTCGACTTCGACGAAGAAGCGTACCGCCGCCGTTTTCGCCACACGCCACTCTGGCGCGCCAAACGCCGCGGCGTTCTTCGCAATGCGGCAATCGTTCTTGGCAATCAGCGAGCGGTTGCAGCAATTGCCGCATTAACCCACGGTCTTTCCGACTCGGAGCCGCTCGTGCGTGAATCATGTCAGTGGGCACTCGATCAGATTTCCACAAGCGCGTGAACTCTCAGCTAGCGCAAGTCCAATCCAGCCTTGCAGCAACGTAGCAAATGGGTACATTGAACCGCTGGCGTCGCCCTCCAAGCGGCGAACCCATTGCACGAACGATCTGTCTTCAATGCGAGGCAGATTGTCCGTTGCGTCCCGCACCCATAGCTCAATTGGATAGAGCATCGGTCTACGGAACCGAAGGTTGGAGGTTCGAGCCCTCCTGGGTGTACTCTATCACTCGTTGAACGAGGAGCCGCCGGCGATTTGCGTCGAGCGGCTCTTGTCGTTTCTTGCAGCGTAATGGTCGATCCTCTGCGGTTTGACTCTTCACCGCGGATTGTAACAACCGCGAAAACGCTCGCCTCGGACGCATCGTCTTCTCCTTGCGGCCCTCGGTTGGCCGCTATTGAGTGTGCCCTTTCTCTGGGTCTCATGAGGAGTCGTCTATGTCCGCTTATCGCCCTTGGACTCTTCGCAACTCGCTGCTGACGACGCTTGTGGGTGGGCTAATTGCCGTTAGCCATGCTCCCGCAGCCGACGATCAAGCAGGGATCGACCTCGTCGCCGCGGCTGAAAAGGACGTGACGCAAGGCGCTCTGCGGATCGTGCAAAAAGACGGCGGCATCGTCGAATGCCCGCTCAAGCACACTGACGTGACAGCCGACGTCGCCGGTTTCATCGCCCGCGTCCGGGTCACGCAGACGTTCCACAATCCGACCAAGGAGAAGATCGAAGCGGTCTATGTCTTTCCTCTGCCGCATGAAGCTGCGGTCGATGATATGACGATGCAGATCGGCGAGCGGAAGATCGTCGGCCAGATCAAGCGGCGAGCCGAAGCCCGTTCGATCTACGATGCGGCTCTTACGGCCGGGCAGACCGCCGCCCTGCTAGAACAGGAGCGGCCGAACATCTTCACGCAGTCGGTCGGCAACATCGAGCCGGAGCAGGAGGTGAAGATCGTCATTTCCTACGTCGATGTGCTGAAGTACGACGTGGGAACGTACGAGTTTCGTTTCCCAATGGTCGTGGGCCCGCGCTACATTCCCGGCACGCCGACAGGTGGCGCCCCGCCGACTCCCGCTGAACTACAAGGGAAAGTCTCGCCGCCGGTAGCCGACACCGACCGCGTTCCCGATGCCTCGCGGATCAGCCCGCCGGTGCTGAAGCCCGGTGTGCGCAACGGCCACGATATCTCGCTCGCCGTCAACCTGAATGCCGGAGTGCCAATCCAGAATCTCGCGCATCCCAATCACCAGGCCGAAATCGCCAAAGACGGCGACCGCCAGGCGATGATCAAGCTCGCCGCTGCCGATTCGATTCCGAACAAGGATTTTGTCGTGCGGTACGACGTCGTCGGCAAGCAACCCGAAATGGCGCTGCTCGCCCATACCGGCGACTATTCGCTCGACCGGCGGCACCTGGGCAACGGCTACTTCATGCTGATGATCCAGCCGCAGGAAGACGAGCGGCTGAAGAAGAGCCCGCCGCGGGAACTGGTGTTCCTGGTCGATGTGTCGGGCTCGATGTCGGGCGAGCCGACCAACAAAGTGATCGAAGCGATGCAGGGGATGCTCAAGCTTTGCCGCCCGATCGACACGGTGCAGGTCATTACGTTCGCCAGCCAGGCCCAAACGCTCTTCGACAAGCCCGTGCCGGTGAACGAGGAGAATATCGCCAAGGCCCTGGGCTTCACATCCGGTTTGCAAGGTCGCGGCGGGACCGAAATGCTCAAAGGCGTGCAGATGGCCATCGATCAGCCGATCGACAAGGAGCGGCTGCGGATCGTCGTCATGCTCACCGACGGCTACATCGGCAACGAAGCGGAGATCATCGAGCACGTCGGCAAGCACTGCGGCGACCAGATTCGCTTCTGGTGCGTCGGCATCGGCAGTTCGCCCAATATGTTCCTCGTCGATGGCGTCGCGAAGCAAGGTGGCGGCATGGGCAAGTCGCTCGGCCTCGCCGACGAATCGCTGCCGCTCGTGCAGGAAATCATGACGCGAATTCAGCGGGCGCAGCTTGCCAAGGTCAAGATCGACTGGGGCGAACTGAAGGTGAAAGAGACCTATCCCGCGAAGATTCCCGAACTGTGGGCCGGACGGCCAGTCATCGTCTATGGCCGCTATGACCAGCCCGATGAACTCGACGAAGCAATTATTCTCGCCACGGTCAAAGTCAGCGGCAGCATCGAAGGGGAAGCGGTGAGCTGGCCCATGAAGATCGAACTGCCGCTCGCCCAACCGGCCAACGACGTGCTGGCCAAGGTCTGGGCCCGGCAGAAGGTCGAAGACCTGATGCAGCAATCGTATTACCAGGGCTCGTCCGCCGTCGAAGAGATGGTGACTGGCATCGCCCTCGACTACAAGCTGATGAGCCAGTACACAAGCTTCGTCGCCGTCGATACGAGCAAGCCAGCAGACGCGAAAGAGTCGGCTACGCCGCCGCGACGAATGCTCGTCCCCGTCCCGTTGCCGCAAGGGACGCGGTGGGAAGGGTTCTTTGGCGACGAGGGAGAAGCCGACAAGTTGCAGGAACTGTCCAAAAGCGTTCGTTTCAAGGCGCAACTGTCGGATCGGATTGATGGGTTGAAAAGCGAACGCGAGTCGTTCCGGCAGGGGGGATTGCGATCGTACTATCGAGGCGCTGCGAAGTTGAACGCCCCGCTGGCCCAAGCGCCCTTGGCCCGCCAGCCCGTGCGAGCGCTCGCCGCTTCGCCTACGCCGGTTACCACTGCTGGTGGCGCGATGCCAGCAGGTGGATACGGCGGATTCGGTGGTGGCGGAGGTCGATTCGGGCGTGCGACCAAGGACGGTTACAGTCGCGGCGCGATCGCCCTGGGTGTGACCAATAAGAAAGCCCTTTCGGAACTCTCGCTCCAGCTTGACGCTGAAACGGTGCATGACAGTCGAGCAGCCATCGACTACAGCGCACAGGCTCTGGCCGCTGGCGGAGCGAAACTTGCCGAAGCGGCCAGGCAGCGGTTCGACAAAGCGACGAGCAAGGAATCGCCCCAGGACCGCGCGGAACTCCGCGCGCTGCTGGTGCAGGCTTGCCTGCTCGATTCGGCTGCGGCCAACGTGGGCGCGACCGACGGCTCCGTGGCACAGCAAGCGATTGACAAGCTCGATGAACTGCACGCTCAGGAAGTGAAAGATGCGGCAGGGAAACTCCCTGCACTAGTGACGAAGCTGGACCTCGTGATTCGCAACCAGTCCCTGGCCGAGGCGATCGCCTCGGTTGCCAAAGCCGCCAAGATCGAAATCAAGTTGACCGACGGCAGCGTGGCTGATGCGGCCGAACTGGCCGGCGGCAGCGAGCCGCGAGTTAGTTACCTCGACCTACGCCATGCGACCGTGGCTCAAGCGCTCGACTGGATTCTGCAGCCCGCGCGGCTGACTTGGTCGGCCAGCGATAAGGGGATCGTTGCCGCCAGCAGTCGCCGTCAGTCGGGCAACTCTGGCTGGATTTACGACGTGTCGGCCATTGCTTTGCCTCCGGATACGGAACTTGCCGGCCTCGACTACGAGAAGGGAGTTGCCGCAGCCAGCCAATCGTCCGATCAGTTCCTCGCAGCAATTCGCGGCGAACTCAAGGCCGACGAACACACGGTCGTTTGGTTCGCCCCCGGCGAATTGCTCGTCCTGGGCACGCCCGAAACGCATGCCGCCGCTGCCAAAGCGATTGCCACGCTCCGCGAAGGGAAGGACAGGCCTGCCGGAGCGCTCGCCGCAATCGCCGCAACGACCCGCCAGCGATTTGCGGATCAGAAGGAGAAACTCGCCAAGGGACGGGCGTCGCAGGAGCTATACGACACGGCGCTGGCGCTCGACCATTTCAGTTGGCAGCTTCTGGCCGCGGCAGCCGCAGGCAAGATTGATCTCGAAGCGCTGACCGAGCTGCAAATCGCCTGGCAAAGCCCGCAGGCGAAGGAGCTCTTGGCCACGCCCGGCCGTTGGCTCGCGCTCCGCTCGCTCTGGAGCATCAGTTCCGCCTCGCGCTCGCTGCCCCAGGAGCAGGAACTGGCGGCCCTCGCAGGCGAGGCCCGTACGTTGGCCCTGCCGGCAGTCGCCGAAGCACTCGCCGCGGCGGATAAGGACCGCAAGGACATAGCGGCTCTGACCGCAGTGCTGTATGCCTCGCTGGCCGAGCCGCAAAATGCCGAACTGCTTGAAAAGGGAGCGCCGATCATTGCCGCCAAGGGGGACGAAGGGGAGGCGCTAAACATGCGAGTGCTGGCTCGCGTGCTCCTCGGTCGGAAGGGGGCCGAAGACGACGCGGCTCTCACTGCACTGACGAAGGCGGAACCAACGAGCGCCGATCAGGTCGCGCTCTTGGCCCTCGCCTGCCATCGCACAGGCGGCGAGGCGTGGGAGCAGTTCCGCGTCGCCTCGCGCGACCTGCTCGGCAAGCATCCGCTGCCGGGCGAACTCGTCGTGCTCATCAACCGGCTGGCCAGCAACCAGCTGCAGGTGGCGGGATTGAAGTAAGGGGCTTCGAGAATGGAAGAGCACGAGTCCGGTCGGTCACAAAATAAGTCTCCGACTAGCCTGCCACTTCTTGTGATTGATGAAGCGCGAATGTGGATCCTGAGAATATCAGGATGTCGGGAGTGAGGTTGTATTCGTCCGAGATGAAAGCGTCCAGCGCGTCCTTACAGTTTCTCTCTTGCCATTCAGCGGATTGGCTGCAGTGCCAGCTCACCCACCAGTCTCGGCAAGGGATCGACAAATAAAAGGAATCCCCAAGTTCCTTGGCAAGTTCTTGCTGCAAAATCGGCAGCAGGAGTCGGGCTGCAGCGAAATTGTCGTTCACTTCTGTAAAAATAACCTCCGGTCCTCCAGGGGTCTTAGCAATTCGCAAATCCGGCAATGGCAGGCGGCCAAGGTTGCTAATTGCCGCGCGATGCAGGTCGTCAAGGGTCGATCCGGATTCTGCCAGTTGTGATTCCAGTACGAACTCGTAACAGCCTTCGCCTCGAATCACGTAACCTATTCGAATTCGTGATGGAAAAGCCGAGTGGACCAAGTTCGGGATGTCATCCAACCAGTGCGCTGGGAAAAACTGCGGGTAAACGGCGCTTGCCAGTCGGTTGACCATCGTCATTTCGTTACTCTTTTGATTCCATCGTCGGAATTGGTGTTCACTTGTGGCGCCAATCTACGGTGTCAATCCGCTTGAGTTCCGGCTCAAGGTCCGTCCCTTCGTAAAACGATAACCAACCCGCCAGTCGCGAGGTCTTTCCCGGTTCGCAATCGGCGAACTTGGGGTCGCTATGCAGGCAGGGGCACGGCGGGTTGGCCCACGGCCGGTGACACGGCTCCCACGCGGTGATGATCCAGCGATTCTTCTCGGCGTTGTGGCACGCGACGTACGGATTGCGAAGCAGCTTGTTGTCGTTCGTCTGTTGGTCGAAGCCCGGCAGCCCCTTGAGCATCACACAGTTCTGCACGACGAGTCCCTTCAGCGTTTCCTTCGTCCCGTTGGTCAGCCACATCTCCATCCGCACCTCGCTCTTCGTCGGCCGCACGCGTGTCCCAAAGACGACGCCACTGGGCAGTTTGCGTTCCATCTGCCAGCCGTCCCCTTGGTCGTCGCGGATGCGTGACCATTCGAGTGGTTCGAGCTTGATCCCTTGCTTGTCCCAAATCGTCGGCACGTGCGTGTGGGCCAGGTAGAGCAGTTCGCGGCCGGCAGCCGTCTCGTGCCAGATCGCTTCGGGAACGTCGGCGACCACATAGCCGCCCCAGGGCGAGAAGATACTCACCTTCGTCTCCCGCTGCGGATTCACCGCCCCATCGAGAAAGCCGATCCGCGGATGCCGCCCGCCGGGATAGGGCAAAACAAGAAGAGGCTCGTCGTCGCGTCGCGTTGCGCGAGCGTCAGGATCGATTCGCAACCGCTTTTGGGCATCGACGATCTCCGCTTCCGTCATCGCCAAAGCGGCCGCAGTCTCGGCCTTCGTGAACTGATGCCGCGAGCAGTTCTCCAGCCAAAACTTCAGCTGCTCGTCGCCAGCCGGCTTGCGACCCTGTTCCTCGGCATTCACACTCACGGCGACAAGCAGCAAGCAGCCGCAAACCAGGCGGGAATAGATCATCATCGTTCTCACCTCGGCCCAAGATTCCACGGCGATCCGTGAGCTATTGTCGCTGGTACGGCTGGCCAGAAGCAAGCATTCAGTCATCGCAGCTTCGCTGGACGGGGCAAAAATGTCGTGGTCGCTCTCCCACGGAATTGTGGCATGCCGTTCCAATTGGCATCCCACCAGCTCTTCACCATCAATTGTCATAAACTGCTTTTGCCATTGAGTTTGCGACGACTGTCAAGCTGCTTAGACACGTTCGCTGCGGCAGCCTTCCGTCTCCCTGCGAAATCCGTCGCTCCCGCAACCTTAACTTGTTGCACTTCATTCCTAAAATTAAGCCGGCTAATAGTTTGAGGTGTGCCTACCGTAGAAAGAGCGGTGCCAGCATGTTGGTGTTATCGCGTAAGCGCGACGAACGGATTGTGATCGGCGAGAGCATTGTTATTACGGTCGTCGATGTCCGTGGCGACAAGGTCCGCCTCGGCATCGAGGCTCCCGCGGATGTGCCGGTTCATCGGCAGGAAGTGCTAGAGGCCCTGAAGCGAGCGGCTTCTGAACAAAAGCCTTCTTCGACCCCGTCGGCCTAGCACGCCTGGGGGAACGTACTGTCTTTAGATTCCGCTCTTGCTGTTCAGATTTGACGAAGTTTGCTGCTGCTACGGCGACGTAAGGCCTTGTTTTTTAATTACTTGCGTCAAATTATCGCTCCGAAACATCGCTCGGCAGGTGAATCACCCGCGCGCCGAAACTTTCCTGCCCGAAACTTGTTAAAACACTAGCGGTTACGACCGGCACTAACGTCTTGTCACGCTTGCCGCTTCGGCAGTTTGGCGAAGTGCGGGGCCGCTTCTGGTCGTTGGTTCTGGGTAGCGTCGGCTT
Organism: uncultured Pirellulaceae bacterium; assembly: GCA_964384375.1. Taxonomy (GTDB): domain Bacteria; phylum Planctomycetota; class Planctomycetia; order Pirellulales; family Pirellulaceae; genus CAYLLN01. Next base: position 30,408 of record CAYLLN010000064.1, read on the forward strand.
TGGGGAGCTGTCGGCTTTAAGAAGCTACGACGTAGCGATTCACAGGAGACTTCGTATGAGGACCGTGCTGCGGGTGGCGTTGGTGGTGGCGTTTGCGTTGTGCGTGGGTCTGGCGGCTGATTCGGCCTTTGGCCAGCAGCCTGGTGGTCGCGGCGGCCGTGGTGGCCGCGGTGGATTTGGTGGTGGTTTCGGTGGCGGCGGCCCTGGTGGCGGGGGAGCCACGCAGCTCTTGCAGGACGAAAACGTCCGCCGCGAGCTCGACCTGGTCGATGAGCAAGTGAGCAAGCTCCGCGACATCGCAACCAAACTGCAGGAAGACATGCAGGCCCAGTTCCAGGGCTTCGACTTCGGCTCGCTGCGCGACCTGTCGGAAGAAGAACGCAATGCTCGCTTCGCCGAAATGCGGAAAAAGGGCGAGGAAGTTGCTGCCTCGGCTCAGAAGGAAATCGACGGCGTGCTCCTGCCCCATCAGCGCGAACGCCTGAAGCAGCTCATGGTGCAGTCGCAGATGCGCTTTGGCGCCGACCGCGCCCTGACCAGCGGCACGCTGGCCGAAGAACTTGGCATCACCGAGGAACAAAAGGAAGCCCTGGCCAAGAAGCAGGAAGAGGTGCAAGCCTCGCTGCAAGAGAAGATGGCCAAGCTCCGTCAGGAAGCTCAGGATGAACTGCTGAGCGTACTGACACCCACACAGCAAGCCAAACTGAAGTCGATGGTTGGCGAACCCTTCACCTTTGCTCAAGGCGGCCCCGGTGGTCCCGGTGGTGGTTTCGGCGGCCCGGGTGGCGGCGGATTCGGTGGCGGTCGCGGCGGCTTCGGTGGCGATGCCGGTGGCCGTGGCGGTCGCGGTCGTGGCGGCGAGGGTGGCGGAACCCGCCTCCAGCGCCCCGCCGACGGTGACTAGTCGAGTGGGCGAGTGCTTCTGGGTGGCTGTGGTCGGCGACAATCAACCACAGCAACGCCCAATGTCGCATAGTCAGACTCGAATGATTGTTAGTAGAATGTCCCTGTTCCCGGCAGACGCCCGTCTGGCCGGGAACCTGGTTTCGGAAACCACCAGCCCACTGTGCGGGTAGTGCCGACCAGCGACTCATTACGAGCAGCCGCCCGGCTTGCTCCTTGAGTCCTTGCTTGGGGTCAGCGAGCCTGCCTTACGCGCTGAATGAGACTTGCCTCTGGTCAATCATGCCGTGGCAAGCTCACCAACTTTCCCGCCTGTGATGAATTGAGTCTTTCCGAATGGAAGCCGGCGAAATCCTTATCCGACGCGGCCTGATGGATCGCCGCCAGCTCGATCAAACGCGCGCCCAGGCCAATGGCCACGGTGACGGCACGCGGCTGATCGAGGCGGCGATCGGCTTGGGCTTCGTCACGGAAGAAGCCGCCCTGAAGGCGGTCGGAGAGGAAGTCGGCATCGACTTTATCGACCTCACAGAGTGCGACGTCGATCTGTCGCTGCTGAAGACATTTCCGCAGAAGCTGATTCACCGGCAGTCGCTCTTTCCGATTCGCCGCGATCATGGGCAGCTTGTCGTCGCCACGAGCAACCCGTTCGATTTGTATCCGCTCGACGAAGTAAGTGCCGCGACCGGTTTCTCGGTCATGCCGGTGCTCGCCGCACGGAATGAGATCGCCAAGCTCATCAAGAAGCACCTGGGCGTCGGCAGCGAAACGGTCGATGGCCTCGTTGCCGCCCAGTCAGACGAAGACGACGGAGTCGAACTCCTTTCCGACATCGAAACCGACGGCTCCGAGCTGTCGGAGATGGCGCAGGAAGCGTCGGTCGTCCGCCTCGTGAATGAAATCCTGCTCGAAGCGATCGACTCGCGAGCGAGCGACGTTCACATGGAGTCGCAGGCGTCCGGCCTCACCATCCGCTACCGCATTGACGGCCTTCTGCAAACACAGCCCGTCCCACCGGAGATCAATCGCTTTGAATCTGCCATCATCAGCCGCCTGAAGATCATGGCCCGGCTGAACATCGCCGAAAAGCGCCTGCCACAAGACGGCCGCATGAAGCTCAAGGTGCAGGGGCGCGAGATCGACGTTCGCGTCTCCGTGATCCCGATGATCCACGGCGAAGGGATCGTCATGCGTATTCTGGACAAGGGGGCGATGAAGTTCGACCTCCGCCAGATCGGCATGGAGGCCGACACGTACGCGACGTTCCGCGAACTGATCGACCTGCCACACGGCATCATCCTGGTCACGGGACCGACCGGCTCCGGTAAAACGACGACGCTCTACAGCGCCCTGATCGAGATCAACACGCCCGACGTGAAGATCATCACGACGGAAGACCCGGTCGAATATCAGCTCGAAGGGATCAACCAGATTCAGGTCCATCAGAAGATCGGCCTGACCTTCGGCCATTCGCTCCGCAGCATCCTGCGTCACGACCCAGACATCGTCCTCGTCGGCGAAATTCGCGATCTGGAAACGGCAGAAAACGCGATTCAAGCGTCCCTCACCGGTCACCTTGTCTTCAGCACGCTGCACACCAACGATGCCGCCAGTGCCTACACGCGCCTCGTCGATATGGGGGTTGAGCCGTTCCTGGTCGCGAGCACGGTCGAAGGGGTGATGTCGCAGCGCCTCGTCCGCCGCCTTTGCCCGCATTGCAAGCAAAAATACGAGCCGACGAAGGACGACGCTCCGATCGACTTTCCGTGGGACCGGAAAACAGGCCCGATCTTTAAGGCGATCGGTTGCCGCGACTGTCGCAACGCTGGCTATCGCGGTCGAATGGGCATTTACGAGCTGATGGTGACGACGAACGACATTCGCCAGATGGCTCACGACCGTGTGAGCAGCTGGAAAATCATGCAGGAGGCGATCAAGCTCGGCATGCGGTCCCTCCGGCAAGACGCCTGGTGCAAGGTGCTCGACGGCCGAACGACGATCGAAGAGGTCGTTCGTAACGCCAAGGCAGATCACAACTTACTGATGAAGAAATAGCATTTGCGGCCGGCGCAGCGTCAATCAGAATAGAACTTTGGGGTCACTTGTCATTTGTCATTAGTCACTTGTGACAGCCCACAAATGACAATTGACCAGCGACAATTGACCAATGCCTGACTTCGCCTACATCGCTCGCGACATGACCGGCCAGAAGGTCAGCGGCTCACTATCCGCGGGGACCGAGCGCGAAGTCATTTCGATTCTCTCGGGCCGCTCCCTCTTTCCGATCGAGGTGAAGGCGGACAAGGCGAACCTCGCTCCCGGAGCAAACCTCAAGGTCCGTGGCCAAATCATGGCCACGGTCTATAGCCAGCTGGCGGCATTACTTAAAAGCGGCGTCCCGCTGCTCAAGTCGCTGGCGGTCCTCCGCGACCAAACGTCGAACAAGAACCTCAAAGCCATCCTCGAAGAGGTGCATCATAAGGTCGAGGATGGCTCGACAATGGCCGACGCGATGGCTCGCTTTCCGCGGGCCTTCAGCGAGATGGCCATCAACATGGTCCGCGCGGGCGGCGAAGGTGGCTTCCTCGAAGACGCCCTGGAACGCGTCGCGTCGTTCACCGAACAGCAAGAGGATCTGAAGGGGCGCACCGTCAGCGCGATGGTCTATCCGCTTCTGCTGGGAACTGCGGGTACGGTTGTCGTCTCGGCCCTCATTATCTTCTTCGTCCCCAAGTTCGCCGTCATGTTCGAGCGGCTGCGAGAGCGAGGCGAGCTGCCCTGGGCCACCGATATGCTCCTTTGGATCAGCGATGTCAGCCAGCGCTACGGAATCTTCATCCTGGGAGGTGCAATCGTCATCGGCTTTTTGCTCAATATCCGCCTGAAAACGCCCGAAGGGCGTCGCCTGGCCGACCTAGTGAAGATCAAAGTTCCGCTCGCCGGGAAGATTTTTCTGAACTTTGCGGTGGCCCGTTTTTGCCGCGTCCTCGGAACTTTGCTCCACAACGGGGTTCCAATATTAAAGGCCTTGGAGATCAGCCGAGAAGCCTCCGGCAACAAGGTGCTCTCGGAAGCGATCGCCAAGGCTTCGGAAAACATCTCCTCGGGTCACTCGCTGGCGGGACCATTGGCCCACAGCGGACACTTTCCGAAGATGGTGGTCGAGATGATCGCCGTCGCCGAGGAATCGAACACGCTCGATTCGGTCCTGGTGAACCTGGCCGACGACCTGGAGAAACGGACGACTCGCCAACTCGACTTGATGGTTCGCCTGCTCGAACCGATCATGCTCATTTGCCTGGCGGGCGTCGTGCTGCTCGTGGTCATCGCCCTCCTGGTGCCGGTCATCAAAATGAGTCAAACGCTGGGGTAGGTCGTTTTGTCCTTGGTCACTTGTCATTAGTCATTGGCAGGTCGCAAGTGATCAGTGGCAAATGACAAGTGACAGAACAAATTGGAGATTTTGAAATGAGAAGTCGTCGCAATCGTCGCCGCACCGCCTTCACCCTGATGGAAGTGCTGCTCGTCCTTGCGATCCTGGTCATCCTGGGATCGTTCGTCACCGTCGGCTACGTGCAATTGCAAAGGAATGCAAACAACGACGCGGCCCGCAGCCAGATTTCCATGCTGGAAGATGCCGTGCAGTTTTATGCTTTGGCCGTTGGCACGCCTCCATCGACCGAGCAGGGGCTCAGCGCGCTGCTCACCGCGCCCTCGGACCTGAAGAACGTCAACAAGTGGCAGGGGCCGTACTTAAAGGAACAGCAGGTTCCGCTCGATCCTTGGGGGGGCGAGTATCAGTACGAAATGATCGACCAGAAGGCAGGAACGTATAAGGTCTGGTCGAATGGCCCCAACGGCCAGCAAGGGGACGAGGACGACATTGATCCCGCCCGAGACCGCGAGCAGGGGGTTCAGCGATAGTAGAAGATGGATCGTTCCCACGCTCTGCGTGGGAACGAAAGTTTGGACGCTCTGCGTCCCGGCGATACCAGCCGTGACCAAACGACGCAGAGTGTCGCTCCGTGTGGTCCCACGCGGAGCGTGGGACCAAGAATTGTGAAACGTGGCTTCACTCTCATCGAACTTCTGCTCGTCCTGGCGATCCTCGTCGTCCTGGCGGCTGCCGCGGCGCCGGTGCTCCGCAATACGATGCGTGGCGCGGGCCTGAAGTCGGCGGCAGACTCGGTCCGCATCGAATGGACGAAGGCCCACGTGCGAGCGATGAAGACGGGCCGCATTCAGGTCTTCCGCTTCGAGCAAGGGGGCAACAAGTTCACCGTGCAGCCGTTTGCAGCCGCGGATGATGAGATTGAGTCTGCTCCGCAGGTGCAGGGCTTCGGCATGGATCAGGGAGAGGTCGCGTCCCCCAAGCTCGACGAATCGCTCGCCGTGACGCTGCCGGAAGGGGTCACGTTCGCCCAGGGCCAGGCCAAGTCCGAAGGGCGGTCGCTCAATATCGAGGAGGACATTCAGGACGCGAACCGTTTTGAAGGGGATTGGTCGCAGCCGATTCTCTTCTACCCCGACGGGAGTGCGTCGGACGCTTACGTCGTTGTCATCCACGAGGAGCTTGAGACGGGCATTCGCGTGAACCTTCGCGGCATGACGGCAGGCGTGACGCTCAGCGAGGTCATGAGCATTGAGGAATTGCAGGACGATGCGGAATTGCCAGAATGACCAAGCACCAAGCATCAATGACCAAACAAATTCGAAGTTCCAATGACCGAACCGCTCCGTTTCGGACATTCGATCTTCGGAATTTGTATTTGTTTGGTCATTGGTCATTGGGATTTGGGCATTTGATTGGCAATCGACGAATGGCAGCATCGAGGTCCCCGCGCCGTGGACTCTCGCTGATGGAGGTCATCCTCTCCATCGCCATCCTCGGCGGCGCGCTGGCGACGATCGGCGAGCTGATCCGCATCGGAGCGGCGAACGCAGCCATTGCCCGCGATCTGACGACAGCTCAGATTTACTGCGAATCGAAGATGGCGGAAGTTGCCTCCGGCGCGGTCGCGCTCGACGCGGTTGGCAATGAGCCGCTGGACGAAAGCGGCGAGTGGCTTTGCGCAATTGAAACGGCCGAACTCGACCAGCAAGAGCTGATTGGCGTCACGATCACCGTGGGGCAGGACCCGGAGCAGTTCGCGCGTCCCGTCTCGTTCACGATGACCCGCTGGATCATCGACCCGGAGTACGCCGCCGAATGTGCCGCGATCGACGCGCAGCTCAAGGCCCAGGCGAAACAACTGGCTGCCAATGCCAAACAAACGGCCGGCGGCGGTGGTGGCGGCACACCGGTCGATAGCGGGCAAGGTGGCGGTGGTGGTGGCGGCCAAGCGGGCGGTGGACAAGGCGGCGGTGGGGCAGGTGGTGGCCAAGGCGGATTTCCTGGGGGCCCCGGTGGTGGTCAAGGGGGCGGCGGTTTCCCTGGTGGACCCGGCGGTGGCCAAGGTGGCGGTGGATTTCCCGGTGGTGATGGGGGAGGTGGTCGTGGTGGTCCGGGCCGGGGTGGTCCTGGTGGCGGCGGACCCGGAGGTGGTGGCCCTGGCGGTGGTGGAGGTTTTCAAGGTCGCGGTGGTGGCGTAGGAGGAGGTGGTCCGGGTGGCGGTGGACCAGGTGGCGGTGGCGGCGGCAACCGAGGAGGTGGACGTGGTCGCTAAACGCAAACTGGCGAGCGGGAAGCGTCAGCCTCCCGATGATCTCGCCTTATCAACGACTACGATTCGGCATGTTCATGTCATCGGCCGGCTTACACCGGCCGCTCGCCGACGTCGCGCGGCCCTCACGCTCCTCGAGCTGCTGCTCGCGCTCGCTCTGTCGATCTTCGTCCTCATGTCGATCGGCATGGCGATCAACCTGCACTATCGAATGCTTGACGATCGGCGAACGAGTGTGGAGGTTTCGAACGTAGTCCGACAGTCGTTCCGAATGATCACCGACGATCTGAAGAGCGCCATTCAATACACGCCTCCCGACCTGACGGGGCTCGATGCGGTTTCGACCAACACAGAAGCTCTCGCCGCCAATGTTGCCTCGCTCGCCGGAGGCGATGCCGGCAGCCTGCTCGGCGGACTAGATGGGACCGGCAGCGGATCGACTGGCGGACAGACGGGAAGCGGCCAAACGGGAAATACTGCGGGCGGCAGCACTTCGCAAACCGGCGGCAATGGACAAGGCAATCAAGCAGCCGGTGGTGGCGCTGCCTCCGGCAGTGGCGGGCAATCGGGCAGCGGCAGCGGCCAGACCGGCTCGGGCAGTGGCAGCACGGGAACGGGCGGTGCGACGGCGGCTAGTTCCAGCGAGACTGGCGAGGAAGGGGAAGCGACGACCAGCACAACGGCGAGCGTTGTCGGCCTGTACGGTTCCGCGAACGAACTCCGGTTCGACATCAGCCGGCTGCCGCGCGTCGATCAGTATCAGTCGCTCATGAGCGATGGCGAGCTATCGGCCACGACCATTCCGAGTGACGTGAAGACGGTCGTCTATTTCGTGCGCGATGCCGATTCGGCCGATGGTGGAGTTCCGTCCCCTACCACGACCGGCATTGGCCGCGGCCTGATGCGGGCCGAAATCGACCGGGCTGTTTCGTCGTGGAATGAAATGAACGGCGATGTCGAATCGTCCTACACCGGGGCGAAGCTGCTCGCCGACGAGGTGACCGCCCTGTCGTTTCAGTATTTCGACGGGGCAGCTTGGACGACCGATTGGAATTCGGACGAGATGGGGGGCCTGCCGCTCGCGGTCGAGGTGCTGCTTACCGTCCAGCCGCCGCTCTCGGCTGAGGCCGAAGCTGCCGGGGACGAACTGACGGAGGACGATCTGGCAGCGACCGAGCAAACCTTCCGCCTCGTCGTCCGCCTCCCCACGGCAATCTCCGCCGACACTCGCGCTCTCGAAGCCGAAGCGGAAGAAACCGCAGCAGCTGAAATGGAGGCGAGCGAGTATTCCGGCACTCAGAGCGCCAGCAATGGCGGCACGGGAGGCCAAGGAAGCGGCGGCCAGGGCGCCGGTGGACAAGGTTCTGGCGGCCAAGGTTCTGGCGGTCAAGGCTCCAGAGGCCAGGGAAGCGGCGGCGGCCAAGGTGGAGGTGGCTTTGGCGGTGGTCAAGGCGGTCCCGGCGGCGGCCGTGGTGGTCCCGGTGGCGGCGGTCCTGGAGGTGGTCAAGGAGGGGACGGCGGTGGTGGCCGCGGTGGACGTGGCGGCACAAACGGCGGTCGCGGCGGAATGGGTGGTGGTGGACCTGGCGGTGGAAGTTTCGGCGGCGGCGGTCCTGGTGGCGGCCAAGGTGGCGGTGGATTTGGCGGCGGTGGACAAGGTGGCCAGGGTGGTCGCACCGGCGGCGGTGGCGCAACTCGCGGAGGGGGAGGAGGGGGCCGTGGCAGGTAAACAAACTCCGGCGAGCGGGAGGCGTCGGCCTCCCGATGATGTCGCCCATCAGACAGTTTGGCTACGCCGGACCATCGGCCAGCTTACGCAGGCCGCTCGCCGTTGGTCCGCTCGTCGCCGGGCGATGGTCCTCATCCTCGTGATGATCGTCATCGTCATCCTCTCGCTCGGCGCGTACTCGTTCACCGACCTGATGCTCGCCCACCATGAAGCGGCGCAGCTCACCGGCCGGCAGATTCAGGCTCGCGGCCTCGTTGAATCGGGTGTGGAGGTCGTGCGGCTCTTCCTTGCCCAGCCCGACGAGCAGCGCCTCGAAGCAGGGGGCACGTTCAACAACGTTGAAACGCTCCGCGGCGTCACGCTCATTCCTGACGACAATCCCGACGACCGCGGCAGCTTCAGCGTCATCGCCCCCAACTTCAACAGCGACGGCTATCTCGAAGGGGTTCGCCACGGCCTGGAGGACGAATCGACGCGGCTCAATCTCAACACGCTGTTGCATGCTGAAAAGCTGGCCCCCGGCAATGGCCGGACGCTGCTCATGGCCTTGCCTGGCATGACCGAGGAGATTGCCGACGCGATTCTCGATTGGATCGATACCGACGATGAGCCGCGAGAGCTGGGGGCCGAAATCGACTACTACTCCGGCCTTTCGCCGGCATACGCTCCGAAGAACGGTCCGCTCGAAACGGTCGAGGAACTGCTGCTCATTCGCGGCGTCACGCCGCAGATGCTCTTCGGCTCCGACATCAATCGCAACGGCCAGCTCGACGCACACGAAACCGAGGAGGAGAACACGGGGATCGAAGCGGACTCGGTCGATCCGACGGCGTTTCGCGGCTGGTCGGCGTACCTCACGCTCTATAGCCAGGAGTGGAATGTCAATCCCGAAGGGAACCCGCGGATTTACCTGAACGAGCCGGACCTCAACAAACTCTACGAACAGCTCAATGCCGTCTTCTCGCCCGAGTGGACGACGTTCATCATCGCCTACCGCCAGGCAGGTCCGTATCAAGGAACCAGCCAGGCGGACGGCGGAGCGGGCGGCACGCTGAACATGGAACTGCAGGCGAAAACGCCGATCGGCCAGGTGCTCGATCTCGTCGGGGCCAAGGTGCAGTACACGTTCCAAGGGGCCGAGCAATCGACGATCCTCGCGTCCCCCTTCGGCAGCGAACTGGGGGCGATGAACGTCTATATGCCGCTCCTCATGGATCACGTCAGCGTGAACCCGGCAGCGAGCATTCCCGGCCGGATCAACATCAATCAGGCGTCGAAGACGGTGCTCCTGGGCATTCCCGGTATGTCGCCCGAGGTGGTCGATCAGATCATCACCCGCCGCGACGTGGAAACGACCGGTGAAAAGCCCGGCCGCCGCCACGAAACCTGGCTCCTGCAGGAAGGGGTCGTCACGCTCGAAGAAATGAAGCTGATGATGCCGTTCGTCAACTCGGGGGGCGACGTGTATCGCTGCCAGGTGGTCGGATATTTCCAGGGAGGGCAGGCGTTTTCGCGGGCCGAGGTCGTAATTGACGCTACCTACACGCTCCCCCGGCTATTATTCTGGAGAGATATCAGCCATCTCGGCCGCGGCTACGCGATTGAGACACTGGGTGTCGATTACACGGAGATGAGTCAGTAGTGTCTCGCCTGCTCGCTTTAGAATGGGATCCCAAAGAAGCCCGCGTGGTGATCGCTCGCACGCGCGCCGGCGGCGGCATTTCTGTCGAACAAGCCCTGGCGATTCCCCTGCCGCAGCGTGACGGAGGTGCTGCCAGTGAAGCGGAGATTGGCGCGGCGCTGGCAAGTGCGTTGGCGCCGCATGGCGCGGCCCGCACCGAAACGCTCGTTGCCGTCGGCCGGTCGAGCATCGAGCTGAAGTTTCTTTCGACGCCGCCGGCCCCGCCCGAAGAATTGCCCGACCTCGTCCGTTTTCAGGCGATGCGGCAGTTCACGTCGCTCGGCGAGGACTGGCCGCTCGATTTCGTCCCCCTCTCGCCCAATGCCGACGGCGGCAGCAATCTGCTTGCTGCGGCGATTTCGCCGGAACTCGTTCAACAAATCCGGCAGACGTGCGAGGCCGCTTCGCTCCGCCTGTCGAACCTTGTCCTGCGGCCCTTTGCCGCGGCGGCGCTGATCAAGTCGGAAGCAACCGACGGCAAGTGCCGGATGATGGTCGATCTGCTCGGCGACGAAGCCGATTTGACGGTCCTCATCGGCGACCAGGTGATCTTTCCTCGCACCGTCCGCCTGCCGACGGGGGTCGAGCCAGAGGTGCTCGCCCGGGCAACACTCGGAGAAGCCCGTCGCACCATCATCGCCGCGCAGAATCAGCTTGGCGGCCGCCGCGTGGAAGAGGTTGTCATCTTTGGCGACGGCCTGCACCACAGCACGATCAAGCTGCTGCTCGAAAAAGAGCTTTCGCTGCCGGTCCACCTGATCGACCCGTTCGAGAAGGTCGAGTGGGCAGGTCCAGCGACGAAGAAGCCGGAGTTTCCCGGCACGTTTGCTCCGCTCCTGGGGATGTTGCTCGACGAGTCGGGCACAGCATCGCACGCGATCGACTTTTTGCATCCGCGCAAGCGGCCGCCGCCACCCAATCGCCGCCGAACGGCAATCGTCGCTGCCACTGCGATCGCCGCGGTCGTGCTCTTAGGTATTGGCGTATTGCAGTGGCAATTGCGGTCGCTCGACAGCAAGATCAGCACGCTCACGAAGCAGCGCGTCACGCAAGAGAAGCTCGCCAAGGCAAGCACCAAGCCGCGCGAGGATGTGGCGAAGCTCGACCGCTTTGCCAAGGCCGACGTGACGTGGCTCGACGCGTTAGAGCGGATGTCAAAAAAAGCTCCCCCGCCGAATGAATTGCTCGTCGAGGATTTTTCGGCCAGTTATGTCCCTTCGGGCGGCGGCAAGATCATCATCAACGGCCTGGCTGATAGCGACGCCCGCATTCGGAAAATCGAGGAAGCAGTCCGCAGCGCCAACCACAAAGTAACGAGCAGCGACATTCACATCGATCCGGAGTTGGCCGGCCCGCACAAGTGGCGCTTTAAGCAGGAAATTACCGTCGTACCGAGCGACGAAGCCGCTTCGCCCGCCGCTGAGTCTGAGCCGGCCGCTGCGTCTAAAACGGCCACGAGCAAAGCCAAGGGACCGATTCGCGCGAAGACCTCGCCGGGAGGTGCGAAATGAATCAGCGCGAACGGATGCTGGCGCTGGTCGTCGGCATTTTCGGCTTCTTCATCGTGGCGTTCTTTGGTTGGCGGTATGTGGACGGACAGTTCCGTACCCGACGCACGAAGATCAGCGGCCTGGAAGCGGACATCAAGCGGTTCAAGATGCAAGCCTTCCAAGGGGCCCAGGCCACGGCGAAGCTCGCCGAGTACGAAGGGCAATCGCTTCCCCCCGATCACGAAACGGCCCGCTCGCTCTATTCCGACTGGCTCCTCGCGGAAGTGAGCAAGGCGGGGCTCACCGAGCAGCAGGTCGAGCCGAAAACGGCCCAAAAAGAGGGCGAACTGTTCATCAGCCAGTCGTACCTCGTCAGCGGCAAGGGGACGCTGCCGCAGATCATCGACTTTTTGCACGCGTTCTACAGCGTCGATTACCTGCACCGCCTGCGGCTCGTGATGCTCAAGCCGATCCAAGAGACCAAGCAATTCGAGGTGACGCTCAATATCGACGCAGTTTCGGTCGCATCGGCGCCACCCGCCACGTCGCTGCACGGCCGACCGAGCACGCGCCTCGCTCTGCCGAAGAAAGACGATTACTACGCGTCGATCTTGGGGCGTAATCTCTTTGGCCCAGCCAACAAGGCGCCGTCCCTCTCGGTGGGGAACGCCGACGTGCGGATCAATCGCTCGGCTGATGTAACCGCTCGCGGCACCGACCCCGATGCATTGGACAAGGTGAAGTACCGGCTTGTGGAGTCGTCCGCTCCGGACGCGAAGATCGATCCGCTCACCGGCAAGTTCTCGTGGACCCCTAAGACACTCGGCAAATACAAATTCACGATCGAAGCGTTCGACGACGGCTATCCGAGCAAGACGGCGCGGAAGGAAATCACGCTCAGCGTCGTCGATCCTCCGCCAGTGACAGCCGTTGTCGAAGATGACGGCAGGTTCCGCGGCTTTGATCGGGCCAAGTTCACTGTGCTCGCGGCCGTGATCGACGTTTCCGGCGAAGGGGAAGTCTGGCTGCACAACCGGCCCGATGGCAAGATGCTTAAGCTCCGCGTCGGTGACGACTTCGAGGTCGGTTCCGTGAAGGGAACTGTTGAGTCAATTGGCGAGAAGGACTTCACGTTTGTCTCGGCCGGCAAACTGCGAAAACTGGGTCAGGGAGAGATGCTGGAGCAAGCCGCAACAGAGCCGCAGG
>CAYLLN010000065.1:0-43071 GCA_964384375.1 uncultured Pirellulaceae bacterium
TAAGGCAGTTTGGGGCCGTCCCCCTGATGTATTACCTGATTGGCGAAACGTGATCTTCTGAGACAGAGATGTTTCTCGCACTCGTCGGTGAACGACCAAGTCCCGCTCGCACTCCAAAAAACCTCCTGGAAGGTGGGACGGGGAGCGTACGCACCGACACAAAACTAGCGCAAGGTCTTGAAATCCCCATGGCAGTCTCCGACGCAGGGAAGGCCGCCGACCGGATCGCGGTCGGCGTGTCAGGCATGCGGGCGCCACGTCGCTCGCTAGAGCACAAAGTAACGATCGTTACTTCGTCGTCAAAGTAATCGGTGGGTGAGCCGGGACATTTAACAGGATTGGAATTCTTTGGGGTGCCATCGAAGTCAGCTTTGCTTGAACTCCAAGCCACTGAGCGAACCGTTACCCGTGTTGAACTTGCCTACCTCAATTCCCAGCCGCTGGAGCATACTGACGTAGAGATTGCAAAGCGGCGGTGCGTCCTGCGGATCGAACGCCAGGTGCTGGCCATGCCTGAAACCGCCGCCCGCAACGAAGAGCGGCAGATTCTTGTTGGAGTGGCTGCTCGCATCGCCGAGGTTGCTTCCCAGATAGACGATCGTTCGATCGAGCAACGTTTCGCTCCCTTCCTGTGATTGGTTCAATTTAGCCACGAGCTCGTGCAGAACCTTCATGCATTCAATTTCAATGAGCTGGAGCTGCGCCAGCTTGCCGGGATCTTTGCCGTGATGCGACAGGTCGTGGTGCCCCTGGGTCACGCCTGGAATGGGCGGCGCGCTTGTCGCCCCGGCCAGCATGATCGTGATCAGGCGGGTGGAATCCGTTTGAACGGCCAGGTGTGCTAGGTCGAACAGCAAGCGCGTCCGGCCGATCAGATCATTTCGATTGGAAATGTCCTTCGGGGGCTCGACATTCACTTTGGGCTTGGGCGTCCTCGCCCATTTTTCGTCGGTGATCAGACGCTGCTCCAGCTCGCGGACGCTAGTGAGATACTCGTCGAGCTTATCGCGATCGTCGCCGCCGAGCTTCATCCGAAGCGACGCGGCCTGATCGCCAACGTCATCGAGGATGCTGCGGCCTTCTGCGAGGTTTTGGAGCTGGGCCCGGACTTCACTGTCGTTGCCCTCGAGAAACATCGCGGCAAACAGCCGCGAAGGTGAGTTGTGCGCCGGCAGGCGCGCACCTGTCCGAGTCCAAGACAGGCCCAGCCCTTCACCGGAGAGCGTCAGGCTGGGGAACCGCGTCTGAGCGCCGATGCGCTCGGCCGCGAACTGATCGACGGAGATTCCATTGCGAATGCCGGGCTGGCCTGCTCCCGGCACGCCGGTCAGAAATCCATCGATCGCCTGGTGCCCGCCGCTAATTCCCGGTAACCCGGAGATCACCGTGAAATCGTCGCGGAACTCGCGCAGAACTTCGAGATACGGCGAGAGCTCATAGCCCTGGCCGGTTTCCTTGGGAATGAAACTGCCCGGGTAGAAGCTCAGCGGAGCACAGATGCAGATCATTCGCCGCGGGGGATCGTTGGCGGCAGCGCCGCGAGCCCTCGCCGGGTGAAATGCGTCGAGCCAGGGGAGTGCTAGCGAGACGCCGGCTGCGCGAAGGAATCGGCGGCGAGAGTTTTGCATGGAGTATGCCTCACTTGTTCTGAAACACTTCGCTTTGCACCACTTCGTGCACGAGCGAGCGGAAGCCATAGTCTTTGCGGCGGACGGCCTCCACGATCGCATCGACTTTCGGCCGATCGGCCACTGTGGGCGGACTGCCCATTGCATAGGTGAGCAGCTTGATCGCCAGCGCGCGGGCCAGTTGATGGCGATCCGACAAAAGCAGCTCCCTGTATTCATCGATGTCGCGAAATTGTCGGCCGTCGGGCAAAACGTCGCCGGCATCGACGGCCGGGCCATTCTTGTATCGCATCCGCTTCCCATTGACCGTCACCGGCTCTCCCTCGCCGATGCTGCGGTAATGGTCCCGCCAACCGCCGATAACGTCGAAGTTTTCCAGCGCAAAACCGGGCGGATCAATCGTCCTGTGACACGATGCGCAAGCCTCTGTGTCTCGGTGCTTGGCTAGTTGATTGCGGATCGTCGTCGCGCCGCGAATGTCAGGCTCGACTGCTTCCACAGAAGCGGGAGGCCTGGGCGGCGGAGTGCCGAGTAGACGGTCCAGGACCCAGGCCCCGCGCACGATCGGCGACGTAGTCGTGCCGTTGGCCGTCACCTTCATGATGGCAGCCATCGTCATCACCCCGCCACGGTGACTATCCGCCGGAAGCGAGACCTTACGAAAGTTGAGCCCCTCGACTCCCGGAATGCCGTAATGTTTGGCCAATCGTCCGTTGATGATGCTGAAGTCGGAAGCCACGAAGTTACTCAAGCTCAGGTCGCTCTTCAGCACTTCGTCGAAGAACAGGTACACCTCTTTGACCATCGATTGTCGGAGCAGGTCGTCGTATTCCGGATAGAGTTGCCGGTCGGGCTGTGTGGCGTCGATATCGCGGAGGCCTAGCCACTGGCCGGCGAAGTTTTCTGTAAATGCTTGTGCTTTCCGATCGCGAAGCATCCGCTCGACTTGATCGCGCAGGATTTCAGGCTGGCTCAGCTTGTTCTGCTCGGCCAACTGTAAGAGTTCTTCATCGGGCATCGAGCTCCATAGGAAATACGACAACCGGCTGGCCATGGCGAACCCATCGAGAGCCGCTGGCGTCGTCACGCCGTCCGCCTTGGCTGCACGATCAATGTTCTCATTGAGAAACAGAAAATTTGGCGAAACAAGCACCGCCTTCAGGCCGACGCGCAGCGCCCGCTCGAACGAGTATCCCTCATCTAGCTTGGCCCGCACGCGGTCCAAATAGGGCTTGACCTCTTCATCGGTCACCGACCGCCGAAGGCCCGCCGAGTGAACTTTCGAAGGATCGCCTCCGCGTCCGCCAGCGGCTGCTCCGACGCGGCCTCGCGGCGACCCGATTTGTCCGCTACTGGCGCCTGCGGCAGGTCACCGAAAAGCAGGCGATAACTGGGCGGTGGCCAGGAATCAAGGAGCGGCCCCTCGATTTCGACCCACTGAAAGACTACTCCTGGCCCGGTGTAATTTTCCGCTCCGCTGCGCTGGAGCGTCAGCGCTCGCATTTCCGTGTCCACGAGGATTCGGATGTTTTTTCCCACTTCCATCTGTTCGACGAACTCAACAACGGTTGGCTCGCCCGGAGGAACCTCAAAATGCCCGATCAGGTAGGGTGGATCGCCGAGGTTGATGTTCCCCCCGTTCACGTGAAACAGAACCGGCTTTTCGCTTTGGTATGCATATGCAGAGATGCGGAAACGGTACTTGCCCCGGTCGCGGGTGAGAAACGACCAGAGAACGGTTTGGATATTCGACGCAAGATCGGAGGCAAAGATCGCCACGCCGTCGTCCAACTCGCGAGAAACCCCCTGCCGCCGCGTGGCAGCCTTCATGTCGAAGCGTCGATTGACGTATGTGGGACGCGGACCTCCAGCGATTGCCGCATCCAGAACCCGGTTGGCCGCTGCCAGGTAGGCATCCAGTTGATACGACGACATATGCAAAGACTCGGCGTTGGTATCGAAAGAGCCGGGGGCCGTGTCGTCGGGCAGCAAGTCCTTGAGCTCAACTTCGACGCCTAAAAGGTCGCGCACCGTATTCTCGTATTCAACCTGATTCAGTCGCCGCATGACCGCGCGCCCCTGCAGAGCGTCGCGCGAAGCCGTCGCCTCCCGGACCATGCCATCGATCCAGTCTGTCAGCGCATTTGCCTCGCCGACGGCAGGACGGGGCTTTCCCTTCGGAGGCATCGTTCCGGCGGTAAGCCGCTCGGCAACCTTTAACCACTTCTGGCGATTCTCTTTGTCGGCAAAGTCCTGCGAAAGGCTTTCCAGGCGGAAATCGCCTTTTGGTTCGGATCCCGCATGACAGCCCTGACAGTGCTGTGCGAAAAATGGCTGGGTCGGATCGGCAGACAGCTTCCCGTCCGCACTGAAGACGCATTCCGTTTGACTGGTGACCGCGACAATGAATATCGCGGCAGCGAGAAAATAGCCCAACAAACGCATGATTTTAATCGTATCGATTCCGATGCGAAGGAGGTGGGCGTATCGGTGGGGAAAATCTAGGCGAGAGGAATTCAGTCTAAGCGCTAAGACCGCTCCGGACAATTCGATCGTGAATAACTGCGTCCGGGCCTGCAATGGCGGTCGGGAACACGCGTCGGTCTCATCCACGTCTCATCCACCTCCTCCTCAAACGTCTCGCGCCACCTCCTACTCAAGTCCCGTCCAAATACCATCTTGCAGCGTAAACCACGCTTCTCGGATAGTCTTTGAGATCGGTGGCTAGGCAGTATCGATTGTCCTCAATTGGCCACAGGGCAGCAGATTGTTGAAAGGTCCGTAGACCGGCATTCATTTAGCTCTTGCCACCTACAAGGAGTTGAAGAATGACCGCCCAACGCCAGCACCCCCGTCATGCTCGCCGGGCCCGATTCGAGTCACTAGAGCGCCGTGAGTGCCTGGCGGGAGTGCAGGTCACCTTTAGCGAGGCGATTCTGCACCTGGTGGGAGACGATGGGCCGAATTCCATCGAGATATTCCAGCCGCGAGATCGAGTCGTGAAAATCGTCGCCGACGGACGGCGGCAGTCATTTGAGGGGGTGGACGAGTTGTTCGTGGCGCTTGGCGGCGGGGACGACCAAGCCACGTCTTCGAAGCCGAAAGAGATCGTTGTTGTCGGATCGAAGTTGAATTTCGACATGGGCTCCGGCAACGACACTTTAAGGATCGACGACGGCGGACCTGCCTGCAAAGGGCTGCTCAACGCGGCGCTCGCGGTTAGCGCCAATTTGGGGACCGGCCAGGATCGTTTCGACATTCAACTTCAGCGTCACGACCAATTGGATCTCAACCTGACGGCGTCGGATGGCAGCGATAGGATTCTGATTGGGCTCTTGCTGCCTGCAGTGCAGAAGGTCCGCGAGGCGGCGGCGCGGGTGCAGATTGATCTGGACTGGACCAATACGCTCGTCGATGTCCGACTGGAAAACGTGGACGATGCGGAACTGTCGCTGCTAGGAACTTCGACTCCCGAAGTTCAAGGCGGAACCATCAACGTCTATTCTCACGACATCCGCCCAATACCCAGCAGTGACGATGAAACACAACTCACTCTCGACCTGGCCTTGGGCGCCGGCCACGACGTGGTGAACGTCGTGGCTTCCCAGCGTCACGCAGACTTTCTCTGGCGACCACTGCACACCACCGCCAAGATTAACCTGGGCGGCGGCGACGACCATTTCCAGATGCTCGCCCGCGAGATAGGTGATGTCCAACTCGATCTAAAGGCGGGAGCCGGCGACGACGATGCGGCGGTACGCATGCTAGGCAGCCGGCTGTTTGTCGGCGGACTCAGTTCGATTGACGCCCAGATGGGCAGCGGCAACGACACGTTTTCACTCGAGAGCCGCGACGAGGACCCTACTACGCACGGCGATTCCGGCGGGGCAGGAGACGATCAAGTTCAGATTCATTCGTGGGTGTATGGAACCGAGTTGCCCCGCGCCAGCGGTGGATTCTCGTTTGCCCATGATTCCCGCGCCTCGGGCATGGTTGTTGATTTGGGCGAAGGCAACGACCGCGAGGCGATCGACTGCGAAGGCTATGCCTTCATGACAACAACGATCCTCGGCGGTGCTGGCGACGACAGGATCGTCGCTCGCTTTGACGCGGTTCACGTGCCTGAGCTGTCACGGCTGAAGTTCCAGTCGCTGTTGGGCGTGGGAGACGACTCTCTCCGGCTAACGGCGGCCGGCATCGATGAGGTCATGGCCAGCATCGAAGGCGGCCCAGGTGACGACAACATTCAGCTGCTTCTCAATTCCCGCCAGCACCCACTACGCGATCGATAGTCTGCCGCAGACCGACGGCAAAGCTGACCCTCTACGCCGACGAGCAGACGCCACGGAATGAACCTTTTCAGGGATTGGGCAGCACGGCTTCCTTGTGGACTGGCGAGCAAAATCACGATCGGCGAAGGCCCAGTAGTGCTTCCAATCTTCCAGTGTCAGATTGTGCTTAACTGCACGCAGGTGGTGGTGAGCTTGGTTGAGCTGCGATGGTCTCGGTTAAGCCAATCGCAACCTATTTTCGCTCACCTCCGGCGGCAACTTTGTCCAGATGCGCACGTCTCCGTCCCGCCAGGGGTTGGCGCGATTCTTACACTCAACGGGCCATGCTCAAGGCCGCGGTGTGGAAGGCTCGACCACCTTTGGGGAACGGTAGGGCCGACCTTCGCGATAGAGCGCCAGGCGGGATTCTCCAGCGGCCTTGTCGGTACCCGAGAGCCCCAGGGCGAGTGCCTGCTCCTGGTATTGGAGGGCCTGGGTGAAATCGCCCGTTTCCGCATAAGCGGCGGCGAGAGTGTCCAGGTGCGTGGGATTCTTCCACCGGCTTAGCTCGCAGGCCTGCGTGGCGTCGGCGATCGCCTGCTTGCCGTTGCGCTCGGCGTCGATCGGTGACGTGGCCTGAAGCCAGGCGCGGGTGTTGAGGGCATAGGTGTCTTCCGGGTCCAGGTCCAGAAGAGCCGTCGCGTCGGCGATGGCTCTGCCGTATTCGCGCCACGTAGCCCAGCGCGTGGAGCGGTCGCGGAGGCCGTCGGCAGGCTTGGCGAAGATTTTCAAATAGGCATCGAAGTCGGCGGCGGCCTTGTCGGGTTGATTCTGCTTTGTCCAGGCGTAGCCGCGCCAGAAGTAGGGCGCAGCGACCTTGGGATTCAGACGGATCGACTCGTCGAGGTCGGTGAGCGCTTCGGTGCAGCGGCCGAGCAGCACCAATGCCGCGGCGCGATTGTTCATGTGGGTCGCGCTGCTGGGCTCCAGGCGCAGGGCCTCGTGGAAATCCTGGCGGGCCTTTTCAAAGTCCCACTGGTCCAGCCACAGCCTGCCGCGATTGCTATAGGCAATGGCCAGTTTGGGATCGAGCTTCAGGGCCTCTGCAAAGTCGCTCAGCGCCTGTTCCGCATTCCGCTTTTGCCACCAGGCCAAGGCGCGATCACTGTAGTACCAGGCGACGCGAGGGTTGAGCCGGATAGCCTCGTTCAGGTCCCGAAGGGCCTTGTCCGGGTCCCCTTTGTCGCGCCACACCGCGCCGCGAGTGGCGTAGGCTGAGTCGTAGCTGGGACTGAGCCGGATGGCTTCGTCGAGATCCTGGAGGGCAAAGTCCGTTTTGCCCTGCCCGCGCAACAGCCGGCCACGATTGGCCAGGGAATTCACGTGCTGGGGATCGAGGCGGAGGACTTCGTCGAAGTCCTGAAGCGCCTTGTCGCGCTGCCCGCGAAGTTCGTGGGCGTGGGCCCGGCGGTTCAGAGTTTCGGCCGACTTCGGATCGAGAAGCAGAGCCCGGCTCAGATCTTCGATGGCATTGTCATACTCGCGCTTCAAATACCAGGTGTTGCCACGGCTTCTGAGGTCTTGCGGATTGGTCGGATCGAGACCGATGGCGGTGGTATAGTCGTCGATGGCCCGATCGTAGTTTGCCGTCTGGAGCCAGTGATCGCCGCGCTGGCCGTAGGGGCCTGGGTCGGTCGGATCGCGGCGGATCGCTGTGTTGATAGATTCGAGACGCTGCGGCGGTTCCATCCGCATTCGCAGGCCTACCGAGTAGCGCCGTACGTACTCGGCCTCGATCACGATTCCGTCGCTATTGGAATCGTACTGACCAGAACGACCTGCGCGGGAGAACAGCGGGTATGGAAACTCATCCTCGGTGAGTTTTCCATCGGCGTTCTTGTCGTGACGAGTAAAGGTCGCTCTCCCCAACCGTTCGAACCAGATCGAGGGATGCGAAAAAATCGGCATGTTGCTGAAGGCTGAACCAAGAATTCCGGATGATTCCGTTCGGCTTTCGGACTGGGAACCGGCGCCAAGGTTTTGGGCGACGAAGTCGATGAAATGATCTTCCACTTGTTCATAATGGCCTGCCTGCAAGTTCGCGCGCATCAGGACGAAGTACCGCAGTCGGCGCGCTTCCGGATGATGCGCGAGGGATGCCGATGCTTTCTCCCGCGAGAGCGTGGCAATCGCTTCGCTGACTTGTCCCAAATGGAATTGCGCCGCGCCGACCAGAACGTCCCCCACGGAATCATCCGGCCAGCGCCGCTGATAAGCGTGCCCCCACCGCAGACACTTTTCGTATTGCTCCCGCGGCCTGTTTTCCAAAAGAAGATCCCGCAGGCACGTTTCCGCCACCAGTTCCGGCGTGTCGGCGCGCTGCCGGACGAGCGCGATGGCCGCCTCGCGAACGGTTGGGCGGAGCTTGGGATTGGCCAGTAGCTCCGCCAGGATTTCTTCCTGCAGCGGAGAGCGACTGAGCATCTCGGCTGCCAGCGGTCGGGCGACAAGCAGGGCGTCTTCGCTTTCGCCTAACGGGGCGGCGTCGTAGGTCGATGCTCCCCAGCCGCCGCCCGCACCGGCCGTCTTCGCCAGCACCAGCGTCGTCAATCGCGTGCTGTCCGGTTGAAACACCATTTCCCAGGTGTACGTGTTCACGTCGGCCACAGGAATCGTCATCAATTCCTGCCCCGTCGTGACATCCCACAGGCGAGCCTCCGCAACGGCGCCCCCCGACATCGGCCGCTTGCCGTGCAGCGTGATCAAGCGCCTCCCGTCGGGGCTGAAGCGGACCTCTTCCGCCCGATTGCCGGAAAGTCGCACTGTGGCTTGCTCCCGACCGGAGGCCACGTCCCACAAGCCAATACTCGTAATCCGCTCTTGCGACCAGTTGCTTTGGTCGCGCTGGATTTCGTTGGTCACCGCGACCGCGGCGGCCAGGCGCCCGTCGCCACTGAACAGCACATAAGCTCCAGGAGCCGCAAGCGTGAGCCGCTTTTCGGCCAGGTCCCACACTTCGACGGTGTCCGCGCTGCCCCGAACGACGCCCACATGGCGGGCATCAGGTGCGGCAACCGCCTGCGTGACCGCGGGAGTTCGCGGGCTCCCGACGGCGCCGAGAACCTCGCCGCTGACCGCGTCGATCAGCCGCAGTTCGCTTTCCTCCTCGCTAGCCTGCGCCACTTCAACAGTCAGCACCCGCCGGGTCTTGGATTGAGGCACCAATCCCGACTCGACGGGGGCGAAGGCATCGCCGGTCGTTGCCGAGGGACGAGAAAACTGACCGGTGGCCAGATCGAGCACCTGCACCGCACCGTTGAACTGAACGGTCACCTGCTTTCCATCGGGGGAAAAGGCGAGCGGCCGGCCGCGAATCAGCCTTCCTCCACGCTGCGAGCTGGACAGTACCTCTCTCCCTACACGTGGCGCTGGCACGATCCCAGGCCATAGTTCCTGTTTGGTCGCCAGGTCGTAAACCTTGAGCCTCCATCCAACTCGGTTGCCCAACCACCAGGCGCTGGTATAGACATCCGGATGGTGCAGATAGGCCAGCAACCGGCCATCGCGACTGAAGTCGGCCACCATCTTGGTGGGCACGCCGTCGTTGAATCCTCGTTCCGGCCGCACATCGAGTGTCAGCACGGTTTCTTCGCCGGCCCGTGATCGCAGCCGCACCCCACCGCTGCGGGTGCGATAGACCAGCCAGGCCAGATCTTCGCTCGTTTCTACCAGCGCGGTATCGACCGGCTCGGCACGCAGGTGAAAGACATCTTCGTCCTGGGCCAGGTCCCAAGCCACCACCCCGCCGGAAGGGCCGCCGGCCACCAGTCGCGAGCCGTCGGCGGCAAAGGCCAGGGAATTGACCGCGGTCGCTTCGTTGTGCAGCGTGCTCAGCACCACGCCGCGACTCGTGTCGATCAGTCGGACCATCGGCACGGTGTGACTGCCCACGGCCAGCAGCGCCCCATCGGGACTGACCGCACCCTTGACCCAATTCGGCATGAACTCGGTTCCCAGCCGGCGGATCGGGTTGTCGCCGACATCCCAGCGATACAGCTCCATGCGATTTCGCCCGCTCCATCCCAGCGTCGAGAGCAGGACAGCCTGGCCGCCCGGGAGACAGTACGCGCCGTCGATGTCGTCATCGTGCCGCACGACCCCGACCGCCATCCCCGACTCGGTATCGAACGCTGCCATGACATCGCGGAGTTGGCTCGTGTTTTTGTGCGTGCCGTGACAGAGAAAAGCGAACAAGCGACTCCCATCGTCGCTGAACACGAGCCGCGTGAACTCCCGCGACTCTACCCAGTTATGGGCTAGGTCGCCGGTCGCCGCGTGCCAAACCAAAAGTCGCGTGGCCGGCGCATCAGGCTGATGCTCGGCATCCAGACCAACGGCGGCGACCAGGCGGCCATCGGGGCTGATCGCTAGGTTGCTGACGTGGAGGAGGCTCCCCTCCGGATAGGTAAACGACCGCTTCGCGCCCTCCTCGGTCCACAGGTCAAAGCCCGCTTCGATCACACGGCTCGGAGTGAACGAGCTTGTAGGCGGATAGGCCCGCAAGAACGAGGCCAAGCCGCTGATGACCTGCCCACGCGAATCGATAGCCATCGGATTATCGCCCGATCGCGGGCGGGCCGGGAATGTGCGGAGTACTTTGCCGGTGTTGACCTCGATCATCTCGGTCTGGCCGCCCCGCGTGCAAGCGACCAGCTCGCCGCCCGGCGCCAGGACGAGCTCTTCCAGTGGCGTTGCGGAAGTAGTGGCATCGAACCGCCGCACCACCTGGCCACGGTGCAGGAAGCGATACCAGTAATTCCACTCAAAGCCGCGGAGATCCTCTTCATCTGCGGCGGGAAGCTGTCTGAGGAGCAACTCCCGCATGCCGGCCAGGTTGCTCCGCTGCGCCTCGATTCGCACCAGGTTCATTTCGCTGGCATACAGCATTCGCCGCTGCTCCTGGGTCAGCGTTTGCAACTGGCCTGCTAGGGTCTGCGCCTTGTCGCGCTGCGCTTCGGCTGCTTTGCGTTGCTCGGCCTCATCCAGTCGGGCGGCTTTGGATTCGGCTTCGCGCTGTACCGCCAGTCGTCGCTGCTCGGCTTCCGCGGCTGCCGCCCTCTTCGCCTTGTCGCGCTGGCCCTCGGCATCGCGGCGGGCATTCTCCTTTTCGCGGGTCGCCAACTCCGCCCGGTCGCGCTGGTTACTGGCGACGATGGCTAAGGCCGTGCTGGCGATGAGTCCAATGAGCAGAGCCGCCGCGACGAGTGCGCCGGATGTGAAGGCGACGCGGTTGCGGCGGGCCAGTTTCTTCAGGCGATAGAGGGCCGACGGCGGACAGGCCTCGACCGGTTCGTCCGACAAATAGCGCGTGATGTCGCGGGCCAGGCCGTTGGCCGTTTCATACCGCCGCGTGCGGTCCTTTTCCAGGCATTTCATCACGATCCAGTCGAGGTCGCCGCGGATCAACCGGGCCAGCTTGGCAGGCTCGGTTTTGCGGCTGGCGGCGACGCCGGGCAGCGACTGGGAGTTCGAGATCCGCGTGCTGGGCTTGGGCGGCTCCTCCTCGCGGATCATCCGCATCATCTCGTCGAAGGCGGCATTCCGCAGCCTCTTGCCGTCGAGGGGCGTCGTGCCCGTGAGCAGCTCGTAAAGCAACACGCCCAGGGAATAGATGTCGCTGCGCGTATCGACGCCGAGCTGGCTGATCTCGGCCTGTTCGGGGCTCATGTATTCGAGCGTGCCGATGATGTTGCCGAACTGCGTGAACAGGGTCCGCTCGGTCAGCCGTTGTTCGATGGCCTTGGCCACGCCGAAATCGATCACTTTTGCCACCGGCTGGCCGTCGTACAGGCAGACGAGCACGTTCGAGGGCTTGATGTCGCGGTGGATGATCCCTTTTTGATGGGCGTGTTGGATTGCCTGACAGACCGGAACGAATAGGTCGAGGCGCTGGCGGGGCGAAAGGTGGTTCTCGTCGCAGTACCGGGTGATGGGAATGCCGTGGACCAGTTCCATCACGAAATACGGCCGGCCCGTGCTCGTCGCGCCGGCATCGAGCACCTTGGCGATATGCAGGTGGTCCATCATCGCTAGCGCCTGACGCTCGGCCTCGAAGCGGGCGATCACCTGCCGGCTGTCCATGCCGGGCTTCACGATCTTCAGCGCCACGCGTCGATGCACGGGCCGCAGTTGCTCGGCCAGATAGACGATGCCCATGCCCCCTTCGCCGATCTGCTGCAAGAGCTTGTAGGGGCCGATCTGGCTGCCAGGCCGCTCCATCGCGGGTGCAAGATCGTCCGTCCGCTCGACGTCGGCGTGCGGCCGATTTAGAAACCCGCCGAGCTTCGCCTCCGCGGCGATCAGCTCTTCAATATGCTGCCGCAGCTGGGCGTCGTCGCCGCAAGCCTGGGCGAGATAGGCCGAGCGCGCGGCCGGCTCGGAGATGTCAAGTGCCGACAAGAAGATGGATCGTTCGCTCATGGCGAATGTCCTTGTAGATTGGGATTATGCCGGCCTCTTCCCTGCAGTGCGTATTCTGGACGACTCCTACGCCACGAGGATCAAGTTTTTTCGGTTGCCAGAAGGGAATGGTCACTCCACCGCCAGTTTCTTTAGTAGCCAGGTCCGCGCGTAAAGCCATGTGCGGTCAGCAGTTCGGGCCGACATTCCCAGCGATTGAGCCGCTTCGGCCCCCGTCAGGCCGGCAAAGTAACGGAGCTTCACAAGCTCTGCCGCGCGAGCATCCACGGCGGCAAATTCCGTCAGCGCCTGGTCAAGTGCCAACAGGTCCGCTACTGAGCCAGATTCCTCCGCCGGCAAATCGCCAAGCTCAATTCGGTCCCGCTCGCCGCCACGCTTAAGTGCCTGTTTTCGGCGAGCCTGCTCGACGAGAATTCGCCGCATTGCCTCGGCCGCAGCCCCGAAGAAATGCCCGCGGCTGTTCCAGTTCCCCGCCTCGACCTTATTCTCAGTGCCCTGTTCCCCATTTGCTGAGCCCTGAGTCCCGAATACGGAATCCATTCCCACCAGCCGCAAATAAGCCTCGTGCACCAGCGCGGTTGACTGAAGCGTCTGTCCTGGCTTCTCCTGGGCCAGCCGCGCCGCTGCCAGCTTCCGCAGCTCGTCATAGACGAGCGGCAAAAGCTGCTCGGCGGCCTGCGGGTCGCCGGAATCGATCCGATACAAGATTTGGGTCACGTCGGACATGGCCCTCATTGTTGTCAGGCCAAGACCCACTCGCAATTGACCGCCAATCCAGCAGTCGTGTCCGGCTAAATAAACTGTGAATACTACCCGTCCTCTTGGGCGCTTCCGTTCGGCGCCGGATAGTGCCGCCGCGCAACACGCTTCGGTCTCATCCGCCGACGCGGACTTCCACACCTAGGCAACCTACGTCGGGCCGACACGGCGAATCAAGAATCGGCGGGTTACCAACCCGCGTCCTGAATGGCACCAAACGTCGATTGGCACTGCGGTAATTGAACCCGCGGCATAGTCGAGCGGAAGCTGAAGCTGTGCAATACCAGTCGCCGCAACCCTTGCTGCTCTACGCACTTGTGCCACAACAATGCGTCAAAGGTATTTTGATGGTTCTCGTCCGAGAGCAGTCACAATACCTTAATGACGTAGTTGCCTATACTGCTGGGTCGCAGGTTCGAGTCCGCCGGGAGAGGTCATCCGACGGGCACCAGATTCTGCTCGCATCGGGCTACAACAAACCGAAATCCGAGCCCCGGCCCGAGCAAAGCCACTCCTGCCAGACGCGCCCGATCTGGTCGCCCTGGGGCTGGGCGGTAGATCGCATCCGGCTCGTCTGGCTGATCGCCAACTGGTGTACCCGCAACAAGAAATGTTTCACCTGCCAGTTCAAGCAACTCTTCCGCCGCACGCGCCGCGAGGTCTACACCCTCTCCTCAGCCGCATTCAAAACATCGGCTACGACCTCGGCGAAAATGGCCGCACACCAGAGTAGTATCGGGCGAACCACCGGACGCCGTGGGTGGCCGGAGACGGCCCCCGTGCGACCTTCTTCCTCTTCACCGATGGCTAAATCCGCGTAGGTGAGTAGCCAATCTTTTGGGTGATCTCGCAGGTTTCGCCTCGCTAGCACATCGGCTATGATCGAGCCGATTGCAATTGGATGAATTGGACAGGCACTCCTCGCAGCGGGTCGCCGAACTCCCCCAAACTCTGTATTCGCAGAGGCTTCGATGAACGATGTGACCAGTGATCGCTGGTTATCCGTGGATGAGATTGCCGGCTACTTGGGCGTAAAGCGTGACACGATCTACAAGTGGATCGAACGGAAGAGCATGCCTGCCCACAAGGTTGGAAGTTTGTGGAAGTTTAGGAAGGAAGAAATCGACAACTGGGTCCGCGACGGCAAGGCAGCGGGACCGAACATGTCACGCAAGCCGAGATAATCAGTCGCTCCGCCGTCCGTGTTCAGGATGCATTGTGATGACCGCAAGCACCAACAGCTCGATTCGCCCTGGATGTCTAGTCAGCGGGCCAACTTTGCCGGAACAAGTCGAAGTCTTGGCAATCGTGCCGATGGGCGTGTCGCTCAAGATTATTGGTCGCGGGCTGAAAACAGGTTTGACCTACGATCCTGTTCTGAACACCTCTCAGATTGCACAACTCGCCGTTTCTGCTGAACGCGAGCCATTCGATGGGGATGCTCGCGCGTTTCGTCTCGGTGTTGAGGCTCAGCGTCTCGGACTGGCCTACGAATACGACCCGTTCTTCTCGCTTTCGATAGCGCGGGTCGATCCACTTCCGCACCAGTTGGAGGCGGTTTATGGCTACTTTCTGAAGTTGCCCCGCATTCGGTTCCTGCTGGCGGACGATCCAGGGGCGGGTAAGACCATTATGGCTGGCCTACTTCTTAAGGAGCTTAAGGCGCGTGGACTCGTGCGCCGCGCGTTGATCGTCACGCCTGCAAACCTCACGTTTCAATGGCAACGAGAACTCTCCGATAAGTTCCGCGAGAAGTTCGATGTCATTCGTGGCGACGTGCTGCGTGCCAACTACGGGCAGAACCCCTGGCAGGAACGCGATCAGGTCATCACGTCGGTCTCTTGGGTGTCGATCGTCGAGGACGCTCGCGAAAGCCTGCTGCGGTCGCGTTGGGATTTAGTCATCGTCGATGAAGCCCACAAGATGAGCGCGCCGGCAGAGGATCGGAAGACCTACGCCTATCGACTTGGTGAATCGCTCTCCAAGATGACCGATCACTACCTACTCATGACTGCGACGCCGCACAAAGGCGACGCTGACCACTTCCGCCGCTTCCTTGCTCTGCTGGACCCGGACGTTTACGGCAGCATCCAAAGCCTGCAGCAGGCATTGCGAGATCACGAGGCTCCGTTCTATTTGCGGCGAACGAAGGAAGCGCTCGTTACATTTCCATCGCCCGACACCGGCGAGGTTCGGAAGCTGTTCACCAAGCGCGAGGTGCGCACCGCTGCGTTCGACTTGAATGGCGAAGAGCTTGATTTCTACGACGAACTGACTCGATACGTGGAAGACCAGTCGATGGCCGCCGCGGGTCAGGAATCGGCCCGCGCACGGGCGGTTGGTTTCACGATGGCCATGCTGCAACGGCGCATGGCGTCGTCGATCTACGCCGTTCGTCGCAGTTTGGAACGCATGCGCGCTCGCCGCCAGAGGATTCTTGACGATCCCGATGCCTATCGGCAGGAGCAGATCGAACGAAAGCTCCCCGAGGACTTTGAAGACCTCACTGAGGAAGAGCGTCAGACGATCATTGACCGCCTTGAGGACGAGGTGCTGTCGGTCGATCCAGCAGCGCTCCGGGCCGAGATCGGGCGTCTATCGCAACTCATCGATCAGGCGAAGCAACTTGAGGATCGCAACATCCAGACCAAGCTGCTGAAGCTCAAGGCGATCCTGAAGGACGAGGGCATTTTCGACAATTCGAAGATGAAGCTGCTCGTCTTCACCGAGCACAAGGACACCCTGGATTATTTGGCTGGCGATGGCAGAGACGAACGTCCGCTGGGGAAGCTGAGAGAATGGGGACTCACGCTCACACAAATTCATGGCGGGATGAAGATCGGCGACCGCGACACTCCCGGAAGCCGCATCTACGCCGAACGAGAGTTTCGCGAATCGGCTCAGGTACTCGTGGCGACGGAGGCGGCCGGCGAAGGGATCAACCTGCAATTCTGCTGGTTGATGGTCAACTTCGATATTCCCTGGAACCCGGTGCGACTGGAACAACGTGTCGGCCGTATCCACCGCTACGGCCAAGATAAGGACTGTCTCGTATTCAACTTCGTCGCTCAAAACACGCGAGAAGGTCGCGTGTTACAGACGCTTATCGAACGACTCAAGGAAATCCGCGAGGACCTTGGCAGCGACCAGGTATTCGACGTGGTCGGCGAGGTATTTCCCTCAAACCTGCTGGAGAAGCTGTTTCGGGAGATGTACGCCCGACAGATGAACGAGCACCAAATTCAAGATCGCATCGTCCGCGACGTAAGCCCTGAGCGGTTTCGCGAAATCACCGAGTCCACGCTCGAAGGGCTCGCCAAGAAGGAACTCAATCTTTCTGCCATCGTTGGCAAGTCGGCTGAGGCCAAGGAGCGGCGGCTTGTTCCGGAGGTGATCGAACAGTTCTTCGTCGCTGCCGCGCCGGAAACCAGTCTTCATGCCAAACGCGTCGACGGCAAGGATATGACGTCCAATCGGTGCAATGTCTATCGCATCGGCAAGGTTCCGCGCCACTTGATCGTGATCGGTGATCGCCAGGAAGACCGCTTTGGGCGTCTCGGGCGCGAGTACGGCAAGATCGTGTTCGACAAAGCACTCTTGGGAACTGATCCAACGCTTGAATGGGTCACGCCTGGGCATCCGCTTTTCGAGACGGTGCGCACGGACGTCGTGGGTCGAACTGAGGATTCCCTCCGCCGCGGAGCGGTCTTTTTCGATCTGCACCGCAGCGACCCCGGCCTGATCGACGTGTTTGCGGCGTCGATTAAGGACGGGCGCGGGCATTCGCTACACCGGCGTCTCTTTGTGGTCGAAACCTTGCCGTCGGGGGAAATGCTTACGCATGAACCGACGTTGTTGCACGATATCATTCCCGCCCCCGTAGGCACACCGGCCCCGGATCATTCGGTTCCCGACCGCGGCCAGGTCGAACTGTTCCTTTACCAGACGGCGCTGGAGC
Organism: uncultured Pirellulaceae bacterium; assembly: GCA_964384375.1. Taxonomy (GTDB): domain Bacteria; phylum Planctomycetota; class Planctomycetia; order Pirellulales; family Pirellulaceae; genus CAYLLN01. Next base: position 17,097 of record CAYLLN010000065.1, read on the forward strand.
CTTGGGTGCGAAAGGAGTCGGCGTCTCGCGAAACTGAAGTTGCCCGCATCGCAAAGCATGTCGAGATCAGCCTTAATTCGCTGATCGACCGGCAAAACAACCAATTGGGCGAGTTCCTCAACCGCCAGATCGAGGGCCAAACGGTCACGGGACTCGATGGCATCATCTCCCAGGCTGAACAGCATCTTGACGATTTGAATAACCGTTTAGAGACGCGACGTCGCGAACTGGAACTCGAACGCCACTGCGCCGTGGCTGACATTAACCATTTGGGCCGTGCCTGGGTCATTCCCCACCCAGAACGCGCCAGCCCACAGCTCGCGCCGATGGTCCGCGACGATGAAATTGAGCGCCTCGCGGTGCAATTGGCAATCGCGCACGAAGAATCGCGCGGCTGGGTCGTCGAAAGCGTCGAGTCTGAGAATCGTGGCTTCGACCTGATCTCCCGACGCCCGCACCCTGAAGACCCCCAGACGTTTATCGAGGTGCGGTTCATCGAGGTCAAAGGCCGCGCCGGCGTGGGGGTCGTGGCGCTCAGCTCGAACGAATACCAAACGGCCGTTCGGCTGAAGGGCGACTACTGGCTCTATGTCGCGTTTAACTGCGCTGGCACACCGCAGTTGCACACCATTCAGAATCCGGCGCAGCTTGGCTGGCAACCGGTAATGGCCGTCGAGCATTACCAACTTTCGGCAGCTCAAATCATTACGCAATGATGGTACGAGGAGCACTTAATGCCTATCCCTGCGCAACATGCATTCCGTGAAGCTTACCACTTCGTCCACCTCGACAACTTGGAAGGCATCATTCAGCATGGCTTGCTCTCAAATGCAGAGCAAGCTCGGCGCGGCATAGCTCATCATTCAATTGCGATTCCGCAAATCCAGGAAACGCGAGCCACGATGCCAGTCACCTGTGGTCCCGGCGGCGTAGTTCATGACTACGTTCCGTTCTACTTTTGCAAGCGCACTCCGATGCTTCTTTCCGTAGTCAATGCTCGCAATGTGGATCAGCAGTTTCTTATCTATCTAGCGGTTCCCATTTCGACTATTGAGGCGGCGAACGCTGTATTCACGGATGCCTCTGCAAATCGAGCGGCTTCCCCTCCCACATTTCACTCAAACCCGGATGCGCTAGACCAGTTGACGTGGGACGAGATCGACTCCCTCAAGTGGAATTGTGCAACCGAAGAGTTGAAGCACAGGAAAATGGCCGAGTTGCTGCTTCACAACAACGTGCCGTGGTCTCAGGTGAGTCGACTGATTGTATGGAATGAAGGAATAGCTAGCCACATACGAGATGTCTGCAAGCAAGCCGGCGTTGAATGCCCCCGCATCGACTTTGATAGCCGACATTACTACACCAAGTATCCATCAGCACCTGATCACTCATTGGTTACAGGTCCGTACTGGACGAAGAGGAAGTACGAGGAAACGGTTGCACGCGTTCTCGAAGGTATCGGCAAGGGATCTGGTGCTCGCTTTCCAAAGCTTGTGGGCCTTCGCAACGCCCTACGACAAAGCATGGCAAATCTACCGGAGACGGCCGAGCTAATGGGCTTGGAAGCAGATCGTGGCATGCATTTCGAGGATTTCGGAGCTCACACAGAGCGAGTTGCAAACACGTTGCGGTCGCTCCCCGAGTTCGCACATCTTAACGAGACAGATCAAATCCTCGTTGAGATTGCTGCCTATCTTCATGACATCGGCAAGGGCCCGAAGGCTCGCTGGGCTCAGACCGGCGGGAAATACCGCGATGATCGGGATCACCCGGTGGGGGCGATGCCAATGGTTGAGCGCATTTTGACTCAAGAGGTCGGAGCTATGCAGAGACGATCTGCGCGCGTCATCTGCAAACTGGTCTGTTATCACGATCTGATCGGCGACATCTTGGGTAAGGGACGGCGAGAGGAGCAGCTTTACGAGATTGTTGATGATGAACGTGAGTTAGACATGCTGATTGCGCTTTCGAAGGCCGATGTATCTGCGGTTCGGAATCAATGGTGGGATCAGGACGCGGTAAACGCCCTTTGCCAACGAGTCGTGGAGCACTTAGAGGGGCACGATGATAATGATAGTGACGATGAATAGGAGAGGTTGGCCGCAATGTTGACATTCACAACTGGCGACCTTTTTGATGAGCCAGCGGACATTCGAGTTAACACCGTCAATTGTGTCGGTGTCATGGGTAAGGGTGTCGCCCTACAGTTCAAAGAGCGATATCCCAAAATGTACGAGGACTACAAGGCGGCTTGTGATGCGGGTGAGGTGAAGCCCGGAACGCTTCACGTTTGGAAAGTACCTGGTGGCGAGACAATCGTAAACTTCCCTACAAAGAGGCATTGGAAGCAGAAGTCGAGATACGAGGACATCGACAGCGGACTTGAGGCGCTACATCGTTTCTTGAAACCACTAGGGCAGGTTCGCGTAGCCCTTCCCGCACTTGGGTGTGGCCACGGTGGTCTCGACTGGGAGATCGTGTCAACCACGATCAAGGGTGTTCTTGGCGACCTATCCGCTGACATCATCGTGTTTGAACCAGCGTCGTCGAGGCGAAACGCCGCAATAGAACAGAATGACAATTGGCGAGAGACCAGGGATCTTCTTGTCGGTGCTGGATACAGGATTGCGGACGTCAGCGAGGAAGGTGTCCCTTCAGGGATTCGCGACCTATTCCCTGACCGGGTGTTCCTGGCTGGTGATCTAGCGGCACTGCGAAAGCCGATCGTCGGATTGGTCGACTCGGATCATCCAACCGATCGTGAAGTGAAGGCGGCAGAAGAGTGTGCGAAAGAACTGTGTCGCAACGGATGTGCGATCTCTGTAGTCGTATCTGACGATCAGTCGCTCGCGAGGGCGTATCGCCTTGGGGAAGTAGGCTGTAATGTCGTCATCGTTCCCTCAACTGGTGTTCTGGCGGCCGAGAACCGAGGCCTGATTCCTAAGACTCTTAAACAGCATCTGGCGATCCTCTCAATTCAACGCCCAGACGAGCAGCGCGAGGCGCGCGGCGTGTCAGGTGCAACGCTATTCGCAATCGCAAAGGCGGTGTTGATCACAAGTGCGGGAAGCTCGCGCTCGAGCTTTCCACTTGCATCGGCGAAAAGTCGGTCGCCTCGTCCTGTCTTCGTCGTGGATTACGGCGACTCATCGAAGCCCTCGCCCGCGATGAGATTTGCAGCCGGGAGCGTTGCACGAAATCGTGTCACGGGACGTCCGAACCTTGACTCTTTACTTCGCACCGTCGGCATCGTTGACGAACCAACACGTGAGGAAGGCCCGGCAATCATGGAAGCGACTGAGAAATCGCCAATCTCCGATTTGGCCAAGCAGTGCCCGACTCCCAATGGGCGTGGTTACCCCAAACGCTTGATCGAAGTCGACCTTCCAATCGCCCGCATATCTGCGCATGCGCGGCGAGAGAAGTCGATTCGGCACGGGCATATCAGCACGCTCCATATCTGGTGGGCGCGGCGACCGTTAGCCGCGTGTCGGGCGGTGATCTGTGCGGCGTTGTGGCCCGATCCGGCAGATCCGCTCTGCCCACCAGCATTTCGCGTGGCCGCGGTAGCAGCGATCACAGCCTTTGCAAATCGCGTGTTTCCTCCTCGGCTCACCGCGGAGGGGCATCAGCTTCAGGAGACGCTCTCGTTGGAAAGTCGTGAGCGCTGGGAAGCGATCTCTAGTGGGACGCTGTCGCTCGACGCCAACGAGCCTGTAGATATGCCAAGTTTGCGGATGGCTCTGCTCGACTTCATCGCCGACTTCGCCAGTTGGTACAACTCGACCGTCCCTGCTTATCTGGAAACGTCGCGGGCGCTGACGCAGGCTGCACATGAGGCGCTCGAGGGAGCGCCAGGCACACGTCCCTTGGTTGTCGATCCGTTCGCCGGCGGCGGGAGTATTCCGCTGGAAGCGTTGCGCGTCGGGGCAGATGCGTTTGCCAGCGACCTCAATCCAGTACCAGTGCTGCTCAACAAGGTCGTGCTCGAATACATCCCTAAGTATGGCAAACGGCTGGCCGAAGAAGTCCGGAAGTGGGGCGAGTGGATTAAGAAGGAGGCTGAGAAGGAACTGGCCGTGTTTTATCCAGACGATCCGGACGGGGCGACTCCGATCGCGTATCTATGGGCGAGAACGATTCGATGTGAAGGGCCGGCATGCGGCGCGGAAGTCCCATTGATTCGCTCGCTATGGCTTGCGAGGAAGACCCATCGATCCGTCGCGCTGCGGCTTGTTCCAAATCCGCAGGAGAGCCGGGTAGACATTGACATCCTTGTAAAACAGCGTGACGGTTGGGTCTCTCAATCGAATTCATCCGTCATACTTCCGCTTTCATCCAACTTCGAAGACGGCACGGTGAAACGCGGCTCCGCGACGTGCCCCTGTTGCGGTTACACAACACCGGTAGTGCGAGTGCGTAGCCAATTGCGTGCGCGACGTGGTGGCGCTGCTGATGCCAAGCTGCTTTGCGTCGCGCTGATCAAAGATGGAATCAGTGGTCGCATCTATCGCACTCCCGTCTCCAATGACCTGGCCGTGATTACTGCGGCGCGACAGAGATGCGAGGAAATCCAAGAGTCATTGCCACATGAACAGTTTAGTGGCTTGGAACCAAGACGGATTCCATTGCCACAGTACGGTATCAACGGGTTTGTGGATATCTTTACGCCCCGTCAATTGGTCGGACTAGCCACGATTACAAAACTCATCCGGCACCTACGACAGGAATTGGAGCCCCGGTTAGATACGCAGTTTGCAACTGCGATTCAATGCGTTCTGGCTCTCGCCGTCAGCAAGGCCGCCGATCTATCCAATAGTCTTTGTAGCTGGAAATCGGACGCGGAGTGCCCAGTGCATCTCTTCGCTCGACAAGCAATTCCAATGGTTTGGGATTTCGCTGAAGCGAATCTGCTTTCCGAATCGAGTGGCTCATGGACGAGCATGAGCCAACGTTCGGCAGAGGCAGTTGAGTCCGCAGAAATTGACACCGGAGGAATTGCGACAGTCGAACAATGCTCCGCAACGAATCAGGTTCTCCCTGATGACGTCGCACATGTCACTTTTACTGACCCGCCATACTATTACTCGGTGCCCTACGCTGACCTTTCTGACTTCTTTTACGTTTGGCTCAAGCGTTGCTTGGATAAATCGATCCCGTCCTTGTTCACCGAAGAGCTTACCCCGAAGGCGGAGGAATGCATCCAGAATCTACCGCATTCCGCGGTTGCCTCAAGACAGAAAGATCGTGGCTTCTATGAACGCACCATGCAGCGTGCGTTGGAATCATCGCGCCGCGTGACACGTCATGACGGACTTGCCGTCGTCGTCTTTGCACATACCGAAACGGAAGCTTGGGAAGCGTTGGTTGCCGGACTTGTTGCGGCTGGTTGGCAGGTTATGGCTTCTTGGCCGATCGACACGGAAATGGAGGCCCGAACTGTCGCGCTCAGGCAACGAACACTCGGCTCCTCAATTCATCTTGTTTGCCGACCTCGTGTGGATGCCAGCGGGACGGTTAGCGAAGCAGTCGGCGAGTGGCGGGATGTGCTAGGCGAGTTGCCCAAGCGGATTCATGAGTGGATGCCACGACTTGCTGCCGAAGGCGTTGTTGGGGCGGACGCAATCTTCGCCTGCCTCGGGCCGGCGCTGGAAATCTTCAGCCGTTATAGTCGCGTCGAGAAGGCGAACGGCGAAACAGCCTCGCTTCGAGAGTATTTGGAACATGTTTGGGCTGCTGTTTCAACCGAGGCGCTGTCCTTGATCTTCAAGGATGCTAACGCCGCGGGGTTAGAGCCCGACGCGCGTCTCAGCGCTATGTGGCTATGGACCATCGGCGGTGGTGGGGCGAATGGTAATGGAAACAAGACTAATACCCAGGACGACACCGAAAGCAGTGACGAAGTTGCCGACGAAGAAGAGGCGTCGTCTGGCTCCGAAAGCAAAGGAAAGGCCACGGGTGGATTTCTGCTCGAATACGACGCCGCCCGCAAGATCGCGCAGGGACTTGGCGTTCATCTGGAGCAATGCGAATCGCTCGTCGAGATCAAGGGCGACAAGGCGCGTCTGCTGCCGGTCGCCGAGCGGACGCCCTATCTGTTCGGTCAGGGTGCGCAAGCTGGCACCTCCGGTCCGGGCCGCAAGAAGAAGCCCCAGCAGAAAACGCTGTTTGCCGAACTCGACGACGCTGAAGCAGCCGAGGCCGGCTGGTCGGCACTTAAGGGTCCGCCGCCAGGAGCCACGATGCTCGACCGGGTCCATCAAGCCATGATTCTATTCGCCGCCAACCGAGCCGAGTTGCTCAAGCGATTCTTGGTGGAAGATGCCGTCGGCAAGGACGGTCGCTTCTGGAAGCTGGCCGACAATCTCAACAAGCTCTATCCACCTGGCACCGACGAGCGCCGCTGGATCGAAGGCGTGCTCGCGCGGAAGAAAGGGTTGGGGCAATAAGCGATGGTGATAGCGAGTCGTTTTGAACCGTGGCGAGCGGCTTTCCTGAACGTGGTTCAGGAACCAGAGGTCGCTGCGCCGCTCAAGACGGCATCGCTGGCCGAAGACCTTAAGACTTGGACGAGTTGCTTGACCTCCGCAGTCGTCGCCTCGTGCCGGCAACTCGGTTGGCTCGCGGCGGCGAAAGGGCACCGGCTCGATGAGCTTCCCCAGCCAGGACAGGAGTACCTGAGCATGGATGTCATGGCGTTCGCCTCGTCGCCGGCGACGGGACGGTGGCGTTTGCCAATTGCTGCATTCGAGTTGGAAAACCATCGCACCGATGATCGCGTTGGATATTCGCTTTGGAAGGTTCTTTGTTTGCGCACCGATTTGCGAGTGGTGTTCGCGTTCCGCCGCGACTGGGAGGAAAGTCGCCGATCGGTTGACGCGATTGGCCGCGACGTGATCGGTAGCCTGACCGTGCCCGAGCGGATGGCTGTGGCGGGAGAAACGGCGCTAATCATCGGCAATCGCGGGGACGGCGAGACGTTCCCATGGGGATACTTCAAGATCTGGCTGCTCGACACGAACGTGGGGCGGTTTGAGAAGATTTCGTAACGGGCGTCAGGCAAAGGACATTTCAATGGCGAAACTAAAACCGTGGTACAACGTCGAGTGTTGCACCCCCCGCGAGGACTTGCTGCAGAATAGGCCGTTGGACGCCTCGGAGTTCGCGGTCCCTCTCGATGACATCCGCACTGGCCGCGAGACAGTTGCGAAGGATTACTCCGATCCTGGGCGGTTTTTCAACCGAACCTATCTGACGGAAAGCCTATTGGAATTGTCGTCGCAGGTGATGCGGCGACTCAACAGCATCCAATTGGAGACGTCGGCCGTGTTCAACATGGCCACGCAATTCGGAGGCGGCAAAACCCACTCGCTGACGATGCTGTATCACCTCGCGCAGCATGGGGACGAAGCGAAGACCTGGCAAGGCGTGGATCGGATTCTGGCGAAGGCCGATGTCACGACGATTCCTAAGACGCGGACGGCCGTGTTCGTGGGAAACGAGTTCGATGTCCTATCCGGTCGCAAGGGAGAGGGAGAACCGGTTCGATTGACTCCCTGGGGTGAGATTGCGTGGCAGTTAGGAGGACTTGAAGCGTTCGCGAAAGTCGCGCAGCACGACGCCAAAGGCGTTGCACCAGCCGGCGATTTGATCCGCGACATGCTGCCGAGCGGCCCGACCCTGATCCTGATGGACGAGCTGATGAACTACGTCGCCCGAGCGCGGCGATCGGGGATTCGCGACCAGTTTTATACGTTTTTCCACAATTTGTGCGAAGTCTGTCGTAGTCGGACGAACGCCTGCTTTGTGGTTTCTCTGCCGAAATCGATCTCGATTGAGATGACGCCGGAGGACGAATCGGACTTTGTGGCGCTCAAAAAGGATTGCGATCGGGTAGGCAAGGCGATTCTGATGTCGGCCGACCGGGAAATTCAGGAGATCATCCGCCGGCGACTGTTCGATTGGCAGGGTCTCGACAAGGACGCGCTAGCGACGATTTCGGCCTATGCCGAATGGGCTGCCGAACATGCGGATCAGCTGGCGGGGGTGGATCGGGACGCTATCTACGAGCAGTTCAAATCGTGCTACCCGTTTCACCCCTCGGTGATCTCGGTCTTCGAGCGCAAATGGGGGAGCCTGCCGCGGTTCCAGAAGACCCGAGGCGTGCTACGGCTGTTAGGGCTCTGGGTGGGGCATAACTACCGGGAGGAGCACCGTGCTAAGTCGCGGGAGCCGCTGATCACGCTGGGCTTGGCCCCGATCGAAAACCCCTACTTTCGTGCCGCGATGTTCGAGCAGCTCGGATCGAACGATTTAGAGACCCCTGTAACCGCTGATATCGCGGGAAAAACCGGAACATCGCACAGCCTGCGGCTCGACAAGGAGGCTTCGGACGCGATTAGCAAGGCACAATTGCACCGCAAAGTGGCGACGACGATCTTCTTCGAGTCGAACGGCGGCCAGAGCCAATCGCGCGCGGAAGCATCGCTCCCTGAGATCAAGACCAACGTGTGCGGCCCGGACATCAACATGGCCGACGTCGACACCGTGCTGGAAGGACTGGTCGGAACCTGCTTTTATCTGCAGTGGGAGCGGAACCGCTATCGCTTCGGCCTGGCTCCCAATCTGAATCAGGTGTTGGTCAGTCGGCGCGGCAGCGTTCAGGACAAGGCAATGGAGGAGCGTATCCGCAAGCGAACCGAAGAGCTATTCCGCAAGAACTCGGCTGACGGCTGTAAGTTTCTGGAACGGGAGTTTTTCCCAAAGCGCAGTAACGACGTGAAGGAGGTTCCGAGAATCACCCTGGTGGCGTTAGCACTGGACAATCCAGCCGAGGAACGAGCAACCCGCGAGCTCATGGAGTCCATCATTCGCGATTGCGGATCGAGCGGACGGACCTTCAAGTCGGCGCTCATCTTCGCCGTCGCCGATCCAAGCGAGAACATTCGCGAGAAGGCACGCGAGGTACTGGCCTGGGAGGACATCGAGGACGACGAGGAAACAAAGAAGCGGATCGACGAGGGGCAACTCAATCTGCTGAAGAGGAATCTCAAGAACGCCCAACGCGACCTCGACGAGGCGATCTTTCGGGCGTACAAGCATCTCTACTTGCTCGACAAGCAGAACAAGCTGCGACACATCGATTTGGGCAACATTACATCTAGCTCGGCCGGCAGCCTTGCGGAAACCTATCTTCAGCGGCTTGGCTCAAGCGGCGGATTGGATGAAATCGTCGAGTCGGTTCCCGCCCGAAAACTGCCGGCCTTCTGGCCGGCTTCGTTGAATGAGTGGTCCACGAAGGCGGTACGCGACGCGTTCTATTCGTCGCCGCTATTGCCGCGATTGCTCAATCCCGAACAGATCAAACGGTCAATTGCAGATGGCGTCACGCAGGGTTTGATCGGATACGCCACCAAGGATGCGGCCGGGCGACTGAAGCTTGAACGCTTGAAGGAGAGCCTGTTCGACGCCGACGTGGAGATCTCCGACGACGTTTTCATTCTCAAGCCCGAAGAAGCGCAGAAACTTCGGGAGCCGCCGCGCATTGCACATCTCGTTCTGCGGCCAGAGCATGTCGTCGTGAAGGTCGGAGACCAAGCATCGTTCTCTTGCTCCGCCATCGATCAGTATGGGCAGCCTATCGGGCTCGGCAAGGTTGAATGGTCGGCGACGGGTGGCACGATTGATTCGAACGGACTGTTTACGGCTGGTGATCACGGTGGGGCGTTCACCGTGAAGGCGAATGCCGATGGCAATGAAGCATTGGCCGAGGTGCGCGTTACGACCAAGGACGAAACCCCTCCTCCTCCGCCCCCCGGTGAACGATATGTGCGCTGGCGCGGGGCAGTGCCGCCGCAGAAGTGGATGAACTTCTACACCAAGGTGCTTAGCAAGTACGCCACTCTGCCCGAATTGAAACTGGAAGTGAGCTTTGAAGCGAAAGTAGATCGCGAACAGGCTGATGCCAAAACAAATGAGACGAAGTCCGCCTTACGAGAGCTAGGATTGGATGACAACGTCACTTCGTAGCGTTCCATGAGAGTGCAACATGGACTACCTCCGCCTGAAGTCATACTTCGACGCCGCCCCAACCATGCGACTGCTGCGCGCAGGGAACGTGCCGTATGTCGTGGCGTTTTTGTACCGCCGGTTCAAGAAGGCGAGGACCATTTCGATTCCCCATTCGGAGCTGCTGCCGGCTATCACCACGTTCCGTGAAGAGGTCCAAGAGCACGACGCGGATGCCCTACGCGACAAACCGGAGTCATACCTTACCGACTGGTGCGAAAAACGTTGGCTGCGACGAGTCTTGGAGGCTGGGCGAAACGAGCCGGTTTACCAATTGACGCCCCACAGTGAGGAGGTGATTGAGTTTGTTGACCGTGCGCTACATCGTGATACCGGATTCGTGGGCACTGAATCACGGTTGCGGACGATCATCACCTTGCTCGACGAGTTGGTAGTCGGAGCATCAAGCGACCCGGCCGTGCATTTGGAGCGTCTGCGGCGCGACAAAGCGGCCATTGAGGAACAGATCGCACAGATCGAACAAGACGGAATCGTCACGCAGTACGGCCCGACGCGCATCCGCGAGCAGTTTGCGACCGCTGTCGATTTGCTAAAGCAGCTGCAAGGCGATTTCCGCGCAGTTGAAGATAAGTTCCGAGAAATCACACAGCGGGTTCAGCAGCGACACGTCTATGGGGGCGATTCACGCGGAGGAATTCTGGCGGAGGCACTCGATTCCGAGGATGCGCTCAAGCAGGAAGATCAAGGAGTCAGCTTTTTTGAATTCCTGAGATTCATTCAATCGCCCGAGCAACAAGCCCGCTTACAGTCGATCATTCAAGCATTGCTCCGCATCCAGGAGCTGGCGGATCAGAATGACGGACTGGAAGTTGTTCGCCGAATGGTTACGGTGCTGCTGGCGGAAGCAGAGAAGGTCGTGCAAACAACGAGGCGGTTATCGTCGACACTGCGGCGTCTTTTGGACTCACGCGTTCAGCTTGAGCGCCGCCGGTTAGCCGAGGTTCTGCAACAGACTCGCGGATTGGCGGTTGCGATGAGCGACGATCCGCCTCGCTCGGAAGTAGCGTTAGAGATCGACGCCGAACTTGCCATTGCTTCACCGTGGTCGCGTACCGATTGGTGCCCGCCGGTCGAGTTCGAGGAGATCGATCTCACCGAACATGTCCCAGACGAAGACGCGAAGCATGAGGCGTTTCGTGAATACGCCTCTCTGCGCCCTATCGATTGGCTGGGCATTCGCAACCGAATCGCCACGGCCCTCCTGCAGCACGAACGGCTTACGTTGGGACGGCTCGTCGCGGAGCGACACCCAGGAGCCCAAGTCGTGGACTTAATTGGATACCTCGAGACCGCTCGGGAGCAGGGCCATCTCATTGACCGGGCAGCAAGAGAAGAACTCGACGTGGCAACCGGAGATGGGGCAGGCCAGTTTCGCCGATTGAGGGTGACCATTCCGCTCGTCACTTTCCTGCGGAGAACTTCCAGTGACCATTGAGGCGACGCTGCCTGAATTCCGAGAGTGGTCAACGGCAGCGGTGCGGCTGCTACAGGGCGTCGTCTACATGGATGATGGCCCCGTGTGGGGCATCATCTGCTCAAACCGTTCCCGACTGGACGAGTACTTCGCTCGAATTGGCTTGTCCCTTGTTGTAGACGAAGCGGAAGGGTTCGCATTTCTCAGGCAGTTCGAGGAGGAGGAATTGGCGGATGGATATGACGCCATACCCAAGCTGTTTCGTAAGTCGCGCCTGAGCTACGACGCGACGTTGCTTTGCGTCCTCTTGCGAGACGAACTGCGGAGGTTCGAGGAGGAGGATTTCGACAACCAACGCTGTGTCGTCAAGACCTCCGATCTATTCGAGTTGTGGAAGGCGTTTTTCTCGATTAGCTCGGATGAAGTCAAACTCATGAAAGGCTTGCGGTCGGCGATCAGCGACCTGGAGGAGCTCAAGTTTGTTCGCCGCTTTTCGGATGAGCCGGAAGAGTGGGAGATCCGTCGGATTCTCAAAGCCCGGATGCCTGTCGCCAAGCTGGAAATGCTGCTGGCGCAACTGCAAGCGGCGTTCCAGCGACGCACGGAGAAATCGGTGACCCATGAATCGCACGAATGAATTGTTCGACCGCTTCGAAGCCAAGACGGACGTAACGCCTCCCAGCGCAGCACGTCTCGGCTATCGGCTTGACCGGCTGGAGGTTTACAACTGGGGAACTTTCGATAGCACTGCGGGGAACGTCCACACCGTTCCGATTCATGGCGAAACGACGTTGCTTGTCGGGCACAATGAGTCGGGCAAGTCGACGCTCGTGGACGCGTTGTTGACGTTGCTCGTGCGGCCAGGCAACACTCGCAACTTCAATGTCGCGGCGGGCGCGGGTAAAGGCGAACGCACTGAGCGGACCTATATTCGCGGCGCTTATGAACGTCGCAGCGGCGACGAGAGCCGAAGTGAGATCAAATACCTGCGCGACGCGCAGGGCTACTACTCCGCCTTGCTGGCTTGCTTTCGCAACGATGCGAATGATTCCGTGTTCACGGTCGCCATGATCTTGTATCTCACGGCGGACAACTCCGTCGAGAAGCTCTATTGCTTTGCGCCCGAGGATCTGTCGATTGCAGCCAATTGCTCCGGCCTGCGGAGCATGGACAAGTTGGCCAAGCAGATGCAGGAGCGTGGCTTCGCCAAGACCACGAAGTCCTACAACGAGTACTTCGAATGGTTTCGCAAGGCCACCGGTGTCCAACCGCAGGCAATGGACATGTTCAACCAAACGGTCGCGGTCAAAGACATTCAAAAGCTAAACGACTTCATTCGCAAGCACATGCTGGAGGCCAAGTCGTGGGGCGAGAAGGTCGATGAGTTGCTCCGTCACTTTCAAGATTTGAGCGACGCGCATCGAGATCTGCTGCGCGTGCAGAAGCAGTACAACGCCTTGTTACCCATCGAGGACACCGGTGGGCAATATCGTCAGCTGGCCGACCGATTGCAGCACGTCGATCAGCTTTTGGATGCCGCCGAGGCATTCTTTAGTCGCAAGGTCGTCGATGTGTTTTCCTCCGCCTGCAAGCAGAAGCGCGAGGAACTAGATCAAGTCATTTGGCGCAAAGATGGCACGGCAGGAGAGATCTCGGAAGCCCGCGAGCAATGCCGCCTTCTTCAGAACGAAATTGACCAATCTGGCGGAGAGCGACTTCGGCGCATTCCCGATCTGATCAAGGCGCACGAAGTTGCGGCAACAGCAAAGCGCGATACGTCGCGGCGATTTCACGAGGCGATTGGCAAGGCCACAGTCACGCCGACTCCCACTGATGAACCAAGTTTTCAGGCGCTGCGGCGGCGACTTCCCACTCTGGCGTCGGAGTTGCAGAAGGCATTGGACTCGGCCGAGACGAAACGCCGCGCTTTAATTCACCAGCATGGCGACACGCTTCGTAACCTGGCGGAGGAAGAAGCAGAACTAAGAGCCTTGCAGGGACGCCGCGAGAATCTGCCAAGCTGGCTCGGCGAACTGCGTCGCGGATTGTGTGCCGAATTGAGGCTGAAGGAGGCCGACCTCCGTTTTGTAGCAGAGCTAATTGCTGTCAAGGAGTCGGAGCAGGCGTGGGAACCTTCCATAGAAATGCTGCTGCGCGGCTTCGCGCTCACGCTCTTAGTGCCTGAACGCCACTACGCGTTGGTGAGCGGTTACATCGAGCGGACGCGACTGCGAGACGCACAGGGGCGCGGACAGCGGCTTGTCTACCACTGTGTGCGAGAGTCTCGCGCCCAGTCCGGCGCGCTCGCTTTGCACGAACAGTCACTCCTTCAAAAGCTTGAATATCGCACCGGACAGGCGCTGCTCCCGTGGGTAAATTCGGAACTGCAGGGACGGTTCAACTATCGCTGTTGCGATACGGTCGAAGAGTTCCAGTTGACGAAGGAATGGGCGCTAACTCGTGAGCGGCACATCAAGCATGCCGGTGGACGCCACGAAAAGGACGACCGCGACCAATTCATTGATCGGCGGCGGTTCGTGCTGGGCTGGGACAATCACGAGAAACGCCGCAGCCTTGAGGCTGGCATCCAGGAGTTGCGACAGCGGCTCGAAGCCTTGGATGCACAGATCGGTCGATTCGATGACGAGCAGAACGGCTTGCGGCTCCAATTGCAGGGCATCCACTATGCGCTGACCATTCCGGACTATGCAGCGATTGACTTTGCCGCTGATGAAAATGAAATCGCTGCTCTAAAACTGGAAAAACAAGCACTCGAACAAGATAACGATGTCGTTCGTGTGCTGAAAGTTCGCTTGGCGGCGCACCAACAGCAGGTTGAGGCTCTGGAAAAGATTCGTGATCAGTTGATTCGTGATACAGAGCGACTGGATGGGGATATCAAGAAAGCCGAACAACTCATTGCCAACGCGACGAGGGCTATCACCGCGTTGCAAGCAAGCGGCCAGTTGAAGCGAGCAGAAGAATGCTTCGCGGAGATCGAGGAGAGTTTTGCCGACGACACGTTGAACTGGGACAACCTCTTCGAAAAGAAGGAGGCATTTTCTAGATCAAATCAACACGAACGGCAGAAGCTCCAAGAGCGAATGACTCCAGTACAGGAGCAACTGCATAGGGCGATGAGCCACTATTTGCGTACATTCCCCGACGACAAAATCGAATTGACGTCGGACGCGAAGTACCTCGGCGACTTTCTGGTGCTTTTGGAGCGAATTCGAGCCGAGGATTTGCCCAAGCACGAGAAGCGATTTAAGGAACGACTCAACGAAAAGGTCGGCGAAGAAGTGGGATTGCTGCGGAGTGCCTTTGAGACAGAGCGGGCCGAGATTGAAGATCGAGTCGAGTTACTGAATCGTTCCCTACGCCAGCTTGAGTATCGACCCGGCACACACATGCGACTCCAGGCTCAGCAGGTTCGTGACCGAGAGGTCGTCGAGTTTCGCCAGGCACTCTACGACTGCGTTAGCGGCGCATTTGACGGGACGCCGGAGGCGAACGAGCAACGCTTCCTGCGCATCGAGGAATTGATCGTTAGACTCCGCGACGAGGATCTGTGGCGGCGAAAGGTCACCGATGTACGTAACTGGTTTGACTTTGCCGCCGTTGAAATCGACCAGGCGACCGGTGAGGAGCGTAGCTACCACGAGGATAGCAGTGGCAAATCCGGCGGCGGTAAGGCAAAACTCGCGTTCACAATCCTCGTTGCAGCAATCGCGTACCAATATGACTTGCAGCCGGGGGCGGCCGGCGAGTCGCGGTTTCATTTCGTTGTCGTCGATGAGATGTTTTCGCGAGTCGATGACCGCAACTCGAAGTACGCCCTCGACTTGTTCGCGCAGTTCGGATTGCAGCTGCTTATCGTCGCACCGCTGGATGCGAAGGCGCGGATCACTGAGCCCTACGTGCGGTGCTATCTGCACGTCGTGAAGGATTTGACCACCAATAAATCGGAAGTGTTTCACATGACCGCTCGTGAGTTCAATGAAAGCATGGCTAAGGCAACCGAAAATGCCGCCGAGGACGTGTCTTCAAATGGCCACGGGCGTCGGGCTGCAAAGCCGAGGTAGGCCGATGATCCAGCCGGAAGAAATCCGCGAGAAGGCGGAACGACTCTATCCGTCGTTTCTGAAGGCGTGGCTCGAGGGGGACACGGCCTTCTTCCCACATGTGATCCCGTCGAACAAACATCTCGATAACGGACGTCTGGTGCAGTCGGCTCAGGAAGTGCAGCGACTTCGCGAGGGATCGCGCGAAGTACTCGGTTATGGGTACGCCGTCCAGTGGCAGGAGCGGAGATCCAGGGATTTCGGAGTAAATCTATTTCCGGTTCGTATTACCTTCGAGACGCAAGATGACTTCTTGCGGTTTATCAACAAGCAATCGGAATTTCGCTTGTTGCACGACGCGGTAGATCGCTTGCGAGCGGAGTACCCCTCATTGGCCGACTGGGTCCGTTCCAATCGCCGATTGTTCATCGAGTGCGCGGAAGAGTTGGAAGGCCTGCTGCACGTGATCCGTTACTTTCTTGAAAACCCGAGGCCCAAACGCTTTGCTCGCGAGCTCCCAATTCCCGTGGACACGAAGTTCATCGAGCGGCATGAGCGCGTCTTGCGGCAGTGGTTGGACATCGTGCTGCCGCCTGATGCGATCCTTGCGGGAGAGAATCACTTCGGACGACGTTACGGATTGCAATTTGCCGAGCCCCATTGGCTGGTTCGGTTTCTCGATCCGGATTTGCGAACTGAAGCCGGATTTCCGTGTTGTGAGTTTTCCATCCCGCTGACGACGTTGGCAAATCTGCGATTTAGCGAAGTAAACGTCTTCATCGTCGAAAACAAGGTCAATCTGCTGACCTTGCCGCGGATACGAAACACTCTGTCCCTGGGAGGCGTCGGACGGGCCGCAACGGAACTGCGGGAGGTCGAGTGGCTGCGAAATGTCCCGATCACCTATTGGGGCGACGTTGATATCGAGGGACTAAAGATTCTGTCTGCCTGGAGAGTTATCTTTCCGCAGACGCAGAGTCTCTTCATGGACGATGACTCGCTCGAGCGGTTCGGAGTATCCCGTCGTCCCTGCCCCGAAAACGCCGCGGATATCCCGCTACATCTCACCGAAGTCGAGCAACGTGCGTTCCTTCGCTGCTGCAACCAAGGCAGATGGCTGGAACAAGAGCGGATTCCACAATGCGAAGTCCTCGCGGCGATTTCGGTAAACCGTGACAACGGTAGCGCAAACAACGCCTCGTGCATGATCTCTCAGATTTAGGAAAGGCATGACACGATGGCGTCAGTCGGTTGGATTGATTTCTCCTCGGAACACCGCGACAAGGTCCGGACGGTAATCGACTTGCTGAAGAAGCAAGGCGTCGTGGATGAATTGGGAATCGGCGTCATTCGAGATTCGTTTGCGGACCGGCTGTTCCCTGGCGTCTCGACGATCCAGACACGTGCTAAGTACTTCACGTTAACGGCGCTACTACTGTGGGATTACCTGGATCAGCAGGAAGCGAAGAAGGAGATGCAGTCATTAGAGGAGTTTCTCTCGTATTGGGAGAAATGGTGTCGCATCCGGCTGGCGGCGCGGTACGGCAGCCAAGGTGAAGCCAGAGGCATCTTCGGCATTACCTTCGGCGAGCGCAACGACCGCGATATTCAACGGCCACCTTCCTCGGTGTACTGGAACGGAATGCGAAAGTTCGGCATCGTGCGTACAAACCTTTCGTTGAGCGAATTCAGCCGGACCATGAGCGGTCGGCGGTCGCTGAAGTCCGTTCTGGAGGGAACCGACCGCGAGAAGGGTGACGACCACGATGCTGATGCGGACTCTGGCCCTCGTGTTCGCGCGCCGGACGTCGGCACTGACTACTGGAACGATCTGTCAATTACGCTCAGCGACAGCGAGGCCGAGTTTCTTCACCAACACATTACGGCCAGTGTTCCGGACTCTCTGCTGGGTCAGATCTTGCTCGACGAGCTGGCAGTATCGCAGCTCCTCAAGCTGCGGCGTGCGGCGTCGTTCGCGGAGTTCGCCGAGTTGCCATTTGTTCGGCATTTGAAAAGCGAAGACTTGCGACGGGCGCTCCAACACGCACGGGACTTTTGGGTGATCCTGGAGGGAGCCCACATTCGCTACAACTGCCTGCTTCAGACCAGATTCGGTACGCCAGAAGCACGAGCCGAGTGCGAGGAATATTGGGAGCAGTGGTGCGAGCGCATCGCGGGCTTCGACTGGACGAAATGGGATACAAGTTATCTTTGGCACGTCGTCGATTTGCACGAGAGCCAAGTGCGGCCTGAGACGCGCAGATTTGTAGACGGCTGGATCGCGGAAGCGCGACGCGGCGGCCACGACCTTATAGCGTGCGACAAACTCGTTATCAATCAAGAGCGGGCGAACAAGACGAACCGAGCCAGACTTCGCCCGGCGGCGAAGGACGAGCAGGTGAGGGGCTGGATTGGTCTGAGGGAATTGGACTATCGCTTTTCGCAAGTGAGAACGCTGGTCGAGGACATCCAGCGCGGCGCATCCGGGGAGGCAGATCCCGATGCTGGACGTTAAACGCAATCGGCTCGACTACGGCCGATTACTGATTCCGCCCGATGGGTTCTCGCTCCGACAAGCTGTAGCAACTTGCTACAGCGTCGATCTTGACACGCTGCTCTCGATTCCCGTTGCGCTCTACTATGCCCAAACCCTGGAGGGGCAGTTGCAGGGCAAGGACGTGCAATTAATTCGTGCGATCCAGCACACGGCGCGACTGCTGACCATTTACCATCAAGAGGGGCAGGTAAAGGTCCCGCACGCTGCCAAGGACATTTACGCTTACTTTGAAGATGCGCTGGTCCCGATTTTGCCCGGCGATGCTTTCACGTCTTTTCATCCGAAGACCTGGGTACTGCGGTATGAGCGCCACGACAATCCGGGCGACGTGATTTTTCGGCTGATCGTTTTGAGCCGTAATCTGACGTTTGATCGCTGCTGGGACGTCGCTGCCTATTTGGAAGGGCAACCCGGCCCGCAGCCCATCCCCAAGAACGCGCCGCTGGTCGGCTTTCTGGGCTGGCTCCACGAACAGCGCCCTTTCGACAACTCTCGGACGTTTCTCGACGAACTCGCCCGCGCCCGATTCAAGCCAGCCGACGACTTCGACGACTTCAAGTTCCATCCAATCGGCATTCCGGGCTACGAAGCGAATCCAACGGCCACGCGAAAATCAACTCGCTTGTTGTGCCTGTCGCCATTCCTGCATCCCCAGGCGCTCTTGGCGCTCGCGCAGAACTCTCAAGAATCTCCTCTCATCCTCAGTCGCCGCGTCGAGCTGGAGCGAGTTCCCCAGGCTGTACTGCACGATCTTCAGACGTACTGCCTCTCGGACGTGGTTGTCGACGGCGAGCGCCTATCGAGCGCTGAGGAGGGGGATGCCGAGCCGATGGAGCAGGACCTTCATGCCAAGCTATTCCTCTTCGATCAGGAAGAAGTGACGACTTGGTTTCTCGGTTCGGCAAATGCCACCAAGGCCGCGTTTGAGCGGAACGTCGAATTCATGCTCGAGCTCAAGGGTTCGGCTCCCGCTACACGATTGAGCAAGGTCCGCAAGCAGTTGCTTGGCAACGAGGAGATAGGCGGCCTCTTTGTCGCCTTTCGTCCCGCCGAAGGTGGGAAGGAGGACGAGGAGGATAAACGCCGCCGCGCGGTCCTCCGCAACTTGGAGTACGCGATCCTGACGGCCGAGATGCGTGGCACCGTGAGCCCGTCGGCGAATGAGCTGAATTATGACCTTACGCTGAGGCTAGATTTCCGCTCCGTGGTTTCGGCTTTGCCCATTTCCGTAGCCGTGCGTCCTTTCGTTCTCGGGGTCGACGAGCAGGTTGTACAGTTGGGGAAGGTCAATGTTCTCACGTTTGCGAATATCAGTGAGACCAGCTTGAGCCGTTTCCTGCACATCGCAATTCGCGAGGGCGACCTGACGATTCGGGAGTTTCTCGTTCGCATCGACGTCGACGGAATCCCGTCAACGCGGCTCGACAACATCTTTAAGAGCATCATCAATAGCAGAGACAAATTTTTCACCTATCTTCGGTTTTTGCTCACCGACGAGCTGTCGAAAGAGGATTTCGACGTTCCTCCTCCAAGATCGGGCAAGCATCCGGCCAACGGTGCGGGCTGGGAACTGGATATGCCGATCTTCGAGCAGTTGCTGGTGACCGCGTCGCGCAATCCGCAGCGGCTGCGCGAAGTAGATCGAGTCATCGCCAGTCTGCGCGAGGCCGACGGCGAGGGCGTCATTCCACCGGAGTTCATGTCCTTGTGGGAAATCTTCAAGGCTGTCATCCCGCGCGTGGAGGCCGGCCATGAGTAGGCAACATTTGGCGCGCTATGTCGACGAAGCGCTGGTCGGCCTGAAAGACTTTCAGCGGGCGACCGTCGACGCCGTCTATCGCCAAATGTTCGAGGGCGAGCAGCGGTGCATGCTGGTGGCCGATGAAGTGGGGCTCGGCAAGACCATCGTCGCCAAAGGAATCATCGCCAAGAAACTCAAGGAACGTCTCGACGCCGGCAAGCGGACCCCGCTGCGCGTGACGTACATCTGCTCGAATCAGGTGATCGCGCACGAGAACGTGCGAAAGCTAAATCTCTTTCCTTCGACGGTGCATCTCAAAAAGCCCGTCTCCCGCCTGGTGTACCTGGCCCGCGACGAAGAGGACGTAGTTGAAGCCGGCAAGTTGCCGCAGCACCTTCTCGAATTGAACTCGCTGACCCCGGCGACATCCTTCGAAGTGCAAAACTCGTCGGGTCTGAAGGACGAGCGCGCGATCATCTATGCGCTCTTGTGCCGTGACCGGAAACTCGTGAACCGCTACAAGGGGCTGCAGTGGTTGCTCAAGGGCGGCGTTGAGAAGATGCAGCCGTACCAGGCGTACCTGGAACGAATGGCAGAGAAACACTACAAGGACGATCTGCCTCGCCGTTTCGTTCGCCACTTGAAACGGGAAACGCTCCCGAAATCCGAAAAGACCGTTTACGAGCACTTGCGAGGTTGGCGAGCGCGAACGATTTACGACGCCGTGGTCGAGTATGCCGAGATGCTTGACGGCCGCACCGAGAAGACGCTGCATCGCGGTTGCCTGGTGCTGATTCATAATCTGCGCCGCGTCCTGATCCGCTGCTGTCTCCGCTACGTCAATGCGGACCTTTACATTCTGGATGAGTTTCAGCGCTTTCGAGACTTGATCGACCTCGACAATCAGGAAGAGGAAGCGATCATTGCTCGCGAAGTGCTGCTATCGAAGCGTGCGTCCCGCGTGCTCCTGCTTTCGGCCACGCCATTCAAGGCGTTCACCAACCACGACGACGTGGAGCGTGGCGAGGATCACCACCGCGATTTTCGCAAGGTGCTGGAATTCCTGCTGAACAAAGATGAAACGCAACTGGCCCATTACGATCAACACCGTCAGGCCCTGTACAAGCAGATTCTCGGCCTCCGCCGAGGCGACAACGACCTGAACCCGGCGAATCGACAAGAGGTGGAGCACCTGTTGCGCAAGGTCATCTGCCGCACGGAGCGCAATAGCGTGGCCGACGATCCCACCGTCATGATCGAAGATCAGTGGCGCGAACCGGTCCCGGTCAGCGTCGGCGACATCGCCAATTATTCCCAGACAGACCAGATCGTGTTGGCGCTCAATCGACTTAAGGCCCACACGGACAAACCCATCGAGTTCTGTAAGTCGGCGGTCTACCCGTTATCGTTCCTCGATCACTACAAGATCAAAGAGAACCTGAAAGACCACAAAGCACACCCCGACATCGTCGCGTGCCTCCGGCAAGCCAAAGGGGCTTGGCTGAATTTTGGCGACGTCCATCGGTACAAGATGGTCGTGGGAGGCGAGACCAACGGCAGCTCTTCGAACGCACGCCTCACCATGTTGGTCGAGACGGCAATCGGTTCCAAGGGAGCCGGCTTACTCTGGATACCTCCGAGTTTGGCCTATTATCCACTGGCGGGGGTGTTCGACGGCGCGACCAACTTTACCAAGACCCTTCTGTTCTCAGCCTGGGTCATGGTGCCGCGCGTCATCGGAACACTTCTTTCCTATGAAGTGGAACGCCGCACGACATACGAGGAGGGAAAGCGCGGGTCGAGTGAGAAACATGAGCGAAAATATTTCACGGGCGATGGAAAACGGCATCCCGTTCCGCAGATACGCTTCTCTCGTAAGGGGCGAGATCGCGACGCCCAACTGCGGAACATGAGCAACTTCTGCCTGCTCTATCCCAGTGTGAGCCTCGCGGAAACGGTAGACCTGGTCGCCAACCTGCGTGAGCATTTGAGCCTGACGCAGCTGCGATTGACGTTGCAAGAACGATTTCAGCGAGCAATTGACAAGGCGAAACTGCAACAGTTCACGACTCCGGGCGGTGATAGCGATCGGTGGTACTGGGCCGCTCCTCTCTTGCTCGACCGATCCAACCGCCGCCTGCAGGCAACACTGGAGGAATGGTTTCAGGGAAGCGAAGAGTACGACCCCTGGGGACGGAAGACCTACTTTCGCGGCGCATCGGAAAACGCCTCGGCGAAAGAGCTGCACTTCGAGCATTTACGGGAATGCTACGAGAACCCGAACACTACGGGTCTAGGTCCGTTGCCGGAAGGCCTCGCTGAAGTGCTTGCGGACTTGGCGCTTGGTTCGCCAGCCGTACTGACGCTCCGCAGCCTCCGAAGACTGTTTCCCGAACAACGCGACACCAAGGCAATGGTCGGGGCGTTCGACGCGGCGGACGAATTCATCAATCTCTTCAACAAACCGGAGTCCATCGCAGCCGTTCGCCTGGGCACGGCGCGCAAGAGCTACTGGCAGATGGTCGCCAAATACTGCGCCGATGGTTGTCTCCAGGCAGTTCTGGACGAGTACTTTCACGTGCTCAAAGGGCAAAACGTCGATGCCGAAGGTGCGATCTCCCAACTGCTCGGCTCAGTGAACCTCGATACCGCTTCGATCAATGTCGACGACGTGAATTCGTTTCTGCGCGGTGAGCCGCGGAAGATGCGGTGTCACTACGCCGTAGAATTTGGGAGCCAGCGAATCGAAACCGACGAGGGGGGCAAGCGAGCCACGAACCTGCGCGAAGTCTTCAATTCACCGTTCCGACCGTTCGTGCTGGCGACGACTTCCATCGGGCAGGAGGGATTGGATTTTCATTCCTATTGTCGCCGCATCGTGCATTGGAATTTGCCCGGCAATCCCATTGATCTCGAACAGCGCGAGGGGCGAATCAACCGCTACAAGGGACTCGTCATCCGACAGTTCCTGTCCGCGAAGTACAAGGATGCGCTGGGCAGCGACGCCGCTAGTTTGTCGGGTGACGTGTGGGAGCGACTCTTTGAGTTGGCGGATCGCCACGAGCGGCAGGCGCGCGGCAAATGCGAGCTCGTTCCCTACTGGCACGTCGAAACCGACGGAATCAAGATCGAACGAATCGTCCCGATGTATCCGTTCAGCAGCGACCAGGCGCGGTTGGCCAAAATCCTCAAGACTCTCGCTGTTTACCGATTGGCATTTGGTCAGCCACGGCAAGCTGAACTGGTGGAACACTTGCTGACGCATGATTTTACTGCGGAGGAGATGCGTCAGATTCTCGACAATTTGATGATCGATTTGAGCCCTATCGGATTCAAGGGCTCAGAGGACTGAATCCGTATGCTCACGCCACCTCAAGTCCAGCTCTTTGAATCCCTGCGGAATAGCGCGCCGACGCCCGCTGCGGCGGCGTTCTTGAAACGCACATTCCAACAATTCGTGATTGAGTATGGGTGGTGGTACGAGCCAGTTGAGTTAACGGCCGGCATACAGCGAGGTACACCCAACCAGTGCCACAAGAACGCTTCCGGCCTGTGCGGCGACGACGACTCACTGATCTACTGTGAGGGATTCGCGCTCTCTCGGTTGGGCGGTCAGCCAACGCTTCACTCCTGGGTCAACGATGGTAATGGCCGAGCCATCGACAACACCTGGCCAACGCTTGGCGTTGCCTATGCCGGCGTGCCCTTCAAAGACCTGTTCGTGACGATGACCGCCCTTAAGAACCACGCGACAGTCAGCCTGCTCGACGACTACCAGAACGACTATCCGCTCCGGGGCGAACTGGGAGATCGCCGTGACGAATGGCTCGATCCGCGGGGTCAGGGCGTCTTGAAACTATCATGAAGCGTTGAACCGTGGGGACGAGAAACTGATGTACGACCTGATTGGCGATATTCACGGCCATGCAAATGAACTGGTGCAACTGCTCGAAGCTCTCGGCTACGAGACGGCGCAGGGATCGTACCGCCATCCCGAACGGAAGGTAATCTTCCTTGGCGATTTCATCGACCGTGGGCCGCAGATTCAGCAAGTGCTAGAGATCGTCCGCCCGATGGTCGAAGCTGGCCACGCGCGGGCCGTCATGGGTAACCATGAACTCAACGCCTTGGCCTACCACACCGAGGACAGGGACTCGCCGGGCGAATACTTGCGTCGCCGCTCGCCGAAGAACGAGAAGCAGCACCGGGCAACCCTCGAGCAGTTGCCCCCGCAAGAACTCCGGTCCTACCTGGAATGGTTCCGCACGCTCCCGATGTGGCTCGATCTCGACGGATTGCGGGCCGTACACGCGTGCTGGGATGAGAAGTCGATTGCGATGATCGCTGACGCCCACCAGGACCACGGCGGGGCGACAACCGATTTCCTGCACTCAGCCTGCCGAAAAGGTGAGCCGCTATTTGCGCCGGTCGAGATCGCCCTCAAAGGCAAGGAAGGCAAGCTCCCGGACGGGGCTTCCTTTAAGGACAAGGATGGTCACGACCGCACCGAGATTCGCACCCGCTGGTACATGGCTCCCGACGGACATACCTACCGGACGTATGCACTCCAGTCCGACGAAATCGCCTGCGACCTCGCACTCGACGATGCCGTCATCGCCGCCGCCACCCCGTACCCGGCAACGGCGAAGCCGGTGTTCGTTGGTCATTACTGGCTGTCGGCCCAGCGGCCTGAACTCCTGGCCGATAACGTGGCGTGCCTGGACTACAGCGTTGCCAAAGGTGGGTTCTTGTGTGCCTATCGCTGGGACGGCGAACAGCGACTGAGCGACGAAAACTTCGTCTGGGTCGAGAGAGCAACCTAGTCCTGGCACGAAAGTCGACGAAAACAGCGTGGGAGGGACTTGGGGTGGTGAAGCGCAATCCGAGGAGGGTTGCTTTTGGGGAGGTTCCAGGCCGTTGAACATTTCGTGATAGGCTGCCCGAAGCGCATGTCCCCGTACCGAAGGTCTAAATTCGTCGCTTCCGCGAGCGCTAGCAAGAAATCAGAAATCGTCGTCCGGAACACGTATGGGGAAGTCACCGCGGTTGTCAGGCTCCGTCAATTTGCTGTTCATCGGCAACAGTTTCACGCAACGCAATGATCTGCCAGGTTTGCTGGCGCAATTGGCGGGTGCGCGGAATCTGTCCGTCAGGCATGAGCTAATCAGCGTGGGTGGAGCTTCCCTGCGAACTCACTGGAATGCCGGTCGAGCTGCCAAAGCCATCGCGACTGGCGGCTACGATTACGTTGTGCTGCAGGAGCAAAGCACCTTGCCCGTGAAGAATGCCCAGCGCATGGCGGAGGACGTGCGCCTGTTCGATGAAGCAATCAAGAAGGCCGGGTCCGAAACAGTGCTCTACATGACCTGGGCCAGGCAGCATTCGCCTGAGTCTCAACAGACGATAGCGGACGCTTACATCTAAGTTGGCAAAGAACTCGGCGCGACCGTCGTGCCAGTCGGGTTGGTCTGGCAGGACTTTCTCGCTCAGCACGACCGCCCGGTGCTCTACGATCGGGACCAAAGCCATCCGACGCTTGCCGGTTCGTACTTGGCGGCCTGCATGTTCCTGGCCGCCATGTTAAAAGGAAACCCCGTGGGGATCGACTCAGGTTCCGCTGGTCTTAGCCAGCAGGATCGGGCGGCCCTTCAACGGGCCGCTTGGAAACGGTGTGGGGGACGGAAATAGCCGACAGTGTTTCATCGGGGCCAGACACGAATCCAGAGGATTTGTGGAATAATTTCCTCCCGCCCGGCATCCATGTGATAGGCTTCCGTTTGACGATTTTTGCTGAACCTTTTTCGCTGAGCGTCGTCTAACCTAGTGTCCAGCGAATAGGAGAATCGAGTCATGTCGTACTTACGGTCGAGTTCGATACGCAAACAACGATGCCAAGGTAGCATCGCCGGTCAGCCGGTGAATGAACTGCCCGCGCATCCGCTGCGCTGTTGACGCTCGGCTCAGAGTCCGAACGGAGCTTCTCAAAGCCCGGTGTCACAGCGACATCGGGCTTTTTTCGTGCCCGATGACAATGCGGGTCGGTAGCTGAGACGGTCTAGCAGCGGTCTGAAAAGCCGCAGACGAGGATTCGAGCGCCTCCCGGCCCACTG
>CAYLLN010000066.1:0-41846 GCA_964384375.1 uncultured Pirellulaceae bacterium
TGCAAATCGGTCCAAATCGCATGGTGCATAGGCCCATCTTTGATTGGGTCGTTGATAGCTTGTGCGGCCCAGGCGAGCACCTTCTCGATCGATGGCGAGCGGTGAGGAATCTTCTTCTTACGTAAGTGTCGACTCAGGCCCAGCGCGCCTAGCTCGACCAGCTTGGCAGGCGAATCGCAGGCGGCGGCAAGGGCGAGGGGAGTAGGCGACTCGAACAGACGATCGAACAGATTGGCGTAACCAGGCATTCCGAGGTGCAAGTGCTCTCGAATCTGGCAGGCCAGGGCCGCAGCCTTTTCGACAAGATTACGGCGATGACGAGCACGCAGGCGGAGTTCCCGATAAGGTGTTTCCAGTTCCACCTCGCATAAGCCAAAGCCAGCCACTGCTGCCCGGTGTTGCGCAAACAAGTCCGTTTCGTCGGTCTTGTTGCCCGGATTGGCCGGCATCCGATATTGCTTGGTCGCAAAGGGATTCACGATGCGGGTTTCAAAGCCGGCGCCGGCGAAGGCTCGCTTCGCGGGCAGATAATAGTTTCCAGTCCGCTCGACAACGACGATGAGGTCTTGAATGTCGTGCTTCTGTTGGACCTGGTGAATTTGTTCCACAGCCAGTTTGAAGCTCGCTCCTCCGTGCTGCAGGACCTGGGGTTCGATGAGGACATTGCCAAAGTAATCGGCCATCATCCACGCGGAGCGATGTTTGGCTGGATCGACACAGACGATGGCGAAATGCTCCCCTCCCACCTTCTGAACACGAGGACTGATGACCCCATTTGGTTTTTGCAGCGTTTTGATACGGTGCGGCTTTGACTTGGGACTTTCGCGGCGGATCCTGCGTACGTGATAAGGCATTTGGATTCTCCGTACTGGGGGAGGGAAAGGCTTTGACCTGATCCGATCCCCGATGGCAATCCAAGACGCCGGAACTATTTCAGAAGAGATTTTTAAAGCGGAAGCACCATACCTGATACCGGCCGTGGTGGATGAGACCGAGGCGTGACATCGCCTCCCAAGTACATTATTGGCTATCCGTCTTTAGCCGTTGATACGCCTCGATCGCGATAGAATCGCCTTCGCAACCTCGTTGAGCATCTTTCAGCCAGAGGCTGGCAACCTCGTCCCAGCCTTGCTTGGGCAATTCAAGCAGGCGGTCCGCCAAGCGCAACACCACTGCCGGACCGCGAGGTGTGGGAATCATGTAGGCCCGAACCGTGATGTCATTCGTGCCGACGGTGATCTTGAATTCGCCCAGTCGCAGCCGATCATCACGTTCCACAATACCAGCCAGATCGCGGAGGCGATTGACAATCGCTGGCAACAGACGCAGCGGAGGACAGTCTCGCTTGCGGAGCACACCGTCGATGACGAGGTTGATCTCTAAGCAAGCATCGTCGGGCCGGATGAAAACGTGGGTTGCCCGCAATTGCATCGCTTCCGCAAGAATGAGTGAAACGAGCCTGACGATGGGCGCACTGTTCTCGGTCAAGGCACTGGAACCAAGGGTCGTCTCTTCTCTGGTTTCGGTAAAGTCGATGCTGGTATCGGTAAACTCTTGCAACAGCGAATCAGCCGATTCGTCGTCGGAGTGCCCGTACTGCTCGTTAATCGCTTCGTGGATTTCTCCAGTAGTGGCAGCTTCGACTTGAATTGGACGGTTGAGGATGAACCGCAGCTTTTCGATTGTGTCGCAATCGTTTGGATCGCTCATCCGCACGACGAGCTTGCCGTCCTCTTCCCGCACTGGCAGGACGTTGTTCTCACGGGCCACTGATTCTGGCACGAGTTCGCAAGCAGCGGCAAATTGGTCTGCATCTTGCGATCCGCCGACTGGGGCAGCGGCTGGTGGAGCATAGCTCGCGCGTCGCTTTTTGCGTTGCACGCTTCCTCCTCGCAACATGCCGCCGACCGGTACCTTCCAGCCCTCGGGGGCTTCGACTGGCTGGACGATCTGGTGCTGCACGCCGCCTGCGTTGACGATTTCTGCCCGATCTACGGCTACATATGCGGTAAATCGCGATAGCACGTGGCTTTCCAGGGAGACGGCGACGATCTCCGTTTGCAGCTTACTGGCGGTGTGGTCGCCGCGCGCGTACTGATCTTCCAGATCGCGAACCCGTCCGCGCCCCCATAGTGGCAATAACGTCTTGGCGTCCGACCTGCGCGCGGTCAGTTCCTGCTGCCACGGAGCCCCGCTCGCGTCGCGGGCTGTTACGCGCAGGCGAATGCTATCCTGTTGTCCCACTATTCGGCCGTAGAGAGTCATTGGTCGGTCAGCGAACACGGCGGGGATGCGACCCGGCGTGATGCTATTGCGCGGCAGGTCAAAATCGATGGGTTCGATATGTATATCCGCGAGCACCGGCGTGCCGATGTCGCGATGGAATCGCTCCAATACCTGATCCAGTCGCTCCTCCGACTCGACCAATTCGAAGACTCCACCTCCCAATTCGGCCAGTCTGTTCAGCATGCTCGCGTTCACCGCGCGGTCGATACCCAGCGTAAAGATCCGCGGCATCCGCGGCAGTCCTAGGAGCTGTAACGTACGGAGCACCGAATCTTCGCCCGCCACCTGTCCGTCGGTAATGACCACAACAATCGCCTCGCGATCATCCGGCATGCCGAACATTGCAAACGGTTGTAGAGCCGCACGTAACGCACCCCCAAGCTCCGTCCCGCCACGGGAATCAATCTTGGCAATCCACTCGGCCGCTTGCCAGCGGAGCCGGTCGGTGGCGGGCTGCCAATCCAGCATGCCGCCGGCGGCCGTTTCGATATGGTCGTCGAAAGCGAGAACGCGGAAGCGATCCTTGCTGCGTAGCGTATCGACCATGCGTGCCAATGCTCGGCGCGCGGCGACCATCTTCCAGCCACCCATGCTGCCGCTGCGATCGAGCACGAATACCACGTCGCGGGGCCGATCCTGGTGCGTTGCCGCACGCGGAGGCAGCACAGTCAGGGCAAACGTACTCGCACGTTGGTCGTTAGAACCAGAGTACTCCAGGGCAACCAAAGCCACTTCGGCAAGGACGGGGAACCGAAGAATGAAGTCGCGATTCGCTCGCTCACCCGGCACAAGACGAATCCTGACGGGGTCCGTTTCGCCGACATAAATGCTATGCAAGCTCGCGCGAATGGCTTCCCGCCATCCGGCCGGTGCTGAAAGTGGACCGAACTGCAACTCGACTTCCACGGATAGGGCCACCGGGCTCGGAAAACCGGGCAAGAGCGTGGGCGGAGTGACACGTGAGGCGTCGGGAACCTCATCGGTATCCACGGCCGTCCCTGATCCGACCGAAGCGCCATCGAGCGGAAGCCCCGCCACGTACCGCGGCGCGACGACGAGCGGAATCCGCAACGTCCCTTCGCCGCTCACAACCGAAATGGTTCCTACCAGCGTCAATTGGACGGTTACCTCTTCACCAGGCGGCAGGTTGCCGACGCGGAGATTGAAGGTCTCGCTGCGGTCTTCTTCGGCAATCGATGCCCGCTGGCCGGCACGAATGGCGCTGTTGTAGTCCGCGCGGGCTTGGGAACGCTCTTTCAACTCCGCGTCGATCACGCGGTCACCAACGCGCATGGTGCAGGCGGTCATCGCAAATCGTCCCGGCAGCGGGAAGATGTAGGTCGCTTCGACGAACTCGTTGTGCGGGTTCCGAAAGACTTGAATGACCTCCGTTTCACAGGTCAGGCCCGCGACGCGGCAACGGATTTCCAGTTTTTTTAGCGGCAGATTTCCTGCCGCGGATTGGAGCGCGCCGACACCGGACGCTTCCACGGCATCGATCGGTTCTTCGCAATGCGGCACAGTTCGGGAAGAAATTGTCATTTGGATTCTCCAGACGAGAGAGAAGATGAGGAGGGAGCATCAGTCGCCGTTGGTTCGCTCGCGATGAGCCCCAAACGACATAGGTCGCGACGCAGCGTTTGCAGCACGGGAGCGAGCGCTGCCGCCGACTCCGCTGGCAAGCTGCGCCAATCGACGCCGGAGATTTCAAGCGATACGCCGTGGGCAATCGGTAGGCGAATGGCGGTGATTGCATCAAGTGGCGACGAATCGCCCGCTGTCGAACCAGCGGCGGGCATCGCAGGCGTTGCCCAAAACGACGCCGGTCGTTCGCCGGCTGCCGGCTCCTTCTCCTGAGTGGGTGTTGACTCTTTCAGAGTGCTGAGCAGCGGTAGACTCCAAAAGCCATCCGGCAGAGCGGCGAGGTCGTTCAGCCGCCGCGTCGTCGCGCCCGTTAGCTTGTGCTGCACTGCTTCCAGCGATAGGCCATCAGCCTGCAGCCGTTTGATGGAAACTAATTGCAGCACGTGCCGTCGGCCGTAATAGGCGACGCGGCCGCGCATTTCTGCCGGTCGATCGATTAGCCCGAGCGTCGTGTAGTATCGAATCGTCCGGGCGTCGGGCACCGCCCGCACCCGCGCGGAAACCGCCTCCGCTGGCGGGGACAGGCGCAGCGCTTTTTCCGTGATTGCTTGCAACTCATCGATTCGCCATAACTCCGCCATGTCCGAATACTACACTGTTATATGACAGTGTCAACGGGCAATCGCCTGAGAATTCGGCGTCGGCTCCGGTGATACCGGCCGAGGGCAGTTGGGCTAAAACACTTGGTCACTTCGTCCGAAGTTGCTTGTATTCGAATCTGGCCCGAAACTGGTGTGCGTGAAGCCAAGTTGATGTGCAACTCTACGGAAAGGCTCGTCAATGCCCACGCTCTCCAGTCCGTCAGCTTTTGCGGTCAATATCGTGGTGCAGGCCGCCGGACCAATTCGCCCTCGAACAAAGTTCAAGAAGCACAATCTACTGAGGGCCGAGGCAAGCATTATGTTGCCGTTTGTGCCATATCCTGGTCTGTACGTCACCTTTTCGAAGCCAAGGAAGCGCGGCATCCCCTTGACGTTGTATTTGCGAATCCGTGCAGTCGAGTGGAGTATCGCCGAAGGCCGATTTGAGTGTGTCGCCGACGAAATACTGGGCTCGCTCGTTTTCTCCGAGACCTATGAAGTACGTGGCAGCGCTCGAATCGAGAAGCATTTCGCCGAGCTTCAGAACACGCTGCGTGCGTTCGGGTTCGACGTCACTTCGGATGTGGACGGCATGATTGCGCTGCACAAATTGGAGGACGGCACCGAGATTGATGGACAGGAGCCAATCTTGGACTAGCAGCTTGGCATTCACTTACGAGGCGGTCATCCGGATGTTTCGACTCGACATCGACGTGTCCCACTTTTTCTTGCCACTAATGGAGGAAAATGGGCGAGGGATTGTCGTCACGCGCAGCCTTGAGTTGGCCATCGCACCTTTTGAGGGACTTTTTCTCACCGGAAGTGCATTCAACGACACGTCGAGCTCGATGGGTTTCAAGCTTGAGGATGTGACGTGGGACTGCGACCGGGGACTGTTTCTCGCGCACTCGTCGCTCGTCCATTCCGGGCTGCCAATTGCCTACATTCCGGCCGAGCTTAGTTCATGGGTGGACCGTGGCTGGCGCCTCGGAAGCTTCGACGAGGACTACGAAGACGATGAAGGGATGGCTCCGGGAAGACGGCTCAGGGGAGATTGGGTGCTTCACACGGAAAATGTGGACCACAAACTAGTAGAGCGCTGGCCAATGCTCGGACCACGGGCTCGGCCCAAGAGTTTCAACGTGCTACTGAAGGCCCTAACTCATACGATGGCTGGCCTGCTCAACAACTGGTCGACTGCTTACGCAGTTGATCAGACCGAGCGGTTCTTCACTGAAACGGAGCTTCAAGAGGAACGCTCGTCATACGCTGAACGATTTCGCCAGTCTGTCAACGAGTTCGAGAAAATGACGTTCGACCAACAGTGGGAGTGGCGCCAGAAGGTACTGCGGACACATCCGAGCCTCAAGTCGATCGTCGACTCGTGCTCGACTGCAGTGACGGCAGATCACTGAGTCGGGACTTCGGAATGCAGGGCGGAGTAAGTGGCACGTCTGTGCGCGGCAAAGTGACTTACCAAAGCTCGCCCGCCACCGCCTCAAACGCCCGAAGAACTCAGCCCGACGAGCGGCGGTGAACGTCTTAGGGGACTGTTGGGTTTGTATTACGAATTCTCTACATCCCGCCAGATCCGGCTGAGAGGCGTCTCCAGGGCCTCGGCCAATTTCTGTGCAACGCCAATGCTCACCTGTACTTTCCCCAACTCGATCGAGCTGACGTAAGTACGGTGGATTCCCGCCTTGTCAGCGAAATCCTCCTGCGACAGGCCCAGCTCCTGCCGTCGCTTCCGCACCACTTTGCCGAAGACGACCTCGATGTTCTGCATGGCTGCCAGCTTGGACAGTTGCAGACCATCAATCTACAGACGATACTATGACAGACGATCGTCTGTGTTGATGCCCCCGCAGGAGCAACTTCCATGTCCGACCAAAGCCCCGGTGCCCGTTCGCTGGTTACGGAGGAAACGGCGGATCGGCGACAACTGGTAACCGCTGCAAGCATCACGAGCCTGATCATTGCTGCGGGAGTGGGGCTGGTCTGGGGGAGTTGGTTGCCGATGCTGGTGCTGGTGAGTAGTTTCCTCGTCGTCTGGATGGCAGCTGGCAATTCGGGGACTTCGTCCCAGCTTGGCGGGGATGGCTCTGAGGGCGGCCGGGCATCGGCCGACAAGGGCAGTTGGTTTCTTCGCTCTCCGAAGATGGGAACAGTGGCCGTCGTCCTCGTGCTGATCGCAGGAACGGCCGTTGCTGCTCTCTGGGCCGAGCCCTTGCGCTGGCTACTTAGTCTGGGTCTTGTTGGCCTGCTCGTGGCTTTCGTCAGCACGCTTCTCCTGGCAGCACGCGCGCCATCCAAGTCCAGCAGGGTTCAGTGGGCGACCTGGTCCGCCGTCGGGCTCGTCTGTGCGGCGTTCGCGTGGTTGGCCACTCCTCCGGCCTATGCTTCTATCCATCCGGTGTTTCGTACGCCGGTCTCTGGGAAATCAGTCGCCCGTCCGGCTGTCCTTGTCGAGGTACTGGACGACACGGAGTTGGGCGGCCTGGGGACGGCTGAGCTGTATTTATCGGTCCAGTCGAGCCGCTTCCCGAACGACGTGCAGGTGATCTTGCCGGTCAACCGCGGTAGTTTTCGAGGCTGCAGATGTCGGTTCGTTCAACTCCCGTTCGAGGTTGAGGACGGTGATACCCTGGCGCTGGATCTGATTGACGACAACCAGATGACCCCCGAGCAGGAACAGATGGTGTTGCATGCGTGCCGAGCTGGCGGGTTCTGCATTCAGGCGGGGGGCGCCATCGTGCGGCCGGAGTTGGATTGGATCGTCCGTCCGACGACGGCGGCTGCCGCGGAGGCCATGGGCCAAGGCATTGTTCTCACGTTCCGCGATTCGCCCTTCAGGAACTTTGGGCGCGCGACCTTCATCGTTCAGCGTGACCGGCCGAGGTTTCCGCAGGAGGCCAATCCGGTTACGTTGCTCGACGAGAGCAACTACTCGCGGGCAACCGTCAAGGTGTACTTCCCTGACTCCTCTCTGTCGTTTGACGCAGGGGGCCAAAAGGCGCCCTGAAGCAATGCAAGGAACAGGATAAGCCTCTTGCCAACGCTCCAATAGGTAACAAAAAGCGGGCCCCGGCGGCCGCCTTGCGGCGACCGCGGAACCCGCTCTGCGTTGTTTGTTCAATCCCGCGGGATCGGGGGTCTAGGCGTTTGCCTCGGCCACAGTCAGTTCGCTGGCCAACAGGTTTAGCGATAGGTCCTGGTCGATGGGCAAGCCGCGCAGCCAGCGCGTGAACTGGTGGGTCATCAGGCCGGCGGCGATGCAGGCCGTGTAAATGATCCCGCGTGAGGTGCAGCTGCCGGCCTGAGCCTCAGACGGAGCAAACAGCGTCGTCTGATAGTGATCCCTGCCATGCCGTTCGGTGACGACCAGGATTCGCATGACTTCGCCGAGCATCCGGCTGTCGCACCAGAATCTGGCCCGGCGTCCTGCGGCGCGCCAAATGGCCGCACGAGCTTCGATCGAATCGACGCAGCAAAACACGGCATCCCCGACTTCCAGCTGCGCACGAAAGCGGTCCTGGACCGTATCGACTTCGATCTGCGGATCAATCTGCCAGACCGCGCTGGCCGTGGCATCGACTTTGGCCCTGCCAATGTCCTCACGCAGATAGCCCTGCGTCGTGACGTTGGTGAATTCGACCTTGTCGAAGTCCACAAGCTGGAACCTGGTGACTCCCAGCGCCGCCAGCTGCAGTGCCACCTGCCGACCGATGGCGCCGACGCCGATGATCGAAACTCCGAGCCCGACGAGCCGTTCGCGCGGCACCAGGGACTCCTGCCGCTGGAAGCGATCAGAAATATCGTCCATAGATGTCCTCCCAGCGGTCATAGCGTGCGGGGTCGAAGAAGGGATCGCTGCAGGTACTCGGAACCTCCTCTGCGCGAACCGGGTTCACGCCCACGGGCCCGTGAACCGGTCTCACGGGCGCGAGGACCATATCAGCCGAGACGTTGTCTCGGTACTCCTGTTCCCAGGCGACGGCGTCCGATGCGGGGCTCGCAGCGCCGAAGTCGATCTCGATCGGCAGGATCAGGCTGGCGCCTGGGCCCACGCCGAAGCGCAGGCGCGCGTAGGTTCGCCCGCCGCATGCCAGGATCAACATGAGAGACCAGTCCGCCCCGCCGAAACAGCGGGCAAACGTCTCCTCATCCGTTGAGCTCGGCAAGGGCGAGCTGCCGGGATGGGTATGCACCCAGATTCGGCCGAATTGCTCCGGCGCCAGGCCCTGGTCCACTTGCTCGTCAAAGAAATCGGCCACCGACTCATCGTCGAACCGGACGGTGGCGACAGAGCAGCACTGCTTCACGAGGCAGAAATCCTCGACCAGGAGCAGGTCGTCTTCGGCGCTGATGCCAAAGCCCCCGATTTCCGTTGGTCCGGCATCACGCAGGAACAGGAGCTTGGCCCAGGCATAGGGGGTCAGCCGCAGGGGCGGCGCTGGCCGGGCATACCGCTGCGTCAGGCGCAGCGTCTTCTTGGTAAATTTCATCGTCATCGGATTCTTCTTGGATGTCTTCAAAGCAGGTGGGGCAGAGCAGTTGGCCGGAGCGATCCTCGGCCTGCAGGCAGCTCTCGCAGAGCAGCCGGTCGCAGGCTTCGCAAGAGGTGCTGCAGCTGCTGCAGACGTAGCGGTCGCAGCGCGAGCAGCCGATCGAGCACTCGCTGCAGACGGGGTCCTCGCACCGATCGCAGGTGCCGTAGCCGTCCCCCGGCATGATGTAGCCGCAGTCCTTGCAGGTGACGCCGTTCCATCGGCTCAGCTCGACGTA
Source organism: uncultured Pirellulaceae bacterium (assembly GCA_964384375.1). GTDB lineage: Bacteria > Planctomycetota > Planctomycetia > Pirellulales > Pirellulaceae > CAYLLN01. Next base: position 9,297 of record CAYLLN010000066.1, read on the forward strand.
GGCGCTGCCGGGGTTATAAGTTTCCAGCACCTGGCGCACGAGCGTGAAGAAGTCGAGCAGCCGGCCTTCGACCAGAGCCCGGCGGATCGGAGCCGCACCTTCCCCCTCGCACAGCAGCTTGTCCCGGACGTGAGGATGGGTGACTTCCTCATCGTTCTCCGGTGTATGGGGCGACTCTGCAATCACCTCATACGCGCGCTCTTTGCCAATCAGCTCCCAGCGGAGTTCAATCCGGAAGCTGCCGAGCGCCGTGTCCTCCAGAACAATGGGGTCGGTCTCGACCTGGAGGAGATTCTCCTCCAGGTTGATGGCCAGGCCGTCGAACTCGGCATCGAGCGCCAGGATGTCGGCCACGATCTCGCCGGGTGGCGCAAGCCTGGTGCTGACCGCAGAGCGCGGCAGGTTGGCGTGGCACGAATCGCACTGCGTCCGCAGCCGCCGCAGCGCGTGCTCCAGGTCGATCAGCAGGCTGTCGCTTGCTGCCTTCCAGCTGCGGCGCAGGACGAACTCCAGGCGCTCAGCCAGCCTGCCCGCCTCCTCCCACTCGTGCGTGGGAAGCTGGATGGCGCCGTTGAGCCGGCTGGTGCCGGCCAGATGGTCATGGATACGGAGAGCAGCGCGAATGGCCTGCCGCTTACGTGTTTCAAGGGGTCGCATCGGTAAAACTCCTCCTTTAGCCGGGAGCGGCAACAAGGCCGCTCCCGGCTGCCGTTAAGATGGGTAAGAGAGTTACCGAGCACCTTCGATCTTTGTTGCCGTGAAGGAGACGCGGTCCCCTTCACGGAGCACCTGGTCGCTGGGGACAGGCTGTCGGTTGACCCGGATCAGGTAGCTGTCCGGCTTCCCGGAGCGGACCTCGCGCAAGAACAAGTCGCGGACGGTCGTGCCTTCGGGAACCTCGACGTAGTCGGCGAAGCCGCCGCCGTCGTTGTTGATGACAAGGACTTTCATAGATTTTTCCTGGTTAACGAGTGATTGGATTTGAGAAATGTCCTCAGCAACTAGCTGAGGACATCGTGCATGGGGCGCCGCGCCGGCGCCCGCGCGAGCCGCAACGTTCGCTGGCCGCGGATCTGACCGCCGCGAAGGAGACGGCGTCGTGGTCTTCCAGACTGGAAACGAGTTGCTTGATAGCACCGCATCCAGCGGCGGAAGTCATGCCGGGCGGCCTGAGACGAGTAGTGTGCGCTCATGGCTTACGCCTGGATCGCCAAGGCAATCCGGTCGAGTTCCAGCTGGTCCCAGTCGACGACCTGCGGCGGAACTTCCAGGCATTCGGCGTCGGTGTCGCCCGCTGCCGGGTCGAAGGGCGAGAAGCCCAGCCGCCGGATCGTGCGTACCGACTCCCCCGTCGCGCGCGACAGGCTGCGGTTGAGATCGTTCTGATTCATTGGTTCTCCAAATGCTGGCAAGAAACGAAATCGGCCGCGGCTCCTCCGGAGAGGGAGCCGCGGCCGTCGAGGATTGGTAGTACGGATGCAGAGATCAGGATCTTGATCTGGCTCAGTCCTGGTTCGGCGGAAGGCCGGGCTGTGTGGTCTCAGTAAGCCTGGACTCCGCCGGATAAGATGCCGACGAAGCGCAAGGCAGCGCGGCCAGCTCTTCCAGCAGGGACTCGGTCAACAGCTCCTCGGCCGCGCCTGTTTCCGGGAGCCGGCGCAGGGCATAGGCCGTCACGAGCAGTGGCAACAGGGCGGCCACTATCCCGGCTACCGTAATAAGCGCCTGGGCGATCACCGGTGCCCGCACGGCTGCCCGCGCCGCGTCACGGCGCTCGGCCTGCAGCTGCTCAAGTTGCCGGTCCATGGCCGCCTGCTGTTCGCGAAACTGCTCCTGATTCCTCACTTGCGCCTCCAGCAATTCCCGCCGCGCGGCCGCGTCCTGCTCCACTAAGTCGTGAGCGGCCGAAGCGATTTCGCGGCTTTGCCGGGCCACCTGCTCGGATTGCCGCGCCTGCTGTTGGTTGGCCTGCTCGGCGAAATCCACCAGCCGCTGGTCGGGTGGGCTACATCCGGTCATCGCGATCAGGCCCGCCAGTGCCACGACGCGACGTGTGAGAATCATCGTTTGAACGAAATCTCCTCCAGGTTGTGAGAATTCGGCGCAGGACTGCTTCCAAAGCCCGCCGCAGGCGGACCTCCCGAAGCAGGGCCAGCGCCAGAACCGCCGAAAGCAACGCGCCGGCGGCAAGCGCGAAATAAAAAACCACGCAGAGATATCCTTTTCGGAATAGGAGTGGGGAAAGGGGGGGCCATGCCAAAGGGGACTGCTGCGATCTCATTCTCGGATCGGCTCGACAGTGGACGTCTCACGCATCCACCCACGGTCATTTGGCGCATCAACGTGCGGCCCGTCGCGAACTGCGTTGCGGCGTCCATCGTCGCTCAGCTGTCGTGCCACGCAGCCGGCGAGCCAATCCAGCAGTGCAAATAGCGCCGTGCCGGTTGGCACTGGGCCCGCCACTTTTCGTGGATCAGACCTAGCTTTGGGAACTCTCTTCATGAAAACCTCGTTGCGAAAAAGAAACGCCCCGGTTGTAGCCGGGGCGCGGAGAAAGCAAGCAAATGCAATCAAACGGCTACAGCGGCCGTCGCTCGTAGCCTTCCAGCGGCTGGAACTGATACTTGGGGTTCTTGTACCGCCGGAGTTTGCGGTAGTCGTCGGGAGGCGACTCGATCAGGATCAACGGATCGGTCAGCCCTCGGCCTTCCATTTCCTTGGCCAGCGCCAGAGACCGGCCGACGGCAGTCGCAGTGACATGTCGGGTCAGCTGCTGGGCGATTCTCCTGGGCGAGGCTCTTGGCACTGCAAGCTTCACCACATCGGACAGAATGCTTAGTCGCTGCAGCGGCTTGAATAAGTCCAGGGTAAGTTCTCGCGTTAGCAGGCGGCTTACGTCAGGTGTCTCCTCGATTCCAGGCAGCGTCGCGCCGAGGTGCAATCGCACTTTTGCTCGGGGCAATAGGTGCCCGCCGTCAATGGAGCGGACCAAGTAAACGGAGAATTCGGGTGTCAGCCGGCACAACCACTCGACCAGCTCGCCGTCATTTTGCTCAGCCTGTTCCAACTGCTGTTCCAGGAGTGACCGTAGCTCCTTTGCACTACCGGGCAGCTTTACATCGTTGGGCTTGGCGCGTTCCAGCTTTCGGCGGCTGATGGCCAGCGACTTGTCGCGCTCCTCAATGTCGCGCAGCTTGTCGGTCAGCATGGACAGCGGACCGTATTGGCCAATCGCCTCGACAAAGCGGGCCCGTTCTTGGGCAAGGCTCGCTTCTTTCTGCTCTTGCTCTGCCCAAAGCTCTACAAGACCGCGGTTGTCGTCAAGGCTGGCCAAACGGACCATATCCTCAAACTGTGCGTCGATGCCATCCAGCCGGTATAGTTCGTCTTTGATTGCTGCCAATACGCGCTGGGTCGCCAAGGCTCCAGAGAACCCGATTGAGTTCCAGCAGCGCCACTCGCGTGCCCCGCTGCACATCAGGTTGCCCGACATGCCGTTGGCCCCCCAGACGTATTGCCTGCCGCAATACCAGCAATAGGCATGCTGACCAGGGAATCGCGTGCGTTTCCGGGGGACACGGTGCCGAGGATCGACGCCGTCTTGCGACGGCCGCCGATGCTTGGCGTTTTTCTGGCGAAGCAATTGTTCGAGCTCGTCAAACTCGTCGGGCGTAAAGTACGCCAGGTGGGGAAACTCAACATAAGTCGGGCCTTTGGGATTGGGTACCGAGATGCGCCGGCCCGTCTCGTGGTGCTTGATCGTATGCCTGTGGCCGCGGCCCGGTTGGCCCTTGAGAATGGAATTGCGGTAGAACCGGCGGACCATCGCTCCCATCCAGGTCGACCGGCGACAGTAATTGCCGACCGGTACGCCCTGGCGGTTGAACCAGTCGGCAACAGCGGAACAGTTGAGTGTGGCAAGAAGCCTGCGTCTGCCTTCAAGGATAAAAGGTTCGGCCTTCGGGTCCCGGAGCCAATCGTCGTAGGTCTTGGCGTCGGGCGGCTTGATGTAGCCATAGATCTCGCATGGCGTGACGCCACTGCCCTTCTTGAAGCGATTCATCAGCTTCTGCTTGAGCCGCTTGGACGTATGGGCGTTGTGCCCAACGTGGTCGCGGCAAGCCGAGATGACATCCTCTTCCCAATTCTCCGCCGCCGTGTCGATGCAATCGTTGGGTGCAATCACACGTGTCCCGTGGTCAACCGCAATGCCACACAACCGGACGGCTTCGGCGCCGCGGACCAAGCGACCCAGATCGTCCATCACGAGCAGGTCGAGTTTTCGCGAGCGCAGCCACCGCTCTATCTCGTCCAACTCAGGCCGATCCAGTCGCTCGCCCTTCCCCTTGGTGGCAATGGCCATGTACTCGACTGGACCTTGATAGAGCTCAGCTACCTCCTCCTTGCCGTGGTCGACCTGATCTTCCAGACTGACCTCCTTCTGCTTCGCGCAACCGCTGATACGGGCCACGATACCAACCACGAGCGTGTGCCCATTCCTGGGCGTAATATGCGAGTCACTACTCCGGGTCATGAAGGCGTCTCCTCACCATTGGAGACACCGCCATCGCCATCAAATTGATTGACACAGTGTGCCAATCAGCGTGATAATTCGTGAGAGTCCCTGATTACTCGTGACCAATCCCAGTTTCGCCAAAGTCGATGCGGCACAAGGAGTTGTGGACGGAAACGGTTGCTCGACAATGACTTCGGAAAGTGGCAAAGTCGGGTCCCGTGCCCTCCGCTTCTCAGTTTTGCCTCGCCGTAAGCAGCATTCCTGCAATGACTTACGGTGAGCCATCTGATTGGCACAGTGCACTGTGCCAAATCGAGGCAGTCACGAACGATTCTCACCGGTTTTCTCCGGGCTTGGGCTCACCAGCCGACACATTTGCGGCAGCGAAGCCCAGAATCAGAAGCGGAATTGAACGATGCATCATTTCCAATCGTAGCTGCTCTGCTTGCGGAATCCCGTCAGCCGGATCGTACCGCCATCGAAAATGTCCATCAGGGAAAAGCCGTTATTCTCCGCGCCCGATCCTTCAACCATCGCGACCAGCGTGCAGTAATGGATGCCGCCAATATCCTTGAGGTCGTTCTTGTGGCTATGACCCTGGAAGACTGCCAAAACCTTGCCTGATTCCTCCAGGACCTTGCGGACCTGATCCGCGTTCTTCACGCCGTAGTCGTTTTTCACATCCAATCGCTGATGGACGAACACGACAGCCTTCCCGGCCGCGGCCTGCAGATCCGCCTTTAGCCATTCGACCTGTGCTTCCGGGATGCTCGTGTCCGTCCATTTGAAATTGCCACGGCTGTAGGACTCACCGTCTGAACGGAAACAGGCATCCAGGATGACGAAGTGAAATCCGCCAGCGTCAAACGAGTAGTGGGGCTTGCTTCGGGACACGCCTTCGAGAAACTCGCCCTTGGTGAGCGTGGCGACACAGTGATTGCCCAGGACGTAATGCTTGTCGCCCGGCAGGGCAGCAAACTCTTTGTTGATCGTGGCGAGATACTTCTTCTCTGCATCAGCGGAATCAGCAGCGTCGATCAAATCACCCAGCTCAACGACGAAGTCTGGCTTGGCTTTCTGGAACTCGCCGGCCGCTTCTGCAAACTTCGTCAGGGTTTCCCGGTAGTGCCTTGTTCCGGCCGGAGGTTTGTCGGCATAGTGCAAGTCGGTGACCAGGCCGATTCGTACGCGACGTTGCGGCTCCTCGGTACCCAGGCCGGCGAGAGGACTGCCGATACCGCCCGCCCCCAAGAGCAGAAGCGAGCCATCGCGAAGGAAGACGCGTCGGTTCATGTCCGTACCCTGGCGATTATTTGTCCTTGACTCGCTCAAACGTTACCAGGATATGCTCCGTTCCCGGCATGGAATTGAACTCCTTGGGACGGTCCTTGCCGGGCGGCGCGAAGCACAGCTTGCGAGTGTTTTCGCCCAGTTCATAAATCCCCAAGAACGAATTGCCCTTTCCTTCGCCCTCGGTCTGCGTGAAGTCGATCGTCTTGGGCTTCTGGGTTGGATCAAAGGAATTGGTTCCCTTGCCGACTTCCTTGCCGTCCGATAACAGGGTCCAGGTTCCCTCCGGGCCGTTGGCGACGGTAATCTTCTTGGCGTCTTCGTCTGACGCCTTGTTGCCGTCCACTTCGAGCGTGACCACCCGCCACGTGCCCTCGATCAGTTTCCGGTCCTTCTTGAGTGCTTCGTCCTTGGCGTCATCGGCGGTCGCAATCGTAGCCACCGCGATCAGCGCCAGGCCTGGTACCGATAGGCCAATGATCCAGTTTCTCATTTTGATTCTCCTTATTGACTTTGCGATTTTCCGCCCGTCATCTGCGGGCCGATCTCTTTGAAGAGGTCCACCCAGGAGAGCCAGATCGCGTTGTGGATCGTGGCTTTGCCCGTCTTCTTGAGCTCGGTGAGTTCCGTGGGCGATTCGTCCGGCCAATGACCAATCCAGCCCTGAGCGAACTCGCGGCTCTTCAGCAAGAAATCTTGCTCGTCGTCGGCGCCGCAGCTCAGCGGAAATGTTTCGCCAATGACGATCGGCTTGCCCCAGTCGAACTTCTGAAGCAGCTTAATCTCGTCATCCACTTTGCCCGCCTTCGGATATAGGTGCGGCGAGACGAAATCGAGTTGCTCGGCGGCGGTCTTGTATGAACCGGGAAAGGGCAGCATTCCCATCGTGACCAGGTGGGTCTGGTCGTGCTTGCGGATGGCAGCGACCATGCTCTTCGTCCACTCGCGGAAGATATCGTCGCCGCTTCGCCCGCCGGGATCGAGGCTGAGCCGCTGACAGAATTCGACGTCGCCCATCCGGCCGGTATACCACCCATCGGCCAGCTTTCCGGCCGCGGCAGGCTCGTTGACCAGGTCATAGGCAAAGACGGCTGGGCTCTTGGCGCAGGTCTGAGCAATCGTTTCCCAGAAAAAGGCCTGCGCCTTCCATCGCTTTTGCTCGTTCAGAGAATCGTACCAGGCCGCGCGCTCCTTAATCTTGTAGCAGGCCAGGCCGGTGATCTTGAGATGGATGCCCCACTTCTCGGCAATCTGGAGGAGCTTTCTGAGTTGATCGACGGCCTGGGGATCGGCCTTGTCCGGACCAGTCAGGATACGCGGCATTTCGGGATGAATTCGAGCCACGGTCGTGCCTGCCGCCTTCATCTCGGCGAACTCACGCTCGACACGCTCCGGGTCCTTGGACAGCCGATCCAGGATATCGACCGAGGCGTAGTTGTGGCCCCAGGGAATATAGCGAGTACCAGAGGGAGACAGGATAAAGCCCTTTTTGTCGGGGGCGATTTGCACTGTCTCCAGGTCCCCCGTTTGCACATTACGCACATCAACGACCGTAATCCACCAAGGCGTCTTTCCGACGGGGTAGATCGCAGTTGGGGTCAGGTCCCCCGAGTCCTGATCCAGGTGGTAAGCAACGATTTTGTCGGTTGCTTCACCGCACACATAAAGAAACTTTCCATTGGGATCGAGATCGAACGAGCGTGGCGTTTGCTCGGCAGGAGTCTGGCCCAGTGCCGTCAATTCGCCGCTCTGCTCGTCAACTTGAAACCGGGCAATGCTGTCGTGACCGCGATTCGAAACATAGAGAAACCTGCCTGTGGGGTGCATCCTGATCTCGGCGCAGGCGTTTCTCAATTCGAAGTCGCTGGGCAACGTCGAAACGGTCTTTAGAGCGTGAAGCGAACCCCTCGTCTTTTCGAGCCGGTAAGCCGTCACGCTGCCGCCCTGTTCATTGTCGATATAGGCGATGTCCAGACGCGGGTGAAAAACCATGTGCCGCGGCCCTGTGCTGGCTGGCGTCGCCAGTTTGGCCGGACTTCCCGGTGTAAGTTCACCCGTGGCCGCATCGAACGCAAACTGAAATATCGCGTTGGGGCTCGTATGCGGGACGAAGGCGAAGCGGTTGGCGGGATCGAGCACGATCGCGTGCGCCTTTTCATCCGTCGGCAAGCTCTGCACCGGTCGCACTCGCAGCGAACCATCCTTCTCAATCGCATGCACCGTCACCTTCCCTGCTACGTAGTACGCCGCCAGCAAGAAACGCCCTTCCTTATCGGTCGACAGTTGGGCTGGGTCAGGTCCGGCCTCGATAGTGTTGACGTGCTCAAGTTTGCCCGTCTGCGAGTCGATGCGAAACGCGACTAACTTCCCCTCCGGACGCAACGAGGCGAAGAGCAAGGTTTTCGCCGGATTGGCAACCAGAGCACCCGGCTCTCCTTCGCAGCTTGCGTCTGCGACGTGGGTTAGTGCGCCGGTCGTTGAATTCACCTGGTACACAGCAATCTTCTTGTCTTTTGCCAGCGACACGTAGGCGAAGGTATCTGCCTGGCTGACGTTCCAGCAGCCGAGGACAAGGAGTACTGTAACGAGAGTTCGCATGGATCGACCCTGGATTTAGGGCTGTCGAGCAGCCATTTGCTAAGTCACAATGTAACGGCTGACGGAGACGACTTTACCGCATCTTCTTGGTTACAAGCGCTGGAGGCAACCATGCGACTGCAAGTCAGTTCCCTTGCCTGCCTGATGATCGGTTTGTCGATCTGCTGGCTGCCAGCCAGCGGCGAAGAGCCAGCCAGCGCTCCGATCAAGAAGCTGATCTTGCCGGGAGAGGCATTTCTCGTGCAGGATCGGCCGGCCTTCGTCCTGCTCCCGCCAGAGAAGGAGCGCCGCACTCCGCAGCCGTGGATTTTGTATGCACCCACCTTGGCTGGATATCCCGACGAGCACGAGAAATGGATGCACGAGCAGTTTCTGAATGCTGGAGTCGCCGTGGCCGGAATCGACATCGGCGAGTCGTACGGCAGTCCGCCAGGACGCAAGCTCTTCACCGCCCTGTACGAAGAGCTGACCAAGAAGCGCGGCTTCGCCGGCAAGCCCTGCCTACTTGGTCGCAGCCGCGGGGGATTGTGGGTCACCAGTTGGGCCAGCGACCATCCCGAGCAAGTTGCGGGGATCGCCGGAATTTATCCGGTGTTCGATCTGCGCACCTATCCAGGCGTCGCCAAGGCAGCGCCAGCCTACGGGTTGAAGACCGACGAGTTGGAAGCGAAACTCGTCGAAAACAATCCGATTGAGCGAGTGAGCCTGCTGGCCAAGGCAAAAGTGCCCGTGTTCATCATCCACGGAGATGACGACAAGGTTGTGCCGCTCAAAGAGAACTCGGCCGAGCTTGCCGCCCGCTACGAGGCTGCTGGCGCGAAGGACGCAGTGACGCTCGTGGTGGCCAAGGGGCAGGGCCACAATTATTGGGAGGGCTTTTTTCGTTGTTCCGAACTGGATTGAGTTTGCCATCGCTCGGGCCCGTAGTGGGGCTGCCGTTCCATGATCCTGGACGCGTTTTATTGTGCCGTTCGTAAAATCGTCTGCTGTCCCTCGCACCCTTGAAGCAGCCGCCCATGCATCCGTCTTCAAACGCTCGCTGGCTGATAGTTGTCTGTCTGTTACTGACACGTTGGTCGGCTGGTCAGGACGAGCCGGCTGCCTCCAAACGCAAGCCTGGGCAGGTTCCCGAGCAGGTCTCACCCGAGGGCGCCGCTTACCTTCAGCGGCTGATGAAGAACACTCCCTTCGGCAGCGAGCAGTTTGACTTCGAGGGCCTGCGGAAAGGCATGGGCACGCGTCGCGTCATTTCTGTGGACGGAGTGCGGATTCAAACTGCCAAGGTTGGCGAGATTCCTGCCGAGTGGGTGCTGGCCCCTGGAGCCGACCCAGCAGTGCGACTGCTATACTTGCACGGTGGTGGATTTGTTTCTGGCTCAGGTGGTTTTTACCTTCCACTGGCCGCCCACATTTCAGCGACGGCAAAGTGTGCGGTGCTGTTGGTCGACTATCGCCTCGCCCCAGAACACCGCTTTCCCGCGGGCCTTGACGACTGCGTGTCGGCCCACGACTGGCTGCGCTCGCAGGGACCGGACGGCCGCGCCAAGGCACAGGCCACGTTTGTGGCAGGCGACTCGGCCGGTGGCAATCTGACTCTGGCCACGCTGTTAGCGCTCCGAGACCGCAAGCTGCAACTTCCGCAGGGGGCCATCTCGATCTCTCCCGCCGCCGACCTGACTCTAGCCAGCAAATCACTCAAGACGGTTCGCGATCCGATTATCAGCTCCAAGACGATGCCCATTTTTCGCGACCATTATTTGGGAGACCAGAATCCGGCCAATCCGCTCGCGTCTCCCGTGTTCGGCGACTATCGAGGTCTCCCGCCGCTGCTCATCCAGGCGGGTGAACACGAGATGCTGCGCGACGACAGCTTACGCGTGGCGGACAAAGCCAAGTCCGACGGGATCGACGTGAAGCTGGAGATCTGGCCAGGCATGTTTCACGTCTTTCAGTCGCACGACCCGCTGCTGCCCGAGGGAAAGGAGGCGATCGACCACATCGCGCAGTTCATTCAAGCATTGACGCCTGCGAAGTAACCGTAAAGTGGAAGCATGGCGACAACAGTCTGTCTGGTTGAAGATCCGCAGCCATTTAAGAGTCGGTTGCCCTGGCCTGAGGGGGAATTGGATTTTTCGCACAGGGGATGAACTGGCCCGTCGTCACACCCATCGAAACATAGATGCTCATCAGGCCCTCGACGCTGATCGTCGTTTTCTGCACGACTGTCGCGGGGACAAACAGCAGCGCCCCGCCAATCGGCACGGGGGCCGTGGGGACGATGACGATTTGATAGTCGCGATCGTTAATCCGGTAGTGTTCAGGCGAGACGAGCAGGCCCAAGAATCCCGCGCCACCCTGATCGCCAAAGTAGCACATGACAACCTGCATCCCCTTCAGGGCGTCGGTGTCTTTTTTCTCGAACAGGGCGACGACCTGCTTCGACGTGCCGTAAATGCTGCCGACGACCGGAATGCGGTGCAGGATCGCGTCTGTGATGCGCTGCAGGAAGTTTCTCGCGCCAGATTCAACGGCAATGCCGATGACGAAAATCAGGCCGAGCACCAGGATGATTCCGATGAGGAATGCCCCGAATTCGTTCGACACGAATTGCAAGCCGACTTTGCTGAGGGCCTGGCCGAAGGGAGTTCGTGGCCCGAACAGCCGTTCCACGTAATCGGCCACCCAGACGATCACGGCCAGCGTGACGAACAGCGGCAGCACGGCAATCAGCCCGGCCAAGAACCAGCGGCTGACCCGGCTGCAAAAACCACGAACAAGCGACATGGGCATAGGATCCCGGATGCAATGAAGAAAACTGGCGGAGATTCTAGCATGCGAACGGCAGCAAACCTTCGCGACAACCGTCTTTGGTTGTCGTCCTACAGAGCCACTGGCCCGCAACCCGCAAGTGCGCTACTTTCGAGTGCCGCTTGAGTGAGGGTACAATGCGACGCAGTTTCACGAACCACGTAAAGGACCCTCTCGATGTTGCGAACTGCCCTCTCCCTCTCGCTCCTGATGGCCCTGGCTCCGCTTGCCGTGGCTGACGACTTTCATCTGCTGTTTGACGGCAAATCGCTCGACGGCTGGAAGCAGCATGGCGGCAAGGCGAAGTATCGCGTCGAGAACGGCGAAATCATCGGCAGCAGCGTCCCGAGCACACCGAATTCGTTCCTCTGCACCGAAAAGGAATACGGCGACTTCATTCTGGAACTTGAGTTCAAGGTCGATCCCGCCCTCAACTCCGGCGTGCAGATTCGCAGCCAGGTCTTCGACCAAGCGCAAGAGACGGAGATAGACGGGAAGAAGTTCAAATTTGGCGCCGACCGCGTGCATGGCTATCAGGTCGAGATCGATCCGTCAGATCGTGCGTACAGCGGCGGGATCTATGATGAAGGACGTCGCGGCTGGCTGTTTGACCTCAAGAACAACGAAGCGGCCCGCAAGGCGTTCAAGCAAGGAGACTGGAACAAGTTTCGTATCGAGTGCCGCGGCGATTCGATCAAAACCTGGATCAACGACGTGCCGGCCGCCGACTTGACCGATGGTGTTACGCCTAAGGGGCTCATCGCCCTACAGGTTCACGGCGTTGGCGCCCGCACCGAGCCGCTGGAAGTGCGCTGGCGGCACATTCGGATTCAGGAATTGCCGACGAAGTAGCAGCCGTCAGATTTCAAACTTCTTCAGCACGTCGGCCGGTGCCGCTTCATACTTAAGCGGCTCGATCGATGCCCCGGCACGCCCCTGGCTGAGACTCCGCATGGCGCTCGAATAGCCGAATAGCTCGCGCAAGGGGACTTGAGCCTCGATCGCGGTCATCTTCCCGCGGTTTTCGGTTTTGACGATCGTCCCACGGCGCTGCTGGAGGTCGCCAACGAAATCACCCAGGTAGTCCTCCGGTGTGACGATATCGACCTTCATGATCGGTTCGAGCAACACCTTCCCCCCTTGCTCCAGTCCCTTCTCGAAGGCATCGGCAGCAGCCATCTTCATCGCCCGCTCGTCGGTCTGCTCAGGGTTCCACTCGGCGGAAAGCACGGTCACCTTCAGCTTCATCAGAGGATAGCCGGCGATGCGTCCGCCCCCTTCGCCACTCGCCTTGAGCTCGTCGATCGCGGCGGTGAGCAGGTCCGGTGGGAGCGTGTCGGGCGGGATCGCGACGATCAGCATCACGGGAATTGCCGACTGCGGGACCGGTTCCATACGGAGCTTGACCTTCGCGAAGAGCTGCTGCCCGGCGATCATCCGGTGGCATTCGCCGGTCACTTCCACGGCGCTGGCAATCGACTCGCGGTAGCTGACCTGTGGCTTGTGGAATTTGACGTTCAGGTTGAAGTCGCGAAGCAAGCGGTTTTTGATCACTTCCAGATGCAGTTCGCCCATGCCGCTGATCAGCGTCTGACCCGTTTCGCCGCTGGTCACTCCGAGCGTCGGATCCTGGCGCTTGAGCATGTCGAGCGTGTCTTGCAGCTTCTTCCGCTCGGTTGTGTTCTCCGGCTCGATCGCCATCGAGATGACCGTTTCGGGAAACTTGATCGTTTCGAGCAGGATCGGCTCGCGGGTATCGCAGATCGTGTCGCCCGTGATGCTCGTCCGCAGGCCGATGATGCCGACGATGTCGCCGGTTACGGCGGACTCTACCTGCTCGGCCTTCTTCGTAGCGTGAATGTGCCAAAGCTGGGCGACGTTTTCCTTCACATCCTTCCCCGGATTGAGCACGCGGCTGTTGGCCTTGAGCACGCCGGAATAGACGCGGACCCAGTGCATGTCTCCCGTTTTGGCCGGCAGGACCTTGAAGACGAGGCCGCAGAACGGTTCGGCCGGCTGGGCCTTGCGGACGAGCTTCGTCGGAGCTTTCTTCTTATCGCCGACTGATTCCCCTTCGACCGGCGGCACTTCCAGCGGGCTGGGCAAGTAGTACTCGACCGCGTCGAGCACGGGCTGCACGCCGATGCCGTGCAGGGCCGAGCCGCAAAGCACCGGCTGCACCTGCATGTGCAGAGTTGCCTCGCGGAGGGCCTTGCGAATCGTCGCCACCGGAATAGGCTGCTCGGAGAGGGCTAGCTCCATCAACTCGTTTGAGAAGTTGTAGAGTTTTTCCAGCATGAGCTCGCGCCAACCTTCGGCATCGGGCAAGAGGTCCGCGGGAATCTCGCCGATCTCGTAATCGCGGATTTCCTTGTCGGCCGGGAACGTCAGCAGCTTCATCTCGACCAGGTCGATCACGCCGCGAAACGGATTGGCGACGTGCGGCGGCCCCTGCCCGACAGGAATTTGAATCGCCACCGGATTGGCATTGAGGCGGCTCGACATTTCCTCGAAGACGGATTCGAAATCGGCCCCTTCGCGGTCGAGCTTGTTGATGAAGGCGACCCGCGGCACTTTGTATTTGTCGGCCTGACGCCAGACTGTCTCGCTCTGCGCCTCGACCCCTTCGCGAGCCGAGAAGACGACCACCGCCCCGTCGAGCACGCGGAGGCAACGCTCGACCTCGGCGGTGAAATCGACGTGCCCCGGTGTGTCGAGCAGGTTGATGGTGACGTTCTTCCACGGAAACGTCACGCAGGCGGCATAGATCGTGATCCCCCGCTCCTGCTCCTCAGCGTCGCTGTCGGTTTCGGTCGTACCGTCATCGACGAAGCCGACGCGGTGCTTCGCGCCGGAAAGGAACAGCATTCGCTCGGTCACCGTCGTCTTGCCGGCGTCGATGTGGGCGATAATGCCGATGTTGCGGAGGTTTTCCGTTTTGCGTGACATGAGAGCGGTACAGGGGGCTAGGGACTCGGTGCTAAGGGAGAGCCAATGAGCGGCCCAGAATCGTTCCCATAGCTAATGATCATCGTCTTCCATAGTGTTCCTCTCTGCCCCTAGTCCCGAATTGCGAGCCCCTCTTTGGTCCGCGCATGAAAAAGCCGCGATGAACTTCACCGCGGCTGTTCGCTGTTTCAATATTACCAGGCGAAGTGGGCGAACGCCTTATTGGCATCGGCCATGCGGTGCACGTTCTCTCGCTTCGTATAGGCCGTCCCTTCGCGGTTGAACGCGGCCATCAACTCTTCCGAAAGCTTCAGGTGCATCGCTCGCCCCTTCTTCTCGCGGCACGCGGCGAGAATCCAGCGGATCGCCAGCGACTGCTGCCGATTACGATTCACCTGCATCGGAACCTGGTAAGCGGCGCCACCGACGCGACGAGAGCGGACTTCGATGTAGGGCTTCACGTTCTCGACGGCGCCGTGAAAGACCTCGATCGGTTCCTTGTCGGGGATCTTTTCCTTGATCACCTCGAGCGCATCGTAAAACACTTGCTGAGCGACGCTCTTCTTGCCGCTATACATGAGGCAATTGATGAACTTGCCGGCCAGAAGCGATTTGAACTTCGGGTCGGGCTTCAGTGTGGCCGAACTGGCAGTGATTTTTCCCATGGCAGCTTATCTGGTTTGTTAGCTCTTCTTGGCCCCGTACTTGCTCCGCGCCTGCTTTCGGCCGTTGACGCCGAGCGTGTCGCGCGAGCCGCGGACCACGTGATACCGGACTCCCGGCAGGTCGCGGATACGGCCGCCGCGGACCAGCACGATCGAGTGTTCCTGCAAGTTGTGCCCTTCACCAGGAATGTAAACCGTCACTTCGCGACCCGTCGAAAGCCGCACGCGGGCGATCTTTCGCAGGGCGGAGTTCGGCTTCTTCGGCGTCATAGTGCGGACGATCAGGCAGACCCCTTGCTTGAACGAGCACTTCTCAAGCACGGGGGACTTGCTGAACACCCGCTTCTGCCGGCGGGGCTTGCGAACGAGCTGGTTAATGGTTGGCATGCGTGAGTCAATCGGCTTAGGCCGTGGTCTATAGGGAATCCATCAATTTAGCGGAGTGTGGCGGCCCGTCAAGGACAGCGGATTGCTACGGCCAAAGCCCTGACCAGCGGTCAGGGTGATGGACCGAACGATACTCAATCTCCAAACACCCAATCTCCAGACACCTCGACCAATGGTCGAGGCTTTGGCTACTCCTTCCCACCAAGGAGGCTTTCCAGCGAAGGAGCGGTCGGCTTGGCGGCAGCGGCCTTTTCCTTGTCGCCGTTGGCGCCGTCCTGCTGCAGCAGTGGGAACGCCGTTTCCAGGGCCTTCTCCTTCTCGGCCTGCATTGCTTGCAATGCTTCCGGACGGTAGCGAACCTCCGAATCCTGGAAGAGCTTGAAGCCGGTGCCGGCAGGAATGAGGTGGCCGAGGATGACGTTCTCCTTCAGGCCGACGAGATGATCGACCTTGCCGGCCAGTGCCGCTTCGGTGAGCACCTTCGTCGTTTCCTGGAAGCTGGCGGCCGAAATGAAGCTGCTCGACTGCACGGCCGCCTTGGTGATGCCCAAAAGCTGCGTGCTGGCGGTCGCGGTTTTCGGCTTCACTCCCTTGGCCGGATGTCCGCCGAGAGCCTCGATCTGAGCGTTGGCCTGTTCGAGGGCTTCCTTCGGCACGATCGACCCTTCGGCGAACTCGCTGTCCCCCTTGTGCGTGATCTTCAGGCACTTGGCGAGGTTCGAGTTCACTTGGCGGAAGTCGAAGCGATCCATCACGAGGCCCGGCAGCAGGTTCGTGTCGCCTGCCGTTTCGATGCGCACCTTGCGGAGCATGCGGGCAATGATCACCTCGATGTGCTTGTCGTTGATATCGACGCGCTGGCTCCGATACACGCCTTGCACTTCATGCACGAGGTACTGTTGCAGTGCCTCTTCGCCGGAGATGCGGAGAATGTCGTGCGGGACGAGCGGGCCATCGACCAGGGCCTGACCCGCTTTCACGTGGTCGCCCGAATGGACAAGGAACCGCTTGCCGTGTGGCACCAGGTGCTCACGTTCGATGCCGCTCTCGCTCTTGACGATGATTGTCCGCTTGCCGCGGCGCTTTTCTTGCAAGAGCTCGACGACGCCGTCCACCTCGGCCATGACCGAGGGGTCCTTTGGCTTGCGAGCCTCGAAGATTTCCGTCACCCGCGGCAGACCGCCGGTAATGTCGGTGATGCCGGCCGCTTCACGCGGCGTTTTGCCCAGGACGGAGCCGGCAGAGACGATCTTCCCTTCTTCGACGACGATGTGAGCCCGCTCAGGCAGGTAGTACACATCGAGCGGCTTTCCTTCGGAGTCTTCGAGCACGATCTGCGGGTGCAGTTCGCCCTTGTGCTCCATAATGAGCCGCCGCATGTGACCGCTGGGATCCTTTTCGAGCCGCAGCGTTTCGCCTTCGACCACGTCTTCGTAGCGAACCTTGCCCGCAACTTCCGAGAGAATCGGAATCGAGTGCGGGTCCCATTCGCAGAGCACCTGACCCACTTTGACCGTCTGGTTCTCATCAACGCGAAGAATGGCACCGTTGGGAACGTCGTACTTCTCGAGCTCGCGACCCTTCGGATCAAGAAGCGAGATTTCGCCGTTCCGCGTGAGAACGACGTTCTTCCCTTCCTCGTTAGCCACAAATCGCATCCGGGTGAACTTGACGATGCCTTCCTTCTTGGCCTTCGTCTCACTCTCTTCGACGCTCGTATTCACGGTGCCGCCGATGTGGAACGTCCGCATCGTCAGCTGCGTGCCGGGCTCGCCGATCGACTGGGCGGCGATGATGCCGACGGCCATTCCCTCTTCGACCAGGTTGCCGGTCGAGAGGTCCATGCCGTAGCACAGGCGGCAGACGCCGAGAGCCGCTTCGCACGTCATCGAGCTGCGAACCTGGATGCGCTCCAAGCCGAGGTCTTCGATCCGGCGGGCGATCTCGGGTGTCACTACTTCGTTTTCTTTTACGATTACCTCATCGGTGATCGGGTTGACGATGCTTTGCCGGCTGGTGCGGCCGGTAATCGCGGCCGAGAGCTTGACCTCGACCTTCTCGCCCCGGTAAATGACCCCCTTCGTGATGCCCTGGGTGGTGCCGCAGTCCATCATCGTGACGACGACGTTCTGAGCCACGTCGGCCAGCTTGCGGGTGAGGTAACCCGAGTCGGCCGTCTTGAGGGCCGTATCGGCCAGACCCTTGCGGGCGCCGTGGGTCGAGCTGAAGTACTCGAGCACCGTCAGCCCTTCGCGGAAGTTCGACTTAATCGGCGTCTCGATGATTTCGCCGGTCGGTTTCGCCATGAGACCACGCATGCCGGCAAGCTGGCGAATCTGTTCGATGCCGCCGCGAGCGCCGGAGTCGGCCATCAGGTACACCGGGTTCACGTAGCCGTTGCCGCCGCGATCGTCGGTTCGCATCGCTTCGCGCATTTCGCCCGTGATCGCTTCGCGAGCGTGGGTCCAAGTGTCGAGCACTTGGTTGTAGCGTTCCTTTTCGGTGATGACGCCGCGTTCGTAGAGCTTCTTAAACTTCAGAACCTGCTTCTCGGCTTCACCGATGTGTCTCACCTTCGTAGCGGGCGTGATCAGGTCGTCGGTCGCGAACGAGAGGCCGCTGTGCGTCGCTTCGCGGAAGCCGAGCTGCATCATGTTGTCGAGCAGCTCGATCGTTGCCTTGCGGCCCAGCAACTGATAACAGTCGGAAATGCAACTCGCCAGATCGCCCGACTTCATCCCCTTGTTGTAGAAATCCATCCCCTTGGGAAGTATCGCGTTGAAGAGGAGGCGGCCGTAGGTCGTCTGGATGATCGCACCCGGCTTCTGCCGTTCGTCCCCTTCGCTCTTGAGCTTCTGCCAGCTCGGGAGGCGGACCCTGATCTTCGCGTGCAGCTCGATCGTGCCGTGCGAAAAGGCCATATCGGCCTCCGCCGGCGAACTGAAGACCATTCCTTCGCCTTTGCGACCGGGCAACTCCAGCGTGATGTAGTTGCAACCCATGACCGTGTCTTGCGACGGGCTCATGATGGGTTTGCCGTTGGCCGGGGCGAAGATGTTATTGGTCGAAAGAAGGAGCGTGTGCGCCTCGACCTGCGCCTCGATCGATAGTGGCAGGTGCACCGCCATCTGGTCGCCGTCGAAGTCGGCATTGAACCCTTTGCACACCAGTGGATGCAGGTGAATGGCGTTCCCTTCCACCAAGTTCGGTTCGAACGCCATGATCCCCATGCGGTGCAATGTCGGGGCGCGATTGAGCAGCACGGGGTGATTCTGAATCACCGCTTCCAGGATGTCCCAGACTTCTTCGTCCTTCCGCTCCAGCATCTTCTTGGCCGACTTGATCGTGTCGGCGTGGCCCAGTTCCTTGAGCTTGCGGATGATGAACGGCTGATAGAGTTCGAGCGCGATCTTTTTGGGCAGACCGCACTGGTGCAGTTTGAGCCGCGGGCCAACGACGATGACCGAGCGGGCCGAGTAATCGACGCGCTTGCCAAGCAGGTTCTCGCGGAAGCGGCCTTGCTTCCCCTTGATCATGTCGGTCAGCGACTTGAGCGGGCGATTGCTGCTGCCGAGCACGGGACGCTTGCAGCGGTTGTTGTCGAACAAGGCATCGACCGATTGCTGTAGCATCCGCTTCTCGTTGCGGATGATGACTTCCGGCGCGTTCAGATCGACGAGCTTCCGCAGACGGTTGTTCCGGTTGATGATGCGGCGATACAGATCGTTCAGGTCGCTCGTGGCGAAGTTGCCGCTGTCGAGCAGCACGAGAGGCCGCAGGTCGGGCGGAATGACCGGGATGACGTCGAGCACCATCCACTCGGGGCGGTTCTCGCTGTCGCGGATCGACTCGACGATCTTCAGCCGGTTAATGAGGTCCTTCTTCTTCTGCTTCGAGTTCGTCTCGGCCAGATCCTGGCGCAGTTCGTCCGAGAGCTTTACGAGGTCGAGCCCCGTGAGCAGCTTGCGGACCGCTTCGGCCCCCATTTCAGCCTCGAACGAACCGTCACCGTATTGTTCCTTGGCGGTGCGGAACTCTTCCTCGGTCAGCAGCTGCTGCTTTTCCAGCTCCGTGCTCTTGGGGTCGGTGACCACGTAATCCTGGAAGTAGATCACTTTTTCCAGGCTGGAGGTCTTCATGTCGAGCAGATTGCCCAGCCGACTGGGCATCGCTTTGAAGAACCAGATGTGGACCACGGGGGCGGCGAGCTCGATGTGCCCCATCCGCTTGCGGCGGACGCGGCTGTGGGTAACCTTGACGCCGCAGCGGTCGCAGATCATCCCCTTGTACTTCATGCCGCGATACTTGCCGCACGCGCATTCCCAGTCCTTTTCAGGGCCAAATATTCGCTCACAGAACAGGCCGTCTTTTTCGGGCCGGTACGTGCGGTAGTTGATCGTTTCGGGTTTCTTCACCTCGCCAAACGACCAGCTCCGGATGTCGTGCGGCCGGGCCAGGCTGATTTTGACCGAGGCGTAGTCGTTGATGCGGTCGTAAGTCGTTTCGCCGATCGTCATGGGCCGTTCTCCTTGCGGGGAGGAGGAGTCGGAATGTTCGGGTAGGGGGCAGCGGTCCGTCGTCAGCGGATTTGTGGCTGATGACAGACCATCGTCTTTGATTCGTTAAACGCGACGTTTTTCGAGCTGCATATTCAGCGCGAGGCCGCGAATTTCGTTCGTGAGCACCTCGAAGCTTGCCGGGGTGCCAGCTTCAAGGGTGTTCTCGCCTTTGACCATCGATTCGTAAATCTTGGTGCGTCCCTCCACATCGTCGCTCTTGACGGTGAGGAGCTCCTGCAAGATGTACGCGGCGCCGTAGGCCTCGAGGGCCCACACTTCCATTTCGCCGAAACGCTGACCGCCGAACCGCGCCTTGCCACCCAGCGGCTGCTGGGTGATGAGCGAGTACGGGCCGGTGCTGCGAGCATGCACCTTGTCATCGACGAGGTGGTGCAGCTTCAGCATGTAGATGTAGCCGACGGTCGTTTCCTGCTGGAGCGGCTCGCCGGTGCGGCCGTCGTGCAGGCGGACTTTGCCGTGGGCGGGGAGCTTCGCCTGGTCGAGCAGTTCGTTGATCCCCTTCTCGGTCGCTCCGTCGAACACGGGAGTGATCGCCTGGAAGCCGAGAGCGGCAGCCGCCCAGCCCAGGTGCGTCTCCAGAATTTGGCCCACATTCATACGGCTGGGAACGCCCAGCGGGTTGAGCATGATCTGGATCGGCGTCCCGTCCGGCAGAAATGGCATGTCCTCGACCGGCAGAATCTTGGCGATAACGCCTTTGTTTCCATGCCGGCCGGCCATCTTGTCGCCGACGCTGATCACTCGCTTGGTCGAGATATAAACCTTGACCATCTGCAGCACACCGCTGCGGAGCTCGTCGCCGCGCTTCATGCTGTTGAGCACGCGGTCGCAAGCGTCGATCGCATCCTCGACGCTCGGCCAAAGCTGCTTGTACAGCTTCTCCGCGTCGGCGATCTTGTCCTCGCTTCTCATTTTCGAGATGTGCGGCAGCAGCTTGAAGTTGCGGGCCTTTTCGGCCACGAACTTCGGATCCTGATCCTTGGCGATCGGCGTGCCGTCCTCGTCGGTGAGCGTCTTGCCGATCACCCCTTCGAGCTCAGTCACCATCGCGCCAAAGACCTCGGCGATCCGGTTGTTGCCGGTCGTCTCTGCTTCCTTCAGCTCCTTCTCGAACTTCTTACGCTCGTCTTCAGACAGGCTCATTCGGCGGCTGAACTTCTGCGTGTCGATGACGATTCCTTCGATGCCCGAGGGGACTTCGAGCGAATCGTTCTTCACGTCTTCGCCGGCACGGCCGAAGATCGCGTGCAGCAGCTTTTCTTCCGGCGTTAGCTCGGTCTTGCTCTTGGGCGAAACCTTGCCTACGAGGATGTCGCCCGGCTTCACAAATGTGCCGACGCGGACGATGCCGGTTTCGTCGAGATTGCGAAGGGCCTTTTCGCTGACGTTCGGAATGTCACGAGTGAATTCCTCGCGGCCAAGCTTTGTCTCGCGAATTTCGACGTCGAACTCTTCGATGTGCAAGGAGGTGTACGTGTCGTTCTTCACGAGGTCTTCGCTCAGGATGATGGCATCCTCGAAGTTGTACCCGTCGAACGACATGAAACCGACGAGCACGTTGCGGCCGAGGGCTAGCTCGCCGTTGTGCGTGGCGGCGCCGTCGGCAATGACTTGCCCCTTTTCGACCTTGTCGCCCGGCTTCACCATCGGCCGGTTATTGAGGCAGGTCCGCTCATTAAGCCCCTGAAACTTCTTCATGGGGTACACGTCAGTGCCGATTTCGATCCGGTCGGCATCGACGTAGGTCACTTTGCCCGCGCGACGAGCTTTGACCACCATGCTGCTGTTGCGGGCAACATCGCGTTCCATGCCGGTCGCCACGATCGGCGGCTCGGTGACGAGCAGCGGCACCGCTTGCCGCTGCATGTTGGAACCCATGAGCGCGCGGTTGGCGTCGTCGTGTTCGAGGAACGGAATCAATCCGGCCGAAACACCGACCATCTGGCTTGGGGCCACGTCGATGTAGGTGACCTGCTCGGGACTCACGATCTCGAAGTCGCTCCGGTGGCGGGCGATGAGTGCCGGGCCGGGGACGATCTTGCCTCCTTCGACAGACGTATCGGCCGGAGCGACATACGCATCGGCTTCTTCGTCGGCCCGCAGCCAGACGACTTCGTCGGTCAGCTTTCCCTTGTTCACTTTACGATAGGGGGCGACCAGGAAGCCGTACTCATCGACGGCGGCATAGATCGCGAGGCTGGAAATGAGGCCGATGTTCGTACCTTCCGGCGTCTCGATCGGGCAGATGCGGCCGTAGTGCGAAATGTGAACGTCGCGAACTTCAAAGCCGGCACGCTTGCGGTTGAGACCTCCGGGGCCAAGTGCCGACAGCCGCCGTTCGTGCGTGAGCTGCGAGAGCGGGTTGGTTTGGTCCACGACCTGCGAGAGCTCGCCGCGGCCGAAGAAGTACTCAATGGCGGCCGAGATGCTCTTGGGGTTCACGAGGCTCCGCGGCGTCATGTCCTCGAGGTCTTTCAGGCTCATCCGCTCCTGCACGGTGCGGCGGAGCTTGAGGAAGCCCTTGCGGAGCTCGTCGCTCGCCAACTCATCGATCGTCCGGAGGCGGCGATTGCCGAGGTGGTCGATGTCGTCGATTCGGGCCTCGCCCCCCGAAACCATCAAGTCAAGCAGATATGCGACGGAAGCGATCAGATCCTCCGGCCGCAGCGTCATCTCCTTCTCGGAGGTTTCGAGCTTCAGCTTGCGATTGATGCGGAAGCGGCCGACGCGGCCCAGGCGATAACGATTCACATCGAAGAATTTCTCATTGAACAGCGTGCGGGCCTTTTCGAGCTGGGGCGGGTTGCCCGGACGGAGCCGCTGGTAGATACGGAGCAGAGCCTCTTCGTGGCTGCTCGTCGTGTCATCGGCCAAGCTGTTGAAGATGACCGGTACCTTCGGCTGCTCGATCAGCTCGACCTTGCTGATGCCGCTCGTGGCGATCGTTTCGGCCTGGTTCTTCGTGATCTTGTGGCCGGCTTCGACGATGATCTCGCCCGCCCGTTCACTGCCGGCGGGGTAGCAAACGTCATCGACGGCGATCTTCCCCTCGATCTTCGCCACGCTCCGGCCATCGACGACCTTTTCGACGTGCGTCGGGTAGAACGCGCGGATAATGTCCGTGTCGGTGCTGTACTTGGGGCTCATGGCCCGCAGCAGCGTAATCGCCGAGAACTTGCCGCTCTGGTCGATGCGGACGTTGAGCACGTCGCGCTTCGTCACGTTCACTTCGATCCAACTGCCCCGTTCAGGAATGATGCGGCAGCTGGGGAGCTTGCGGTCGCTCGTGCCGTCCTGCTCCATGACGAAATCGACGCCTGGGCTGCGGTGTAGCTGGCTCACCACGACGCGCTCGGCGCCGTTGATGATGAACTCGCCGCCGCCGAGCATGATCGGAATGTCGCCGAGATAGACCTCTTCCTCGATCGGCTGCTCCTTGCTGAGCTGGAGCCAGACGCGGAACGGCTTGCCGTAGGTCAGCCGCAGCTGCCGGCATTCTTCGGGCGTGTAACGCGGCTTGCCCAGCTCGTAGCGCAGGTACTTCAGCGAGATCGTCTTGTCGTAGCTCTGAATCCCTTCGTCCTGATCGCCGGGACCTTTGCCGAAGATCTCGCGGAGCACCCCTTCCAGGCCGTGATCCTTGCGCTTTTCGGACGGAGTATCTTCCTGCAGGAAGGCCTTGTAGCTTTCCGTCTGAATCTGGGTCAGGTCGGGCATCACGTGCGCGTCGCGACCCGAGCCGAACTTGCGAACTTCTTTCGGATTCAAACGCCGCTGAGCGAGAGTGGCCATGAGCGCGAATGCTCCGGAGGGAATGGGTTTCTGGCGAGCGAGCAGCAGTCGTCCATGACCACGAGCCGGCGGGACGGGGACATCAACCAGGGGATGCCGCGAGGGGGACCGCGGCACAAGAACGACGGGGGAGCATGCGCGCACCTTCACCCCGGGCCAGTCCAGTTACTCGAAAACTGCTGGATTGGAACGGGGTGTAAGTCAAATCGTACCTGCCCGCGCTTGCCGCCACATACACCGTGACGGAAGCGACTTGGGTTGGAGGAACGGGACACGAACGAGCACGCACAAGTCAAGCCGATTAATTACTTCAGCTCGACAGTGGCACCGACCGCATCCAATTCCGCCTTGGCCTTGGCGGCATCTTCCTTCGACACCTTTTCTTTGATCTTCGCCGGCACGCCTTCGACCAGCTTCTTCGCATCCATGAGCGACGCGCCGGTGAGATTCTTGACGACCTTCACGACGTCCAGCTTCTTGTCGCCAAACGAGGTGAGCACGACATCGAACTCGGTCTGCTCGGCAGCCGCGGCAGCAGCGCCACCGCCACCACCGGCCGGAGCGGCCATCATCACCGCGCCGCCAGCAGCCGGCTCGATCTTGTACTTTTCCTTGATGTAGTCGCTCAGTTCCTTCGCCTGCTTGAGGGTGAGGTTGGCGATTTGATCGCCGAGCGATGTGATATCGACTTCTGCCATGAGAGAACGATCCTTTCTGGGACTCGATTGCGGGATATGGGCTGCGAGCGAAGGGATGTGGCCTTCGACCTCGCGGATATACGGCTAAGCGGCTGGGGCCGCGGTTTCTTCCTTGGATTTCTTTTCGATCTGGCTCGCCAAAGCTCCGCCGACCGACTCGAACTGCGAGAGCAGCTGCGATCCGGGCGAGAGAATCTGTCCTAGCAGGATGCTGATCTGGCCGATGCGGTTCGGCCACTTGCTGACCTCGGCAACTTTCTCGGGCGTGAGACGCTCGCCGTCCATCACGCCGCCGCGAGCCTGGCACTTTTCGAACTCGGGCTTCTTCTGAATCTCGACGATCTCTTTGGCCAGCGACACGAAGTCGTCGGCGCCCCAGACGATCGCAAGACTCCCCTCGCCCGATTCAAACGCCTTGGCGATGGCTGTTCCTTCGGTCGCGCGGCGTGCCAAGCTGCTCTTCACGACGAGCAGCTGAATGTTCTTGCTGCGCAGCTCCTTGCGGAGGCTGTACGTGTTGCCCGAATCGAGACCGATCACGTTCACCAGAAGGGCATCGCTCACGCCTGACAGGCGGCGGCGATAGTCCTCGGCGATTTTGTCTTTTAGTAGTTTGCTCATGGCCGTTCGCCGCTGTCTTTCTAGATTGCAGTTTCCCTAGATCGCAATCCGCACCGAGGGGCTCATCGTGCCGCAAATCGCGACGCTCTTCACGTACACGCCCTTGATCGAATTTGGCTTCAGGTGCAGCACGTAGTTGATGAACGTTTCAATGTTTTCTTTGAGCTGCGTCTGATCGAAGCTCATCTTGCCGACGACCGCGTGAACGATGCCGCCGTTGTCGTTGCGAAATTCGACCTTACCAGCCTTGTATTCCTTGACGACACGAGCCACGTCGGGCGTGACCGTGCCGGCGCGGGGCGAAGGCATCAGGCCGCGGGGACCGAGCACTTTGCCGAGCGGTCCGACCAGACCCATCATGTCCGGCGCGGCAATGCACACGTCGAACTCGGTCCAGCCGTCCTTGATCTTCTGAGCGAGGTCTTCCTGGCCGACGACGTCGGCGCCGGCAGCCTTGGCCGCCTCGGCGAGCTCGCCTTTGGCGAAGACCGCGACGCGCTGACTCCGGCCAATGCCGTTAGGAAGGACGACGCTGCCGCGAACGATCTGATCGGCCTGCTTGGGATCGACTCCCAGACGCATGTGGATCTCAACCGTCTGGTCGAACTTCGTCGTGCCGAACTTCTTCAGCTTCTCGACGGCTGTCCCCAAGGGGAACGTATCCATCGTTGGGCCGTTAGGGGCATGGGCCCGATAACGCTTCGAATGCTTTGCCATAACTACTCTCGCGGCAATAGCTTCGCCGCCAATAGCAGACCAGTTCCGTGCCGCGCCAAGAATTCCCGAATGATAGGCGATCGCGAGCCGCCTGCAAATACCACCCCCCGCAAATAGCGGGTAGTGATAGCGGTTGACAACTAGCCTTCGACGACAATGCCCATGCTGCGGGCAGTTCCTTCGACCATACGGCGGGCATGGTCGAGGTCGCTCGCGTTGAGCACGTCCATCTTCTGCTTGCAAATTTCCTCGACCTGGGCCTTGGTCACCTTGCCGACCTTGTCCTTATTCGGCACGCCAGAACCCTTCGCAATGCCAGCCTTCAGCTTCAGCAGGGCCGATGCCGGAGGGCTCTTCGTGACGAACTCGAACGAACGGTCGCTATAGACCGAAACCACGACGGGAATCGGAATGCCGTTGTATTCGCGCGTCCGTTCGTTGAACTGCGAAACGAACTGGCCGAGGTTGATGCCGAACTTGCCGAGCGAGGTGCCGACAGGCGGGGCGGGCGTGGCCTGGCCGCCGGGAACCTGAAATTTTGCCTGGCCGGTGAGTGTTTTTGCTTTTGCCATGGATCGAGTCAGAAGTAAACGTTGTGTGTATGGGGCAGCGGCAGAACCGCGGCAGAGTTAGATCTTTTCGATTTGCCAGTGCTCGATTTCGACCGGCGTTGGGCGGCCGAAGATCGTGATCATGACCGTCACGCGGCCGTGAGCCTGGTCGATCGATTCGACGTCCCCTTCGAAGTTCTGAAAATAGCCTTCCTTGACCCGAACGCGATCACCCTTGGTGAAGGGAATCGCCGTTTTGACGCTGGGGTCTTCCACGTCGGGCAGTACTTTGCTCGATCGCAGAATCCGTTCGACATCGCGCTGCTCCATCGGCGTTGGCTTGCCGGCTGAACCGGTGAAGTCGCCAATACCGGGAGTCTCTCGGACCATGAACCACGAATCGTCGTTCACGGCCATGTTGACGAGGATGTAGCCCGGATAGAGCTTCTTCTTCACGACACGGCGCTTGCCCGTCTTCGTGAACTCGGCGATGTCTTCCGTCGGGACAACGATATCTTTGAAGAAGCGATCCAGGCCGTTCATTTTGACGCGTCGCAGGAGCGCGTCCTTGATCGAATCCTCGCGGTTCACCTGCACCTTGAGGATGAACCAGTCGAACTTGAGATCGGCGTCGGCGATCGACTCGTCGATGAACTCCAACGGTTCACTGGAACCTGCGGGCTCGTCTACTTCTGGCTCGTCGTCGTTAGCGGTCTCGTCGTCCGGAGCATTGCCGTCGAGCATTGCGCCAGTTGAACCGGGCGGAACGACGGGATGCTCCAGCGGCGAGAGGAGCGGAGCGCCGGCTTCCATGGGCGTGGGTGGGACTTCGACCTCGGGAGGAGACGAGTCAGGTACAAGATGCGCAGGAGGGACGGGCGCACCTTGAGCCTGATCCGCGAGAGGACCCTCCTCGTGCGTGCTGCCAGGCTCAACGTTCACAACCGCAGCTCCCGAATCTGTTGTTAAAGAGCAATCCCAGCTACAGCGTAATGCCCAATTGCTGGAAGATCAGCGCCAAAGTCACATCGTAGCCATACAGGATCACTGTCAGGCCGAAGATCAAAATGATCACCACCATCGACGCCCGGATCAGTTCCGTCTTCGTCGGCCACGAAACCTTGTTCATCTCGGCTTCGACAGCAATCAAAAAGTCGGCGAACGTCGGCTCGTTAACGGCCCGATAGCCGATCCAAAGGCCGGCGACCAGGATCACCGCGGGAATCGCGTACTTAAACGCGGGCTGCGCGGCGGGCATGATCGAGTACAGACGCCAAGCCCCGAGCACGAACACCACCCAGATCACGATGCACGTGACCTGGCGGACGATGCGCCCCTGACTGCGTTTATAAAGGTCGGTCCGGAGCAGGTTCTGCAGAAAATGCATCGACCCACCGGCATCCCACGTTTTTTCTTTACCCATAACACTGCCCGCAATCCTTGCGGCTGTAGTCTCTTGCGACTGTGACTGACGAAAGGAACAATCAGGCCCTCATGACCTACGCAACCGAGACCTGAACTGAATTCTGGCGAATTCAGTTACCGATCGAAGCAGGGGCGGAGGGAATCGAACCCCCAACCTGCCGCTTTGGAGACGGCTGCTCTGCCAATTGAGCTACACCCCTAACCAAAACTGAATGCCGAAAGCCAAATGACGAACGATTCCATTCGTCATTTGTTTTCGTCATCCGTCATTCGCAATCTATTCGAGAATCTTCGTAACGACGCCCGAACCGACCGTGCGGCCGCCTTCGCGAATGGCGAAGCGGACGCCGTCGTCCATGGCGATCGGCTTGTGCAACTCGACCGACATCTTCACGTTGTCGCCGGGCATGCACATTTCGGCGCCGACCAAGTTGGCCGTGCCGGTCACGTCGGTCGTGCGGAAATAGAACTGCGGGCGATAGCCGCTGAAAAACGGCGTGTGGCGACCACCCTCTTCCTTCGACAAGCAGTAGATTTCTGCCTCGAACTTCGTGTGCGGCGTGATCGAGTTCGGCTTGGCAAGCACCTGGCCGCGCTCGATGTCTTCACGCTTGATACCGCGAAGGAGGCAGCCGACGTTGTCGCCGGCCCGGCCTTCGTTCATTTCCTTGCGGAACATTTCGACGCCCGTGACGGTCGTCTTGACCGGTTCCTTCGAGAGGCCGATGACCTGCACTTCGTCGCCGACCTTCACCACGCCGCGCTCGATACGGCCCGTAGCCACGGTGCCACGGCCTTCGATCGAGAAGACGTCTTCGACCGCCATCAGAAACGGCTTGTCTTCTTCGCGCTTCGGCTGCGGGATGTAGGCATCCACCGCATCCAAGAGGTCGCTGATGCACTTCGTGGCGACAGGATCCTTGGGGTTCTGATAGGCCGGCAGCGACGAGCCGCGGACGATCGGAATCTCGTCCCCCGGATAGCCATACTTGCTGAGCAGTTCGCGGATTTCCATCTCGACGAGGTCGAGCAGTTCCGGATCGTCCACAAGGTCGATCTTGTTCAGAAACACGCAGATGGCCGGCACATCGACTTGGCGAGCGAGGAGGACGTGCTCCTTGGTCTGCGGCATCGGGCCGTCAGCCGCCGAGACGACGAGGATCGCACCGTCCATCTGGGCGGCGCCGGTGATCATGTTCTTGATGAAGTCGGCGTGGCCGGGACAGTCGATGTGGGCGTAGTGCCGCTTTTCGGTTTCGTATTCGACGTGGGCGACGGCGATGGTGACGGTCTTGCTGGCGTCGCGGACGGTACCGCCCTTGGCGATATCGGCATACGACTTGAATTGGGCCAGACCCTTGGCGGCTTGCACCGCGAGCAAAGCACCGGTTGTCGTGGTCTTGCCGTGGTCAATGTGGCCGATCGTGCCGACGTTGCAGTGCGGCTTGGACCGCACGAATTGTTCCTTGGCCATTGCTTTGTTACACCTGAGCTAGAACTCTGAAACTCTGAAAACCGAAACTATTCTGAATCTGTGGCGGCCGCACGCGCGTCCGCACCAACGAGCTGCTGATGGGACTTGAACCCATGACCTCCTCCTTACCAAGGAGGTGCTCTACCAACTGAGCTACAGCAGCCAATAAGCGGGTGAAGGGAATCGAACCCTCGTCACCTGCTTGGAAGGCAGGAGCTCTACCATTGAGCTACACCCGCAAGGTCCATTCGCATCGACCCTGCACATTCTTGGTCGCCGCGTTTTTGGTCACTGTCCCGTATCGTCGCTGTCAGCACCAGTCGCCGTGTTCGCCTCCCACCCACCGTGCCGGCAGGGTTCTTTGAAAACTGCCGAAATGGGGAGTGGAGGATTCGAACCTCCGAAGGCCGAAGCCAACAGATTTACAGTCTGTCCCCGTTGACCGCTTGGGTAACTCCCCGGTTTATCGCTCGTCAAAAACTACAAACCGGCCGCGAGACGCACGCAGAGCGCGGGGAAGGCGAACGCCCTAACTAAACAGAGCCAGCGGAGGGACTTGAACCCACAACCTACGGTTTACAAAACCGTTGCTCTGCCAGTTGAGCTACGCTGGCGCTTCCCAGCACGGAACTTGCGCTGCGGTGAAACGAATCAATATAATGGTCTGGCGAAGGCACGCAATATGACTGCCCGGAAATAGGACGAGACTCCTGCGGGAAATGTTCATCGTCCTGTAGGCGTAATCGCAGCAATAAACCGCTCTGTCGGGTGGTGTCGAATGCTGCTTAGGCCGCGGGTTCTACCTGCGGCATTTTTAGTACTGACCGTCTCTGAATTGGGGCAATCGACGGCCGCAGCTTCAAGAGAGTGAGTGTCAGCTTCCAGAAGAGCATGGCCTATCTTGGGACGGCCGCGCCGGGCTGACCTGGTTGACGGGCGAGTGCCGCTTCCTCGTCATAGATCGTCCAGACCCGCGTGCTGGTGCGGAGCATCTCGACGAACTCTTTGTAGTCGGCATCGAGCTTTTGGGCGGCAATCGCTTTCTTGATATCTGCCTGAGCGTCGAGGAACGAAACCTGCCCCGCGTCGGTCCGCTCAATAACACGCACGATGTGATAGCCGCGAGTGTCCTCGATGATCTGACTTAGCTTGCCCGGCTCAAGCGAGAAGATCGCGCCGTCGATCGGCTTGGAAGCGAGGCTCCCTTGCGTCGTCCAGTCGTACTGCCCTCCCTGGGCTGCTTTCGGCTCCTGCGAGTGGTTGCGGGCGACGGTGGCAAAGGGAGTGCCGAAGAACACGGCGTTCCCCATTTCGGCAAGCGTGTTCCAAGCGTCGTTCTTGGTAGGGGATTTGTCGAAGCGAACCGTAAGCAGCTCGAACCGGGCCTTCGCGGGGACCGCAAATTCAGCCGCGTTCTTTTGGTAGTAGTCGAGCATTTCCTGATGCGTGACTTCCGGCTTCACGTTGACGTGCTTTTGCACGGTGCTGCGGCCCGCCTTATTTTCGCCATACAAACGGACCTGCTTCTCGAGCGACGATCCGAAGCGGCGGAGAATCGCGTCCAGTTCCGTCAGCGTCTCGCATTCGTTGTCGCGCATCAGCACTGCCATTCGTGGCAGCACGGGATCGCGGGCCGACATCTTCTGAATCTGTTCGGGTTTGGCCGTGGCGATTTGCCTCCGCATTTCGGTCAAATCAGTTTCAAAGTCGGCCTGCATCTTGCTTGCGATCGACTTGCGAATTTCGAGGAGCTTGTCGCGGCCCGCTTGCTTCTCAATCTGCCGCTCAAATTCCAGGTACATGAGTTTGGTATCGACGATCTGGCGGACGATTTGTTTGGTGAGCGATTGGCGGACCTTGTCGAGTTCTTGCCGGTCGGCTTCGCTCGTGATTTGGGCGGCAACGGGAGCGACGATCTGTTCAACGATCGGAGCAACCTCGCCATAAAAGATGTGCTGATCGCCGACGGTCGCCACGGTCTGTGCCGGCTGGAAGAGTTCAGTCAGCGGCGGTTGGAGAGGTTGGTTTGCTGGGGCATAGCTGGCTTGTTGCGACTGTGGTTCCCGGATTGGTGCTTGCTGCGCTGGTTGCGGCAGCGGATACCTGCCGGGTGGAGCCGGCGGTTGCTGCTGCAATGCGAGTGGCGGCTCTCCGGACGAAATCTGCGGCGGCGGCAATGGATACCGCGTTTGCACCTGCGTCTGCGGAGCCAGCGGGCTGTAGGGATCGCCGCGCTGGCCGGGGGATGGGCCAAAACCTTGAGCCAACACGGCGCGCACGCCGAGCGCAAGGATTGCTAAGGTCACCAGCCGCACGGTGTGCTTGATCACGCAGAAAACCTATGTCCCGATAAAACGGCGGCGGGATCATAGGGGGCTATCCGCCCGGCTGCAAGACAGATTTTGTCAGTTCCAGCAGCTTGGTCGGCGTCATAAAGCCTTTGGGAATCGGCAGATAGGCGCTTCGCTCATCGACAATCCGCAGTTGTCCCTTGCGGAGCTTGGCGAGTTGCTCGATCCGCTGGCGGTTCGTGTAGCGAAACACGACGAACTGCTCCTCGATCGAGATCGTGCTGATTTGCCAGACGGCTGCGTCCATTTTCAGCTCGGCCAAGATCATTAGCCGCTGGACCGGCGGCGGCGGCTCGCCGAAGCGGTCGATCAATTCGCTCCGCAGGTCATCGAGGTCGTCGAACCGCGAAACCCGCGTCAGCCGGCGATACAAGTCGATCTTCATCCGCAGATCGGGGATGTAATCGGCCGGGAGGAAGGCATCGCCCGGCAGGTTGATATCGACTTCCAGATTGATGCGGGCCGGCATGTTCTGCAGTTGGCGAACTGCGTTTTCCAGCAGTTGGCAATACAACTCGTAGCCGACCGCCGCAATGTGCCCGCTTTGCTGCGTCCCCAGCAGGTTACCAGCACCGCGAATTTCCAGGTCGCGCATGGCAATGGCAAAGCCGGCCCCCATCTCGCTGAATTCCTCAATCGCCCGCAGTCGCCGGGCGGCATTGGGCGTGAGGTGCTTGTGCGGCTCAATGAGCAGGTAAGCGAACGCTCGATTCTTGTACCGCCCGACGCGGCCCCGTAGCTGGTGCAAATCGGCCAGGCCATAGCGGTCGGCCTCGTCGATGAAGATCGTGTTGGCGTTGGGAATGTCGAGCCCGCTTTCGACGATCGTCGTTGCCAGCAGCAGGTCAAACTTACCCGCGACGAAATCAACCATCACCTCTTCGAGCTCGTCATCGGGCATCTGGGCATGGCCGATCCGCAGACGGGCCTCGGGCACAATCCTTCGTAAGCGATTGGCGACGAGCTCGATGTCGTTGACGCGGTTATGGACGAAGTAGATCTGTCCGCCGCGGGCCAGCTCGCGCATGATCGCATGATGCACGAGGTTCTCGTCCCAGCGGGCAACCTTGGTTTCGACGGCGAGACGGTCTTCTGGCGGCGTTTCCAGGTTTGAGATGTCCCGCACGC
>CAYLLN010000067.1:0-41314 GCA_964384375.1 uncultured Pirellulaceae bacterium
GGCCTCTCCCGCGCCGTCGAAGTCCTCACTGCTGGGCAGGACAAGCTGACGCGAACCAACGCGATCATCGGCACCGCCGACTTCATGGCCCCGGAGCAATCGTTCGACTCGGCCCACGTCGATCATCGGGCCGACATCTACGCCCTCGGCTGCACGCTCTACTACCTGCTCACCGGCCGCCCCGTCTTTCCCGGCGAAACGGTCGGCGAAAAGCTCCTCGCCCACCGCAACGACGAGCCCGACCTCAGTGGGCCAGGTTTTCAACCTGCCGACCGTGGGGCAGGTTTTCAACCTGCCTCGACGAACGATCTGCGAAAGACCGAGCCTCCCGCTGAGCCGTCTCCCTCTCTCCCACTCGCCCCCTCTCCCCCTCCTGCACTCGCTTCCTTCCTCCGCTCCCTCCTCGCCAAATCCCCCGCCGACCGTCCGCAATCGATGACCGCGGTCGCCACCTCCCTCGCCGCCCTCCTCCGCGGGGAAGGTGTCTCGCCTGCCGAACATAGCCGCGACCACTGGTCGCGCCTCCGGGAGGGCGAGACCTGGGAGGGCGAGGCTCCTGCCGAGCCGAGCGATGGTCGTCAGCCCCCTGAACCCTCCGCTCCTCATCTCCATTCCGCAATCCGCAATCCGAAATCCGCACTTCCTCCCTCCGTCTCCCCATCACCCACTCTCCCTCTCTCCCCCTCCCGCCGTTTCTCCCGCCGCCGCCTCCTCACCGCCGCCCTCGCCACCACCGCCGCTTCCGCCGCGGGCTTCGGCGTCTGGGCGCTGGCTGCCATCAATCGCGGTCCTAAGGAACTCGCCGCCATCCCGCCCCCTCCGGGATACAAGCCTTGGGGCGACGAGTTGCTCACGTGGAATTGCATGGTTCCCATCGGCGACAAAACGATGCAATATGCAGGCGCTCTCTATTTGTTGGCAACGAACGACGCCCCAGAGGTTTGTGGGTGGAACACGTTGGTGCAGCCGCGATCAGGCGAGCGAGTATTCAGCGAAACTTTTTCGGAGCCGATTCAGAACATAAACAAAGAGTTCGCGATCAACCATCGAATCGACAAGATGGGAACGCTAAGTCTCGAAGGCTTGTCCACACTCGACTTTGAAACGAAGAGAGTTGCTGTTCAGGGAAGTGCATCTGCGTTTGCAACGAAGTTAGGGAATTTTTCGGGAACGGCACAAGTGCTGGAAGTTATGGCCTTTCAGATTCTCCTTGAGCAGTTCGATACTCGCTCCATCGGTTTTGCATCGGTGCATGAGGCAGCGAACATTGCTTGCCAACGGCGAACGGATTCGTTCCAAAAGCAAATCGCCTGGGCGGAGAGTCACCAACCGGAACGATTAGACGCCGCCCAACAAAGCGCTCAAGAAGTGCGCAGAGTTGCTGACACGCTCGACCGCGCGACGCTCATTGAAGTTCACTGCCGCGTCAAAGACGCCTCGGAGCGCCTGTGTGGCGGCAGACAACGTGGGCACAGTTGGGCCTCGACTCGCAACTACTTTCGCGATCACCCGCGTACAACCGCGCAGATTCGCATAGAAATGCTGAAATGTTTAGATGCGATCAAGGCGATCAAGGCGATCGAGGAGAGCGACACTGATTTGTAAAAAACTGGCGCTCTTGCCCCAACCGGCCAAAGTCCGATGCTTTGCCGCATCGTAACTCGCGCGGCACTCTGGTATTTGGCCGCAATCCAACTTAGGCCGCCAACCGCTCTTTCCTGACGGGCATTTCTTCTCGAAAATGTTGGCCAAAAAAATTCTCGCAGATTGACCGTACCCAGCCATCGCTCTCGCTATCTCATTTTAGCCGGCAAATGTTGTCGGCTTTAAACCTACCTGAAGACCGACTTTTGTCAGTAGAGGAGTATTTTATGGCTGATAAGAATTTAGCGGCGAGTTACGAAGAGTTTGGGCGGGCGATAGTCTCAATGGTGATAGATTCAGTGGGCCAACAGGCTTCAATCGCGAAGGGTGATTCTAGCACCGTTGAAGTGTCGCTGGTCGGTGCAATCGAAGCTGGCGATATGTCACAAGCAAAGGGGAAAAAACGACGAATTAGAGTTTGTACGCAAGGGCCTCTTGGAAAACACTGCTGGTGGATAGAGGCCGAATAGCAACATCTTGCGGAACCGAGAAGTTGGAGCTGCCGCATCGTGACAGGTTTGTTCGATGGAAGATCAGAGAGGTTTCGACGTCTCCGTCCCGCTAACTCGTCTTGCTGAACTTGTTGTGGAGGATATCTGGCACTCCACGTGTCTCTCTGGTTAAGGTCTATGTTGGCTAGCTGATTCTGCTCGTCTTTTTTGATTCGAGATCATACATGAACCCGCGGTTGACATTCTTTACAACTTTGTTGCTGTTGCACATATGCAACTCCGGACATGCCGCGATCTTTCATCTGGCAACACCAGCCACGTATGACAATGCTGAGCCGTCCGCCGAATATGGACAGACATTCGTCGCGGTCGATTCCTTTTTCGGCGGGGTCCAACTCTACATCAATGATCCAGCCCGTCCGGGCAATCCACTCGTGAATGAGTTGGTCGGTCCGGCGGAACTGGTCCTTTATGATGCCAGTGACCTCCTCAATCCCACAGAACTTCACCGATCGACGGTACTTCAGCCGAGCGAGATCGCTTCAGGACTGATGACGTTTTGGTTGGACGCCCCAGTGGCAACCACCGTTGGGGATCGGTACTTCTTCTCGCTCCGAACGAGCGACATGTATGGAATTGGTTTGCGTTCGACGACGGCATCGACCTATGCCGGCGGTGCCGAAGCCTTTCGCAGCGGGACGACCGGTCAAATCACCGAAGCGCCGGTCGGCCGTGACCTGTCTTTTGCAGTCTTGAATTCCGCCCCCGTCCCCGAACCCGCATCGCTCGCCATTTGGAGCTTGTTTGGCGCGGCGGTTGTCGGGGGCGGCTGGCGATGGCGCAGGGGGTCGCGCGCTGTGTGAGACTTCGACTCACGTCATGCAGGGTGCGCAGACATCGCATGAGGGCCATTCATGGCCCTTTGCCCGTTAGACCCGTCGTTTACGGCGGGGTTTCGTACGCAGCGAGTCCCCGCATGTTTCGCATTCTGTTCGGCTCCCCCCGCCGTGAACGGCGGGCCTCAGGATCAAAGCCCCGTAAACGGGGCTCGGAAGATTGACGAAGCGTTAATAGTTGATCTGAAACTGCAACCGGGCGATGTCGCCGACGAATTGCTGGTACGATTCGCCGCTCGTCATCGCGACTGTGTTTGTCCGGTCGGTAAACGTGTACTGGGCGGTCAGCTCCATCTGCGGGTTGAACTGCCATTCCAGGCCCAGTTCCCACTCGTCGATGTGGACGTAGGGTGCGTTCCGTTCGGGCTTGTAGCCACCTTGGTAATACTGATACCGCAGGAATGGAAAGAAGACGCCCCAGCAGTCGGTCTCGTGGCGGTACATCGTCATTGCGTAGCCGCCGTTGAGCGAGCGGGAGATCACCTCGGTCTGCGCGTCGTTCAGGGCCGGGCCGCTGCCGACGTTCCACTCCGTCTGAAAGCCCCACGGCTGCGGATACCAGACAAACGTGGCGGCCGCTCGCTGGTCGAGAACTTCGTTGGTCCCTTGTTCGAGCGTGCCGAGCGGGCGGGTGGCCGGGCCGACGCCGAGCGGCAGAATCGGCGACGAGAGGACCGCGTATTGGCCTGTATAGCCTTGCAGGCCCCACTCCATGACCTGGCCGCTTTCGAACTGATACGGCACCGCGAGACGGGCGACAATGTGTAGATTATCGTTCTGCTCGTTGAACGAGCCCCCTTGTCCGTTGTAGCAGCCGAAGCCGAACACGCCGTAATTGCCCGAGCCTTTGAGCCCTTCATCGAGCACGTACTTGAACAGATCCTGGGCCGGTTCGGGGGTCCAGTAGAACAGCACGCCGAGGTCGCGCTCGTTCCGGACGGCGCTGTTCAGACCATCGTTGCGGTCGAGCGGCAGGCGGTTGCTGCTCGACTGCAAGTTCTCCCAGCCGTAGGGAACCTTCGACTGTCCGACGCGAAGCCGCCAAACCTTGTTGTCGCTGAGATAGACGTCGCCGTACCAGTCGCGAATCTGGCAGAACTGGTTTGCGTCGGGACTGCCCGGCACGGACGAGGCAAAGTCGGGCTGCAGATAAACGTAGAGATGCTCGGAAACATCACCGGAGATAATCACGCGAGCCCGACGAATGAGGAAGCTCTGATTGTCTCCGACCGATCGGTCGCCGACATACTGGGCTGGCGCGCTCCCGGGCTCTTCGTCGGTGACCTTGTTGATGCGGAACTGGGCGTAGCCGCGAATCGAGAGCCGTTCGTACCACTTCTTTTTGGCCTGCTGGTCTTCGCGGCTATACGTCTGCTGCTCGACGGTGACGATCGACGGGTCGCGAACTTGTTCCCAGTAGTTCCGGAACGGCTGGGTCGAATCGACGGCATAGGGATCTTCGCCGTAGCGTTCGGCTTGCATCGCGGCGAGTTGGGCCTCGGTCTGTTCCAGCCGCGCGAGGAGGTCCGCGACGGTCGGCTCCACCCCCGTCTGCGGGTTGGTTGGGACATAGCTCGTCGTCACCCCCTGCAGCGGTGGCTGGTCGTAGCCGACGTCGAATTGTGCCGTGGCGCGCGACAGCGGGATCGCGGCAAGCGTAAAGAGGAGCAAATGGCAAGCGAGCGGTCGATGTAGCTGGCGCATGAGGGTGCTGAATTGGGCGGCGGGGTCCAAACGCGGCACAATCCGGACTATCGGCACGCCAGTCAGAACCGGCTTAAATGGCTCAGTGCAGCCCGCAAGGTCGGTTGAAGCTGGATAAGAAGGCGAAAGTCTGCCGGCTAGGCTTCCCGAATCGTCCGCAGCGCCTTGCCGACGATGTAGGCCGTGGCGGGCGTCTTCGACTCGCGCTGCCAGCGACGGCAGAGGGACTGAACCCAGGCGGGTTGCGACTTCGAGGCGTCGTTCAGCCAATTGCCGACGCTGTCGCGGACGTACTTGTGGACGTCGCTTCTGAGCGGTTCGAGAATCGCCAAGGCGAGTTTGGGTTCCTTCTTCAGTCGCGTCAGATGACTGCACCAGACGCCGCAGGGGCGAGTCGCTTCGCTGGCGCAGCGGCGGAGGCCCTCATGCTCGCGCGTCGTCCAGGCCGCGAGCAACTCGATCGCGAGCTCCAGTTCCTTATCGATTGCCGGGCGCATCCCCATCCAGGCCATTTCTCGCACGCCAAAGTGTGGATCGGCCGCGAGCGGCTCCAAGGCTGACATCCGCTGGGCAAAGGTCAAGTCGCTAGTGCCCGCGACGATGAACCCGGCCCAGTTGCGGACGAGATCGGACGGGTGCGACGCGATGCGCGAATAGGCAGAACGTGGGGAAGACTTTACTTCCACAAACTCCGCAAGCACCAACCCAATTGTGCGAGTCTGCTGCATCGCCGTCGGCTTCTTGATGGATGCCACGGCAGCGAGTGCCTTTTCGACGGCTTTGGCCAGGCCGAGCTTGGGCAGCACGTGCCGGACAAGCTCGCGCTGATCGGTGGCGAGCCATTCGACGAGGTTCAGCGTCAGCGTCTCGCCTCGGTTGAGCTGCGCGAGCACTTCGGGCGGAACCTCGGCCATCCGACGAGCCGGCTTGCGAGGTGCTGGTTCGCGAGTCGTGCTCATGGCGTCTTCACCGTGCTGTCGATCGTCGTTTCGATCTTCCCCGGCTTAGCTGTCTCGCTCCTCACAAAAACGTCGAGTTGCTGACCGACGTACAGCGGAGCGGTCTCGTCGTTGACTTCGTAGATCACTTGCAAGACGCGGGTATCGACCCGCTCGGTATTGTCGCCGGTGAGCGAGCGCTTCGGAATCACGAATGGTTCGACGCGGACAAACGTGAGCGGCACCTGGGTTCGCTCCGGGCCGCGGACGACGGCGGTCGCCTCCATGCCGGGCTGGAATCGCGGGATGTCGTG
This sequence comes from uncultured Pirellulaceae bacterium, assembly GCA_964384375.1. Classification (GTDB taxonomy): domain Bacteria; phylum Planctomycetota; class Planctomycetia; order Pirellulales; family Pirellulaceae; genus CAYLLN01. Next base: position 5,949 of record CAYLLN010000067.1, read on the forward strand.
CTCGTCGAGATCGACCCGGACGTGCAGCCGGCCGAGATCACCGAGCACGACGAGCGACTGCCCGGCCGCGGCCGAGACATACTCGCCGGGGCGGACGTTGACTTGCAGCACGCGGCCAGCGACGGGCGAACGAACGAGCGTCCGTTCGATTTCGACTTCCGTCTCGGCGATCTGCGATTGCATCTGCGCGATGGTGGCTCGTGCGATTGCCTTGTCGGGCTCCCACGCCCCCGCTTTGAGCAGGGCGAGGTCGGCCTTGGCCCGTTCGGCTTCCTGCACCGCCTCCTCGTACATCCGCTGCTTCGTGTTGTGTTCCTCCAGACCGATCGAGCGGTTCGCCAGGAGCTTTTGTGCCCGCTCGAACTGATCGAGGTGCCGCAGGACATTCGCCTCGGCGGCCTTCACGCGGGCCTCCACGGGTGGAATCTCTTCTTGTCGCGGCATCGCTTGCAACTTCGCGAGTTGGGCTTCAGCCGCGGCGAGTTGCGCCTTTTCGTGGGCGAGGCGTGCCTTGAGCTGCCGGTCATCGACGCGGAAGAGCGGATCGCCGGCGGCCACTTCCTTGCCCACGTCTTCTGATGGGACAAAGACCTCGAGCACCACGCCCGGCAGGGCCGAACCGATGGCGATGTTCTCGTATCGCGATTCGACGATTCCCGAACCGGCGATGCCGCTGCCGAACGGATTGCGGGCGGGGGCGACCGGCGGCGGCGGCTTCGGCAGCTCTTGCTGGGCCTTGAGCATGTGGAACACGCCGAAGGCGAGCATCGACGCGGCCACGAGCGGCAGGATGATTTTGGCGGCAAGGTTGGACATGGGACACCAAAAAGTTCGGAATGCGGAGTGCGGAGTTAGTTCGGAATTAAGCGGTCGCGGCGAGTTCGCCTGTGGGTTCGTTTTCCTCGACACGTTCGATTCGGCCGTCGCTCATATGGATGATGCGGTCGCCGAATTGATAGACGCGGCTGTCGTGCGTGACGATGATCACGGCTCGATCCGGCTGGACGGCGACCCGCCTCAGCAGTTGCATCACCACCTGGCCGGAGTGGGCGTCGAGGGCGGCGGTCGGTTCGTCGCACACAAGCAGCCGCGGGCGATGGATCAAGGCCCGAGCGATCGCGACGCGCTGCTGCTGGCCGCCGGAGAGCTGCGAGGGGAGTGCGTTCATCCGTGGCTCCAGACCTACTTCGGCCAGCATCGCCTTCGCCGCAGCTACTGCTTTGCCGCGGTACTCGCCGGCAATCACGAGCGGCACAGCGGCGTTCTCCGCAGCGGTAAGCGCCGGCAGCAGGTTGTATTGCTGGAAGACGAAGCCGATGTTCTTGGCCCGGAAGTTGACGAGCTGTGCGCCCCGGAGAGCGACCAGATCGTGGCCGAGCACTTCGATCTTGCCGGCGGTTGGGTTGAGGAGGCCGGCGATGATCGAAATGAGCGTCGTCTTGCCGCAGCCGGAGGGGCCGACGAGGAGCGTCGTCTCGCCGTAGCGAACTTCGGCATCGACCCCTTGGAGGGCGGTCGTCTTGGTATCGCCCGTGCCGAAGACCTTGGTGAGGCCTTGGGTGGCGACGGCGGGAGTGGTGAGGGTGTTCATCCGCGGAAGACCACGGCCGGCTCCAGGACGAGGACTTTGCGGATGCTGAGGAGGCTGGTGATCACGATGATCGCCATGACAGCCGCTCCCACTCCGCCGAAAGCGAGGGGCGTCATCGACAAACCCGCCAGATGCGTGACGCCGCTTGTGGATTCAAAGAACGCCGCCGTCAACCCGATGCCGATGCCGTAGCCGACGAGGCCGACGATCACGGCTTGCAACAAAATCATGCCGATCAGTCGCGGGTTGCTGACGCCCATCGCCTTGAGGGCGCCGAATTGCTTCAAGTTTTCAATCGTGAAGAGGTAGAACGTTTGCCCGGTGATCGCCGCTCCGACGACGAAACCCAGCGTGATCGTGATGCCGAAATTGACCGGAATACCCGTCGAGCCGAGGAAGTAGTAGATCGTCTTCCAGAAGAATTGCTCCTGGGTGAGGGCCATCAGACCGGTCTCGCCTTCGATTCGCCGGCAGACTTCTTCCGCATTCACGCCGTCCTGTGGATGCGCGAGGACGAACGACATGAGGTTCCGTTGTCGTGGCACGAAGCCTGAAGCGGTGCTGTAACGCGTGTAAAGGATCGGAAGCGTCGTAAACGGCGGCGACGCCTTGCAGATGCCGACGAGCACGGCCCGGCGGTCGTTCAGCTCAAATTCTCGGCCGATCTGGTATTCCTCGCCGGGCCACATGTATTCGTAGCCCGCTTTGTCGATGATTACTGCGTCGGGGCGGCGGAGATCGGCGAGCGTGCCGACGATCATCTCCTGCGGCGCGCCGACGAACGAGCTGTCGTCGAGGCCGAACAGCACGACCGCACGAAAATTGCCGTTGGACAACCGGGCGGTGACTTGACCCTTATAGAGTCGGACCGCCCAATCGACGCCGGGGACGCCGCGCACGCGGTAGAGATCGGTATCGGGCAATGCCGGCACTTCGTCGATGAAGCGGACCCGGTTGTCCATGACCCAGATTTCGGCGTCGCGGATGTCGAGAATCTGGCTGGCGGTGCGGGTAAGGATGCCCATGAAGATCGAGACTTGCTGGGTCATCAGCAGTGTGGCGAAAGCGACGCCGAAGATCAGGCCGAAGTACTTGGCCCGGTCTCCCATCAGCATGCGAAGGGCTATCCAGTTCACGATCGGTTCCTTTCCGCGTCAGATTTCGATGACGCCAATCGTGTCTGGAGTGTTCGTGCGAGAATCTTTCGCGGGCACGGTGAGTCCGCGAATCAGGGCCTCGATCATGAGTTGGGCCTTGGGCAGGACCGGCCGCCAGGGAACCCACGGGTCTTTGCCGCGGGCGATGTGCAGCGAAACGACGCCGTGCGTGCCGGCCATGAAAATTTGTGCGAGCAAGTCTGCGTCGGTCAGTTCCGGCCGGAAGCGGCCGGCGGCCAGCCCTTGTTCGATTGTGCTTCGCAGGTAGGCGTAGCAGTCCTGAGCCGGGTTCCCTCGCTCGATCAGACCGATCTTGGGGAACGCCTCGACCTGCGTGTTCATGAACAGGAACTTGAAAGCGTCCGGCTGTTCGAGCGCAAAGCCGACGAACGTCAGCCCCATCTTCGCCAGCCGCTCGATCGGATCGGCGATCTGGCTGGTCCGGTCGAAGGCGTGCCGGAACTTGATGAACTCGCGATCGACGAGTTCACCGAGCAGCGCGTCCTTGTCGGGGAAGTGCGAATAGATCGCCGTCGCCGTGTAATTGACTTTGGCGGCGAGCTTCCGCATCGAGAAGCCGTGAAAGCCGTCGGACAGCAGCAGCTCGCGACCGGCTTCGAGCAGGCGCTCGCGGGTCTCGGCTTTGCGGAGTTCTCGGGTGTCTAGCGTTGTCACGACCAAATCCTCGACATGTCACCTAACACCGTTATATTACGTAACGGCGTTAGGAAGGCAATGCCGAGTTGGCTGCGTCTGCTGCCGCAACGAACGCTAAGTCTTTTCAGGATAATTGTTTACGGAATTTCGAATTCCGTTGCATGGTCGCCGGCGAGCTAATTGGAGCACTGTAGTTCTGCAAACACAATCTCCGAACCGTGCAGGCTTTTCGCGGTCGCCAGCACCTTTCCCTCCGGCGAGATGATCGTCGAAAAGCCGTAGCCGCGCCAGTTTTGCGGCTCATCGACGCTCCAGTTCGCGCCGATCACGTGATGCTTGAACTTGCCGACACGCTCGGGCAGGCGGTGCCAGAACCAGTCGGCGGGGTGCTCGTCATCGACCCAGGCGATTGGATACAAGAGAGCCCAGAGCTTCTGGTCTTCATAGCGTTCCAGAATCGTGTGGATGTCGAAGCAGATTGCGAGGCCAACGCGGCCGTACTCGGTGTCGAACGTCTGAATGCCGCGGTCGCCCGGAGTGGCCCACGATTTTTCCGGGTAGGGCCAGGGGGTGAGCTTGCGGTAGTGGGCGACAAGTTTCCCGCCGGGACTGGCGAGGCAGACGGTGTTGAAGAACTGAGGTCCCGCGCTTGCGCGTCGGGCGGCAGGAACTCCCTCGCTTGCGCGTCGGGTTGATGTGTCCTCGCTGTCGCCTTGAGCGGATCTGTCCTCGCTGGCGCGTCGGGTTGGTATGGGTTGCTCCACCTTTTCCAGCAGCGGAATCGTCAGGTAGATGCCGAGATCCTTGGCCAACTTGCAGAAGTGCTCGGTCGAGGGGCCCGGAACTGTCTCGGCAAAGGGCAGTGGCTCTTTGCCCCGAAAACCCTTTTCGATCGGCCGCCCGGCAACGTGCCAGTTCCATTGCAGGTCTTGCGAGACGTAGCCGGTGATCGCGGTTTCTGGCAGGACGACGATCTTCGCACCGCCCGCGGCTGCCTCGCGCACGAGTGCCGTCAGCTTCTTCGTGTTTCCAGCCACATCGCCCAGATTGGACGAGCACTGAATTGCCGCCACTTTGACGGTACGTGGCGGCTTGCTATCCGCTAGTTCTGTCGTCGGTTCGTCAGCGGTGGCAGGACGCAGCATGAGCAGCAGCCCCGCAAGTGCCAAGAACAAGATACCAACTCGCCAATGTTGCCTGTGCTTTCGCATCGCTCGTTCCCTCTGCTCGTGGCCCCACGTGATTGTAGGGGCCAATCGCGAACGGAACGTAACGAATTCGCAACGACAACCAGCAGTTACCGCTGGGCCACCATCAGCTCAAACGACAGACTTTCGAGGAACCGCCGACCTTGGATGTAGTCGTTCGGCTGGAAGGTGTTGATGTCGGTCTTGATCTTGTCGAGGAATGTTGCCGTGGCCGTGCGAATCGCGTCGTAGTTGTCGTCCACACCGCTCGCCCGCTCCTTGAACAGCGTTTCGAGCTGCTGCCGATTCTCCGCGTACGCTTCGCGACGGAGCGGGGCCGGCCAGGTGATCGTTCCGGTCAGCGGATCGAGCTGACTTACGCTCAACCGACCCGGCGCCTGTTGGCGGGCCAGGCGAACATACGCTTCGTTCGAGAGCGGCATCGAGCGCTCGCTCCGACGGGACTCGGCATTGATTCGCCGCATGTCGAAAAACGTCTGCGTCGCCTGCAGCCGGTTCTCGATGTACTTCGACCGCGCGTCTTCGATATTCCCGGCCGCCATGCTGTTCATCAGGTTTGCCGCGCCTTGCGAGCGAACCACGTCGGCAAAGCCGCGCTGCACACCCTCTTCGACGGTTGAGGCGTGATAGCTCGGTCCCCAGCCCCACTGTGCATGAGCGAGTGACCAGGGAAGGACCACAAGGGCGAGGGCAATGACGTAACGCATGATGACCTCCGAGGAAACGCGAGAACGCAAGGTCCGCCGCGCTGGGCAGGGCTGGTTGGGCTGAAAATCCTTCCGAAGATAGTGCACTCCGTGTACCAGGATGATAGTATAATAGCCACAATTGACTCGCAATGGCCGCATTCTCGGCAAATCTTTCCCCTTGGTGAACACCATGCGATCGACGTTTTGCGCCTGCCTCCTCGCTCTTGCCTCTGCCGGCAATCTGGCCGCCCAGCAAGTGGACCTCGCGAAGCTCTCCGCCGGCCTGGCCGCTCGCACTCCCGAAGAGCGCTATCAGGCAGCCGACGCTTTGGCGGACCTGGGTCCGCAAGCGGCGGACGCGGCGACGCAGCTGGCCGCGGCGCTCGACTCGCGCGATCCCGAACTCCGTTGGCGGGCGGCTCGCGCTTTGGGGCTGATCGGCAATGTCAAGGGTGTCGCCGGCTTGGTGAAGCATGCCGCCGATGAGAATGCGATGGTGCGGGCCCAGTCGATCTATGCATTGGGTCGGTTGAAGGCGGAAGATCAGGCGGCACTGACGGCGGTCGTCGCCCGGTTGACCGATCCTGAAGCAATGGTTCGTCGCGCTGCGACGGGCGCTTTGCTGAACATCAAGGCGGACCGGGCTCGCGTCATTCCCCTCGTGCTCAAGGCTCTCGAAGATGCCGATCCGGCTGTCGTGATGCCGGCGCTGCATACACTCGCCGAAGGTGGCGCGACCGTTGTACCGGCGCTCGTCGAAGCGCTCGATCACAAGGAAGCTCGCTACTGGGCCAGCCTGGTGCTTGCTGAAATCGGCCCTGCCGCCAAGGACGCCGCTCCGGCACTGGCGAAGGTGCTGAGCGACGAGCGGCCCGAAGTGCGGTTGGAGGCGCTGGTGGCCCTGGGCGAAATCGGTCCCGACGCGAAGGCAGCCGTTCCCGCGGCCATCAAGGCGCTGGGTGACAAAGAAGTCTCCGTGCAATACGCCGCAGCTTATGCGCTCGGCCAGATTGAAGATCCATCGGCCGCGGAAGCACTGGCCAAGGCCGCCAAGTCGGACGACCACTTCCTCGCGCAGCTCGGCATCTGGGCCAGCGCCACCGTGGATCGCAAGAACGCGGACAAAATGAATGCCGCAATCAAGGTGCTCGTTGCCGGACTGGTGGACGAGCATGCCGCTCACCGCACGGCTGCCGCTCGCGGTCTCCTCGACCTCAATCAGCCGGAACTGGTGAGCAAGGAAATCGACGGCCTGTTGCCGAAGCTCGACGATGAGAAACTCGACCGCTTCACCTCAGCCTTTGCCTCGCTCGGCGGCCGCGTTGTTCCGCGGGCAATCGAGGTGCTCGGCGATGCCGATCCGAAGCGTCGCGAACGGGCGCTGCGAATTCTCGCCAAGGTTGGCCCGGAAGCGGCACCGGCCGTTCCGGCGCTCGTCAAGCTGCTCGGGGAGTCGGATGCCCACATGAAGACCGGCGCTCTGTACACGCTCGCCTCCATTGGCCCGAAGGCCGAAGGGGCCGTGGAAGCGATCACCAAGTCGCTCGGCGATAGCGACCGCGAAGTGAAGCTGACCGCCGGCTACGCCCTGGGCAAGATTGGTCCTGGTGCGAAGTCGGCCGCGGGGGAACTGATGAAGCTGGCCTCCGATCAAGACGACGATGTCAAGCTTGCCGGCGTCTGGGCCCTGCTCAAGATCGATCCGACGAACGAAGGGCACATCAAAGTCGCCGTGCCGGCTCTCGCGAAGGCTCTGTCCGACGATCACGACTTTGTCCGGATCGAAGCGGCCATGACGCTGGGTGAACTCGGCAAAGCGGCCACGAGCGCCCTGCCGGCTCTTGAAGCGGCTGCCACGAAGGACACCAGTTCTGCGGTTCGCGCTTCCGCCGCCGACGCAGTGAAGAAGATTAAGGGGTAGCTAAATCCCCTCTCCCCGCATCACCGCCACCGGCCCCTGTAGCCGGCTGGTGACGCGTCCGATGAAGACGACGCACATGCCGCCGCGCAAGGCGACGTTGACGACTTGTTTTTGCGACGCCCGGCCGAGAATCGCCACACCGTACTGCGTCGGTGCGAAACCCATGACGGCATGAAACGGCTCGGTATGAACCGTTCCATCCGGACCGACGACTGGGAATTCATGCACGGGAATGCTGGCCAGTTGCTGCACTACCCAGCGGGCCGGATCGGCTAAGGCCGTGGCTGTGGCATCCGCCCACTCCGCTTCGCTCACCGCTGCGCCCAGCACGACCCCTTCGCCACCACACGAACGGTTGGGCTTCATCACCAGCGTCTCGCGCTCATCGCGAATGAATGCCAGCAAATCGCCCGTGTTGCCGTCGGGGAGCGTCGTGCTCCGGTCGGAAACGATTCGCGTCCAGAGCACGTGCCGGCGGAAAATCTGCCGTTCATCAGCACTAAAGTACTTGCCGGTGATCTGCGGATCGGTCAGCACTTCCCAGCAGCTCTTTTGATCGAGCTCCGCCGTGATCGACGAAATCATCCGGTTCTGCCGGAACAGCTCCTTCATCGGCGTCACATCGACTCCTGTTTTGCCCAGCGCAAGCAGATCGTTCACGGTGTAATCCCGATACGCGAGGTCGATCGGCGTCCCCGCGTACACGACTTCATCACCGGCAAGCGACAGCTCCGACGGATCGGCATGCATCACCTTCATGCCGTAGGTCTCGTGAAAGTAGCGGGCGAGCTCTTCCTGCTCGTCGATGCCGGAACTGGCATACTTCGGCTCGATGAAGCAGATGTTGCGGGCCGGGCGGCCGATCGAGTCGAGATGGTCCCGAATCTCCTGCATCAAGAGCTCGCGAATGTCCGGGGCCATTTCCAGCCGCAAGTCGCCGTCCTGCTCCTCCAGCCGCGGCAGGACGAGCTCGTTCACGATTCGCTCGGCGGTCGGCACCATGTGTAAGCCTCCGATGCCGCTCATGTTCGGCTCCATGAAGCGGAGCGAGTTCTTCCACATCGGGCTCGTGAAGTCGATCACCGCATCGAGGCGGCCGAAGATCGGATTGTTGTCTCGTAGGTTCGGTCCCCAGCAACTCCACAGCCATTCCTCCTCGGGTGGTGTAATCCGCAGCACCTCGCGGACGGCAAAGTCCTGAAAGTACAACTCCGGCAGCCGCTTCAGGGCGTTTTGCACCGTGAGCGAGACGAAGTGGATGTAGGCGACCTGGTCGGGAAGCGCCGTCACCGGCCACGGGAAGACGACGATCGGGTCTTGGCCGCCGTCACGCAAGTACACCAGATGCCGCCGGCTCGCTTCCTGCTGCACGGCGGCAATGAGCGCCGCCTGCTGGCTTTGCGGCAAGCGGCGAAAGGCCTTCCGCACCCGGCTCGCCAGGTGGTAGCCCCCAAGGCCAACTTCTTCGGCGAGCGTGAGCACGATGAGGGTTCCTGGGATGCGGGCCGGAGAGGAATTCCGTGCCCATTGTCCCGCTTTGACGCATTCCAAGGCAACCCGGATTGTGAGTACCAACTGGCCGGCGGCTCGTTTAGACTGGCGTATTGGACGCTGCCCTTGCGCGCGTCCATCGCTGGCCACGGCTTCGGCCGCAACTGCCGATCCTGTCTTCACTTGTGACGAGTTAATTGTGACGAGTCGATCCATGTCGCTTCGCCCGCTCCTTGCCGCCGTCATTGTTGTAGCCGCCGCGACATATGCCACTGCGGCTCCAACCGCTGAGCAGAAGGCCGAAATCGCCGCCATCGGTACGCTCGTCACCAAAGCGGGCAACCTCTTCAAGAACGACAAGTTTCAAGAGACAGCCGAGGTCATCAAAGAGGCTCAGTCGCGGCTGGAAAAGATCGGCACCGGCGTTTCCGACCAGCAGACGATGACGCAGCTTTCCGCGATTCACAAGCGGATCACGCAGGCTCACGCACTGCTCGAACTCGAAGGGATTGCCCTGCCGGAGCTGAAGCCTCTCGAACCGCTCGCCAAGCCGGGCGAAGCGCCAGCCGGCGGCGGCGTCAGCTTTGTGAAGCAGGTCGCGCCGATTCTCAATGCCCGCTGCGGCAATTGCCACGTTCGCAATTCTCGCGGCATGTTCTCGATGGCTTCCTACGAGGCACTGATGACCGGTCCGCCCGCAGGCAAAGTGGTCTTCCCGGCGAACGTGAAGGGGAGTGATCTGATCGTAAAGATCGAGGACAAGGAAATGCCTCCCAATGGTTCGGGCATTCCTGCGGAGGAACTCGAGACGCTTACCAAATGGGTCGAGCAAGGGGCGAAGTTCGACGGTACCGATCCCAAGGCCAACCTGGCCACGCTCCTGACCGGCCAGCCACAACCAGCGGCCACGCCGATGGCTACCGTGCAGATGGCCACCGGCAAAGAGACGGTTAGCTTTGCGAAGGATATTGCCCCCGTGTTAGTCGCCAACTGCACCGGCTGTCACGGAGCGATGCGTCCGCGCAACAACTTCAGCCTGCTGACGATGGAAGGGCTGCTGCGTGGTGGCGATCGGGGCGAGCCGATTCTTCCCGGCAAGCCGGCTGATAGCCTGCTCGTGAAGAAGCTGAAAGGAACCGCCGATGGCGCACGCATGCCGATGGGACGCACGCCGCTCGACGACGGCACGATGGCGAAGATCGAAAAGTGGATTGAGGAAGGGGCCAAATTCGACGGCCCTGATCCAAAGCAGTCGATCGTCGAAGTCGCCGCCATCGCCAAGGCCTCCAGCCAGACGCACGAACAGCTTTCTGCGGACCGGGCGAAGCTCGCTGAACAGAACTGGCGATTGGGCCTGCCGGGTATTGAAGCCAGCCGTTTCGAATCCGCGAATTACCTGGTCCTCGGGAATGTCGGCCAACTGACGCTTGAGGACATCGCTCAACGGGCCGAAGCTCAGGCCCCAAAAGTTGCTGCCATCCTCAAGGCGCCCGCCGATCAGCCGCTGGTAAAAGGCCGGCTGACGCTCTTTGTCTTTGGCGAGCGCTACGACTACGGCGAATTTGGCAAGATGGTCGAGAAGCGCGACCTGCCCCCGTCGTGGCGCGGGCACCATCGCTTTTCGATCGTCGATGCGTACGGCGTGGTCATGCCGTCGAAGGCGAACGACTATTCGCTCGACGCACTCATCGGCCAGCAACTCGCGGCTGTGCACGTTGCCTCACTCGGTCGCGGCGTGCCGACCTGGTTCGCGGAGGGGACGGGGCGCGTCGTCGCCACGCGTCTCGTGGAAGGGCCCGATTCGCGCATCGACAAGTGGGACCCCGCTGTGCCGCAGGTGATCGGCATGATGACCGCCCCCGACGACTTCCTCACCGGCAAGCTCTCGGATGAGGAGGCGGCCGTTGCGGCATACAGCTTCGTGAAATTCCTGATAAAGGATGCTCGCAAGCACCAGATCTTGCTCGACAATCTGGCGAAGGGTGGCGAGTTCGGTAAGTCGTTTGCCACCGCGTTCGGCGGCACGCCGAATCAACTCGCCGTTGCCTGGGTCCGCAAGCCACCGGCTGCCACACCGCGGCGGCCGGCCCCGAAGTAGGTTCCCTCGCTTGCGGAACTTTACCTGCTTCCTCTTGCTCGCGACCGTGTGGTGACGCTTGAGTAGCGCCATGCTCCCAAGTAGCATCATTCTCCGTGGCGTGTTACCGCAGCGGCGCCTCGACTACACACCACGGAACTCGGCTCGATCGCGTGTCCACCGACGTTAAGCCATTCACGAGCAGCCCCAGCGGCATGGAAATCGACATCGGGGATTTCACGCGCACGCAGGGGCTCTTGAAGTCGCTCCGCCTGCTGCTGAGCAATCAGGTGGTGATCTCTGTCGAAGATCTCGGCAGCGGCGTCAACGAGGCGGGCCGCAAATTCAAGATGGGGGATCTCGAACAGGCCAACGTCGATGTGGCCCGGCTCTATGCAGCGTTCGGCCAGCGGACGAGCCAGTGGGACTCTCAGGCCCGCACGCTCGAACAAAACATGAAGCGGCAGGCGGCCAACAACCCCAAGTCCGTGTCGATCGACACCATCACGCGGATGCGTGCTGAGCAAACCGCGGTCCGCACCCGCATCGGCACTGCCGAGCTTCATTTCCGCCGCCTGCATCAAGGATTGGAACAGGCCTTCACGAACCTCAAACGCAAGCCGGTTTCGGGCCTCCCGCCGACGTTTCTTCCCGCCTTCAAAGCGGCATTGCCGGCCGACCGGCCCGCCGTCGTGCGGGAGCACTTTGCATCGCTCGCCGCCGTCAGCGTCACCGTCCGTCGCGGCAAGACCTCGGGCTACGAGATCGAGTTTTCGCCGCGGCCACCGCAGGGGAGCTTGCTCTTTCTCACGAGCACAGCGGAGCTCATCCGCTTGCACGAATTGGCCGAGCTGGTCGTGGTGCAGAACCTGGAAACGGGCCAACGGAGCGAACTCAGGTTGGTGGAGTTCGTCAAGCTGATTCAATCCGGCGCTTGGCAGCTTGCCGACGCATGAACGACAGGCTCGCCGGTCGTTGCCGCAAGCCGACTACGGCATAAACCGTTGCCAGCAGAGCAACCAGCGGATAGGCTGGGCGATTCAAGTTCCATTGGCGAGAGTTCGCCACCAGAAAGAAAAACTGTCATGTCACGCATCGCTCTCCCTGCAATTGCTCTCCTTCTGTTGGCAACCGGAAAGCCGCACGCTGCCGAACCGCTAAAGTCCGGACTGCAGGTCGGCGAGAAGGTGACGGCGATTTTCGAGCCGCTCAACATCAACGGCGAATTCGCCGGCCAGCCGCATTGCCTCGTTTGTGAGAACGGCACCAGTCCTGTGGCGATGGTGTTTGCCCGCGAGCCGAGCGAAGCGGTGCTGAAACTGGCCACCAAACTCGATGCGGCCACTGTGAAGCATCAGGAGGATTCGCTCGGCAGCTTCGTTGTGTTCCTGAGCGATGCCGAAGGGCTCGATGAACGCCTGACCGCTGCGGCAAAGAAGCAGAAGCTGGCCAAAACAATCCTCGCGATCGACCCGCCTGCCGGGCCGGAGGGATTCAGCGTTGCTGCCGATGCAGAAGTAACCGTCGTCCTCTACCGCGAATTCAAAGTGCTCGGCAATCACGCCTTCCGCAAAGGCGAGCTTAGCGAACCGGCCATCGCGCGGATCGTCGCCGACCTGTCGAAGATCGTGCCGGCGAAGTAGCCGATCCGTTGCTGAATCACACAAGCCTTACGCGCCAGCGAAGCAAACCGTACTGCCAGTTCCGTATTGAACGTCCAGCCAGGCAAAACCCCAGCCAGACCGGAGAATCTCATGTTTCGCAACCTCTTATTTGTTGTATTGTTCACCGCCGCGATTGTCGGAAATGCCCGCGCTCAATCGCTCCGCGAAGCTCTCAAGGACATTCCCATTGCCGACCACTGGATCTACGACGATCTGCCGACAGCGATCAAGCTCGCGAAAGAGTCCGACAAGCCGCTCCTCGTCGTGCTGCGGTGTGTGCCCTGTCCGCCAGGGCGGACGCTCGACGAGCAAGTGATGCAGCCGAGCGGCGACCTGGCCGACTTGGAGAAGCAATTCGTCTGCGTCCGCGTGATTCAGACGAACGGCCTCGACCTCAATCTGTTTCAATACGACTACGACATGTCCTGGTCGTGCATGTTCCTGAATGCCGACCTCACCGTGTATGGCCGCTATGGCACGCGCAATGCGGGTGGCAAAGATTCGGATGGCCTGCTTTCGCCAGCGGGCTTCACCGCAGCAGCCAAGCGGGCCCTCGCCTTGCACAAGGATTACCCCGCGAACAAAGAGTCGCTTGCCGGCAAAACGGGCAAGTCGGCAGAGTACAAAACGCCGAGCGAGATTCCCGGCCTGACCGACAAGCCGGCCAAGGCGATGACGCGGCAGAATTGCATTCACTGCCACATGGTCAAGGAATACGCCCTCCGAGCTAAGTGGGAAGCGGGCCAACTCTCCGCAGCCGATTTGTATGTCTATCCGATGCCTGAGCGGATTGGTCTCACGCTAGATACAGACGACGGCCTTAAAGTGAAGTCGGTGCGCGCAGGTTCAGCGGCCGCCAAGGCGGGGATCGAAAACGGCGACGAATTGCTGTCGCTCTGCGATCAGCCACTCATTTCAACGGCCGATGTGCAGTGGGTATTGCACCACGCTCAGGAAGGAACACACCTGGCTGCCAAAATCCGCCGCAAGGGCGAAACACTGGAGCGGGCGATCGACCTTGCTGGCGACTGGAAAAAGTCGGACATCGCCTGGCGGGCCTCCTCGTGGTACGGCCTGCGCCAGGGGGTGAAATTCGAGTCCACCGGCGGCCAAAGCGACGGTGTCGGGCTGAAGGTTTCGGGCCTCTTTGGCCGGGGCGGACCCAAGGTGAAAGAAGCCGGACTGCGGATGGGGGACGTGATTGTCGCCGTTGACGGCAAGACCGATCGGATGAGTGAATCCGATTTTCTGGCCTATTTGCGGCTCACGCACGGCCCGAGCGACAGCATCCAGTTAACCGTGCGACGCGGGAACGATCGCCAGGACCTGAAGATTCCGCTCTGGTAGGCGGCGTGATTGCGTTTTCGCGCATTTGCGGCTTCTCTTTCTGCGTCGGTCAGGAATAATGAGAACCAAGGGACCAGCAACAGGTTGAATTCGATGAGGCGTGCCAGCACACGCCACTGCTCGCAAGATGGGGCGCAGCCTGGAATGACAGTGCACTGGAACGACACGGTATGCACGCAAGCGGAAATCCCTTCGCCCGGAAGTTTGACGAAGCCCTCACCCACTGGCGCGAGGTGCAGGCGAGCGATCCCGACAACCGCGACGCGTCGCAAATGGTCGCGACGCTCGTGATCGAGCGGAGCCGACAACAGGCGGGCCTACCGCCGCGGAGCGATCTCGACCTTGGTCAGCGGCACGTTGCCCCAGCCGACATTGGACGTAGCGACGTCGGTTTTACTACGTCATCGGCGACATCGTCGCAGGATTACTCGCTCACCAGTCCCGGCACCGGCATCCGCCTGACCCGTGTTCAGCAGCTCGAAACGGCGATCAAGGAAGACTCGGCCAATGCCGACACGTTCCTTGAACTCGCCCGGCTCTATCTCGACAAGGGTCGCGAGTACGAAGCTGAGCGGCTCCTCGCGCGGGCCCGCGAGGCGACCGGCCGCGATCCGCGCGTCCTCACGCTGGGCGAGGATGTGACGATGTCGCGGCTGGAAAAGAAAGTCACCGCCGCCCTCCGCGATGCCGAGCAGGAGGACGATCCAGCCGCCCGGACCGCCCTCGAACAGCTCGTGAAGGAACGCGACAAGGTCGAGATCGATATCTTCCATCAGCGAATTGCCCGCGAACCCGACAATCTCGCCCTGCGATACGAGCTCGGCTGGCGGCTGAAGCGGGCGGGTCGGCTCGCGGATGCCCGGCCGCACTTGGAAGTCGCGCTGCAAAGCGAATCGTCGCGGTCGCAGGCGGCCATGGAACTGGCCAGCCATTTCCTGCAGTCCGGTCAACCGGCTGAAGCCCTGCGGCACTATCGCATCGCCGCTACGGCAGCCGCGCACGCCGGTGATGGGGCCGCTCAGGCGAAAGCCCTGTTCCAGGCGGGCGAGCTCGCCGCGCGCCAGCAGCTTGGCCGTTTAGCCCGGCGTTATATCGGCGAGTTATTGCGAGTCGAACCGAGCCACCGCGCGGGAACGGCTTTGCTCGAAACGCTCGAACGCGGCGCCTACTAACCGACCCATTCACTTGCTCGATCACGAGAACCCCAATGCCTCAAGCCGTCGTCGATCCCGAAGAACTGCGGCAGTTTGCCAGCAGCCTCAAGAAGTTCAATGGCCAACTCCGAGACAAGGCGACGGCCCTGGGGAACCAGCTCGCCGCCCTGAGCTCGACCTGGCGCGACCAGGAGCACAAGAAGTTCGTCGATCAGTTTGAAACCAATATGAAAGTGCTGCTTCGCTTTGCCGAAACGTGTGACGAATACGTGCCGCACCTGCTGCGCAAGGCCGAGCACATCGAGGACTATTTGCAGTCGTGATCGTTCGTGAAGAGCTGAGGAAAAAGCCACGGATGTGCACAGATGAAACACGGATAGCCAGATACAAAAAACGAGTGGATTGACCATGCGAGCCGATTGGATTCAACGCAAAGACGCCAAGTGCGCGAAGGCCGCAGAGGAGACAGTCTGGAATTGTCCCCTCTGCGCCCTTTGCGATCTCCGCGCCTTTGCGTTTTCTTCAATCAACGTTGCCTTTCGAAAGATGCCGAGCTTGCAGATCCGCTCTCCGTATCCGTGTTCAATCCGTATTTCATCCGTGGCTCCCGTCTTTGCCTTTGCACGTCGCTAGTGACCATGTCCCAAGCCGCCAACCTCACCTCCGTCGCTGCCGTCGCTGAGCTGAAGACCGCGCTCACCGAGTTCGACGAGGATTGTCGCAACGCGCTGGTGGCCTTGGAACTCGAAAGCCGGCGGCCGCTGGAGTGGATCGAACACGACCGAACGCGGTACTGGCCGAATGAAGTTCGCAAAGCATCGGACACTTTAAGCGAGGCCCGCATCGCCCTGGAACGGTGCGAGACGTCGGCCACTGGCGACAATCGCCGAGACTGTTACGACGAAAAGAAGGCTCTGCAGAAGGCGAAGCGGCGACTGAATTTGTGTGACGAAAAAGTGCAGGCGGTCCGCATCTGGCGGCAGCGGATGCGGAAAGAGATCGAAGAGTTTGCCGTGGAAGTGGCCAAGCTCCGCGGTTATCTCGATAGCGACCTCGTGCGGGCGGCGACGTCGCTGGAAAAGATGCTCGCCGCCCTGGAGCGTTACACGGCGACAGGCGGTCCAGCCGCGGAAGGAGCCTCCCATGCGAGTGGCTGATCTCGGCAGCGGTCTGGGGCAACTGACGCACGCCTTCGCGAAACTGAGCGAGCGGTGGGGTCAGGTCGCCGAGCACTGGAACGACGACGCTCGCCGCCACTTCGAGGAAAACCACCTGCAGCCGGTGGTGCCGCGGCTGAAGCTGCTGGTGACGGCGGCCAACCGATTGCAGGCAGAAATCGCGGCAGCGGAGCAGGAACTGGGCGACGAGAGGAACTGACGGGGCAGAGTCTAACGCAAGGTAGCATTGTCCGTGGAACAAAACTCGATCACCTCACAAATCCAAGAGCGGCTGCTCGTCGATTTGCGGCAACTGGCTGCCTGGCGGGCGACTGAAGCAGCAGCGATCGCCACGCGCGACGCGGAGCGAATCGCCGCGGCACGCCGCGAGCACCAGCAGGCTCACGCGCGAGCGACCGTCGCTTTCGAGGAGCAGCATGCCCGTCTGATCGCCGAGTACCAGGAAGCTCGCGAAGCGGTCTATGTTCGCTACGAACACGAAGGGTGCTCGCTCGCCGTCGAAGAGCAGCGGCTCGCGCGGGTTCACGACAGCCGGCTTGCCGAAACGCTGGAAGCGGCCAAAACGCTCCGGCAACATCGCGTCGCCGAGATTCAGAAAGCGTTTCGCGAACAGAAACTCGTTCCCAAGAGCGAGCTCGCCAAATTCCAGCAGCAGTGTGAGGAAAGCGTACAGGAGGTGAATGCCGTCACCGCGAAGGCACAAACGATCGTTCGCCGCCGCGCTCCGTGGCCGGAGGAACAACCCGCCGCCACGCCGCTTCCCGCCGGCATGACGCGGCAGCAATACGTCGATCAATACACGGCCGCGATGAGCGCCGCCTATGCGAAACTGCAGGAACTCACGAGCCTGCGGAGCGCCCGCTTTGCCGAGGAAGGGTGGCCCGTCCTCATCTTCATCGCGCTATCGGGGCCGCTTGCGTATCTGTCGTATCGACTGCTTGGCGACTACGGCATGGGGTGGGCCATCGCAGCGTGCGTCCTGGCGTCCATCGTCATCACAGCCGTGATCTATGCGATCGTCCGCCCCTTGGCTCGGCGAGCGACGCTCCGGCGAGTGCCCGAGTTTCAGCAGGCGATCGTCCAGGCTCGCGCCGCCCTGGCTGCCGGGCTGCAAGCGGCCGGCCTCGATGCGGAACGGCAGCGAAAAGCCATCGTTCGGCGTGCCAGTGCCGACCTGGCGGCAGCCAAAACGGAGTACAAGACGACGCGTCGCGATCAAAAGGCCCTGCACGATACGCGGCTTGCGCAAATGGCCGCCGAATACGCTACTCGCCGCAAGATCGTCGAGGACACGCACGAACGCCAGCTCGACCAGATCGAGGACAAGCATCCGCGACGCATCGAAACGCTCGAACAAGACTTTGGCCGTCAGATCGCGGGCATTGACGCCGACTTGCGAGCTCGCTTGGCGGCTCTTCGCGACGAAACAGCTCGGGAGCGATTGTCGATCGACAGCCGCTGGGAAAGCGGCCTAGCCCAGTTCCAATCAGCCGCCACGGACATGGACACGTACTGCGAGCGAATCGCCCCTTCCTGGGAGTCTGTAGCTGGGCGGTTGAAGACTCCGGCTGCCGCTAAACAACTCGAAGAAGCCGCGGCACTCCGCATTGGCCGGCTCGCGGTGGACCTCCCTGCGAGCGAAGCGTCAGCTAGCGACAACGTGGCGCTCGCTCTTCCCGCCGTCCTCTCGTATCCCGCCTGCCCGTCGCTCTTGCTCGAAGCCGTGGATGACGGCCGCGATGCCGCCACGCACGCGATGCAAAGCGTGATGCTTCGCCTGCTCACTGCGTTTCCGCCCGGCAAGGTCCGTTTTACGATCATCGATCCGGTCGGCCTGGGCGAGAATTTCTCTGCCTTCATGCATCTGGCCGATTACGACGAGCGGCTGGTGACCAACCGGATCTGGACCGAAGCGACGCACATCCAGCAGCGACTGACCGACCTGACCGAGCACATGGAGAACGTGATCCAGAAATACCTCCGGAACGAGTTCGGCTCAATTCAGGAATACAACGCCCATGCGGGCGAAGTCGCCGAGCCGTTTCAGATTCTCGTCGTGGCGAATTTCCCGGCGAACTTTTCGGACGAAGCGGCCCGGCGTCTCGTGAGCATTGCCACCAGCGGCGCTCGCTGCGGGGTCTATACGCTCATCAGCACCGACACACGGCTTGGTCTGCCACGAAACTTCAACCTCGCCGATTTGGAGGCCCAGGCGGCGACACTCGTCTGGAATGCCGCCGACAAGCAGTTCCGCTTCAAAGCGGGCGAACTGGCCACGCTCCCCCTCGCGCTCGAAGAGCCGCCGCCGGACGAGCAATTCACGGAGATCATCCGCTCCGTGGGCGTATTGGCGAAGGATGCGGCCCGCGTCGAAGTGCCGTTCGACTTCGTCGTCCCACCGGCCGATTCCTGGTGGCAAGCCGACAGCCGCGGCGGCATCGAGGCCCCGCTCGGGCGGGCCGGGGCCAAGGCCTTGCAATACCTGCGACTGGGCAAAGGAACGAGCCAGCACGCTCTCGTCGCCGGCAAGACGGGTTCGGGCAAATCGACGCTGCTCAATTCACTCATTACGAATCTGTCGCTCCACTACTCGCCCCGTGAGCTGGAGTTCTACCTGATCGACTTCAAGAAAGGGGTCGAGTTCAAGGCTTACGCGACACACAAGCTGCCTCACGCCCGCGTCATCGCCATCGAAAGTGAGCGCGAGTTCGGCCTCTCCGTCTTGCAGAGGCTCGACGACGAGCTGAAG
Organism: uncultured Pirellulaceae bacterium; assembly: GCA_964384375.1. Taxonomy (GTDB): domain Bacteria; phylum Planctomycetota; class Planctomycetia; order Pirellulales; family Pirellulaceae; genus CAYLLN01. The sequence continues at coordinate 24,832 of CAYLLN010000067.1, forward strand.
CGTCGCGGCGACCTCTTCCGCCAACATGGCGTGCAAGATCTGAAGGGCTTCCGCAATGCGGCTCCCGCCGCGGTGATGCCGCGAGTGCTGCTGGTGATCGACGAGTTTCAGGAATTCTTTACGAGCGACGATCGCATCTCCCACGACGCCGGTCTCTTGCTCGACCGTCTCGTGCGACAAGGACGAGCCTTCGGCATTCATGTGCTGCTCGGTTCGCAAACGCTGGCGGGGGCGTATTCGCTCGCCCGCAGCACGATCGGGCAGATGGCGGTTCGCATCGCCCTGCAATGCAGCGAATCCGATGCGCACCTGATCCTCAGCGAGGACAACACGGCTGCTCGCCTGCTCGGCCGGCCGGGCGAAGCGATCTACAACGATGCCAACGGCCTGTTTGAAGGGAACCATCCGTTCCAGGTCGTGTGGCTGTCGGACGAACAGCGCGAATCGTATTTGGAGCGCGTCGCGCAGCTCGCCGCCGATCGCGGCATCGTGAGCGAACCGGTAGTGTTTGAAGGAAGCGCTGCCGCCGACCCGCGCGAGAACCGACAGCTGGCGGCTGTCTTCACCGCGCCTTCGCCCAAGCAAGCTCCGGCCGCTCCTTTAGCATGGCTCGGTGCTGCGGTGGCGGTCAAAGAGCCGACGGCAATCCCCTTCCGCCGGCAAAGCGGCAGCAATCTGCTCGTTGTCGGCCAGCAGGAGGAGTTGGCCCTGGGTATGCTCGCCACGGCAGCGATCGCCCTGGCAGGACAACTGCCGCCAACGGCTGCCCCACACAATTCCGAGGATGCCAGCGACTCGTCGCTCATCATCCTCGACGGCACGCGCCCCGACGCGCCCGAAGCCGGAATGTGGGGCAAACTTGCCGCCCAGTTGCCGCTCGGCGCTCGCGTTGTCCCGCCGCGCGACGCGTCTGCCGCCATCACCAGCGTCGCCCAGGAGGTCGAGCGGCGTCTGGCCGCCGGCGAACACACGGCCGAGCCGATCTTCATCGTGATCTACAACCTCTCCCGTTTCCGCGATCTGAAGAAGGGGGACGACTACAGCTTCGACGACGACGCCACTGCCGGAGTCGGCAAGCAGCTCACGACGATCCTCCGCGAGGGGCCGGCACTCGGCGTCCATGCCCTCGTCTGGTGCGATTCGTACAACAACGCCAACCGCTGGCTCGATCGGCAGACGCTCCGCGACTTCGAGCTGCGCGTGCTGTTCCAAATGAGCGCGACCGATTCGAGCAACCTGATGGACAGTCCCGCCGCCAGCAAGCTCGGCGGGCACATGTCGCTGCTTTATAGCGAAGAGCAAGGCCAGGCCGAAAAGCTCCGCCCCTATGGCCTGCCCCCTGCGGAGTGGCTCGCGTGGGTCGCCGAGCGGCTGGCGGCCGGAGAGAAAGAAGGAGAAGCCGCGGCCGTTTCCTGACTCGATCCGTTACGAGCGAGCGGGCCCAATCCCCGGTCCGCCATCGAGCGGGCCGTCGTCCTCCGAATCATCGTCCAGAGAATTGGCGCCCGGGGAATTGGCGTCCACTTCGCTCGCGTCTTCCCCCTTCACGAGTTTTTCAATCGCCTTGCGAGCGGTCCGCTCGTTGATCTGTAGCGCCTTGGCAATCTCGTTGTAGGTCGAACCGGCAAACCGCATCTCCACGATCCGCTGCACTCGCTCCGGCTGGTCGCTCACCAGTCGGTCCCACCGTTCGCGGAAAATAGCGACGGCACTGGGGGTAGGGTCGCGGCTGGCAAGATCCCCCTGATCGGCATCGTGAACGGCGTCGATCCGAATCTCGCGCCGCATATCCCGCTTCTGAGCGTGGACCTCGCGAACCTCGTTTACCACTTTGTTGCGAGCTAGAGCATTCAGATAAGCCATCAACTCGGGAGGCGAACCGATCCGCCGCATCTTTTCCGGTGCGCGGAAGAACGACGCCCAGACCACCTGCATGAAATCGACCGTGTCGAAGCGGGCTCGCAGATTGCGATTGAGCGAGCGGCGGATGGAACGCTCGACGTGCGTTCCGTAGGCTTCGAGCAGCTCCCAAGCCGCCTGCTGCTCGCCGCGCTGAACGCGGGTCATAAGCGAGGAGAATTCGGTGGCTTCGTCGAACATGGGGGGCGACCTTTCAAACCAAGCGTGATTGTAAGTCGCCGAGCCCCCCCATCGCTAGCCTTTTGTCGCCTAGGCACGGCAAGCCGCAATTTGGCCGTCCACATCAATTCATGACACGACCTGCGCATCATGGTAATTTGGGCCGTGCCGGACATACGGACAACTCGCCTGCGTGCGAAGCCAGCCAGACGTGCGTGCTGCTCCGTCACGAGACATGCGTGCCGCACTACCAGCCAGCCAGTGAGGCCTTGATATGCCAATTGTTTCTCGCCGCAAGGCGATTCTGTGGACGCTCGGCTCTGCAGCGGCCGCGGGTGGTGCTGCTGCTTGGTATCGGTCGCGTGAGCGTGGTTTAACCGCAAGTGCGGGCGAGTATCCGCCCGTCACTCGCACGTCTTGGGCATTAGGGTCCGATGTCTCGATGACGGTGCTCGGCTTGCCAAAGGACGATGCGAACGAATCGCTTGCGGCTGCGTTCGCCGAACTAGAACTCGTCGAGCAGGTGATGAGCCTGTATCGACCAGACAGCCAAATCTGCCAGCTTAACCGGACCGGCATCCTCGATCGGCCACATCCGCATTTGGTCGAAGTTCTGCAAACGGCACAGCGAACTGCCGCCCAGACCGAGGGCGCGCTCGACATCACCGTCCAGCCGCTCTGGGAGCTGTATGCCACCGCGAAGAAGCAGGGCCGTGTTCCCAGCGAGCAAGAGATCGCTGCCGCGAGCCGCAAGATTGACTGGCGACAGGTCGAAGTCTCGCGCCAACAAGTTCGCCTTCACGGCGACGGCATGGCCATTACGCTCAATGGAATCGCGCAGGGTTTCGCGGCAGACAAGGCCCGGCAGGCTCTCGTCCGTCACGGCGTGCGGCAAGCGATTCTGAATACGGGAGAGGTTGGCTCGGTTGGCACAAAGCAGAACGGCCAGCCGTGGACCGTCGGGATTCAGCACCCGCGAGCGGCCGATGCCTACGCCGCCTTGGCAGCGCTCGACGGCCGGTCGCTTGCCACATCGGGAGATTACGAGACAACCTTCACGGCCGACTTCCGCACGAACCACATCTTCGACCCACGCACGGGAGCCTCGCCGCAAGAACTGGCGAGTGCCACGATTGTCGCCCCGACGGCCATGCAAGCCGACTCACTGAGTACCGCCGCCATGGTCCTCGGCAGCGAAGCGACGATCAGCCTGGTCACTCGCTTGCCGGGGGTCGATGCGCTCCTGATTGCGAAGGACGGCCGATCGTGGCGAACCCCTGGATTTCCCGAAGCTCGCGACGAGCGGGAGGCCTAAACCATGCACCGCACCTTCCTTCCCCACTCGCATCGTCCGCACCTGCATGCACTCGTCGCGCTGGCGATCGCGATCGGCGTGCTCCTCTTATTGCTGATCGTTGCCAACTCGGCTGCCGCGGTAGATGTCGTGGAGCTGGCGAGTGGCGCAAAGGTCCAGGGGGAGATCGTTTCCCGCGATGCGAAAACGGTCGTGATGAACGTCACGGTGAGCGGAGTCACGCTCAAGCGGTCGTATCCACTCTCCAGCATCAAGGCGATCACGAGCGGCGGCAAACGCGAAGTGCTTGCCGCTGTAGCTGATGCACCCACCAAGGCCAGCAGTTCGGCGGGTTCCAAAAACACCGACTCCTCCACGTTCAGTCGCTCGCGGCCCGGCACTTCGTCAGCAGGACAAACAGGGCGCGGCGGCACACGGGCCGATCTCGACGCTCTGATCGATCGCGAAGGGCGCAAGCAGCCCGATTGGTACGAAGCGACACAACTCAACTATCCACAGTCGCTCGATCTCGACTGGCCCGAGCCGCCGCCCGAGAAAGGTTGGAACAACCAGAAGAACATGGGGCAATACATGTGGGACATCATTCACCCGAATCCCAATCGCTGGCGCGAAGGGACGAAGCTGATGCACCACTTGCTCGAACGGCACAAGGACGATCCGGCGACGCTGCAGCGGATCATCAACAAGCTCGGCCACATGTATCACGACCTCTTGGAGGATTACCCACGGGCCGCGTTCTGGCTGCGGGCGGCAGGGGTCGAGAAAAATCCCGGCAAGTTCCACCGCGAAACGCCCCTCTTGGCCGAGTGCTACTGGCGGATGGGCTTTCGCGACGAAGCGGTCAAGCTGTTGGCGAAGGCCCCGCCGACGTTTTTTCAAGTGAAGCTGATGGCCGACATGGGGCAGACCGACCAGGCGGTGAAGATTTGCGAGGCGAGCGCGAAGAGCGCCCCGGAACACGCCTGGCTCTACGCCGGTGACGCCTGCCGCGTGGCGGGACGCTACAAGGACGCCCTCAAGTACTACGAGAAGGTGCTGACCGTCGATACGTCGGGTCCGCAAGGGGGCCGCGTGAAGCGGTTTCACGACCGGGCCAATGCCAACATTGCCGCGATCAAGCACTTCGAGCTGTTCGACCTGTCGAAGGTGGCCGACGGGACGTACCAGGCGGCGAGCCAAGGATACGAGGGTCCGGTCGAAGTGGGCGTCGCCGTCGCCGGGGGCAAAATCACGTCGGTCCGCGTGACCAATCACAGAGAGAAGCAATTCTATTCCGCGCTCACCGACACACCCGCCAAGATCATCGCAAAGCAAAGCGTGAAAGGGATCGACACGACGAGCAATGCGACGATCACCTCGGAAGCGATTGTGAATGCGACGGCGAAGGCGCTCGGGAAGTAACCACTGTGCATGTCAAGCAACCCACGGTTGTATTGCTCGCCAGGCGGAAGTTGATCGGCAGGAAGTAGTTCACGATGTCAGATCACTGGGAGTTCTACTTCTGCAAGATCGACGACAAGGTTGCCTCCGTCTTTCTTGACGTTGGCATTCGCGAAAGCATCCCCGACTCAAGCCGTCCGTGGATGATATGGGTAGATGTGCGATTGAATCATCCACGTGATGACGGCTTGCCGGGCAATGAGGACTTCGAGCCACTCAAGGCGATTGAATCGGTGTTAAAGGACGCCATTGTTGAATCGAATGGCGGTTGCCTCGTCGGACGAATCAGCACGGATGGTCGGAGAACTTTTTATTGGTACGGTTCTTCACCAGATAACGTCGAAACGATTGCCGGTCGCGCGATGGATCAATTTCCCGGTTATGCGTGGGAAGCGGGGACGGATTTCGATCCCGATTGGAACCAGTATCTAAGCGGACTCTATCCATCGCCGCGCGAGTGGCGTCGGATCAAGAACCTGCATGTTGTCGAGCAATTAGAAAAACATGGCGATGAGCTGCGCAAGTCCCGGCCAGTCACGCACTGGATCTATTTTGATTCCGAAACTGGCAGAACCAACTTCAAGGCGTCAGTTGCGGACAAAAGGTTTTCGATCAAGATCGAAAAATCGACCGATGGACGTGATGGATCGAAGGTTCATGGCATTGTGCTAGAACGCATCGACTTTGTGGACTGGGACTCCATCAACGCAGTAACTCTCGAGCTAACGGAGCTCGCAGAACTGCACGGCGGCGACTATGACGGCTGGGAAACGCCCGTCGTGAAAACTGCAGCACCTTCGGACGACTGAGCACACATGATGCGCCTCGACATCTTCGTCCCCTTCCTCCGCAAAGCCAAAGCGGGCGTGATCCAAACGCCCGTCCGATGGCTCACGCGCGGGGCGCGGAAGGTGCTGCCGGCGTTCCTGTTCTCCGATCTCGTCACGGGGAAGCCGGGGCTCGTGCGACGCTGGCTGAAGTGGGCCGGGCCGACGTGGGCCAGCGCGCCGGCGCGACGCACCGTGCAGGGAATCTGCTTCGCTCTGTTCCTCGTCCTCTTTTTCTATGTCTGTTGGCCCTATTCGGCCCGGCCGGCGCGGACGTGGGAGAACTGGGTGGCGACCGAGACACTGCCGGCAAGCACCATCGGGGAGCTTACACACCCCGCTCGCCAGGTCAGACTTTCCATTGCCCAGCCGCCCGGCGACTTGCCTCGCGTCGGCCAGACGCTGCATCTGGTGGATGCCACGCTCGCCTCGGCTGACGATCCAGTTGCTGGCTACGCAGGCGAGTTTCGCGTCACCGCGGCTGGCCCGAAGGAACTGGTGCTAACAACCGCGGCCGAGTTGCCACTCGAGGGGCTCGCGCCCGGTCCTTGGATGCTTCGCGAAGATCCGCCCGGTGCATGGCCGGCTCACTACACCGCAGAACTCGCCCGCAAGGAGCAGCTTGCTGCCGAATTGTTTCTATCGATCGATCCGCTCGTCAGCCTCTCAACTGCCGTCGCCAGTCGCTCGTGGATTTGGTCGCTGGCGAGTGCCGGGATCATCCTGGCGGTGTGCGTGCTCGTGCCGCGCGGGTTTTGCGGCTACCTGTGCCCGCTGGGAACGCTCATTGACCTGTTCGACTGGTCGCTGGCGAAAGTGGGCGGCAAGCGGCTGAAGAAGCTGCAAGTTCCCGACGACGGCTGGTGGGTCCATCTCAAATACTACGTGCTCCTGGCGACGATGGTCGCGGCCCTCTGCGGCGTGCTTGTCAGCGGCTTTGTCGCAGCGATTCCCGTGATCACGCGCGGGATGCTGTTCACGCTCGCGCCGCTGCAAACGGGTTCGCTCCGCGGCTGGCACCTCGTGCCGCCGATGCACGCCGGACACTGGCTGTCGATCGGTCTGTTCTTTGCCGTGCTAGGGCTGGGCATTTTCAAGCCGCGATTCTGGTGCAAGTACGTCTGTCCGAGTGGGGCCGTTTTCTCTCTCGGCAACTTGTTCCGAGTGAGCGAGCGGAAGGTCGAAGACACCTGCATCCACTGCAACAAGTGCGTGGAGATTTGCCCGTTCGACGCGATCAAAGCCGACTTCACAACGCGCACGACCGACTGCACGCTCTGCCAGACGTGCGGCGGTGTCTGCCCCACGCACGCGATCAAGTTCGTCGAGCGCTGGAACACCGTGCAGCTCAAGCAGATCGAAGACCCTCCCACGGGCGAAACGCCGCTCGGCCGCCGCGGTTTCCTTTCGACCGGAGCGGGGCTGGCGGCCGGCGTGATCGGCGGACTCTCGCTCGCCGGGACGGCGTCGGTCAGCGGCGCGGGCCTCGACGATCCGCAAGGCTGGCGACCCGTTCGCCCTCCCGGCAGCTTGCCCGAGCAGCAATTCCTGCAGGCGTGCATCCGCTGCGGCGAGTGCTTCAAGGCGTGTCCGAACGACGTGCTGCACGCCCTCGGCTTTCAGCAGGGATTCGAGGGACTATGGACACCGCACGTCGCGGCCGACTGGGCGGGCTGCGAATCGAGCTGCAACGCCTGCGGGCAAGTCTGCCCAACGGGAGCGATCCGCGCGATTCCGCTCGAAGAAAAGAAGGTCTGCCGCATCGGGCTGGCGGAGGTAAATCTGCAGACGTGCCTGCCACATGCCGGTCGTGAGGCGTGCCAACTATGCGTCGATGAGTGCCATCATGCGGGTTACCATGCGATCGAGTTCACGCGCGTGCGGACGGAGGTTGATGCCGAGGGGAACCCCGTCGAGGAGAGCGGCTTTGTCGCGCCGGTCGTGCTGGCCGAGAAGTGTGTCGGCTGCGGGCTGTGTCAGACACGGTGCTACGGTATCAACGTGGCCGACAAGGGGTTGCTCGCCGAGTCGGCCATCATCATTCTGGCCGGCAATGGAAAGGAAGATCGCCTGGCCAGTGGTTCCTATCTGTCACTGCGTGCTGCTGAAGCGGAGCAACGTGCAACTGAGCAAAAGGCTCGCGAGCAGGAGTCGGGCGGTGGCAGTTACTTGCCGGACTTCCTGAAGTGACCCATTGCCGCTGTAATTCCTCAAGCCACCGACTTACCTCCGCCGATCCTACTCGATTATCCGCGAGCGGGCGGCATGGATTGGGAGTGCAAGCGATGCGGGAAGACGATGACTTGGCGGGCTCGGCCGTGCGATCGGCCGCGTGCCCTGGCGGGATCGCCCGCCAGTTTCGGGTGCAGGTGCAGGACGCCGACTTGCCACACGGCTGGCGGCTGGTCGGGAGCTTCCGCGATGCCGCGGCTGCGGCCGTGTGTGCCACGCGGGAATCAAACCAGGGGCGAGTCAGCCGTGTGATCGAATGCCGTTCTCTGCCGACTGCGGCGTGAACTCGGTGGCTCGATCTAGCGCATCGCCGCGGTGAGCGTGATCTCGCCGGCGGCCAGTTCGTTGCGAAGTGCCTGAGCGCCTGCGTGAGCTGGATCTCGCTCGAGTGCTGCCGCAAGTGCCAGGCGAGCCGCAGTTGCATCGCCGGCGGAAAGCTGCGTGCGGCCCAGTTCGTAGAGCAAGTCGGCCGATGGATTGCCGCGCTCGGCAGCCTGAGCAAGCGATCGCGCCGCTTCGGCATTGCGGCCAAGCTGCCTCAGGGCCAGCCCTTCCTGAATCAGCACTTCGACCGGCGTCTGCTCGGGCGGGAAGCTATCGCCCAGCGACTGCAGCGTGGCCAAGGCCAGCTGCGGCCGGTTCTGCTGGCTGTAGATTTCCGCGACTGCGAGCTGCACTTCGGGATACTGCCCCTGTAGTCTGAGCGCCCGATGAAAGCTGGCAAGAGCGTCCGTCCGGCTTCCCTGCGCCGCAAGCACCTTGCCTCGCAAGGCCCACGCTCCGGCAAGCTGTGTGTTGGCGGCCACCGCTCGCTCGGCTTGCTGCCCGGCTCGGCCCAGTTCGCCGCGGGCGAGGTACATTTCGCCCAGCTGCACGACCCGCTCGGGATCGTGCCCCGACAGGCGAACCGCCTCTTCCATGTGAGCGACTGCCTCGGCCTGGGCCCCGCGCTGCCAGAGCGATTCCGCATAGCCACAGCGGGCCCGCTCGTCACGCGGACACTTCAACACCGCCTCGGCATAGAGCGTCTCGGCCTGCTCCCAGCGTCCCCGCTGGCGAGCCGACATCCCTTGCAGCGAAAGCTGGCGGGCCTCTGCAATCGACTCGTCCGAGACCTGCTTGCACCGAAACGCCCGGCAGCCGGCACCCGCGATCGCCAGCCAAGCGGCGAGCGCGCAAGCAAGTTGGCTTGTAACGGGGCGTGCTAGCATCCGTGCCCGGCTCCGCGGTAACGTTTCTGGCTGGTGACAGGGGCAAACTTCAGCCCAGAACGGGCCGCATCGACAAGTATCGACCGAACCCACGCCGGCAATGAGGCCGCAATCCGGGAGTTTCGGCCGCGAACAGTTAGCAGAACAAGTGAAGTCGGGCAAGTCAGGAGTCAACGGCCGGCCGGCACCATTTCTGGCACAGGCCAAGTCACTTCTTGATCTCCGACTTGATCCGCTTCACTTCCTCCGCCTCCGGCCGCTGCTTGTAGAACGGATCGAGCGGGTAACAGCCGCTGGCGAGATGGTTGCGTGGGGCCGTCGTGCAGTCGCTGAACGTGCGACAGACTTTCTTGCGTTCGGTGGTGCCGCGAACGAGCGTCTCGGCCGGCAGTTCGGGATAAGACAGGACCATCCGCCCCAGGCCGACCAGGTCGATCCAGCCGGCACGGACGACTGCCTGCGCGACATGTGGCACATAGTCTTGCAGGTAGGTGTAGCCCGTGCCGACCATGGGCAGTTCCGGCACAGCCGCCTTGCACGCGCGGGCAGCTTGAATCTGCCGCACGACGCCGACGAGCGGATCCTCGGGGGGTTGATAGCCGTCGCTCGGTGGAAAAATGGCCGGCCGTTGGATGTGCGGATTGTAATAAGGACTGCCGCAACTGATGTTGGCCGCGACCACGCCCGCCGCCTGGAGCCGCCGAAGCAGCTCAATCCCTTCGGCCAAGTCATAATCGAGCGGCTGAGACTCGTTCACACCGAAGCCGAAACGATACGGCAGGTCGCACGGCATCGGCTGGCCGACCTCGCGGCTGGTCTGGTACGGCAGCGTGTCGAAGACGCTCAGACGCACGAGCACCGGCAGATCGGGAAACTCGTCACGAATGCGGCCGATGATTGTGAAGAGGAGCCGCGTGCGACCGTTGAAGTCGCCGCCGAAGCGCCCCGGCCGCATGCGAGCACTCAGAAACTCGTGCAGCAAGTAGCCGTGGCAAGCCTTCACATCGACGAATTGAAAGCCGACGTCGCGAGCCATCCCGGCCGCAGCGACATATGCGTCAATCAGCCGCTCCAAATCGTCGTCGGTCCAAACGACCGAATCATCGTCCGGCCGAATGCCAAACTTTGCATCGAGGAGCGGATGATGATAGGCGATTCGCGGCTCCAGTCGGTTGCCGTTGGGACGACAGAACCGGCCGGAGTGTGTGAGTTGCAATCCGACGACGAAATCACTGGTCGTGCCAAACGCCTGCTCGTGAGCCGAGCGGCATTCGTGGAGTAGTGCGGTGAGGCCAGGCTTGTTTGATGCGATCGCCAGAGTCTGATTCGGGTTCGCTCTCCCATCGGGCTGCACCGCGGCTGCTTCGCCTCCCCAGATAAGCTTTGCGCCGCTTAAGCCGAAGTTCCGCCAGCGCCGCAGCGTGAGCTCGCTCGGCGAACCGTCGCGGTTGGCGTCCCAGCCCTCCATCGGATGAATGCACCACCGGTTGCCGCAACGCAGTGGGCCGAGATCAATCGGCCGAGCGAGCGGCGAGCCTTGCTCGGCGGTGAGGATCGCGTCGTCGATCGGCAGTTCGAGGCCGAGTTCCTCCAGCCGGTCGCGCAGTGCGGCCACCGACTTGAGCTGCGCGATCTTGGGATATTCAGCCATCGATCCGGCGGGACCAAGGAGGGTTTCTTCGCCGCCAGAATAGCAAAGCGTCCGTGCGCGGGGCAGGAGGTGAGCTACGCAAACGTCCCCGTGATGTCCGTCCCCACGAGCACACTCGAACCGGCGTGAATCACGAGTCCCTCCGGCAGGAGCGTTTCCACCCCTTCTCCGTCGTCGTCCTCATCGGTCGTCAGCTTCAGCTTGCCAGCGCCGAGCGAATCGACGGTGATCGTGCCAACGAGGATGCCGTCGATGGTTACGTCGAGAACCGCATCGGGTGTCGCTCCTTCGATCTCGATTTCGAGTTCCAGTTCCGCGCCATCTTCGTCGTCGGCTTCGAACTCATACTTGGCCACGCCGGTCACACCCGACGAATTGCTCAAGGTGGCGAGCAATTCCACGCCGAGGTTCACCGATGAACCGCTGACGATGCGGTTGTATCCTTGGTTGTCGTCGCACAGGTCGTCGCCGTCGCCGCCATTCATGAGGTCGCTCCCCTCGCCGCCGAGGAGCGTGTCGTTCCCATCGCCGCCGTGGCACTGATCCAGCCCCCACTCGCCGGACAGCGAGTCGTCGCCATCTTCACCGTAGAGCAGATCGTTGCCGCCGCCGCCGTAGAAGGTGTCGTCGTCTGCGCCGCCAAAGCACTGGTCGTTGCCGCCGCCAGCCCAGCCTTGATCGTTCCCGTCGTTGCCGTAGAGGTGGTCGTTGCCGGCATCGCCCCCCATCACGTCGTCGCCGTCCCAGCCGATGAGCCAATCGTTGCCGGTACCGCCGCGCAACAGGTCCATCCCGACATCGCCAAACAGCCGGTCGTTGCCGCTGCCGCCGAACATCTGGTCGTCGCCGGTGCCGCCGTCGAGGCGGTCGTTCCCCTTGCCGCCGTCGATGTATTCCTTCCCGCTGCCGCCGCTGATCCAGTCGTTCCCCGCCCCGCCGAGCAAGCTCGCCGGCAGCGTGATCGCCCCGTCAATCGCAATCCGGTCGTTCCCTTTCAGGCCGTTCACATTCACGTACGTGATCGACGCCAGAGCGAAAGTGTGCGACTGCTTGTTGACCTTCACGAGCACATCGGTGTCATCAACCACCACGCTGATCCGGTCGCTCTTCTTGGTGCCCACAACGTTCAAGATGCCATCGGCAGTGAGTTCCGCCGCCAGCGGCAGGCGCGATTCGAGGCTTTCGAGCTTCAGCGTGCGAGCAGTGACAGCACCCATGATGACAAACTTTCCCAAACGAGGAGACGCGCGAAACTGCGGCGACTTTGCCGGTCACGCGTGTAGTGCCACTTACGGCACTTCGCGGACGAAACCTGAGGCGGAATGCCGCAAGTTCGACGGCCGTCGTGCCAGCAGGTTCGCGTGGTGTTACCAGAGCGCCCGCCTTCGGAAAACAGTGGGCGATGCATGCTGGCAGGAGCAAGATGCTGCTCGCGCGAACCTGCTGGCGGCCCCAATTGTCGGTCCCTCCCCGGGGGCGTATCGTGATCAGACCATTTCCACCCCTCTCCGCGCCAGAATCTCGTCCATGCCCCACGCCATCGAGTGCCGGCAACTCGTCAAGCGCTACGACGGCCGGCCCCCCGTCGAGGCGGTGCGGGGATTGGATCTGGTCGTGGAAGAGGGGGAGTGCTTCGGCTTGCTTGGTCCCAACGGAGCGGGCAAAACGACGACGCTCGAAATCCTTGAAGGACTGCTCGATGCCACCAGCGGCGACGTGCAAATTCTCGGCTACCGCTGGGGGCGCGATGACCGCGAGATTCGCGAACAGATCGGCATCTCGCTGCAAGAGACGCGGCTGGCCGACAAGCTGACCGTCCGCGAGACGCTGGCGATGTTCCGCAGTTTCTATCGTCAAGGAATCACGCCCGACGAAGCGATCGCCCGCGTATCGCTCGAGGAAAAGGCCAACTCGCACTTCGTCAAACTCTCCGGGGGGCAGAAGCAGCGGCTCGCGGTGGCTTGTGCCCTCGTCGGCGATCCGAAGCTCCTGTTTCTCGACGAGCCGACGACCGGCCTCGATCCACAATCGCGGCGGCAGCTTTGGGAAGTGATCCGGAACTTCCGGAGCGGTGGCCGGACGGTGATGCTTACCACGCACTATATGGATGAAGCCGAGCGGCTCTGCGACCGGGTGGCGGTCGTCGATCACGGACAAGTGATCGCGCTGGGAACTCCGGCGGAGCTGATCGCCAAGCTCGGCGGGGAGAACATCGTGGCGTTTTCTCTGGCCGATGGTTCCGCGCCGCTTGCCGACGCCGATCTCGCTCGATTGCCTTCCGTCCGCTCGGCCCGGTGTGACGCTGGAACCTATAGCTTGGCGGTCGAGCAGCCGCACGTGGCCCTGCCAGCGGTATTGCAGCTTCTGCAAACGACACATCGGCCGCTGGCGAACCTGACAACGCGGCATGCGACGCTGGAGGACGTGTTCGTGTCGCTGACCGGCCGCCATCTCGATCCCGACGCCGCCGAGGAGACCGCCGATGGCCAGCCTGCGTGAGTGGCCCGTGTGGCAATTGACGCTGGCCCGCGTGCGGCTCTTCTTGCGCGAGCCGGCGGCCATCTTCTGGGTCTATGGCTTCCCGATCCTGATGATGATGTCTCTGGGGATCGCGTTCCGCGACAATCCGCAGGAACAGATCGCGGTGGATCTTGTGGAGGGCTCTGGCGGGCAGGCGAGCGGGGGACGTCAGTCCCCTGAGTCGATCGAGCAGTTGCGCAAGCTGCTCGAATCCGACAACCGCTTCAAACTCACCGTCTCGCCTACCGAAGACTGGCGAAAGCGCTTGCAAGCCGGCAAGACGGAACTGGTGATCGAAGTTGCGCCGGCCGATTCCACCGAGGCGTATCGCTTTTGGGACGAGCCGCGACGGGCCGAGAGCCGTCTGGCGCGGTATGCGGTTGAAGCGGTGCTGCTGCGCGCGGAAAAATCTAACGCAAAAAGCCCGTCACCCGAAGTCAAACACCTCGACCAGCCCGGCAGCCGATACATCGACTTCCTGCTCCCCGGCATGATCGGCATGGGGCTCATGGGGGGCGGCATGTGGGGTGTCGGCTTTGTCGTCGTCGATATGCGGGTCCGAAAGCTGCTCAAGCGGTTTCTCGCCACGCCGATGCGTCGCAGCGATTTCCTGCTCTCGGTGATGATCAGCCGGCTCATGTTCACGCTGGCCGACATCGTCATCCTGCTCCTCTTCGGCTACCTCGTGTTCGGCATCCGCACGCAGGGGAGCTATCTCAATCTGGCCGTCGTGACGCTCCTCGGCGGGGCGGCTTTTGCCGGCATTGGGCTCTTGGTCGCCAGCCGGGTACAGACGATCGAAACGGTTTCCGGCCTCATGAACCTTGTCATGCTGCCGATGTGGATTCTCTCGGGCGTCTTCTTCTCGTCCGAGCGGTTCCCGCAGGAAATCCAGCCGCTGATCAATCTGCTGCCGCTGACGGCGCTGAACCAGGCCCTCCGCGGCATCATGCTCGAAGGGGAGTCACTCTCAGCGCTCTGGTCGCAACTGGCGATTCTGACTGCCTACACGGTCATCACGTTCGCGGTTGCCCTGCGCATCTTCCGCTGGCGGTAGTATTCGTCCTGTCGTCGCAGGTATTCAAAGCCCTGACCACTGGTCAGGGTGCACAACCGGATTGACCTCCATCTTCGTTCACCCCGACCGCTGGTCGGGGCTTTGATTCGTTATCGCGGCGGCAGCACCGGTTCAATCCGCGCCGGGCCCAGCGGCGGCATTGGCGCGGGGGGCATCGGTGCTGGGGGCGGAATGGGCTCCGCTCGCAATGCCGGCGGTTCGACCGGCTCCTTCAGGTTAAAGAATTCCTCGGCAGGCCGATTGCCGGGAGGATAGCGATCGGCATTGGGCGTGGGCGGGCTCGACTGTGGATAGCAAACGCCCGGATGCAGTCGGCCAAGTGGCCCGATCGAGCCGTACCGCTCTTCGTAGAAGCGTATGCCGTGCGTTTCGAGGATCGTTCCCGACTGGCGTTCCAGTTCCGCGAGGAGCGTGTTGTAGTTCGTGACGGCACTCGCTTCGTTGCGAATCGCATTCCCCCAGTCAGTGATTGCCAGAAGCACGTTCAGGTAGCTGAACGACGCTTCGAATTCCCCCTGGAAGATCCGGTCCTGAATGACGAGGTTCTCGGCGGCTGCTTCGCGGGCTTCCTTGAACGCAAGATACTGCTGATACGCCTGCTCCAAGCTCCGGACGGTCGTCGCCAGATTGTGCGACGCGGCATGCAGCCCCTGATCGAGGTTCGCCTGATCGCGAGCCAGGATCAGCTCCCGCTGGCGTAGCTGCGCTCGCCCTTGCCGGAGGCCAATCGGCACGGAGAAATTGACGCCGAGTGTCCAGTCGCTGAATTGTCCTGGAGCGGTCGAGACGCGGTTCCCGTTGGGCATTTCCCCTTCCAGGCCGTTCCAACGATAGAGGCCCGCCGCATCCAGTCGTGGCAACGCGTTGTTGTTCGCGATGATGAGCTGCTGCTGGTCCGCTTCCAAAATGAGTTTCAGTTCGATGAGGTCCGGCCGCTGTTGTGCAGCCAGGTCAGTCAGCATCTGCCAATCGGGCAGGAAATGGGCGACTGTCGGCTCGGTTGTGGGCACCAGGAGCGATTGATCCCACGGCGGCAGGCCGAGGATGTTCCGCAGCGCCGCCTCCCGTTGAATCGCATTGTTGCGAGCGGTGATCAGACTCGCCCGAAAGTTGGCTAGCGACGTGCGGGCCTGCGCCTGATCCGACCCGTTTCGCAGCCCGAACCGAAACCGCTGCAAGGCGAACTGATACGCAAACTCCGCCTGCGCGATCTGCCGCTCGGTTGCCCAGACGTCGATTCGGGCGTTGACCAGGCTCCAGTACGCTTCGATCACGCCGCGCACTTGCTCCTGCACGGCATCTTTGAGCTGAAAGAACGATCGCTCCGTATCGATACGAGCCAGCACAATCGGCGCAAGGTTCGCCCGCCGACCGAAGCCCTGTAAGAGCGGCTGCGTATAGCCCAGGTCCGCCGACGAGTTCGTTTCTGGATTGAGCGGAAAAACACCCGGCTTGAAAAAGCCCTGCGTGGCGCTCGCGCCGACGCGGAACTGCCCGCCAAACGGGTTATCCTTCGTGAGTGCCGCATTCAGGCGGTACTGATTCGTCGTCAGGCCGCCGAGGATCGTCTGCGTCGGATCGCCCGGATCGGGAAACGCGGTCGGCAACTCGAAATGGTCCCAGTTATTCTCGATCGTGATCGCCGGATCGAAGCGCGCCTGGGCCTGATCGATCTGAGTGTTCGCAATGGCCACGTCGTAGATCGTGCGGCCGCTGTTCACCGCGGTCACACCGGCCAGGACACGGATGACGCGGTCATTTTCGAGTGCAATCCGAATCGCCTCGTCGAGCGGAATGTCGCGGCTGGACTCGCGCAGGTTCTCGGGCGAAGCGACGGTCGGAGGCGGGCTGCTCGGTGGCAGCATCACCGGAGCAAGCTGCACTGGTTCGCGAACGGAGATCTCACGAGCCTCGGGATAGATGACGCGATAGGGAACCTGCGCCGCAGCGGGCTGGGCGCTGGCAAAGTTTGCCCAGAGCGAAAAGACTGCGGCCGCTAGCAGCCCAAGCACGCGTGTAGGGTGCATGAGTGAAACGAAATGCACCGCGTGGGCATGGTGCATTTCACTGCCGCTCATGCACAATGCAGTTCTTCGATCAATTCGCAAAGGATGCATGAGATTATGATTC